>DATIWG010000115.1:0-1446 GCA_035519555.1 Nitrosotalea sp. | reverse complement strand
CCATGGCCCGAAAGCGCGCGCTGAAGCAGTTCTCGAAGGCGGAACTCCTCGCCGAGCTCGGGGAGCGGCTCGCCGACGAGAAGTTCCACGATGGCATGACGATGTCCGAGATAGAGCTCGCGGCGGAGGAGATGGTGAGGCGCGACGCGGCGCCGCCTCCCGTCGCTGCGATGCTCTCGCGCATGAAACCGGAGAGGCCGACCGGGAAGGCGTGCCCGAAGTGCGGCAAGCGGATCCCGGTGAAGGCGCGCGACCGCGAGCGGACGGTGAAGAGCCTCGCCGGCCCGGTCACGTTCAAGCGCAACTACCACTACTGCGAAGCGTGCCAGTACGGCTTCTACCCGGTGGACCGCCTGCTCGGGCTTCCCGAGGAGGGCGAGCTGACGAGCGAGATGGAGAAGCGGGTGCTCGACTTCGCCGTGAACGACGTCTACGGCGAGTGCGCAGCGCGATGGAGCCTGCACTACCGCGAGCCCATCTCGGAGAACCTTTTCCGGCGCGTCGCTGCGCGGGTGGGCGAGCAGTGCGAGTTGGCGGACCAGGGCCGGCTCCAGGAGGCCTTGAAACCCCGCGCGGAGGCGGCCGAGGTGCTGGTGGTCGAGGTGGACGGGAGCATGTTGCCGATTCGCGGCGAGGAGCCATGGAAGGAGGCGAAGGTCGGTGTGCTGTACCGCCACGACGCAGCGGCGAACGCGCCGATCCCGAAGAGCCAGCGCTTCGTCGCGGTGGTGAATGGGCTCGGCGAGTTCGCGCCGGTGCTGGAAGAGGCACTCGAGGTCGAGAACATCGACGACGTGGGGAAGGTGGTCTGGCTCGGCGACGGCGCGGTGTGCAACTGGACCCTCGCCGACCAGCTCTGCCCGGACGCGGTTCAGATCCTCGACTGGCACCACGCCGTCGAGCACGCGGTGGACTGCGGGAAGGCGCTGCTCGGCGACGAGAGCCCGTGGATTCCGGTCTGGCAGCGCCGGGCCGAGGCGCTCCTCGCTGCGGGCGACCCCGAGGCGGTGATCTCCGAGGTCATGGACTGCGTACCGCTCGTCCCTCGGGGGCGCGGGCAACGTGAGGCGCTCGAGGCGGTGGAGAACCTGGTGCGCTACTACCGCGCCAACGCGAACCGGATGAAGTACCGGCTGTACCGGGAGGACCGGCTGCCCATCGGCAGCGGCGCGGTCGAGAGCGCGCACCGGCACGTCCTCCAGACCCGGATGAAACGCGCCGGCCAGCGCTGGGCCCTCCGAAACGCCCGCTGGATGGCGCGGCTGCGCGCTGCCTACCGGACGGCAGGCGCCCTGAACTTCCACGGCGCGATCCGCCGGGCGCGGTGGGAGACGGTCACGAACGCTGCCCGGGCGCGGGCCCGCCGCCAGCACTTCCGCTACGCCCGCTACGGCTCCCGGGACGCGGACCGGTGCGAGCGGACGGCCTCAAACTGATCGTCCGCCC
>DATIWG010000114.1:0-33182 GCA_035519555.1 Nitrosotalea sp. | reverse complement strand
GCCTCGGCGATCAGGCTGCCGATGGTCTTGTCGTTGTTGGAGGCGATGGTGGCGACCTGCGCGATCTCCTTCTTGTCCTTGGTGGACTTGGACATCCGCTTGAGGTCGTCGACCACCGCGTCCACCGCTTTGTCGATGCCGCGCTTGAGCCCCATGGGGTTGGCGCCGGCGGTTACGTTCTTCAGGCCCTCACGGATGATGGCGTGCGCGAGCACGGTGGCGGTGGTGGTGCCGTCGCCGGCGATGTCCGAGGTCTTGGACGCGACTTCCTTCACCATCTGCGCGCCCATGTCCTCGTAGTTGTCCTTCAGCTCGATCTCCTTCGCGACCGTCACGCCGTCCTTGGTGATGGTCGGGCTACCGAACTTCTTGTCGATGACCACGTTGCGGCCCTTCGGGCCCATGGTCGCCTTGACGGCCGCCGCCATGATGTTGACCCCGCGCAGCAGGGCCGCCCGTCCCTCGTCGCTGAACATGACCTGCTTCGGCATGCTGATTCTCCTCCTCGATCACTCGATTGGATTGACCGGAGCTCACCACCTCGGGGAGCCGGTCGGGGTTAGCTACGCTGGTCGCTACTCGATGATGGCGAGCACGTCCTCTTCACGCAGGATCAGGTACTCCTCGTCGTCCAGCTTGACCTCGGAGCCGGAGTACTTGCCGAAGAGGATCTTGTCGCCGGCCTTCACATCCAGGGGGATCTTCTTGCCGTCCTCGTTCACCTTCCCACCTCCGACCGCGATCACCTTGCCCTCCTGGGGCTTTTCCTTCGCGGTGTCCGGGATGATGATCCCGCCCTTCTTGACCTCTTTCTCCTCCTCCCGCTTGACCAGGATTCGGTCGTGCAACGGACGAATCTTCATAGCCAACGTGCCTCCCGATAGTAAGATGTTGGGTCTTGCGGCGGATCCCGCGCCTGGGAGCCTTAGCACTCAACCAAGGCGAGTGCTAATATAGTCGCTGCCCCCGGCGTTGTCAAATGTAAAAAGCGTTTATATTCAAGGAACTTGGGAAGGTGACCGGATGACCCCTCGCTCGGAACAGCCGGCCATTCTGATCTCCCGACTGCTCCCCGAACCGGCCGTCGCCCTCGCCCGCAAGCGCGCCGTCGTCGACGCTTACGACGTGGACGCGGCCATGCCGCGGCCGGAGCTCATCAGGCGCCTGGCGAGCAAGCAAGGGCTCGTCTGCGTGATCAGCGAGGTCGTCGACCAGGCCCTGCTCGACGCCTGTCCGGATCTGCGCGTCGTTTCCAACGTGGCCGTTGGCTACAACAACGTCGACGTGGCCGCCTGTACCCGCCGCGGCGTCGTCGTCACCAACACGCCCGACGTGCTGACCGACACCACCGCCGACTTCGCCTGGACGCTCATGATGGCGACGGCCCGCCGGCTGGTGGAGGCCGACCGCTACGTCCGCGAAGGCCGCTTCAAGCAGTGGGAGTACATGCTGCAGCTGGGCGGCGACATCCACGGCAAGACACTGGGCGTGGTCGGCTTCGGTCGGATCGGCCGGGCGATGGCCCGGCGGGCCCTCGGCTTCGGCATGCGCGTCCTCTACCAGGACGCGGTGGCCGCCGACGCCGCGGTCGAGCGCGAGCTCAACGCCACCCGCGTCGATTTCAACGCGCTGCTGCGCGAGTCCGACTTCGTGTCGCTCCACACCCCTCTCATCCCCGAGACCCGCCACCTGATCAACGCCCAATCGCTCCGCACCATGAAGAAGACGGCCTACCTGGTCAACGCCGCGAGAGGCCCGGTGGTGGACGAGGCCGCGCTGGTGCAGGCCCTCAAGGAAGGCTGGATCGCGGGGGCGGGCCTCGACGTCTTCGAGGAGGAGCCGAAGGTGCATCCCGGCCTGATCGGTCTCCCCAACGTGGTCCTCGCTCCCCACATCGCGAGCGCCTCGCTGGAGACGCGGCTCAAGATGGCGGCGCTGGCGGTGGAGAACTGCCTCGCCGTCCTCGAGGGCAAGACCCCACCCACGCCCGTGAATCCAGAGGTGCTGAGCCGGCGCTAGCCGTGGACCCGCTGGTCCTCGACCAGATCAGCAAGCGTTACCGGCCGGGTGAGTCGCCGGCGGTCGATCGTGCTGAACCCGAAGGTGGAGATCTTCCATCTGGCGTTCCTGCCTAAGTTCGTCGGCCCGCCCGCTCGTGGAGAGCCCGCTCTGGCGGGCGCGGCTCGAGGGCGCCAGCGGCGCCGTGCCGATCGCGCTCGGCGTCAGGCTGGCTGCCGAGCACCGCTGAAGCCGACGCGCCGCTCGAGTCGACGGGCGAGCCGCGCGAGCCGGTGCTCGAAGGCGGCGAGCACGCGCTCGGAGGCGCGATGGCGCCGGGCCAGCTCGAGGGCCTCCTCCACGACCCGGCGCGCCGCCGGGAGATCGCGCCGTCGGTGCTCGTGCACCTTGGCGATCTCCTCCCACGGTCGTGGATCGAACTCGCGCGGCGCGCGGGCCGCTGCCTCCCAGAGCGCACGCGCCTCCTCCCAGCGCGCACACCGCTTCTCGCCGTGGGCCAGGCGTAGCAGCAGCCGCTCGCGGGACGGCGCCGGCAACCCCGCCTCGAGGGCCATGCGGTAGCAGGCCAGGCTCCGCTCCGGCTCGCTCGCCTCGAGGAGCCGGCCGAGGCCGGCCAATGCTTCCGGATCGAGGTCGGGCACCGGCGCGCGGGCGACCGCGTCGGCCACCCAGCCGGTCAGCGCGGCGAGCGAGAGGATGTCGTGCCGGTTGTGCTCGAAGATGCGCGGCAGCGCGTGCGGCTGCTTACGCCGCAGGTACTCGAAGTAGACCGTGGGAATGAGCGAACCCGGCAGATCGTCGTCTCGAATGAAGCGGAGGACGCTCTGCTCCACCGTGCCCAGGCGGCAGTCGGCCAGACGCGCGCTCCAGAGCCGGCGCGCCGGTCCCAGGAGATCGACGTGGCAGGTCTCGCCCGGAAAGTGGCGGCGGCCCAGCACGAAGCGCGTCTCGAGCAGCGGCAGGTCAAAGCCGGCTCCGTTGTAGGTGACGAACCCGTCGAACTGGCGGAACATGGCTTCGAGCGCGGTCAGCAGCGCCGGCTCCTCGTCGAGATCACGCATGAAGAACTGGCGCACCTCGAAGTCGTCGCCGTCGAAGAAACCCACCCCGACCAGGAACGCGTACGTGCCGGTGCCGCCCGCGAGCCCGGTGGTCTCGGTGTCGAGATAGAGCAGCCGGCGGCCCTCGGCGGGCGCGTCGCCCGTGCGGCTCAGGAGAGCCAGGGCTCGGGGGGCCGCGTCCCGCGCGGACAGCAGCGACTGGGCACCGTGGCGGTGATCCACCGGGAAGCGGCGGCGCACCACCAGCAGCTTCCCCCGCTCGGTTTCCTCGACGGTCCCCTCGAGGAGGGCCTCGATGGTGCGGCGAGGTGAAGGCGAGGCGAGCGGACTGGAAGTCCGCGTCTTCGCCTCGATGCGGCGAATGATGCGGGTCAGCTCGGTGAGATCGCGGCCCAACGTCCGGGTCAGCGGCGCGACACGAGGCGCTTGAGCACCGCCAGCGCGACCGGCTTGGCCTGCCGGCCCACTTCGTTGACCGGTCCCACGCACGAGGGACAGCCGCTCCGGCAGGCGCAGGCCTCGAGCGTCTCGAGCCCGCGCGCGAGCAGATCCGGCAGCACCTCGAAGATGCGCTCGGCGAGGCCGATGCCGCCCGGCTGGTTGTCGTAGAGGTAGATCGTCGGCGTGAAGGTCTCGCCCTGCAGGAGCTGGGCGCGCATGGTCTCCCGCGTCACGACCTGCCCGGCCTGGGCCGGCGAGCCGTCCCCGAGCCAGGAGCCGATGTCGCGGATATCGCACAGGAGGAAGATCGGGGCCAGGTGATGCAGCAGATGGGTCAGGGCGCGCAGGCCGTCGACGAGGTCGTCGCGGCGCGGCGAGATCTGGTTGAGAAGTCCGGGGTCGAGGGTGAGCCAGGCGCTGGTCGTCTGCATCTCCTGCTGCGGCAGCTCCACCTCGCCCGACCCCACGTTCTCCAGCGTACCCATCTTGATCTTCTTGAAGCCCACCACCTTCTCGGCGACCAGCACCTCGCCCTGCTCGGCGAGCAGGCCCGGCGTCTCCTGCCGCCCGAAGCGCTGGAGGATCCACACCCCCTTGGCGGTGATGGCATCGGTGAAGTAGTCCACCACCACCCGCTTGACGTAGGCCACCTTCTCCTCGTCCTCGCGGTAGTGGAGCTCCTGCACCTCGAAGGGGTCGCCCTCCACCATGTAGATCGCCTTCGGATAGATCATGGCGAAGGCGCTCTTCCAGTCCACCTCGGCGATGATCTGGCGCCGCTTGACCTGCTGGGCGTCGCGCGCCGTGGTGTCGATGACCAGGAAGTTATCGGAGGTGACGGTCCGCAGCGAGATGTGGTCGGCCGGGTACGTTTCCGAGCTCCAGTGGAAGTGCTCCCCCGCCCGGTGAAGCACGCCCTCGTCCTCGAGCGCGGCCATGTGCGCCGACACGTCGCTCCCGAACCCCTCGTCGGCGCCCAGCGGCAGCTCGAAGGCCGCGCACTTGACGTGGTTGATCAGGATGAACGGATTCTCCGGATTGATCCGCGCGTGCTCGGGCGAGGCTCCGAAGAGGTAGTCGGGGTGCGCGGCCAGATACTGATCCATCGGCGAGCTGGTCGCCACCATGACCGCGGCGGACTCGCCGGTTCGCCGCCCCGCGCGCCCCGCCTGCTGCCACATCGACGCGATCGTGCCGGGATAGCCGGCGAGCACCGCGAGGTCGAGGTGGCCGATGTCGATCCCGAGCTCGAGCGCGCTCGTCGAGACCACCCCAAGCACCTCGCCCGACCGCAGCCCCTGCTCCACCTCGCGCCGGCGCAGCGGCAGGTAGCCCCCCCGGTAGCCGCGCACGATGCCCGACTCACCCGTCTTGTCCGCGACTTCCTTCTTGATCGACGCGAGCACGACCTCCGTGGAGAGCCGGCTCTGGCAGAACACGATGGTCGCCACCTTCTGCTTCAGGAATCGCGAGGCCAGACGCGAGGCCTCCCCGAGATACGGCGCGCGGATGCCGAGCTCCGGGTTGATCACCGGCGGGTTGTAGACCATGAAGGTCTTCTCCCCGGTGGGGGCGCCGCTCTCGTTCAGCTCCGAGACCGGCTCGCCGGTGAGCCGCTGCGCCAGGTCGCCCGGGTTGGCGATGGTGGCGGAGGCCATGATGAACTGCGGCGTCGCCCCGTGGTGGCGGCAGATGCGCTTCAGCCGACGCAGCACGTTGGCGAGGTGGCTGCCGAAGACGCCGCGGTAGGCGTGCAGCTCGTCGATCACGACGTACTTGAGGTTCTGGAACAGGTTCACCCACTTGGTGTGATGCGGCAGGATTCCCGAGTGCAGCATGTCCGGGTTGGTCAGCACCAGGTTGGCCCGCGCGCGCACCGAGCGGCGCGCGTCCTGCGGGGTGTCGCCGTCGTAGGTGAACATGCGCATGTCGGGCAGCGACTTGGCGAGCTCGGTCAGCTCGGCGAGCTGGTCCTGAGCCAGCGCCTTGGTCGGGAACAGGTAGAGCACCCGCGCCTCCGGCCGCTGCACCAGGGCCTGGAGCACCGGTAGGTTGTAGCAGAGCGTCTTGCCGGACGCGGTCGGCGTCACCACGACCAGGTGCTCGCCCTTGGCCACCGTGTCGAACGCCTTGGCCTGGTGGGAGTAGAGCTGCTCGACCCCGCGCGCCTTCAGCGCCTCCACGATCCGTGGGTCGAGCGAGGAGGGAAACGGCGCGAACACCGCGGGTTTGGCCTCGAAATGGCGCACGGCGGTGATGAGCGGACCGGTCTCGAGCGACGTCAAGAGCTCGTCGAGGAGCTCCCGGATGTGCATGGCGCTCATCCTATGTTTAGTGAGCGCAAGTTGTCAACTTTGCGGGGTCGGTTTGGCAAAGGCGAGCCCGCTGTGACACGCTTGAGGGCGTGACGACAGCGCTCCGATTCCTGCCACCGGTCGCGTGGTCGGCGCTGATCGCGTGGTTCTCCGGCGCGAGCTTCAGCGCGGGCGCGACCGCGCCCTTCCTCGAGCCCTGGCTGCGCGCGATCGCACCGTGGGCGACCTCCGAGCAGATCGCCGCGCTGCACTGGCTCCTCCGCAAGGCGGGCCACGTGGTGGAATACGCGGTGCTGGCCATCCTCTGGTCGCGGGCCTTGACCCCCGAGGGTGGGTCCACGTCCTGGCGCCGGCCACTTCTCCTCGCTGCGCTCACCGCCGGACTGGACGAGCTGCACCAGGCCACGACCCCGACCCGCGAAGGCAGCCTGGCTGATGTGCTGCTCGACGTCGCGGCCGCCGCCACCGCGCTGCGTGCGGCCGCGGTCGGCGGCCGCCGTGCCACCGACGGCCTCGCGCGAATCCTGCTCTGGGTCGCCGCGGCCGGCGGCACGCTCTGCCTCGTCATCAACCTGGCCGCGGCGGCGCCCTCGGGCTGGCTCTGGCTCTGCGTCCCGGCCGCGTGGGTGTCGCTCTGGTACTGGCGGCGAGGTCGCGCGTGAACGATCTGCCGGGATGGCGCCAGGGCGACCTGCCGCACGCCCCCGCCTACAATCCCATCAACCTGGTCCGGGTGATCGGGCCGGGCGCGATCCTGCTCGGGCTCTCGCTCGGAGCGGGGGACTGGCTGCTCGGCCCGGCGGTGGCCGCAGCCTACGGCCCGGCCTTGCTCTGGATCTGCACGCTCTCGATCCTCTTCCAGGCCGTGCTCAACGCGGAGATGGGGCGCTACACCCTCGCCACCGGCGAGCCCATCTTCACCGGCTTCATGCGCCAGCGCCCGGGTCCCCGATTCTGGGCGGGCCTCTACGCCGTCCTCCACCTCGCTCAGGTCGGCTGGCCCGGCTGGGCGCTCGCGGGCGGAGCCACGCTCGCCGCGCTGCTGCTCGGCCGCGTGCCGCGCGTGGAGGATGCCACCGTCGTGGTCGGCCTCGGCTACCTGCTGTTCCTCGGCGCGGTAGGCGTCGTGCTGCTGGGCCGACGGACCCAGCGCGCCCTCGAGATCACCGAGTGGATCATGATGGCGTGGATGCTGGTGTTCCTCGCCGCCCTCGGCGTGCTCTTCGTGCCGAAGACCGTCTGGATCTCGCTGGCGTGGAGCTTCGCGGGGCGGCCCCTGTGGGAGCCGTCCCGGCTGCCCGCCGCCTCGCTCGACTGGGTGCTCGTCGCGGGCTTCGCGGCGTACTCCGGCGCGGGCGGCACCATCAACGCGATGCTCACCTACTGGGTGCGCGACAAGGGCTTCGGGATGGCGGGCACCGTCGGAGTGCAGCCGACGGACGTGGGGAGCCAGACCGTCCTGCTCCCGCGCGAAGGGGCCATCTTCCCGCCGAGCGAGGCCAACCTCGCCAAGTGGCGGGAGTGGTGGCGCTATCTCCGGGCGGATCTGTCCTACCTGTGGACGGCGGCCAGCCTGGTCGGGATGGGGCTACCGGTGCTCCTCGCGCTCGACGCGGTGCCGCGGGCCACCGACATGAGCGGCTTCGGCGGCGCCGCCACGTTCGCCCGCGAGCTGGCGCGGCACTACGGGGTGATGCTGTGGATCCCCGGGCTGCTCACCACGCTGTGGATCTTCTTCTCCACCCAGGTCGGCATCATCGAGGACTCCACGCGGCACGTGACGGAGATGATCTGGACCGGCGGGCTGCATCCGGCGGCGGGCCCCGGATGGGTCTACTATCCGGTGCTCGCCCTCTTCGTGGTCGTGGGCGGCCTTGCGATGAGGGCGGCCCCTCCGCTGACCCTGATTCTGATCGGGGCCAACGTGGCCGCGCTCAACTTTGTGATCTTGTCCGTCCACACCGTGAGCCTCAACCGCGCGCTGCTGCCCGGGCCGCTGCGGCCGTCGCGCTGGCGGGAGGTCGTGGTGATCCTCGGCGGGCTCGGCTTCGCGTTCCTGGTGGCCCGCGTACTGGTCCGCGTCCTGCTTGGCGTCTAGACCGGCCGCCCTGCCTTGCGGCCTCGCTCAATCGGTCTCGCGCCGGATCGTGCGACCCCCGGCCAGCACCAGACGCAGGTCGCCGAGGGCCTGGATGCGCTCGACGGGGTCGCCCGCCACCGCGATCAGGTCCGCCGCGTAGCCCGCCGCCACGCGACCGGTCACCCCGCCCAGGCCGAGACAGTCCGCCGCGATGGTGGTGGCGGACCGGATCGCTTCGAGCGAGCTCATCCCGTACTTCACCATCAGCTCCAGCTCGGGCAGCAGCGAGCCGTGGAAGTTGAGCGGCGTGCCCGAGTCGGCGCCGGCCGCGATGCGTACGCCCGCGCGATGCGCGAGCTGGAAGCTCGCCACGTGCGGCGGCACCACCAGCTCCGACTTGCGAACCATGTACTCGGGGATGCCCGCGGCGAGGCCGCCCGACGCGATGGCCGCGGGGGCGTTGAGGGTCGGCACCAGGAACGTCCCGTCGCGCCGCATGCGGGCCACGATCTCCTCGGTCAGGTAGATACCGTGCTCGATCGAGGTGATCCCGGCCGCGATCGCGTCGCTGATGCCGGAGGCGGCCATGGCGTGGGCCGCGGTGCGGCGTCCCGCCTTGCGCGCCTCCTCGATGGCCGCGCGCATCTCCTCGAGCGTGAGCTGGGGCGAGCCCGGCTCCACCCCGGGCGTCATGACCCCACCGGTGGCGATGATCTTGATGACGTCGGCCCCTGCCTTGAGCTGCTCGCGCACCGCCTTGCGCGCGTCGTCGGGACCGTCGGCCTCGCGGGCCAGCCAGTGGCCGTGCCCGCCCGTCATGCACACCGGACGGCCCGCGGCCACGATGCGCGGGCCCGCGATCAGGCCCTCCTGGATCGCCCGGCGCGCCGCGAGCTCGACGTACTCGCGCCCGCCCAGGTCCCGCACCGTGGTCACGCCCGCCTCCACGGTCTGCCGCGCGCGCAGGAGCGCCTTGATCGCGGTCAGCCCCACCGGCTCCTCCCGCATCGGCCGGACCGGATCGGCCTCCGCCCCGAAGCACAGGTGCACGTGGCAGTTGATGAGGCCGGGCAGGAGCGTGTGGCCGGCGAGATCGATGCCGGTGCCGCGCGGGGCCCGCGCGTCGTCCACCACCGCGGTGATCATCCCCTGCTCGACGACCACCGACTGCCCGCGCACCGGCTCGGCTCCGGTGCCATCGATGATGCGCGCTCCGCTCAGCACCAGCGTCTCGGCAGTGGCCATGGGTCTAGACCTTCAGTCGTGGATCGAGGGTGTCGCGAAGCCCGTCGCCGAGGAGGTTGATCCCGAGCACGGTGATCAGGATCGCGAGACCGGGGAAGGTGGCGAGCCACCAGGCGGTGGACAGGTAGACACGGCCGTCGGCGAGCATCCCGCCCCAGGTGGGGGTGGGCGGCTGCACGCCCAGGCCCAGGAACGACAGCGCGGATTCGATCACGATCACCCGCGCCATGTCGAGCGTGGCCACCACCAGCCACGGCGTGAAGGTGTTGGGCAGCACGTGGCTGAACAGCACCCGCCAGTGCCGGCTGCCGAGGGCGATCGCGGCCTGCACGTACTCGCGCTCGCGGATCGAGAGCACCTCACCCCGCACCACCCGCGCGTAGACCACCCACGACGACACGCCGATGACGATGATGATGTTGCGCAGGCTCGGCCCCAGCACGCCGATCACCGCGATCGCGAGCAGGATGAACGGGAACGCGAGCTGGATGTCGGCCAGCCGCATCAGGAAGTCGTCCATGCGCCCGCCGAAGTAGCCGGCCACGAGCCCGATGACCATGCCGAGCACGCCCGAGATCACCACCGCGGCCAGCCCCACCACCAGGGCGATGCGCGAGCCGAAGACGATGCGCGAGAGGATGTCGCGCCCGAGGTGATCGGTGCCGAGCGGGTGCACGCGCCCCTGCGCGTCCTGCCAGCCCGGCTCACGCAGCCGCTGTCCGATGTCCTGCTCGAGGGGGTCGAAAGGGGCAACCAGCGGCGCGGCGAGCGCGGCCAGCATCACCAGCAGCACCACCAGCATGCCAAAGAGCGCGGTGCGGCGGCGGACCAGACGGCGCAGCAGCGTCACCCACTCGCGCTCCGTCCACGGCCGCGGGCGCACGAGCGGCACGACCTCGGTGGCGGCGGCGGAGGGTGGCGGCGCCGCCATCAGCGGTACCGGATCCGCGGATCGAGGTAGGTGTAGATCACGTCGACCAGGAAGTTCACGATGACGAAGGTGCTCGCGAGGAGGAACACCGCCGACTGCACGATCGGGTAGTCGCGGTTGAAGATGGCCTGCACCGAGAGGCGGCCCACTCCCGGCCACGCGAAGATGGTCTCGGTGATCACGGAGCCGCCGAGGAGGGTGCCGAGCTCGATGCCCACGATGGTGACGATCGGGATCGACGCGTTCTTGAGCGCGTGCTTCCACACCACCGGGGGCTCCCCCACCCCCTTGGCCCGGGCGGTGCGGATGTAGTCCTGACCGAGCACCTCCAGCATCCCGGAGCGCGTGAGCCGCGTGATACGCGCGGTGGTGAACAGGCCGAGCGTGATCGCGGGCAGGATCAGGTGCTCGAGACCTCCCCGGCCCGACGAGGGTAGCCAGTTCAGCCGCACCGAGAACACTAGGATCAGCATGATGCCCAGCCAGAAGGTCGGCATGGCTTGTCCGAGCAGGGCGACCACCGTCGAGATGTAGTCCACCGAGGTGTTGCGCCGAACCGCCGAGACGATGCCCGCGGGGATGGCGAGGCACAGCGCAATCAGGAGCCCGGCGCCCGCCAGCTGGAAGGTGGCGGGCAACCGCTCGACCACGAGCCCCATCGCGGGCTCGCCGTGGCGCAGCGACTCCCCGAAATCCCCGCGCACCGCGCCCTTCAGGAACCGCAGGTACTGGACGGCCACCGGATCGTCGAAGCCCATCGCGGTCCGGAACCTGGCGATGTCGTCCGCGGTCGCGTCGGGGGGCAGGAGCAGCGCGGCGGGATCGCCGGTCAGGTGCAGGATCAGGAACACCACCACCGAGACACCGAAGAGCACTAGCAGCGACTGCCAGAGCCGCCGCAGGAGGTACGACTTCACGGAGTGACGCGCTCCAGCCGGGCCACCGCCTCGATGTGCGGAGTGTGGGGGAACATGTCCACCGGCTGGACCCACTCGAGGCGGTAGCCGCCCCGGACCAGCTCCCCGAGGTCGCGGGCGAGCGTGGTGGGGTTGCAGGACACGTAGACGAGGCGACGGGCGCCGAGCGTGATCAGCGCGTGCAGCGCCTTGGGATGGAAGCCCGCGCGCGGCGGGTCGGCCACCACCACCTCGGCGGTCACCCCCTTCGCGATCAGCGACGGCAGCACGAAGCGGACCTCGCCGCAGAGGAACGTGCAGTTGGTGATGGCGTTCGCGGCCGCGTTCACCCCCGCATCATCCACCGCGGCCTGCACCACCTCGACCCCGTAGACCCAGCGGGAGCGGCGGGCCAGCAGCAGGCTGATCGCGCCGGTGCCCGAATAGAGATCGAAGACGGTCTCGGTCCCGGTCAGGCCCGTCGACTCGATGACGAGATCGAAGAGCCGCTCGGCCTGGCGGGTGTTGGTCTGGAAGAACGAGTTGGCGGAGACCTGGAAGGTCAGCCCCCCCATGCCCTCGCGGATGTGGTCGCGCCCGCCGAGCAGGTGCTCTTCCACCCCGACGGCCACGCTCGCCTTCTTGGGGTTCACGTTCATCACCACGCTGGTGGTGCCCGGGACCCGCGCGCTGAGGCGCTCGGCCAGCGGGGCCAGCTCGGACACCGCGGGCGCGGACGTCACCACGTTGGTCATCAGCTCGCCGGTCTGCTTGCCCTCTCGCAGCATCAGGAAGCGCAGCAGCCCCTCGCCCGTCTCCTGCTCGTAGACGGTGAGCCCGCGCTCGGTGAAGAACGCGCGCGCCTCGGTCAGGAGCGCGTTCATCCGGTCCGACTGCAGCAGGCACCGCTCGATGTCGAGCACCGAGTCGTAGCGGTCGGCCTCGTGCAGTCCCACCACCAGCGACTCGTGGCGGCCGCGGGCCACCGTGAACTCCATCTTGTTACGGTAGCCGAAGGTCTCGTCGGCCCCGATGATGGGACGCAGGGCTACGTCCCGCAGTCCGCCAAGGCGCTGGAGCGCGTCGGCCACCTGCTTGGCCTTGAAGGCGAGCTGCGCCTCGTAGGCGACGTGCTGGAGGCGGCAGCCGCCGCAGCGCCCAAAGTATGGGCAGGGCGCCGCCACCCGCTGCGAAGAAGCCGCCTCGACTGATTCAATGACGCCGCGGCCGAACCGGGAGCGCACCTGCACGAGCCGGACCCGCAGCCGGTCGCCGGGAAGCCCCCCGGGCACGAAGACCACGTAGCCGTCGGCCCGCCCGACCCCCTCCCCGCCGAAGGCGAGGTCGTCGATCGTCAGGGACAGAATCTCCCCGCGCTTGGGTCGAGCCATGGTAGCGACACTATAAATGTCCGTCCCATTGGAGTCAATTTGCCCTCGGCCCAAGGCTCGGGCGGCGACGCGCCGGCCATCGCGGGCTTGAAGGTAGCGAGTCGATGGGTGATCAGTTAACATGGTGAACACGATGCGGAGCGCCACCGGCCCGGCCCGTTTTTCCCGTCCCGTCCGCGTAGGCGACGTGCTGACCGCCGCCGTTCCCGCCCTCGCGGAGCGCCTGCTCGCCGAGCGGATCCGGCTGGGCTGGCGAGCAGCCGTCGGGGCCGAGCTGGCCCGGGGCACCCGGCCGGGCGAGCTGAAGGCCGGTACGCTCACGATCATGGTCGAGAACTCACCCTGGCTCCAGGAGCTATCCATGCGATCGGCGGAAGTCCTCAACGCGGTCCGCGCCCGCTTCGGGCCGACCGTCACCGCGCTGCGCCTGAGCCTCGCCGGCCCGGCGCCGGCCACCGAGCGCGCCGCGACCCGGCGCGCGAGCCCGTCGTCGACGGCCCCCGCGCGCCTCGACGCGGAGGAGACCGCGCTGGTGGAGCGCGCGGTCGAGCCCGTTCACGATCACGATCTCGCCACCACCGTCCGCCGCGTCGTCGCCAAGGACCTGATCGCCCGGCGCGGCCGTGCCCGCGTCGCGCTCGCGCTCGGCGGCGTGACCCTGGCCGCCGCGCTCGCCGGCTGCGCCACCACCGACGCCGCCAAGGCGGATCCGGAGACGAAGACGATCGCGGTGGCCGCGCCGCCGCGCCGGCCCATCTCGGCGCAGGGCGAGGCCTACGATCACTTCGTGATCGCCCAGATGGAAGCTCGCGCGGGCCGGCTCCCCCAGGCGATCGCCCAGCTCCGTGAAGCCATCAAGGCCGATCCCAACACCGCGTTGCTCTGGATCCAGCTCTCGCAGTGGCTCACCCGCCTCAACGATAACGCGAATGCCTTCACCGCCGCGCAGAAGGCGATCGCGCTCGAGCCCGACAACGCGGCCGCCCACATGACGCTCGCCGACCTGTACAAGCGGGCGCGCCGGCTGCCCGAGGCGGAAGCCGAGCTGGAGAAGGCGGTCGCCCTCGATCCGCAGACGCCGGACGGCTACCTGGCCCTGGCCCAGCTTCACTTCGAGCAGAAGAGCTACGACAAGGCGCGCGCGGTGCTCCGCCGCCTGGTGACCGCGCGCCCGAATCTCTCGCAGGGCTACTACCTGCTCGGGCGAATCGGGATCGAGACCGAGCAGTGGGACGACGCGCTCGTCAATCTCAGGCGAGCCGTCGAGCTCGATCCGGATCACGACGGGGCGTGGTCGGCGCTCGGCTTCGTCTACGAGTCACAGAACAAGCTCGAGGAGGCGGTGGGCGTCTACAAGGACGCGCTCAAGGCCAACCCGGACAACGCGGCCTTCGTGGAGCGCCTCGGGGACCTGCTCGTGAAGCTCGGCCGCTACGGCGAGGCCCAGAGCGAGATCGAGGCCCTGGTGGAGTCGCTGCCGCGCGACCCGCGGGTGTGGCTCAAGCTGGGAGCGATCCACTACGAGCAGAAGCAGTACGACCGGGCCGTCACCGCCTTCCGGCAGGCCGTCGCACTCGAGCCCGGCAACATGCGGACGCGCTACTACCTGGCCACCGCCCTGATGGACGCGGGCAAGGAAGAGGAGGCCCGGAGCGAGCTGGAGAAGATCCTCAAGGCGGATCCGCGCTCGGTGGACGCGCGCGTGCAGCTCGGCTTCCTCTACGGACGGGCCAAGCGCTACGACGAGGCGGTCGCGACCCTGCAGGAGGCGGTGAACCTCGAGCCCAAGCGGCCCGAGCTGTTCCTCTATCTCGGTACCGCGCTCCAGCGGGCCAACCAGTACGACCGCGCCGCCGCCGCGCTGCGGGAGGGGCTTTCGGTCGACGACAAGAACAAGGATCTCCACTTCCAGCTCGGGGTCGTGCAGGAGAAGCAGCAGCACTTCGACGACGCGATCCGCTCGTTCCGGCACGTGCTCGTGCTCGATCCCAAGCACGCCGAGTCGTACAACTACATCGGCTACATGTACGCCGAGAAGGGCACGAACCTCACCGAGGCCATCCAGCTGATCCAGCAGGCCCTCGCGCTCGAGCCCGAGAACGGCTACTTCATCGACAGCCTCGGCTGGGCGTACTACCAGCAGGGCCGCTATCCGGAGGCCCTCCGCGAGCTCAAGCGCGCGATCGGCCTCGCCAAGGAAGACCCCGTGCTCTACGAGCACCTGGGCGACGCCTACCTCAAGAACAACCTCACCACCGAGGCGCTCGAGGCGTGGGAGAAGTCGCTGAAGGTGGACCCGGACGGCCCCACCGCCGCCCAGGTACGGAACAAGATCAAGGAGACGCGGGAGAATCTGACTCGGGCCAAGGGTGCACCGCCCAAGGCCGAGCAGAAGTAGCCTCGCGGCCGCCGTCCTGCTGGCCGCCGTCCTCGGCGGCTGCGCCACCGCGGCGCCGCCGCCGGTCCAGCCGGTGGCCGAGGAGGCCCGCACGGCCCTGGCCCGGATCGAGCAGCATCGCCGCTCGCTGAACGATCTTCGCTCGCTCACCGATCTGACGATCCGTCGCAACGGCCGCGCGCAGCGCCTGACCGGCGTGCTTCTCCTGACCGGCGAGCCGGCCGCCTTGCGATTCGAGGCCCTCTCCCCTTTCGGCACCCCGGTGCTGATCGTGGCCGGCGACGCGAAGAGCGTCACGCTCTGGGAGGTCCTCGACAACCGCGCCTACATCGCGCCCGCCACCCCGGAGGCCAATCGTCGCTGGCTCGGCCTGGCCATGAGCGTCGAAGACCTGGCGGCCCTGCTCGCCGGGCGCGTCCGGCCGATGGCCGATCCGACCTCGATCGAGCTTCTGACCCCCGACGACGTCGGCCCGTCGCTCCGGCTGGTCGGAGCCTCCGGTGAGCAGCGGATCTGGTTCGACCCGGACACCGGCCAGGCACGGAAGGTGGAGTGGACGGGCAAGAACCCGGCCCGCGTGACCTTCGCGTCGGCGCCCGCAGATGGTCCACCGGCAGGGCTCCGGCTCGAGACGCCGGACGGAGCGCTGCGCGTGACGGCGAGCTATCGGGATCCCAGGATGAACACCTCGCTCGATCCCTCGCTGGTGACCCTGACTGTCCCGGAACACGTTAAAATTCAAGACTTCCGTTGACACTCTGTCGCGGCGCGTGGTAGCGTGTCCTGCCTTGGCGAAGCGGTCACGGGGTAGCCGGGAGCTGGTGCTCCGCACCTCGGCCAAAGTCAACTTGGCCCTCGAGGTGTTGGGGAAGCGGGCGGACGGCTATCATGAGATCGCGACGGTGCTCCAGGCGGTGGACCTCTTCGATCGGATGCTGGTGGAAGCGGCCGATACCCTCTCGCTACACACGGACGACCCCGACCTGCCCACCGACGATGACAACCTCGTGATGCGCGCCGCCCGTCTGCTCCAGAAGGCCTCCGGCACCGACCACGGGGCCCGGATCAGGCTGCAGAAGCGGATCCCGGTTGCGGCCGGACTCGGCGGGGGATCGAGCGACGCGGCGGCCGCCCTCTGGGGGCTCAATCGGCTGTGGAACCTGCGGTGGCCCAAGGCGCGCCTACAGGAGCTCGCGGTGGAGCTGGGGATGGACGTGCCCTTCTTCCTCGGTACGGGCCGAGCGGTGGCGAGGGGGCGGGGCGAGGATCTGACGCCATTGCCGGCGGGGGGCGGGTACGCCCTCGTCCTGGTGAATCCCCGGATGCCACTCTCGACCCGCGAGGTGTACGGTCGGGTACCGGCGGGCTGGCGCGCCGAGCCGACCGGCACGGAGCGCGTGATCGAGGCGCTCCGGACCCGGAACGTGAGCAAGGTGGCGGCGGCATTGACCAACAACCTAGAGAGCGTGGTCGAGCCGGTTCTGCCGGTGATCGGTCGCATGAAGGCGGCGCTCTTGGCAGCGGGGGCGCTCGGAGCGATCATGTCGGGCAGTGGTCCAACGGTGTTCGGGGTGGCGCGGTCCCTGGATCACGCGCGCCAGATCCGGTCCCGGGTGAGCCGGGCGGGTTGGGCCTGCTGGGCGGTGCGGACGAACTCGGGATCGGCGATCCGGGCGACGTGATTTCACTGGGGCGTCGTTCAGTGGTAGGACTCGGGGCTTTGGACCCCGCAATGGAGGTTCGATTCCTCCCGCCCCAGCCAGTTCGAGCTTGGCGAGGCGCGGCAGTGGCTTGGCGAGGCGCAGCCGAAGGCGAGCCGAGCGCATTCGAAAAAACAGTAAAGAAGTAAAGGAAGGTTGGAACAGGCGCTAGCAATGCCGTCACGGGAGACGACATGTCCTACGAGCTGAAGCTCTTCTCGGGTAACGCGAACCGGCCGCTGGCGGAGGAGATCGCCAAGACGCTCCAGCTCCCGCTGGGCGACGCCGACGTCTCACGCTTCTCCGACGGCGAGGTGTACGTGCAGATCAACGAGAACGTCCGCGGCCAGGACATCTTCGTGATCCAGCCCACCTGCCCGCCCGTGAACGATCATCTGATGGAGCTGCTCGTGATGATCGACGCGTTCAAGCGCGCATCCGCTCGACGCATCACCGCGGTGCTGCCCTACTACGGCTACGGCCGCCAGGACCGCAAGGTGCAGGGACGGATGCCGATCACCGCCAAGCTCGTGGCCGACCTCCTCACCGCCGCTGGCACCCAGCGGCTGCTCGCGGTGGACCTCCACGCGGGCCAGATTCAGGGCTTCTTCGACATCCCGGTGGATCACCTCTTTGCCGCGCCCCCGGTGATCATCGACTACCTGGCCAAGAAGGATCTCAAGGACCCCGTCCTCGTCTCCCCCGACGCGGGAGGCGTGGAGCGCGCCCGAGCCCTCGCCAAGCGCCTGAAGGCGGGACTGGCCATCATCGACAAGCGGCGTGAGGGCAACAACGTCGCGGTGTTCATGCACCTCATCGGCGACGTCAAGGACAAGGACGTCGTGATCGCCGACGACATGATCGATACCGCGGGCACCTTGATCCAGGCGGTGGACGCGCTCCGGCGAGAGGGCGCCCGGCGCATCCTCGCCTGCGCGGTGCACGGCGTGCTGTCCGGGCCCGCCATCACCCGCATCAAGGAATCCGTCCTGGAGGAAGTCATCATCACGAACTCGATCCCGCTCACCCCGGAGCGGCAGCTGTCCAAGATCCGGGTGCTTTCCGTCGCCCCGCTGCTGGCGGAGGCGATCCGTCGCATTCACGACGAGGAGTCGGTCTCGACCCTCTTCGTGTGAGCCGTCTGAAAGACGAGCCAATACCACAAGGAGCAACGAGTCATGGAATTGCGTGAGCTGACCATCAAGAAGCGGGACGGCATCGGCAAGGGGCCCGCCAGGCGCCTGCGGCGCAGCGGCCTGGTTCCGGCCACCCTCTACGGCGGCGCGAGCCCCGAGAACATCGCGGTGACGCCGAAGGACATCCTCCGCCTCATCCACGGCCATGAGGGCAGCACCCAGCTCTTCCGGGTGACCTTCGAGGGGTCGAAGGACGGCAAGATGGCCATCATCCGGGACATGCAGTTCGATCCGGTCTCGGAGAACCTCATCCACGTGGACCTTCAGGAAGTCGCGATGGACCGCGCCATCCAGGTCTCGGTGGCCATCCACCACGTGGGCGAGTCAGTCGGGGTCAAGGACTCTCAGGGCATCCTGGAGATGGTGCTCCGCGAGGTCCGGGTGTCCTGCCTGCCCGGGAACATCCCCGAGTACCTCGCGGCCGACGTCACCAACCTGAACATTCACGACGTGTTGACGGTCAAGGATCTCAAGGTTCCCGAGGGCGTACGGGTCCTGAACGATCCGAACCAGGCGGTCGTGACGGTGGCTCCGCCGGCGGCGGAAGAGGTCGCGGCGCCGACCGCGGCCGCCGCGGCGGAAGTGACGGCGGCCGAGCCCGAGGTGCTCACCGAGCGCAAGCCCAAGGAAGAAGCGGCCGAGGGCGACAAGGGCGGAGCCGAGAAGAAGAAGTAAGTGGCCCAGGCGGTCGTCGGACTGGGGAATCCCGGGCCGGAGTACCGCAACACTCGACACAATGTGGGCCAGCGCGTGGTCGACGCGCTGGCCCGTCGTATTCACGCGCGCTTCGAGCGCGACGGCGCCCACGCCGTCGCGCACGGGCGCTGGCAGGGCGAGACGCTGCATCTGATCAAGCCGGGCAGCTTCATGAACGTCTCCGGGCCGCCGGTCGCGCGTCTCGCCCGCACGCTGCACCTGGGGCCGTCGGATCTCGTCATCGTCTTCGACGACCTCGACCTGCCGCTCGGCAAGGTGCGCATTCGCCTGAAGGGCAGCGCGGGCGGCCACAACGGGGTGCGCTCCCTCATCGCGGCCTTCGGCACCGACGAGCTCCGCCGGGTGAAGATCGGCATCGGCCGCCCCGGCCGGCCCGGCGAGGACCGCGACCAGGTCTCCGACCACGTGCTCTCCCCGTTCTATCCGGAAGAGCACGACGCGATCGCGACGGCCTGTGACGAGGCCGTCGAGCAGGTCCTCAAGCTCGTGGAGCGCCGCTGACCGCGGCCCGTCCATGACCGCCCCCCACGCCACGTTCCGCCTCTCGACCGGCAGCGGCGGCCTCGAGTGGACCGAGGTGCTGGCGCTGCTCGCGCGCGAGGCCCGCACCCCCATGGGCCGGGAGCGCGCGCGCGAGACCACGCCGCTCACCGATCTCCCCGCGATCCGCCGGCTCCTCGCGGAGACCGCCCAGGCGCGGGCCGCGCTGGGGCAGCAAGGCGCGCCGCCTTGGGAAGGCATCCCCGATGTGCGGCCGACGCTCGAGGCCGCGCGCGTGCCGGGCTCGGTGGCGGAGGGGGCGGATCTGGCCGCGCTGATCCCGCTCCTCGAGGCCGCGGCCCGGCTCCGCGCCTACGGCCGCGCCATCGCGCCGATCGCGCCGGATCTCGCCGACTCGCTCGTGGGCGTCCCGCAGCAGAGGGAGCTGGCCGAGCTCCTGCGGCGCTCGCTCGACGCAGACGGCCAGGTGCGCGACGAGGCCTCCCCGGCTCTGCGTCGCGTGCGCCAGCGCGTCCGCGATCTGCGACGCGAGATCGTCAAGCGGCTGGAGGCCTACTTCGGCGGGCCCAACGCGGACACGACGTTCCAAGAGCGCTACGTCACCGTCCGCCACGGCCGCTACGTACTGCCGATCCGCTCCGAGGCCAAGGGCCGCCTGCGCGGCATCGTCCACGACCGCTCGCAGAGCGGGGCCACGCTCTTCGTCGAGCCGGAGGCGATGGTGGAGGCCAACAACGACCTGGTGCAGGCCACCCGCGAGGAGGAGGCCGAGATCGTCCGAATCCTGGCCGCGCTCACCGACGCGGTGCGCGAGGCGCTGCCGGATCTCGACGCCCTCGTGGCCGGCATCGGCGCGCTCGACCTGATCTTCGCGCGCGGCGCCTTCGCCGAGCGGATGGCAGCGGTCGAGCCCACCGTCGGCGAGGAGCGCGACATCGTCCTGCGCGGCGCGCTGAACCCATTGCTCCTGGCCCAGGCGTGGAAGTCGGAGGGCGGACATCCCGTCATCCCGATGGACATCGAGATCGGGGCGGACCGTCCCCTGCTCGTGATCACCGGCCCCAACGCGGGCGGCAAGACGGTGGCGCTGAAGACCCTGGGCCTCCTCTCGCTGATGGCGCAGTCGGGCTGCCACGTACCCGCGCGCGACGGGGCCCGGATCGCCGTGTTCTCGCAGCTCTTCGCCATCGTGGGCGACGACCAGAGCGTGGCCGAGAACCTCTCGACCTTCTCCGCCTTCGTCAAGCAGCTCCGGGAGGTACTCGAGCGCGTGGACGACCGATCGCTCGTGTTGCTCGACGAGCTGGGCGCGGGTACCGACCCCGACGACGGGGCCGCGCTGGCCCAGGCGGTGCTCGAGGCCCTGGCCGAGCGCGGCGCGATGGTCGCGGCCTCCACGCATCTCGAGCCGCTGAAAGGCTTCGCGTCCACCCATCCACGGGCCCGCAACGCCTCGGTCGAGTTCGACCGGGAGCGTCTCGCCCCCACTTTCCGGCTCGTCTACGACCGGCCGGGCCAGAGCTATGCGCTCTCCATCGGCGCCCGCCTGGGCTTGCCCCCCGCGCTGATCGAGCGGGCGCACGCGCATCGCTCCACCCAGCACCTTCAGCTCCAGGAGCTGCTCGCCCGCCTCGACGACCGCGACCGCAAGGACGCCGAGCGCGACGCGCTGCTCGCGCGGCGCGAGGCCGAGAGCGCCGGCCTGCTCGCGCGTGCGCAGGCCGAGATGGAGGCCGCGCGGGCGAGCGCGCGCGAGACGATGGCCCGCGCCCGAGCCGAGGCCCAGCGCCTCGTCACCGAGGTGCGGCGCCACGTCACCGACGAGTGGGATCGGCTCAAGCGCACCGAGAAGAGTCGCCCGGAGCTCGAGCGCTCGCGCAAGCGTCTGGTCGAGACCGCGAAGCGGGTCGAGGAGACCGCGGGCTCCGCCGCGCCCGCCGCCCCCGCATCGGGCCCGCCCGCCGCGGGCGACCGCGTCGAGATCGCGCATCTGGGGCTCAAGGGCCACGTGGTGAGCCTCGACGGCGAGACCGCCACCGTGCAGGCCGGCGCGATCACCGTGAAGGTGCCGGCGCAGGCACTCCGTGTGCTGGCGCGTGGCGAGGGAGTCGTGTACGCTGCCCCCCGGATGGTGACTGGACAGGGAATGAGCTCGCGAGCCCGGAGCACCGTGGCGGTGCCGGGCAAGAGCGGTGTCGCGATCGAGCTGCACCTCATCGGGCGCACCACGTCGGAGGCCCGCGATCTGCTCGAGAAATACCTCGACGACGCCTTCCTGGCCGGGCTCACCTCGGTGCGCATCATCCACGGCAAGGGCACGGGGGCCCTCCGGCGCGCGGTGGAGGACGTGCTGAGCTCCCACCCGCTCGTGGCCGAGCATCGCCCGGGGGCGTCCTCCGAGGGCGGCGCCGGGGCCACCGTCGCGACCCTGTCGCAAGGATGAAACCACATCCGGTAGACCGCAGTGTGGGGGAGTGCGGGGGCCATTCCTGGGCCCCCGCATCTGGATAACCCCATGCCGGGCGGCTTCTCCCAGCAGCAGCTCGACGAGATCCGCTCCCGGATCGACATCGTCGAGATCGTCGGGCAGTTCGTGAAGCTCAAGCGGACCGGTGAGAACTGGAAGGGCCTCTGCCCCTTCCACACCGAGAAGACGCCCTCCTTCACCGTGAATCCGAAGCGCAACATCTACCATTGCTTCGGCTGCGGCGCAGGCGGCGACGCCTTCAGCTTCCTGATGCGCCAGGACCGCGTGGCCTTCCCGGAAGCGGTCCGCGCCTTGGCCGACCGCGCCGGCGTCACGCTGCCCGACGTGGGCAGCCGCGCCCCCGAGGTCGAGAACAAGCTCGAGGCCCTGCGGCGCGTGATGGCGCTGGCCGCCGAGTTCTACACCCAGTCGCTCTGGGAGCGTGGCGGCGAGAAGGCTCGCGCGTATCTCGAGCAGCGCGGCGTCGATCCCGAGGTGGCCCGGCGCTTCGGGCTGGGCTACGCGCCGGAGAGCTGGAACGCGCTGCTCTCCATGATGGCCAAGCAGGGCATCGGCGAGGACGCGCTCGTGCAGGCCGGCCTCGCCCTGCCCCGCCAGAACGCCCCCGGCTTCTACGATCGATTCCGGGGCCGGCTCCTGTTCCCGATCCGCGACGTGCAGGGCCGCGTGGTGGCCTTCGGCGGCCGGGCGCTATCGGGCGAGGAGCCGAAGTATCTCAACTCGCCGGAGACGGCGCTGTACGTCAAGGGACACATGCTCTACGCCCTCGATGTGGCCAAGACCGCGATCCGGGAGCGGAGCCGCGCCATCATCGTCGAGGGCTACCTCGACTGCCTCATGGCGCACCAGCACGGCTTCGGCGAGACGGTGGCCGCGCTGGGCACCGCGTTCACGGTGGCCCAGCTCGGCCTGCTGCGCCGCTACGCCGACGAGGTGCTCGCCCTCTTCGACGCCGACGCGGCGGGCCAGAAGGCCTCGACCCGGCTCGAGGAGATGATGAACGACGTGATGGACCTGCAGAACCTCGGCTGGTCGGTCTCGCGCACCGGCGGCTTCGAGAAGGCCGGGCACCTGCCGATCCGGGTGGCGCTGCTCCCCGCGGGCCACGATCCCGACAGCCTCCTCCGCGCCGAGGGCGCCACCGCGCTCAGCGCGCGGCTCGAGGCGGCGCGCCCGCTGCTGTCGTTCGTGCTCGAGAAGGCCCTCGGCGATGAAGACCTGACCACCGGGCGCGGCCGGAACAACGCCCACGCGCGCGTGGCCCTGATCCTCTCCAAGGTGGCCAATGCCGAGGAGGCCACCTCGCTGGCGCGCGAGGCCGCTCGTCGGCTCGGTGTGGACTCCACCCAGCTCTGGATCGAGGCGCAGCAGTTGCAGGGGGCCCGGGCGCGGGGGCGGAAGCCCGAACAGGTCGGCGACACGACCCGTGACGCCGCATCGGGTGATTCCTGGCCGCCACCGGTTCCTTTCGAGCGCGATCTCGTGGCCCTGCTCTTGCAGGTCGACCTTGCCCGATCCGAGCTCCTCCCGCTCCTCGAGGAGGAGGACGTGTCCCACCAGGGACTGCGGCTGGTCCTGGCCGCCCTGCGTCGCGCCCCGGACGGGGCGCCCGAGGCGCTCATGGCCGAGATGCCGGGGGACCGGGAGCGGGGGCTGCTCGCGGCCCTCCTAGTCGAGGAGCGCAAGTGGGGCGATACACATAGTCACGTCGCAGAGCTAAAGAGGCGGTACCATATCCGGCATCGTAAACACCGGGTACGCCAGGTGACGCGGGCCATCATCGAGGCCCAGGCCAGTGGCGACCCGGCGCTGCCCGCGCTCGAAGACGAGCTCCGGGCGCTGCAGCGTGATCTGCAACGGGAGGCGGAGGCCGTCAGGGAGCTGGCCCTGGCGCGCCCGGGGCTGTCGAGTCACGGACCGACGGACCCCCAGCGCCAGGCAGGAACACCCTAACCCCCCACCAGGAGAACCGCGACGCATGGCGAACGAGTCGAAGACGGCGGACGAACCGAAGATCGAGGAGCTGGACAAGCTCATCGCGAAGGGCAAGCAGAAGGGCTTCCTCACCTACGACGAGGTGAACGACGCCCTGCCTTCCGATCTCGTCACGCTCGACCAGCTCGATGACATCATGCTGATGTTCGGCTCGATGGACATCGAGCTCGTGGACTCGACCAAGGCGGCACGACTGCCATCGGAGATGGCCTCCCAGGCCGCGGATCCCGAGCCGGACGACGAGGAGCCGGAGCCCCGGCGCATCGATCTGACGCCCGGTCCCGTCGGGCGCACCGAGGATCCCGTCCGACTCTACCTGCGCGAGATGGGCAAGGTCGCGCTGCTGACCCGCGAGGGCGAGATCACGCTGGCCAAGCGCATCGAGGAAGGCAAGGACGAGGCGACCGCCGCCATCCTCTCCACCAGCCTCGCGGTCGAGAAGATCCGCGCCCTGCGCGACGAGCTGCGGCGCAACGAGGCCCCGATCAAGGACGTGGTCGACTTTCCCGAAGAGGAGTCGACCGAGGAGAAGGAGGAGGCCCTCCGCCGCTCGGTGATCCGCGAGCTCGGCAACGTGGACCGGCTGCTGCGCGAGCGGGAGCGACTCACGCACCAGTGGCGACGGCTCAAGGCCAAGGCCGGCGGGCGGAAGCGAGGCAAGACCGAGCCGGCCTGGAAGCGCATCGAGACGCAAGCCGAAGCCAAGAAGAGCAAGGTCCTCGCGATCCTCCGCGGCCTCAACCTCCAGCAGTCCCTCCTCGATATGTGGGGCGCCGATCTCAAGAAGCTCGTCGAGAAGATCCATCGGGCGGAGCGCGAGATCGCGCTCTGGTCCGACGGCCGCCGGCCCGCCCCGACCGCGGTGGACGCCTTCCTCTCCTCGCTGGCCGACGACGATCGCGACGATGGCGACCGCGATCTCTACCAGAAGGCGGCCGCCAAGTATCCCCAGATCAAGGATCGGCTGGTGTGGGTGGCCCAGCAGAAGATCAAGCGGGCCGAGGAGTTGGCCGACGCCCGGGCGGAAGAGCTCAAGAACATCGTCAAGATCATCAAGCAGGGCGAGGCCAAGGCGGCGCGGGCCAAGAAGGAGATGGTCGAGGCCAACCTGCGGCTCGTCATCTCGATCGCCAAGAAGTACACGAACCGGGGCCTGCAGTTCCTCGACCTGATCCAGGAAGGCAACATCGGCCTGATGAAGGCCGTCGACAAGTTCGAGTACCGTCGCGGCTACAAGTTCTCGACCTACGCCACCTGGTGGATCCGGCAGGCGATCACGCGCGCCATCGCGGACCAGGCCCGCACCATCCGGATCCCGGTACACATGATCGAGACCATCAACAAGCTCATCCGGACTTCCCGACAGCTGGTCCAGGAGCTGGGCCGCGAGCCCACCCCGGAAGAGATCGCGATCAAGATGGAAGTCCCGGTCGACAAGGTCCGGAAGGTCCTCAAGATCGCCCAGGAGCCCATCTCGCTCGAGACGCCCATCGGCGAGGAGGAGGACAGCCACCTGGGCGATTTCATCGAGGACAAGCAGGTGGGCTCGCCGGTGGAGAGCATGATCGGGCTCTCGCTGCGGGAGCAGACCAACAAGGTCCTCAACTCGCTGACGCCCCGCGAAGAAAAGGTTCTGCGCCTGCGCTTCGGCCTCTCCGACGGATGCGAGCACACGCTGGAGGAGGTGGGCCAGGACTTCGCGGTCACCCGCGAGCGCATCCGCCAGATCGAGGCCAAGGCGCTGCGGAAGCTGCGGCATCCCTCACGCTCCAAGAAGCTCCGGAGCTTCCTGGAATCGTGAGCCGCGGCCGCGGTGGTATGATGACCGCCGGGCCCATAGCTCAATTGGCAGAGCCCCCGGCTCATAACCGGTCCGGTCTTGGTTCGAGTCCAAGTGGGCCCACCAAAAGCAGCGCCAAGCAGTCACAGGGCTGGATGGCGCAGTTGCATGGCGAGGTGCAGCCGAAGGCGAGCCGAGCGGACATGAGCAGATGGACCAACAGCTCCAGACCCTGATCAATCTGCAGGCGATCGACACGCGCATCGCCGCGCTGGAGGCGGACGCCGCGCGGCTTCCGAAGGAGATCGCCGCCATCCACGCCGCCGTCGAAGAAGCCAAGAAGCAGGTCGAGCAGGCCAAGACCCGCCTCGATGCCGCCCGGAAGGACCAGCGCGCCAAGGAGAAGGATCTCGAGGTCGTCCAGGCCAAGCGCGTCAAGAACGAGGCCCGCCTCTACGAGGTCAAGACCAACAAGGAATACTCCGCCGTCCTGATCGAGATCGAGGACATCAAGCAGGAGAAGGCCCGGATGGAGGAGGAGGTCCTGGTCCTCATGGAGTCGCAGGAGCGACTGACCGGAGACATCCGCGAGGCGGAATCCCGGTTCAAGCAGCGCGAGACCCAGGGGCGCAGCGACGAGGCCACGCTCAAGGAGCAGCTGCGCGGGATCGAGGTGGACCTGGCCGCGGTCCGCACCGAGCGCAAGGAGCTGGCCGCCAAGCTCCCCGGCAACATCCTGGCCGACTACGACCGGATCCTGCGCGCCCGCGCGGGTCTGGCCCTGGTGCCGGTGGCCAAGCCGAACTTCTGCGGCGCCTGCCGGATGACGATCACGCCCCAGCGCCTGCAGGAGCTCCGCGCGCAGTCCTCGCTGATCCCCTGCGAGTCCTGCGGCCGCTACCTCTACTGGCCCTCCTGATCCCGAGCTCCCTCTCCCTGCGGGGTGAGGGCTGGGTGAGTAGCCCGAAACGTCAATGCCCGCGCAATCCCCCGTGACCATGTACACGGACGGCGCGTGCTCGGGGAACCCCGGGCCCGGCGGCTGGGGCGCCATCCTGATCGAGGACGGGCGGGAGACCGAGCTCTCCGGCGGCGAGAATCCCACCACCAACCAGCGCATGGAGCTCACCGCCCCGATCCAGGGGCTGCGCGCGCTCGCCGGCCGGCGGCAGGTCGCGATTCACAGCGACAGCGCGTACGTGATCAATTGCTTCCGGGACCGGTGGTACGAACGGTGGCGGAAGAACGGCTGGCTCAACTCCCAGAAGAAGCCGGTGGAGAACCGTGATCTCTGGGAGGCCCTGATCGCGCTGGTCGAGCAGCACGACGTCACCTGGCACAAGGTCGCCGGCCACAGCGGCCATCCCATGAACGACCGCGCCGACGCCCTCGCCCGCGCCGCCATCCCCCGCGCTTAGGCCGGGGTCAGGTCTTACATTCCGACATTTCCGAGCGCAACATGTTGGCAGCCCCCCGAGAAAATGTCGGATTGTAAGACCTGACCCCGGCCTAGCCGATGTGGAGGCCGCCGTTGGGGGAGAGCCACTGGCCGGTGAAGTAGGAGCCGTCGTCGGAGGCCAGGAACAGCGCGGTGGCGGCGATCTCCTCGGGGGTGCCCATGCGGCTCATCGGCGTGCGGCTCAGGATCACCCGCTGCACGAGGGGCGAGATCGGCTGCGTCATCGGCGTGTCGATGTAGCCCGGGCAGATCGCGTTGACCCGGATCCCGCGCGAGGCCACCTCGCGCGCCAGCGCCCGCGTGAACGCGAGGATGCCGCCCTTGGCCGCGCTGTAGTGCGGCGTGGCGTCGAGCCCCATGAGCGCGGCAACGCTCGACATGTTGATGATCACGCCGCGGTTGCGCCGGGCCATCAGGCGCAGCGCCTCGCGGGTGCAGAAGAAGGTGCCGTTGAGATGCACCCCGATCATCCGGTGCCACGCCTCGTCGGACATCTCCTCGGTGACGTCCCAGTGCGTGGTGACCGGCCCGCCCGCCATCAGCTCCGCGATGCGCGCCTCCCCCTTCGCCTTGAGCCGCTCACGATCCCCCGCCCCCGTCTCGGCGATGCCCGCGTTGTTGACGAGGATGTCCAGCGCACCGAGCTCGCGATCGATCTCCTCGAACATCCGGCGCACCTGCCCCGAATCGGCCACGTCCGCGGCGATCGCGCGGCCCCGCTGGGCCTCGCTGCGCGCCGCGATCGCGTCCACCGTCGCCTGGGCCCGCTCCTGCTTCACGTCGTTGACGATCACGCGAGCGCCTTCCTCGGCGAAGCGCAGCGCGATGGCCCGCCCGATCCCCGACCCACCGCCGGTGACCAGCGCAATCCGGTCCTCGAGCCGCACGGCTAGCTCCCGGCCCGAGCGGGGGCGGGGGCGCCGAGGCGCTCGGCCACCGACATGCCGGGCGACTGGCCCACCTGCCGCCCGACGGACAAAAATCCCTCGGCGGCTGCGTCACCGCCGATGCGGCGCGGCTCCTCCCTCAGCATCGGGCCGAACTCGAGCCAATGTACGTCGGCGTCCACGATGAGGTGATTCAGACGGGCTCGGATCCGCTCGGGGCTCTGATGACCGTTGGTCTCCACGGCATGTCTCCTCGGAAAAGCCAGTCACCGCAATGACATCGGCGCGGGTGAACGCTACGTCTGCACGCGCTAGGAGTCAATACGCTCGGGCCAGGAGAACGAAAGAGTGCCGCGCAGCGTCACCAGGAGCCGCGCGGTGCTTATTCTTGCCGGAGCGTGGTGGGGGCCATGCTAAGAGGAAGACATGCTGACCGATCACGAAACGCGACCGGAACACGACGTTCCGCGCGACGGCGAGTCATCACACGCGCTCGCCGACCGGCGCGACGCGCAGAAAGAATTCCCGACGCTCGAGGAGCCTTCGTGGCTCGAGGACGACCTCGACGAGGAGATGGAAGCGCCCCGCGACTCGGCGTTCCGCGGCATCTGGATCGGGGTCGTCGCCGCCGCCGTCACGTTCGTCCTCGTCTTCGCGATCCCGCACTGGCTCGGCTGGTACGAGGTCGGCACGCCGAGTCAGCACGCCAAGCGAGAAGCCACACCCGAGTCGGTAATCGCTACCGTGACCACGAAGCCGTCGGGCGCCGCCCCCGCCGGCGAGCCGGTGGCCACTCCGCCCGCGACCCCGAGCCCCGCGCCGCCGCTGGCTTCGGCGCTCGTCGACTCGTCGTCTCCCGTCTCCCCGCCGCAGGTCGCGCCGCCCAAGACGCCCGCGCGGCCCGCTGCGTCCGCGTCCGTGCCCACCCCGGTGGCCGCGAAGAGCGCCAAGCCCGACAAGCCCGCGGCGACGGTCACGACGCCGAAGCGGACGTTCGAGGTGCAGATCGCCGCCTTCAAGAATGTCAAGCAGGCGGACCGGCTCGCCGAGCGCGTCAAGCGCGACGGCTATCGGGCCGCCGTCCGCCGGGTGGAGTCCTCGGCGGTGCCGTGGGTGGTGCGGATCGGCGGGTACACGTCGCGCGAGCAGGCCGAGTCGGCCCGCGACGCGCTCGCCCGCAAGGGCTTCCGCGGCTTCGTCCTGTAGCGGCTCGGTCCCGGGTGGCCGCGGCTCCGGTCACGGGAGCCACGGCCACTTGCTCTCGATCGTCAATCCAGCACGTCGCACCTGCTCCCGCGCGAGTGTCTCGACGCGCGCGTACACCGCCCGCTCGTCCACGGTGGTGATCCGTCCCTCGTCGAGGACCATCCGCCCGTCGATCATCACGCTGCGCACGCTCGATCCGGTGGCGGCGTAGATCAGGTTGTTGAGCGGATTCAGCAGCGGCCGCCACTCGGGGACGTCGCGATCGTAGAGCACCAGGTCGGCGCGCTTGCCTGGCTCGATCGAGCCGATCTCCCGCTCCATCAGCAGCGACTCCGCCCCGCGCCGCGTCGCCATCTCCAGCACGGTCTCGGGCGGCATCACGCCGACGTCGAGCCGCGCATCCTTGTAGATGCTGGCGACGAGGTACATCATCCGCAGCATGTCGAAGTGATTGGAGCCGTTGCCGCTGTCGCCGCCCAGCGAGACGCAGACGCCGCCCGCGATCATCTCGGGCACCCGCGCGTGGGCCGCGAGCCCCTTGATGTGCTTGAGCCCGGCGGTGGGGCAGTGGCTCACCTTGACTGAGCGGCGCGCGAGCAGGGAAATGTCGGCGTCGTCCAGGTACACCATGTGCGAGAGCTTGGTGCGCGGGCCAAGCACGCCCCAGCCGTCGAGGGTGGCCAGGGGCAGGCGGTCGCGCGTGCGGCGCGAGGGATGCGACGCCAGGTGCATCATCCCCCAGCCGACCCCGTGCTGGTCCGCGAGCGCCTTGGCCCCGCGGATCAGCTCCTCCGAGCAGGTGCCGAAGCCGAGCAGCAGCGGCCAGGCGCGCACGAGCCCTGAGCGACGGTTGATCGTCTCGAGCATCGCCTCGTTCGCGCGCAGCGCCTCCGCGGTGGTCTGCCGCATGCGGTCCGGCCCCGACTCGAGATCCCAGGTCCAGCGCCCGAGGATCGCGCGCATGCCGAGCCGGTCGACCGCCCCGGCCACCGCGGACACGTCGAAGAGCGTACCCGCCTCGCAGAACGTGGTGGTGCCGGTGCGGATCATCTCGATGCCGGCCAGGAGGGCCGCGTGCTCCTCGTCCTCCGCGGTCATGACCGAGTAGAGCGGGATCAGCCAGTCGGGCAGGTAGCGGTCCACCGGGATGTCGTCGAGCAGGAGACCGCGGTTGAGGTGCTCGGAGAGGTGGACGTGCGTATCGACGAAGCCGGGCGCCACCACCAGGTTGCGGGCGTCGATCACGCGATCGGGCACACGGGGAGGGCGCACGTTGCGGGCGGGGCCCACCTGGACGATCTCCCCGCCGTCCACCAGGACGGAGCCGTCGGCGAGGAGACGGCGCTCGGCGTCCACCGTGATGATGGTGCCGTGCTCGATGAGGATCACGCCCGGCGCTGCACCACCCGATGCCGCTGCCGGCCGAGGCCGTCGATCCCCTGCTCGACCGTGTCGCCGGGCTCGAGATAGCGGGGAGGCTTCGCGCCGTGCCCCACCCCGGCCGGCGTGCCGGTCGACAGCAGATCGCCGGGCTGGAGCGTCATGAACCGGCTCACGTAGGCGATCAGCGCCCGCACCGTGAACACCATGTCGCGGGCGCTGCCCTGCTGGCGCCGCTCGCCGTTGACCGTCGTCCACAGGCCGAGGGCCTGCGGGTCCGGAATCTCATCGGCGGTGACGAGCCACGGCCCGATCGGCGCGAACGTGTCGCAGCTCTTGCCCTTGGTGGTGCCGCCGCCGTGCTCCATCTGGAACTCGCGCTCGGAGACGTCGTTCATCAGGCAATACGCGGCCACGTGGCCGAGCGCGCGAGCCTCGTCCACGCCCCGCGCCAGCCGGCCCATCACCGCCACCAGCTCGACCTCGTAGTCGAGCTTCCGTGCGCCGGGCGGCCGCGCGATCGGATCGTCGGGGCCGCTGATCGCGCTGTTGGCCTTGATGAAGATGGTGGGCTCCTTCGGCAGCGGCATCGAGACTTCCTCGGCGTGGTCGGTGTAGTTCAGCCCGATGCACACGATCTTGCCGATACCCTGCAGCGGGCAGCCGAGCCGCGGCGCGCCCTTCACCGCGGGCAGGCGCTCGGGCTTCACCGCGCGCAGCCGCTTGAGCCCGGCGGGCGAGAGCATCTCGGGGGTGATGTCGGCGACCACGCGCGAGAGGTCCCGCAACCGGCCGTCTTCGTCGATGAGACCCGGGCGCTCGGCGCCGGCGCGCCCGTATCGGACGAGCTTCATGGCGACGCGCCTAGTGGGCCGCCAGGCCCGGAATCGACATCACGAGGTGCAGATAGCCGCCCAGCTCGTTGATCTTCCGCATGTCGTGGGCCACGAAGGCGTCGCGCTCCGCTTCGGTCAGGTCGGCGTCGGCCAGCGCCGCGCGCGGCTCCCGGTCGAAGCGGGCGCGGAACTCTGGATCCTTCTTGAGCCGGTAGAGCAGGCTGTTGACCTCGTAGCGGCTCATGCGAGGCTCCACTCGACCGCGGCCAGGTTGATCCGGCGGAGCTCGCCGAAGTAGCGCACCTGCGCGCGGGCCGGCGACACCGCCCCCAGCAGCACCATCCAGTTCAGGAACTCGTGCTCGCCGGTCTTGTGGAGCTCGCCCGCCGTCAGCTCCTGCAGCGGCTCGTGGTCGCCGCGCTCCATCCAGTGGATCAGCTTCCGGTCGAAGACGGTGTCGGTGTCACCCACCCGCGGCAGCGACAGCTCCGGGAAGTGCGAGAGGCCGCCGGTCGCGATGAGGCCGACGTTCCACGGTCCATCGGCGACCACCCGGGCGATGTGGCGGCCGAAGTCGAAGCAGCGCTTCGGGGTCGGCTGCGGGGCCACGAAGCAATTCACCCAGATCGGCACCAGCGGCGGGATCGGACGCGTGCCGTGCATCGTGTTCACGGGGCTGAGGAAGGCGTGGTCCACCGGCGCTTCCCAGGACATGGCAAGGTCGAACCCGGATCCGAGCCCCTTCTCGAGGATCTGGTTGGCCAGGTCCTCGTGCAGCGGATAGCGGTCGGGCATGTGCTCGAGCACCGCGTCGAACGCCTCGGCGTGATCCTGCTTCATGCGCTGCACGGTGCGGCCGATGCGCACGCAGAGGGCGGGGACCGCGTTGAACGAGAACGCGTTCAGGTGATCGTCGGCCACCACGACGAGGGCGTCCGGCTTGCGCGCCGAGAGCCGCTCGCCCATGCGCGCGATCTCGTCCATGATCTCGACGACCGTCTTCCGCCCCACGGCCCCGCACGCGCGCTCGTAGTAGTCGGGGTCGAGCACGTGCGACATCGCGCCGGCAAACACGATCCTTCCCATGTGGCTCTCCTGGCTCTCTCGGCGCCCCTCGGGGGCCGGGGCTGGTCGGCGCAACTATAGAACATCTCAGGACATCGGGCTGGCCGAGTCGGTGGCCACGGCCCAAGCGGGCCCCGGGCCCGGCGGTCCAGACGAAACCACGGCTCATTGTCGAGAGGGAGCAACGGGCTCTTCCGGTTCGGGGACCCCGAGTCGACCTTCTCCGGTTACAGCGGTAGACTGGAGGGACCGGTCCACGGTCGAACCCCGCAACGGTCGAGCCCTGTAAATAGTCCGAGGGCTGGGCACGTCAAAGCGGCTGGAGGAGTACCGATGAGGAAGCTGGCGGCAATCTCTCTGGTCGCCGTGGTCGTGCTTCTGATGACCGTGGCGCCTAGCCTCGCAGGGGGCTGGCACGGCGGGGGATGGCACGGCGGGGGCTGGCATGGCGGCTGGCACGGCGGCACCCGGGTCTTCGTCGGGGTCGGTGTCGGCCCGTACTGGGGCTACCCGTACTGGGGCTACCCGTACTACTACTATCCGCCGCCGTACTACGCCTATGGGCCACCCCAGGTCGTCGTGCAGCAGCCGCAGACCTTCATCCAGCAGGATACGGCGCAGTCGGCGCCGCAGGCTCCGACGCCGCAGGCGTACTGGTACTTCTGCGCGAGTAGCAAGGCCTACTATCCGTCCGTGCAGTCTTGCCCAGAGCCCTGGGTCAAGGTTCCGCCAAGGCAGGAGTAGCAGTTCCATGCGCGTCTCCGCGGCGCTCGTTGCGGTCTCGGGCCTGCTGGTGACGGCGTGCGCCACCGTGCCGTCCGGGCCGAGCGTGATGGTGCTGCCCGGCACCGGGAAGACCTTCGAGCAGTTCCAGGGTGACGACGCCACGTGTCGACAGTGGGCGCTCCAGCAGTCCGGGTCGGCCAGCGACGCGGCGAACCAGAGCACGGCCAGTAGCGCGGTCGTCGGCACCCTGCTGGGCGCCGCTGCCGGTGCGGCCATCGGTGCTGCGGCCGGCAATCCTGCGCTCGGCGCCGCCGCCGGAGCTGGCTTCGGTCTCTTCGCCGGCGGCGCGTCTGGCTCGTACGCCGCGCAGGGCGCGTACAGCAGCGTGCAGAGCCGGTACGACCAGGCATACGTGCAGTGCATGTACGCGACCGGCAACCAGGTGCCCGGCACGCGAGTCCACTACTCC
>DATIWG010000113.1:0-86396 GCA_035519555.1 Nitrosotalea sp. | reverse complement strand
AGATGGTGATGCCGGGGGACAACGTGACGATGGCGATCGAGTTGATCCAGCCGGTGGCGATGGAGAAGGAGTTGCGGTTCGCGATTCGGGAGGGGGGGCGGACGGTGGGCGCCGGGGTGGTCGCGGAGATCATGGAGTAGTACATGGTTACCGTCAGCGCCGACCAGAAGATCCGCATCCGGCTCAAGGCGTACGACCACAATCTCCTCGACCGGTCCATGAAGGAGATCGTGGAGACGGTGCGCCGGACCGGCGCGCGCGTGACGGGGCCGGTGCTGCTGCCCACCATCATCAACCGATGGACGGTGCTGCGCTCCCCGCACGTGGACAAGACCTCGCGGGAGCAGTTCGAGATGCGGACGCACAAGCGACTGATCGACATCCTGGACCCGACCCCGCAGACGGTGGACGCGCTGATGAAGCTCGACCTGCCGAGTGGCGTCGACGTCGAGATCAAGCTCTAGCCGCCCGTTTGGCGAGGCGCAGCCGCAGGCGAGACGAGCGAATACACGAGATCAGATAGGAACCCATACGATGGCGATGAAGGAAGGGCTGATCGGCCGCAAGAAGGGCATGACCCAGGTCTTCGGGGAGGACGGCAGTCTCATCCCGGTGACCGTGGTCGAGGCGGGCCCCTGCACGGTGGTGGGCGTTCGCACCAAGCCCACCCACGGCTACGACGCCCTGCAGCTCGGGTTCGAGCCGAGGAAGAAGAACGTCACCAAGGCGATGGCGGGCCTCTACAAGAAGGCGGGAGTGGCCTCCGCCATGCGTGTGCTGCGCGAGATCCGGCTCCAGAAGACGGAGGCGGTCAGTGGCTACCAGCTCGGCCAGACGCTCACCGTGGACCTCTTCACGCCCGGCGAGTTCGTGGACGTGGTGGGGACGACCAAAGGAAAGGGCTTCCAGGGCGGCGTGAAGCGCCACGGCTGGTCCGGCGGCGACGAGACTCACGGGTCGATGTTTCACCGGAGGCCGGGCTCCATCGGCGCCTCCTCGGACCCGTCGCGTGTCTGGCCGGGGCATCACCTGCCGGGCCGGATGGGCGCGGATCGGCGCACCGTGCTCAACGTCGTGGTGGTGCGGGTGATTCCCGAGCAGAACCTGGTGCTGCTCCGCGGGGCGGTGCCCGGCCCGATCGGCGGGCTCGTGGTGGTGCGCAAGAGCGTCAAGCAGACCAAAGCCCAGCAGCAGAAGGCCAAAGAGGCGAAGTAGGATGCCCAGCGTGCCGGTGATCGACGGTAAGGGGAAGTCGCAGACGCTCGAGCTGTCCGCCGAGGTGTTCGGCGCGACTCCGCGGGTGCCCCTCCTGCACCAGGCGGTGGTCAAGGAGCTGGCCGCGCGGCGTGCGGGGACGCACTCGACCCGCGGGCGCAGCGACGTCTCGGGCGGCGGCCGCAAGCCGTGGAAGCAGAAGGGCACGGGGCGCGCACGCCAGGGCTCGATCCGCGCCACCCAGTGGAAGGGCGGCGGCAAGCCGTTCGGCCCGCGGCCGCGCAAGTACGACAAGGCCATGCCGTCGGCGATGCGTCGGGCCGCGCTACGCGAGGCGGTGGCGGCCAAGCTCGGGGCCGGCCAGGTCTCGGTGGTGGACACGCTCGGGGTCGCCGAGGCCAAGACCAAGGCGCTGACCACGCGCCTGAAGGCGCTCGGCATCGATGGCCAGCCCACGCTGCTCGTAGTCGCCGAGGTCACCGAGGCCCTCACCCGCGCCGCGCGCAACGTGCCGTGGCTGTCGGTGGAGCCGCCCGGGCACGCGTCGGTCTACCAGGTGATCCGCAACGAGCGAGTGGTCTTCGAGAAGGCGGCGCTGCTCACCCTGCAGGAGACGCTCAAGCCATGAGAGACCCCCGGTCGGTGCTGGTGCGGCCGCTGATGACCGAGAAGAGCATGCAGCAGAAGGAAGCGCACAACATGGTCACCTTCGAGGTGGCGGTGGACGCCAACAAGGTGGAGATCCGTCAGGCGGTGGAGAAGGTCTTCAACGTGAAGGTGGCGGACGTGCGTACCCAGGCCCGCGAGGGGAAGTGGAAGCGCATGGGCAAGTTCGAGGGGCGGCGCCGGAGCTGGAAGAAGGCGATGGTCACGCTCGCCCCCGGCCACAAGATCGAGCTCGTGGAGGGCGCATAGGGCCATGGGAATCCGCACGGTCAAGCCGACTTCGCCGGCCCGGCGCTACATGTCCTTCCTCACCAACGAGGAGATCACCAAGAAGACGCCGGAGAAGAGCCTGCTCCGGCCCAAGGGCAACCGGACGAACGGGCGCAACGTCTACGGCCGCATCACGGTGCGACACCGAGGCGGCGGGGCCAAGCGCATGCTCCGCGACGTGGACTTCCGGCGTGAGAAGATCGGCATCCCCGCGAAGGTGGCCGGCATCGAGTACGATCCGAACCGCTCCGCCCGCATCGCCCTGCTGCACTATCGCGACGGCGAGAAGCGCTATATCATCGCGCCCCTGGGCCTCAAGCCGGGCGACGTGGTGATGTCGGGGCCGCAGGCCGACATCTTGCCGGGCAACGCGCTACCGATCCGGAACATCCCGCTCGGCACCCTGGTGCACAACGTGGAGCTGCAGCCGGGCAAGGGCGGCCAGCTCTGCCGCAGCGCGGGCACGCTGGCCCAGCTGCTGGCCAAGGAAGGCGACCACGCGAACATCAAGCTGCCTTCCGGCGAGGTGCGGCAGGTCAAGATCGACTGCATGGCCACCATCGGCCAGGTGGGCAACCTGGACCACGAGAACATCTCGATCGGCAAGGCGGGGCGGGTCCGGTGGAAGGGCTTTCGCCCGACGGTGCGCGGCACCGTGATGAACCCGGTGGACCACCCGATGGGTGGCGGCGAGGGCAAGGGCAAGGGCAACCATCCGATGACCCCCTGGGGCAAGCCGACCAAGGGCTACAAGACGCGGCGCGGGGCGAGGCCGTCCGATCGCTACATCGTGACCCGGCGGACGAAATAGGGGGCGAGCGAACAGGCCATGGGACGGTCGCTGAGGAAGGGCCCGTACATCGACGAGCGCCTCGAGAAGCGTGTCGAGGAGCTGAATCGCACGCGCCAGAAGAAGGTCCTGAAGACGTGGGCGCGGCGCTCGACGATCTCGCCGGAGTTCGTGGGGCACACGCTCGCGGTGCACAACGGCAAGAAGTTCATCCCGGTCTACATCACCGAGAACATGGTGGGGCACCGGCTGGGCGAGTTCGCGCTCACCCGCACCTTCAAGGCCCACGGACAGGCCGAGAAGGCCTCCGCGTCCCCGACCGGCAAGTCCTGACCATGCGCACGCGAGCGACCGCGCGGTATATCCGGGTCCCCGCCTCCAAGGCCCGCCTCGTCCTGGATCACATCCGGGGCAAGTCGGTGGGGGAGGCGCTGGCCACCCTGCAGTACACGCCGAAGGCGGCGGGCCGCCTCATCGAGAAGGTGCTGCGCTCGGCCATCGCCAACGCGGAGCACAACCACCAGGTGAGGAACCTAGACGACCTCCGGGTGGTCAAGGCGATCGCAGACGGAGGCCCGTCGATGAAGCGGGTGTCGCCGCGGGCCATGGGCCGCGCCTACTTCATCAAGCACCGCACGAGCCACCTGACCATCGAGCTCAGCGACGAGACGGCCGCCCCGCGCGCCGCGGCGGCGCGGGGCGGCAAGGGGTAGTCATGGGCCAGAAGACGCATCCGATCGGGTTCCGGCTGGGGGCCACGCGCACGTGGAGCTCGCGCTGGTTCGCCACCAAGGGCTACGCGAACCTGCTGCACGAGGATCACAAGATCCGCCGCTTCATCAAGTCGTCGCTGTACCACGCGGGAATCTCGCGGATCGACATCGAGCGCTCGGCCAACCGCGCGCGCATCACGATCTTCACCGCGCGGCCGGGCATCATCATCGGCCGCAAGGGCGCGGAGGTCGAGAAGCTGAAGAACGAGATCCAGTCGCGCACCGCCAAGGAGGTTTACCTCAACATCGAAGAGGTGGTCCATCCCGAGCTGGACGCGCAGCTGGTGGCGGAGAACGTGGCCCTGCAGCTCCAGAAGCGGGTGGCCTTCCGGCGGGCGATGAAGAAGGCGGTGACGTCGGCCCTCCGGCTCGGAGCCGACGGGATCCGGATCGCCTGCGCGGGCCGGCTGGGCGGCGCCGAGATCGCGCGGCGCGAGTGGTATCGTGACGGGCGGGTGCCGCTGCACACCATCCGCGCCGACATCGACTACGGGCTCGCGGAGGCGCACACCACCTTCGGGGCCATCGGGGTCAAGGTGTGGATCTTCAAGGGTGAGGTGCTTCCCACCCAGAAGACCGCCGCCGAGGGTTAGGCCGCCATGTTGATGCCCAAGCGGGTCAAGTACCGGAAGGCCCAGCGCGGCCGGATGAAGGGCAAGGCGCAGCGCGGCTCGACCCTCGCCTTCGGGGAGTTCGGGTTGAAGGCCCTCGAGCCCGGGTGGGTTACCAACCGCCAGATCGAGGCGGCGCGGGTGTCGCTGGCCCGCAGCGTCAAGCGCGGCGGGAAGATCTTCATCCGCATCTTCCCGGACAAGCCGGTGACCAAGAAGCCCGCGGAGACGCGGATGGGCAAGGGCAAGGGTAACCCCGAGTTCTGGGTGGCGGTGGTCAAGCCCGGCCGCATCCTCTACGAGATGGAGGGCGTGGACGAGACGACGGCCAAGGAAGGCTTTCGCCTGGCCGCCCAGAAGATCGGAATCAAGACCAAGTTCGTGACCCGCGTGCGGGCGCTGTGAGGCACTGAGGGGACCATGAAGGCGGCCAAGTGGCGTGAGATGTCCGACGAGGAGCTGCAGCAGAAGGCCCAGGAGCTTGGCGAGGAGCTCTTCAACCTGAGGTTCCAGCTCTCCATGGGGGTGGCCAAGAATCCGGCCCGGGTGCAGATCGCCCGGCGGGATCTGGCGCGGGCCCAGACCATTCTGAGAGAGCGGGCGCTGCGCATCCCGCGGACGGCGTAGGGGCGGGGGAGGACAGGACAGTGGGCGTCAAGAAGACGCGGCAGGGCGTGGTGGTCAGCGACAAGATGACCAAGACGCGCGTGGTCGTCATCGAGCGCGTGTACCGTCATCCGCAGTACGAGCGCGTGATCACCCGGTCGAAGCGCCTCAAGGCGCACGACGAGCAGAACGCGAGCAAGGTCGGGGACCGGGTGCTGATCGAGGAGACGCGGCCGCTGTCGAAGGAGAAGCGGTGGCGGATCCTCCAGGTGCTGGCGAGCGCGTCATGATCCAGCCTCGATCCATGCTGGACGTGGCCGACAACTCGGGGGCCAAGAAGGTCCAGTGCATCCGGGTCATGGGCGGCGCCAACAAGCGCTACGCCTCCCTGGGCGACGTGGTGGTGGTCGCGGTCAAGGAGGCGGTGCCGGACGGGACCGTGAAGAAGGGCGAGGTCGCCCGCGCGGTGGTCGTCCGCACGGTGAAGGAAGTCGGGCGCCGGGACGGCTCCTACATCCGCTTCGACCGCAACGCGGTGGTCCTGCTCAAGGCCGACGACAATCCGGTGGGCACGCGCATCTTCGGCCCGGTCGCGCGCGAGCTGCGGGACAAGCAGTTCACCAAGATCATCTCGCTCGCTCCGGAAGTCATCTAGAGGACGCCAATGGCGATCGCGCACGTGCGGAAGGGCGACACGGTGGTGGTGGTGGCGGGGAAGGAGCGCGGCAAGAAGGGCAAGGTGCTGCGCGTGATCCCCGAGAAGGGCCGGGTAGTGGTGGAGCGCATCAATATGATCAAGAAGCATCAGCGGCCCACCCAGAAGGTGCGGCAGGGCGGCATCATCGAGCGCGAGGGCTCGATCCACCTCTCCAACGTGATGCTGGTGGATCCAAACAGCGACAAGCCGACGCGCGTCGGGATGAGGGCACTGTCCGACGGCAAGAAGGTCCGGGTGGCCAGACGGTCGGGCGAGATGCTCGACCGAGCGTGAGGACGTGATGGCAGAGCCGAAGAAGGCCGACGGCAAGGCACCGGGAGCGAAGGCGGGCGGAGCGCCGGCCGGCAAGGCGGCGGCGAAGCCCAAGGGCGGCGGCAAGAGCGCGCCCGCGGCCGAGCCGCAGGCGCCTGGCAAGCGGGCGAGCGTCAGCGGGGCGACGCCGCCCCGCATGCGCGAGCGGTTCCGCTCGTCGGTGGTGCCCGCGATGATGAAGGAGCGCGGCTACAGCAATCCGTTCCAGGTGCCGCGGCTCGAGAAGGTCGTCATCAACATGGGAGTGGGCGAGGGCAAGGAGAACGCGAAGGTGCTCGACTTCGCGACCGCGGATCTGCAGGCCATCGCGGGGCAGAAGCCGGTGATCACTCGGGCCAAGAAGTCCATCGCCAACTTCAAGCTGCGCGAGAACGTGCCGATCGGCTGCAAGGTGACCCTGCGCGGGCCCCGGATGTACGAGTTCCTGGATCGACTGGTGAACGTGGCCCTGCCGCGCGTCCGGGACTTCAAGGGCGTCCCTCCCAAGGGCTTCGACGGGCGCGGCAACTACAACATGGGGCTCAAGGAGCAGGTGATCTTTCCCGAGATCGTATACGACAAGGTCGACAAGGTGCGCGGAATGGACATCACGATGGTGACCACCGCGCGCACGGACGAGGAAGCCAAGGCGCTCTTGACGCACCTGGGCGTGCCCTTCAGGGAGTCGTAGATGGCCAAGACTGCGCTCATCATGAAGCAGCAGCGCACCCCGAAGTACAAGGTGCGCTCCCACAACCGCTGCAAGATCTGTGGCCGGCCGCGCGGCTACCTGCGCAAGTTCGAAGCCTGCCGGATCTGCTTCCGCGAGCTTGCGCTCAAGGGCGAGGTCCCCGGCGTGATCAAGGCGAGCTGGTAGCGCGATGGTCAGCGATCCGATCGCCGACTTCCTGACGCGCATCCGCAACGCCAGCCGCGCCGAGCACGAGAAGGTGGACATCCCGTCGTCGAAGCTGAAGCTGCGCATGGCCGAGATCCTCAAGGACGAAGGGTTCATCAAGAACTTCCGGATCATCGAGGACAACAAGCAGGGCACGCTGCGGGTCTATCTCAAGTACGGGGCGGGCAACGAGAAGATCATCTCGGGGATCGTGCGCGTGTCGCGCCCGGGCCGCCGGATCTACGTCACCAAGGACAAGATCCCGACCATCCTGGGCGGCATGGGCGTCGCGATCCTCTCCACCTCGGCCGGCGTGATGACCGACCGCCAGGTGAAGAAACAGCATCTGGGCGGCGAAGTCCTCGCCTACGTCTGGTAGGAGCACGAGAGCCATGTCTCGAATCGGCAAGAAGCCCATCCCGGTCCCGCAGGGGGTCAAGATCGCCCTCGAGGGTGCCCTGGTCCGGGCCGAAGGGCCCAAGGGCAAGCTCAGCCAGTCGATCCCGTCCAGCCTCTCGGTGTCGATGGAGTCGAACGTGCTGACCGTCGCCCGGAGCTCCGATCACCGGACCGTGCGGGCGCTGCACGGGCTGACCCGCTCGCTGCTGGCCAACATGGTAACCGGGGTCAAGGACGGCTTCGAGCGCAAGCTCGAGATCGTCGGCATCGGCTATCGCTGCCAGATCCAGGGCAAGGCCCTGCAGCTCGCGCTCGGCTACTCGCACCCGGTCGTGTTCCCGCTGCCCGAGGGGATCCAGGCCGAGGTAGACCGGCAGGTCTCGATCACCCTGCGGGGCGCCGACAAGGCCCTGCTCGGCCAGACCGCGGCCAAGCTGCGGGCCCTGCGCAAGCCGGATCCGTACAAGGGCAAGGGCATCAAGTACGCCGACGAGTACATCAGAAGGAAGGTCGGCAAGAAGGCGGGGGCCAAGTAATGCTGACGGGCAAGAAGGTCGAAGGGCGCAAGATCCGGCATCTGCGCATCCGCACCCGGGTGATCGGGACCCCGGAGCGGCCGCGGCTGGCCGTGTTCCGCAGCCTGAGCCACATCTACGCGCAGGTGATCGACGACACGAGCGGGCGCACGCTGGCCGCGGTGGACAGTCGCGCGCCTGACTTCCGGCAAAAGGTGAAGACGGGCGGCAACGTGGCCGCCGCCAAGGTCGTGGGGGAGCTGTTGGCCCAGCGGGCGAAGGCGCGCGGCATCAGCCAGGTCGTCTTCGATCGCGGCGGCTATCAGTACCACGGGCGGGTCAAGGCCCTGGCCGAGGCGGCCCGCGCGGCCGGCCTGGCCTTCTAGGGAGGAGCATCGAGTGGCTGAGGCGCGGATTGATCCCAATGCGCTGGACCTGACCGATCGGGTGGTCGCCATCAACCGGGTGGCCAAGGTCGTCAAGGGCGGCCGGCGATTCTCCTTCACGGCCCTGGTCGTGGTGGGTGACGGCCAGGGGCACGTCGGCGTCGGGCTCGGCAAGGCGCGGGAGGTCCCGGAGGCCATCCGGAAATCGGTGGAGCATGCCAAGAAGGACCTGGTGCAGGTCCCCCTCAAGGACACCACGATCCCCTGCGAGATCACCGGGCACTTCGGGGCCGCGCGCGTGTACCTGAAGCCGGCCGCGCAGGGCACCGGGGTCATCGCGGGCGGCGCGGTGCGGCCGGTGCTGGAGGCGGCGGGCGTGCAGGACATCCTGACCAAGACGCTTGGCACCAACAATCCCCACAACGTGCTCAAGGCCACGATGGACGCGTTCCGCCGGTTGAAGCGGCTGCAGGCCACCTACACGGCGCGGCGACGCTCCCTGGAGGGAGATGGGCAGCCGCAGGAGGTGGCCGGTGGCAAAGACGCTTAAGGTCACGCTGGTGCGGAGCATCATCGGGCTCTCCCCGAAACAAGAGGCCACCGTGAAGGCCCTGGGCCTGCGCCGGATCCGGCAGGTGGTGGAGCACGACGACACGCCGACGATCCGCGGGATGATCCGGATGGTGCCCTTCGCGATCCAGGTCAACGAGGGCGAGGGGGGCGGGCCGAGGAAGAAGGCCCAGCGGAGCGGGGCCAAATCATGAGAATCGAAGATCTGAAGCCGGCACCAGGGTCGACGAAGACGCGCAAGCGGCTCGGACGCGGCCGGGGCTCCGGCCAGGGCAAGACCTCCGGCAAGGGCCACAAGGGCCTGAACGCGCGGTCGGGCGGCGGCGCTCGCGTCGGGTTCGAGGGCGGCCAGATGCCGCTCTACCGGCGGCTGCCCAAGCGCGGGTTCCTGCCGTATGGGGGCAAGACCGAGTTCGTCATCGTCAACGTGCGGGACCTCGCGGCCCGGTTCGCCAAGGGTAGCGTGGTGGATCCTGACTCGCTGGTGGAGAGCGGGCTCATCCGCAAGTCGGGCCGGGGTGCGGTCAAGGTCCTGGGGGACGGTGACGTGGCCCACGCCCTCACGGTGCGCGTGCACAAGGTGAGCGAGTCGGCCAAGCAGAAGCTCGAGGCGGCAGGCGGCCGCGTCGAGGTGCTGGCGGCCAGGGCCGCCGCGGGGACCGCCAAGTGATCGAAGGCCTGCAGAGCTTCCAGAACATCTTCAAGGTTCCGGAGCTCAAGCGCCGCGTGCTGATGACCCTGGCTTTGCTCGCGGCCTACCGGCTCGGCGCGCACGTGCCGACCCCGGGGATCGACGCGGCCGCACTCGCCGAGTTCTTCAACCAGGTGCAGGGCACCCTGCTCGGCATGGTGGACCTCTTCTCGGGCGGCAACCTGCGCCGACTCACCGTGTTCGCGCTCGGGATCATGCCGTACATCTCGGCGTCGATCATCCTGCAGCTGCTCACGGTGGTGATCCCGACGCTGGAGCGGCTGGCCAAGGAGGGCGAGGCGGGCAAGAAGAAGATCACGCAGTACACCCGCTACGGCACCATCGCGCTCTCCCTCGTGCAGTCCTTCGGCATCGCGGTGGGCCTCGAGAGCATGCGGAGCCAGACCGGGGCGGCCCTAGTGCCGGATCCGGGCTGGGGATTCCGACTGCTCACGATGCTTACCCTGACCACCGGGACCGCCCTGATCATGTGGCTGGGCGAGCAGATCTCCGAGAAGGGCATCGGCAACGGTATCTCGCTGATCATCTTCGCGGGCATCGTGGTGCGTCTGCCCTCGGCGATCGTGTCGTCCTACACCCTGATCTCCACCGGTGAGCTCAGCCTGTTCGTGTTCCTCGGGCTGATCATCATGATGGTGCTGGTGACGGCGGCGGTGGTGGTGATGCAGGAGGGCCAGCGCAAGATCCCTGTCCAGTACGCCAAGCGGGTAGTGGGGCGCCGGATGTACGGCGGGCAGTCCACCCACATCCCGCTGCGCATCAATACTGCGGGCGTCATCCCGGTCATCTTCGCCTCCTCGCTGATTCTCTTCCCGGCCACCCTCACGCGCTTCATCCACCACCCCTGGATGCAGTACGTGTCGGAGGCGCTCTCGCCCGGGCACCTGACCTACACGGTGCTCTACTGCGGGCTCATCATCTTCTTCGCCTACTTCTACACCGCCATCGTGTTCAATCCGGTTGACTTGGCGGATAACATGAAGAAGTACGGCGGCTTCATCCCGGGAGTTCGGCCGGGCAAGAAGACCTCCGAGTACATCGACAAGGTCCTGACGCGCATCACGCTACCCGGGGCCATCTTCCTGGCCCTGATCTCCGTGCTGCCCGACTTCCTGATCCGGTGGTTCAACACGCCGTTCTACTTCGGCGGCACCAGCCTCCTGATCGTGGTCGGCGTCGCGCTGGACACGGTGCGGCAGATGGAGTCGCATCTGCTGATGCGGAACTACGAAGGCTTCCTGCGAAAGAAGGCGAAAGGCGCATGAGTGGTCGGGTCATCTTCCTGGGCGCGCCGGGTGCCGGCAAGGGCACGCAGGCCCGCCGTCTGGCCGCGGGCTCGGCGGTGCCCCAGGTCGCGACCGGCGACATGCTGCGCGAGGCGGCCGCCGCGGGCACTCCGCTCGGGCGAGAGGCCAAGCGCTACATGGACTCGGGGGCCCTCGTGCCGGACGAGGTCGTGATCGGGCTCGTGGACGAGCGGCTGGCCCAGCCGGACGCGGCGGGTGGCTACGTGCTGGACGGCTTCCCGCGCACGGTGGCGCAGGCCGAGGCGCTCGACGGGCTGCTGCGCCGCCGGGGACAGGAGCTGGACCGGGTCATCTTCTTCGATGTCTCGCGCGGCGAGCTGGTGCGGCGCCTCACCGGCCGCCGCATTTGCCGGCGCTGCGGAACCACGTTTCACCTGGTCTCGGCCCCGCCGAAGGCGGCCGGCACGTGCGACCAGTGCGGAGGCGAGTTGTACCAGCGGGACGACGATGCGGAGAGCACGGTCGCGCGCCGGCTCGACGTGTACCAGACCCAGACCGCGCCGCTGCTCGACTACTACAAGCGGCGAGGCCTGCTCGTGCGGGTGCAGGGCGAGGGACCGGTGGATCAGGTGGCCGGCGCGATCAAGAAGGCGGTCAAGGAGCCGGTGGCGTCGTGATCCTGCTCAAGTCGGCGCGGGAGCTCGCGCATATGCGGCGAGCGGGGCGCATCCTGGCCGAGGTGAAGGATCGCCTGCGCAGCATGGTCCGCCCCGGCATCTCGACCAAGGCGATGGACGCCGACGTGGAGGCCTTCATCGTCTCCCGCGGAGCCGTGCCGGCCTTCAAAGGCTATCGGGGATTTCCCGCGACGGCCTGCATCTCGATCAACGAGGAAGTGGTGCACGGTATCCCGTCCCCGAAGCGCAAGCTCCGAGAGGGCGACATCGTGGGGCTCGACCTCGGCTGCATCATCGAGGGTTACTACGCGGACTGCGCGATCACGCTGCCGGTGGGCTCGGTGGAGCCGCGCGTGCAGGAGCTGCTCGACGTCACCCGCGAGAGCCTCGACAAGGCGATCGTGCAGTGCCGGGCCGGCAACCGTCTGGGCGACGTCTCGCACGCGGTGCAGGAGCACTGCGAGAGTCACGGGTTCGGGGTGGTGCGCGCATTCGTGGGCCACGGCATCGGCCGGAACCTGCACGAGGAGCCGCAGATCCCGAACTTCGGGGACGCGGGGCGGGGCCCGATCATCAAGGCGGGGATGGTGCTGGCCATCGAGCCGATGGTGACGATGGGCTCGTACGAGGTGCGCGTCCTCGAGGATCGTTGGACCGCGGTGACCGTCGACGGGAGCTGGGCCGCCCACTTCGAGGACACGATCGCGATCACCGAGGGCGGCCCCGAGGTGCTCACGCGACTGGATCACGCGGCCTGAGGCCGCCGGGAGACATGGCGAAAGAGGACGCGATCGAGGTGGAGGGTACGGTGGTGGAGCCGCTACCCAACGCCATGTTCAGGGTGGAGCTGGAGAACGGGCACCGGGTGCTCGCGCACGTCTCAGGCAAGATGCGGATGAACTTCATCCGGATCCTGCCGGGCGACAAGGTGAAGGTGGAGCTGTCGCCCTACGACCTCACCCGGGGCCGCATCACGTATCGGTTCAAGTAGCTCGCGCTTGGCGAGGCGCAGCCGAAGGCGAGCCGAGCGGATAAATAGAGAGGTTAGGATCAGAAGCCCGAGGAGCATATGAAAGTCAGACCGTCGATCAAGGTTCGGTGCGAGAACTGCAAGATCGTCCGCCGGCAGGGCCGGGTCCGGATCATCTGCAAGAACCCGCGCCACAAGCAGCGTCAGGGATAGGAGCCCACATGGCACGTATCGCCGGAGTCGATTTGCCGCGGGACAAGCGGGGCGAGATCGCCGTCCAGTACATCTACGGGATCGGCATTCCGTCGGCCAGAAAGATCTTCGCCGACGCGCGGGTGGATCCCAGCAAGCGCGTGAAGTCGTGGACGGACGACGAGACCGGACGCGTCCGCGACATCATCGAGCGCGAGTACAAGGTGGAGGGCGATCTCCGCCGCGAGGTGTCCATGAGCGTGAAGCGGCTGATGGACATCGGCTGCTACCGCGGCATCCGGCACCGCAAGGGTCTGCCCGTGCGCGGCCAGCGGACCCACACCAACGCCCGGACTCGCAAGGGCAAGAGCAAGGGCGTCATGGTCAAGAAGAAGCCGGTGGCCGCCGCCCCCTCGGCCCCGCCGAAAAAGTAAGGAGCCGATCGCATGGCCGACGCCGCCGAACAGAAGCCGGACGAGAAGGCCGCTCCCCGCAAGGGTGGGCGCAAGCGGGAGCGGAAGGAGGTCCGCGTGGGCATCGCCCACGTGCAGGCCACCTTCAACAATACGATCGTGACCCTGACCGACAAGATGGGCAACGTGGTCTCCTGGGCCAGCGCGGGGAGCGTGGGCTTCAAGGGCTCGCGCAAGAGCACCCCCTTCGCGGCGCAGACCGCGGCCGAGAATGCGGCGCGCAAGGCGATGGAAGTGGGCCTCAAGCAGGTGGAGGTCTTCGTGCGCGGCCCAGGGGCCGGGCGCGAGGCCGCCATCCGCTCCCTGCAGGCGGTGGGCCTGGAGATCACCGCCATCCGTGACGTGACCCCGATTCCGCACAACGGCTGCCGGCCGCCCAAGCGGCGACGCGTGTAAGAGGAGACGTACGTGGCACGATATCGAGCCGCCGCTTGCCGGCAGTGCCGGCGTGAAGGCATCAAGCTGTTCCTGAAGGGCTCGCGCTGCTTCACCGAGAAGTGCGCGATCGAGCGTCGGAACTATCCGCCGGGCCAGCACGGCCTGGGTCGCACCAAGCCGACCCAGTACGGCATCCAGCTGCGCGAGAAGCAGAAAGCCAAGCGCATCTACGGGGTGCTGGAGGCGCAGTTCCGCCGCTACTTCGCCTGGGCCGAGGCCGAGAAGGGCATCACCGGCGAGAACCTGCTCAAGTTCCTCGAGCGGCGCCTCGACAACGTGGTGTTCCGTCTCGGAATGGCCGCCTCCCGTCGGGAGGCGCGGCAGATGATCGGGCACGGCCACATCCAGGTGAACGGGCGCAAGGTGTCGATCCCCTCCTTCATCGTCAAGGTGGGTGAGGTGGTGCAGCTGCGGCCGAGCTCCAAGATGCAGGAGCGGGTGGCCGACAACCTGACCGCGGGACGCTCGCCGGTCCCGCCGTGGCTCGACCTGGACGTCAACGAGAAGACGGGGACGGTGCGCGGACTTCCGCTCCGGGAAGACATCCAGATCCCGGTGCAGGAGCAGCTCATCGTCGAGCTGTTCTCGAAGTAGGCGGGCCGACGGCCGCCGGAAGGGGCATATGGCAAGGATTCCGTTCCAGAAGCCGAAATCGATCCAGTGGGAGATCTTGTCCGATCGTTACGGGCGCCTGGTGGCCGAGCCGTTCGAGAAGGGCTACGCGCTCACCGTCGGGCACTCGCTCCGCCGCACGTTGCTGGCCATCGTGCCGGGCTCGGCTGTGACCTGGGTCCGGATTCCCGGGGTCAAAGACGCGGGGGCGAAGATCGCCGGGGTGCAGGAGGACACGACGGATGTACTCCTGAACGTGAAGAAGCTGGCGGTGAACGTGCCGTCCGGGGAGCCCACCGAGACCCGGCTGGAGGCCAAGGGGCCCAAGCAGGTCACCGGCGGGGACGTCTCGGAGGCGGGTGGGGTCGAGGTGCTGAACCCGGAGATCCACATCGCGACGCTGCTCGCGGGCGGGTCGCTCACGGCCGACCTCGGCATCGGGGTCGGACGCGGATACGTGGCGGCCGACCGCCACCCGGCGGGAACGATCCCGGCGGGCGCGATCCCACTCGACGCCGCGTTCTCGCCGATCCAGCGTGTCTCCTACAGTGTGGAGAACGCGCGGCTCGGCAAGGTCACCGACTACGAGAAGCTCATTCTCGAGATCTGGACCAACGGGGCGGTCTCCCCGGAGGAGGCGCTCTCACGGGCGGCCCGTCACCTGCAAGCCCACTTCTCGCATCTGGCGCCCGAAGGCCGCGAGGAGGAAGAGGACGAGGTGGAGGCGACCGGCGAGGGCTTCCTGCAGGAGAGCCTGGCCAAGCCCTTGGAGGAGCTACCCCTGCCCGCTCGAGCCATCAATGCGCTCAAGAATCACGAGATCATGGTCGTGGCGGACCTGGTCCAGAAGACCGACGAGGACCTGGAGTCGGTCAAGAACCTCGGTGAGAAGTCGATCGACGAGATCAAGGCAGCGCTGGCGACCCTGGGGCTCTCGCTCGGGATGCGCATCGATCCGAACCTGCTAGGCGCGCTCGGCCGGGGAGGCACGAAATGAGGCACGGCAAGGCCGGCTTCAAGCTCGGGCGGATCACCCAGCATCGGTGGGCGCTCTTCCGGAACCTCCTGGTCGCTCTGTTCCGTCACGAGCGCATCATGACCACCGAGGCGAAGGCCAAGGCCATCCGGGGCCTGGCCGACCACATGGTGACGCTGGCCAAGCGCGAGGATCTACACTCGCGGCGTCAGGCGCTGGCCATGATGCCAGACGAGACGGTGGTGAAGAAGCTCTTCGACACGATCGCGGCGCGCTTCACCGACCGCCACGGGGGGTATACCCGGATCATGAAGGCGGGTCTCCGCCCTGGAGATCGCGCGCAGATGGTCGTGCTCGAGCTGGTTGATCGCCCCGAGGCGCCCAAGGAGAAGGGGAAGAAGGACGCCAAGGCCGAGAAAGCGCCCAAGGAAGACAAGAAGGCCGGCAAGGGCGAAGCCGGCGCGGGCGCGACCAAGGGACGGCGCAAGAAGGCGGCGGCCGCTGCGGGTTAGCAGACGACCGCTTACTTCCTTAGGCTCTGTTGAATGCGGGGGCCCTGAAATGGGCCCCCGCACTCCCCCAGCCGCGGACGCCCCGCGGTGTCTGGCTACTTGAGCGTCTTCTTGAACAGGTCGAGGGTGCGCCGCCAGGCGTCCTCGGCGGCTGGCTTGTTGTAGACGTCGGCCCGCTCGTCGTTGAAGAAGCCATGGTCCACCCCGGGGTAGATGTGGACCTCGATCTGTTTGCCCGCTGCCTTGATTCCGGCCTCCACCTCGCGCGCGGTCTGCGGCGTTACAAACGCGTCCTTCTCCGCGAACAGGCCGAGGACCGGGCCGCTCAGCCGGCTGTAGACCGGCTTCACGTTCGGGTGGATGCCGTAGAAGTCCACTACCGCGCCGACGCTTGTGTTGGTGCAGCCAGCGAAGAGGGCGAGCTGGCCGCCCATGCAGAAGCCGACCGCGCCGAGCTTCGACGTCGAGGAGTGGCCGGCCAGGTACTTGGCCGCGCCCGCGAGGTCCTTCTCGGCGCGCTCGATGTTGAGCGCCATGAAGAGCTTGCCCGCCGCGTCCGGCTCGGTCGCGGTCTGCCCGTGGTAGAGATCGGGAGCCAGCGCCGAGTAGCCGGCGGTGGCGAAGCGGTCGCACACGTTCTTGATGTGGCCCACCAGCCCCCACCACTCCTGGATCACGAGCACGCCCGGGCCCTTGCCCGATGCGGGAGTCGCCAGGTAGCCCTTCGCGGTGTGCCCGTTGCTCGGAAACTCGACCATCTTGCCTGCCATCGCGTGTTCCTTTCTGGGTTTTAGGTTCGCTCCGCGGTGTTGACCTTCTTGTGGGTATCGGGTGTGACCCGCACCGTGAGCACGCGCCGCTTGTCGGCCTCGAGCACGGTGACCGCGAAACGCCCGACGCGGAAGACCTCGCCGACCAGCGGGATGCGGTGCAAGGTCGCGAGCACGAGGCCGGCCACCGTCTCGTAGTCACCCTTGGGCAGCTCCCAGTCAAGCGCCTCGTTGACCTCGTCGAGGCTGGCCCGTCCCGCCACCCGGTAGCTGCCGTCGGGGAGGCGCTCGACCGTGTCGGGTGTCCGGTCGTGCTCGTCGCGGATCTCGCCCACCACCTGCTCGACGATGTCCTCGACCGTGACGATGCCGATCGCCCCGCCGTACTCGTCCACTACCACCGCCAGCTGCAGTCGGTTCTTCTGCATCTCGCGCAGCAGGTCGTCGATCCGCTTCGTCTCCGGCACGTAGGTGGCCGGGCGCATCAGCGTGCGCAGGTCGGGGGCCTCGCCACCGCGCCGAAGCAGATCCATCGTGGTGACCACCCCTACGATGTTGAAAACCCGGTCGGTGAAGACCGGGAGGCGCGAGAAGCCGCGCTCCTGGATGAGCCGCACCGCGTCCGAGGGTGACGCGGTCTCGGGCAGGGCCGCCACGTCGACCAGCGGCACCATGACCTCGCGCACCGCGGTCTCCCCGAGGTCGAAGATCTTATCGATCATCTCGGCCTCGGTGACGGTCACGTCGGCTTCCTCCGGCTCCATCTGGAGCAGGAGCTTGAGCTCCTCGCGGGAGACGAACTGCCGGGTGCTAGTGGGCTCGCGGCCGACCAGGGCCAGCGCCCGCCCCACGAGGGCGTTGGCGCCCCAGGTGAGAGGCGTGAGCACACGGCCCGCGGCCTCGATCACCGGAAACAGCCACAAGATGAGGCCGGTGGCCCGCTCGCGCGCGATCGCCTTGGGGATGACTTCGCCCACCACCAGCATGAGGGGAGTCAGGCCGACCGTGACGAGGATCGCGGCCAAGCCGCCCACCATCGGGATCAGGGCCCACGTCGCCACGGTAGAGGCGGTGATGTGGGCGATGGTCACGCCCATCATCGCGGTGGACAGCAGCCGCTCGGGATGACGGAAGGCCTCCAGGTACCGGATCGCGGTGCGGTTGCCACCCTCCGCCAGGTGCCGGAGGCGGAGCCGGTTGGCCGCGATGAACGCCATCTCCGCCGCCGAGAACAGCGCCGTGACCAGCATGGCCAGTCCGATGATCCAGACGTAGATCATGACGAGGCCGCCGCTCGCTCCGCTGCGTCGGGCAAGGTGACCAGCACCTCGAGCACCCGGGTGCGCTCGACCTTCTCCACCGCGACCCGGACGCCGTCGACTTCCGTCTTCTCTCCCTTGTGGGGAACGCGGCCGAACAGGTCGAGCACCCACCCCCCCACCGTGTCGAAGGCGTCGTCCGGGATCTGCAGACCGGTGGCGGCGTTGAGCTCGTCGATGGCGAGGCGGCCGGAGACCCGGAAGATCCGCGGGGCCAGCCGCTGGATGAGGCGCTCGTCCTCGTCGTACTCGTCGCGGATCTCGCCCACCAGTTCCTCCAGCAGATCCTCGAGCGTGACCAGGCCCGCGGTGCCGCCGTACTCATCGACCACCACCGCCAGGTGCAGCTTCTTGGCCTGAAACTCGCGCAGCAGGGCATCGGCCCGCTTGGAGCCCGGCACAAAATAGGGCGGGTGCAGGTGCCGGCGGAGGTCGAAGCCGGCGGGCAGCCCGGCGAGATAGGGCAGGAGATCTTTGGTGTAGAGCACCCCGACGATCTGGTCCACGGTTTCCTCGAAGACCGGTACCCGCGAGTGCAGCTGCTCCCGGAGGAGGGGCAGGAGCTGGGCGGGCTCGATCGTCACGTCGAGACAGAACATGTCGGGGCGGGGCACCATCACCTCGCGCACGAGCGTATCCTCGAGCTCGAACACCTTGTGGATCATCTCGCGCTCGCTCCGCTCCACGACGCCCTCGCGAGCGCCCACGTCGACCAGCGTGCGCAGCTCCTCCTCCGAGATCTCGGGCTGCCCGCGTCGCCGCTCGGAGCCGACCAGGCGAATGGTGATCGCGGTGAAGGCCCCCAGCCCGACCCGGATCGGCTTGAGCGCCATGGAGAGCCACGCGACCGGCCGGTTGACCCACGAGGCGAACCGTAGCGGATGCTCCACCGCGAGGGTCATGGGCAACACCTCGCCGAAAACGGTCAGCAGGAACACCATCGCACCGATCGCGATGGCCAGACCGTTGGAGCCGAAGACCTGCTCGGCGATGGCCGCGGCCAGCGCGGAGGCACCGATGTTGACCACCGTGATGCCGACCAGCAGGGTGACCAGTAGCTCGTGGGGCTGGGCCAACAGTGGTGCGAGCGGCCCCGGCGTCTGGCCCTGCTGCTCGGCCAGCTCCTTGAGCCGGGTGCGCCCCAGTGAGAAGTACGCCGCCTCGGCGCCCGAGAGGATGGCGGAGCAGAGCAGCAGGACGCCGAGCACGATCAGCTCGGGAACGATCCGGCTATCCATGCCGACTATCCACGAAAATGCTCGTAGCCGCCGCGCATCGCCACGGGGGCATCGTCGGTATCCACGAAGACCACGTCGCCGGTCGAGCCTTCGATCCGCCCGATGACGGTCAGTGGGGTCCCAGTGGCATCGGCGAGCCCGCTCGTCAGACGGTCGGCCGCCTCCGGATCGCAGGTGAGCAGCAGCTCGTAGTCCTCGCCGCCGCTCACCGCCCAGTGGCGTGCGTCCTGCCCGAGCGCCTGACCGACCTCGAGCGCGGCGGCCGCGACCGGGACGCGGTCGAGACGAACCCGGGCCCCTACTCCGCTCTCGCGACAGATGTGGCCCAGGTCGGTGGCGAGGCCATCCGAGCAGTCGATCATGGCGCGCACGCCCGGCGCCTGCCCGAGCCAGCGACCCTCCGTCACGCGGGCGCGTGGCCGGAGGTGCGCGCGGGTGATCTCGGCCAGCCGACCCGCTGTGACTCCACGCTCGCGGATGCGGTCGAGTCCCGTCTCGAGCGCGTAGAGGCCGGCGGCCGAGGCGCCGAGGCTGCCGGTGACTGCCACCGCATCGCCGGCGCGGGCCTCGGACCGGAGCCGTGGCGCGCCCGGATGGACGCCGAGCAGGGTGACGTTGACCATCCATCCGCCCGGCGATGTCGAGGTGTCGCCGCCGACCACGGTCACGCCGTGCGGGGCGGCCGCTTCCTGCATGCCGGCGTAGAAGGCGTCCACCGCCTCGACGTCCGTATCAACCGGGACGGCGAGTGCCACCAGCGCCCAGCGGGGTGTGCCGCCCATCGCCGCGATGTCCGAGAGATTGACCGCGAGTGCCTTCCAGCCGATGTCGCCGGGGGTGGCGGAGGCGCGACGGAAGTGGACGTCCTCGATCACCAAGTCGGTGGTGGCCAGTAGCCGATGACCGGGCGGAACGGAGAGCACAGCCGTGTCGTCTCCGATCCCGACCTCCACACCGATCCCGCCCGCTGCGACCCCGCTTTTCCGGATGCGCCGGATCAGGCCGAGCTCGCCCAGCCGGCCAAGGCTCACCCGTTCGGGTGGCTCGGATGCCTTCATGCCGTGACGGGAATTGGGATCAGACGGAGGAAGTTGGCCAGCAGCGCCTTGCCCTGGCCGGTGAGGATCGACTCGGGGTGGAACTGCACGCCCTCCACCGGGAAGCGCCGATGTCGCAGGCCCATGATCTCCCCGTCCTCCGCCCTGGCCGAGATCTCGAGATCGCCCGGGAAGTCGCGCTCGAGCACCACCAGCGAGTGATAACGCGTCGCCTCGAAGCCCGGGGCCAGCCCGTGAAACAAGCCGCGACCGTCGTGCGCGATCGACGACGTCTTGCCGTGCATCTGCCGCCCGGCTCGCGCCACTGTGCCGCCGAAGGCCTGCCCGATGGCCTGATGGCCGAGGCAGACACCCAGGATCGGGACGCGCGCGTGGAAGCGATGGATCAGGTCGAGCGAGATACCGGCGCCGTCGGGATTGCCCGGCCCCGGGGAGATGACGATGCCCTCGGGCTCGAGCCGCTCGACGTCCTCGACGCTGAGCGCGTCGTTCCGGGCCACATGCATGGTGGCCCCGAGCTCGCCCAGATACTGCACGAGGTTGTAGGTGAACGAGTCGTAGTTGTCGAGGACCAGGATCATCGGGCCGGCTCCTGCGCCGCAATGCGAAGGGCCAGGATCATCCCGCGGGCCTTGGAGCACGTCTCGAGCCACTCCGTCTTCGGGTCGGAGTCGGCCACGATGCCCGCCCCCACCTGGATCGAGGCGCGGCGCCCGTGGCAGACCACGGTACGGATCGTGATGCACGAGTCGAGGTTGCCGGAGTAAGAGATGTAACCGACCGCACCACCGTAGGGACCGCGCCGCGTCGGCTCTAGCTGCTCGATGATTTCCATCGCCCGGATCTTGGGCGCGCCGGTGAGGGTTCCGGCCGGAAAGCAGGCCGCCAGGACGTCGAAGGCGTCCTTTCCCGGCTCGAGCCGCCCGCGCACGTGGCTGACCAGGTGCATGACGTGCGAGTACCGCTCCACGACCATGAATTCCGACACCTCGACCGAGCCGATGCGGCTTACCCGGCCCACGTCGTTCCGGCCGAGGTCCACCAGCATGACGTGCTCGGCTCGCTCCTTCGGATCGGCCCGCATCTCCTCGGCGAGCAGCACGTCCTCCTGCTCGGTCCGGCCGCGCGGGTGGGTGCCCGCGATCGGCCGCTCCTCGACGCGCTCGTCCTCGAGCCGGACCAGAACCTCGGGCGAGGAGCCGACGATGCTAGTCTTGCCCAGGCGCAGGAAGAAGAGATACGGCGACGGATTGACCGAGCGCAGGGCGCGGTAGACCGTGAAGGGATCGGCGCGCAGCTCGGTATCGAGCCGTCGCGACACCACGACCTGGTAGGCGTCGCCGGCGGCAATGAACTCCTTCGCGCGGCGCACGCTGTCCGTGAACGCGGGCTCGTCCATGGTCGAGGTGAAGCCCTCGTCTCCGAGGGCCACGAGCGGGTCCACCGGCGGGAGAGTGAGGGGGGCCGGCGAGCGGGCGGGCCGGCGCAAGTTTCCCAGGAGCATACCGATCTTGACCGCGGCCGCGTCGTAGGCACGGTCGAGCGAGGCCGCATCGGTCTTGGTGACATGCGCGTTGGCGATCACCAGCAACCGGTGTCGCAGGTTGTCGAAGACCAGGAGAGTGTCAGTGAACATGAACACTGCGTCAGGGAGTTTCTGGTCGTCGTGAGCCAGCACGGGCAGGCGCTCCACGTGGCGGATCATGTCGTAGGAGAGAAAGCCCACCGCGCCACCTTGGAAGCGCGGCAACCCGGGCACCGGAACCGGCTTGAAGCGGGAGAGCAAGCCGCGTAGCGACTCGAAGGGGTCCTGGCTCGCCAGGAGCTCGGTGTACCCGTCGGCGTGGCGCACGCTGATCCGCTTGCCCTTGGCGGTGAAGACCATGAGCGGGTCCGAGCCGAGGAACGAGTAGCGGGCCCACTTCTCGCCGCCCTCCACCGACTCGAGAAGGAATGCGTAGGGACCGATGCGCAGGCGCAGGAAGGCGGAGAGCGGGGTGTCGAGGTCCGCGGCCAGCTCGGTGAAGATCGGGACCAGATTGCCCTGGCTCGCCAGCGCGTGGAACTCCTCGCGTGTGGGCGAGAGCGGGGGCAGGTCCGGCCCCACGGTGGACATGGGGGTCAGGCGCTCAGGCGTTCGCGTCCAGCTTCTTCTTGAGCTGGGCCTTGGGGACCGCTCCGATCACCTGATCCAGCACCTTGCCACCCTTGACGAAGAGGATGGTGGGAATGGACCGGATGCCGTAGCGGGCAGCCAGCGCCGGTTGCTCGTCAACGTTGACCTTGGCCAGGGTAACCGTCCCGTTCCCTTCGCGTACCAGCTCTTCCAGAGTTGGGGCGATGGCCCGGCAGGGGGCGCACCACTCGGCCCAGAAATCCACCATCATAAGCTCGGCGTGCTTGCCCAGTTCCGTGTCGAAGCTGGCCTCGGTGAGATGGAGCGTGAGCTCGGCCATGGATCCCAGGTCTCCTTGTGAGGTGGTCTGCAGGACAACTGGTGAGAGTGCCATAAAAAGCGCAGAGCCACGCTAGCATACGCCTCCGACCATCGCAAGTTGGCAGCCGGCCAGCCGGCTCGCGTCCTGCCATCAGCGGCTCGCACTGCCCACGCCGATCTGCCCAATCTGCGAGGCAGCCGACGCTTCGGGGCACTGGTTCTGACAGTGAGCGTCACTTACCCGACGTCCACCGATTGTCAGTAGGCCCTCCGGACCGCCGAAAACGAGCCTCGACGGCCGGAAAGCCTTGAATCCACGGCATCTCCTGCACCCACGCGGATGTGGTCGACTCGATGGCAGAAAACACCGGTTGGTAGGTGGTTTGCAGTGGATGAACATCCCGCCAACCCCTCGGCGGGTCAGCCCGTGTCTGGGCAGACCCCCGTGGGATCGGGCGCAGGACGCAACCTCAGCCGAGGAGGCCGCTCGTGGGCAAGGTGATGGTGGTGGATGACGCCGTATCGGAGCTGAAGCTGATCGAGGGCATTCTCAAGTCGGCCGGCCATCAAGTGGTGTCCTATGAGCACGGTGAGCTGCTCGAGGAGCGCGTGGTCGAGGAGCGCCCCGACGTCCTTCTGCTCGACATCGTGATGCCCAAGCGGAATGGCTACGAGGTGCTCCGCGGGCTCCGTCGTGATCCGCGCACGAAGGACACCCCGGTGGTCTTCGTGAGCTCGAAGAACCAGGAGAGCGATCGGCTGTGGGGCCAGCGGCAGGGCGCTGCCGACTACCTCGCCAAGCCCTTCACTGCGGACCAGCTCCTCGGCGTGGTGCGCCAGTTCGTCAAGCAGGGCCGATGACCATGACCCCCGTCGCCAGCGCGATCCTGCCCGCCCTGCCAGAGACACCTCCGGCGCTACGGGCCTGTCTGATCTCGCTGGCCGGCTCGGCCTTCGGGGTCGATGTGCGAAGCGCCCGCGAGGTGGCGGTGTTTGACGAGATCACGCCGCTGCCGCGCGCACCCCGTCACCTGATCGGCGTGGCCAACCTGCGGGGGACCATCCTGCCGATCATGGACATCCGCGGCGCGCTGGGGCTCCCCGAGGGCCGCCCCCCCCGCAGTGTGCGCACTCTCGTGGTGCGAGACGGCTCGCTCGTGGTGGCGGCGGTGGTAGATTCCGTGCTCGGCCTGGAGCCGTTCGACGCCATCCTGCCACCCGACAGCCCGTCCGCGTCGCGAGTCCGCGCTCCGCGCCAGTTCGTGGCGGGCTGGATCACCTGGGCGGGCGAGGTTGTCCCCGTGCTGGATGTCCGGCGGCTCCTCGCCGTGCTCCGGACGACGGTGCAGGCCGTGGAGCCCGCCCTGGAGGACCGGGCATGAACCGGAGACGATTCCTCGGGCTGATCTCGGCCGGGCTGGCGGGCAACGCGCTCACCGAGGCGGTCGTCCGCGCCCAGGGCGCTCCCGCCGATATCCGGATCGGTATGAGCGCGGCCTTCCAGGGCGCCTCCGCCGGACTCGGCACCGAGCTGTACCGGGGTGCCCAGGCGTACTACAGCGAGATCAACGCGCGCGGCGGCGTGTTCGGGCGCTCGATCTCAGTGGTGGCGCTCGACGACAGCTACAACCCCGATCCGTGCATCCGCAACACGATCCTCCTCCTCGACAAGGAGAAAGTATTCTTCCTCTCCAACTACGTGGGCACGCCGACCCTGACCCGCGCCCTGCCCGTGATCAAGCAGTACGCGGACCAGCAGGTGGTCCTGGTCGGCAACTTCACGGGCGCCCAGCCGCAGCGCGAGACTCCCTACGTGGACCAGGTCTTCAACGTGCGGGCCTCGTATCGGCAGGAGATGCTTGCACTCGTCGATCGCTTTTGGCAGGCGGGGGCGCGCCGCTTCGGCGTCTACTACCAGATCGACGCCTACGGACGGAGTGGGACCGACGGCGTGGCGCGGGGTCTCGCGATGCGCGGCGCGAAGATCACCGCCGAGGCCACCTACGTGCGCGGGGCGAAGTTCGATGACGACATGAGCGCGGCGGTGAACGCCCTCCGCGAGGCCGGCTGTGACGTGGTGCTTTGCACCGGCGCCTACCAGGGGTGTGCCGCGTTCGTCCGGTCCGCTCGGGACGTGGGCTTCACGGTGCCCATCTCCAACGTCTCGTTCGTGGGCTCCGACGCCATGCTGGCGCTGCTCGTCAAGCACGGACGTGCGAAGGGGCGCGACTACACCCGCGCGCTCGTCAACTCCCAGGTAGTGCCGAGCTACGACGACGTGAGCCTCCCCGGGGTGGCCGAGTACCGGACGCTGATGGACAAGCACAGCCCCACCGTGCCGGATGCGATCCGGGACAGCGGCTACACACCGCAACGCTACAGCTTCATTAGCCTGGAGGGCTATATCAACGCGCGGGTGATCGTCGAGGCCCTGCGGCGGGCCGGAGCGAACGCGGGTCGCCCGGGATTCCGCCAGGCGCTCGAGTCGCTTCGCGGGCTCGATCTCGGGATCGGCGCGCCGCTCACCTTCACCCCCGAGCGCCACCAGGGGCTCGACAGCGTGTACTTCACGCGGGTCGACGGCGACCGCTGGGTGCCGGTCGTTGACTGGTCGGCGGCGGTGAAGGCCTGAGCCTCCCTTGGAAGGCTTGAGAGGGATGTGGAGGAGCCACGTGATGAAAAGGCGCACAGACGAGCCGGGCAGTGAGCGCCGCCCCGAGTCCACGACCGCTCCCCGGGTGCGGTTCGGCCTCTTGGGCAAGATCACGCTGTTCCTGGTGCTGGTTCTGGTTCCCCTCGCGGCGGCGAGCTGGACTCTCGCGTACCGTTCGCTCCAGGAGAATCTGACCCGCGAGTTCACGGACAAGGGCAGTGCGATCGCCAACAGCCTGGCCAGCTCCGGCGCGGATCTCATCGTCAACCGCGATGCGTCTACCGTGCAGGCCCAGGTCGACGAGTTCACCAAGATCAGCGGTGTCGCCTACGTGATGGTGTACGACGCGCAGCGCACTCTCGTCGCGCACACCTTCGCCCCGATCGTGCCCAAGGGCATCGTGGAGCAGAACGTGGTGCCGGGCCAGGCCACCAGGCCGCAGGTCAAGGAGATCACCTACCCGGACCCGCGGACCGGCCATGAGCGGGAGATCATCGACATCGGAGTGCCGATGTTGGGTGGCCAGCTCGGGACGGTGCGGGTCGGAATGGACAAGTCGATCATCACGACCGCCGCCGTACAGGGCGGGAACAACCTGCTCGTGATCTTCGGCGGCATCGCGGTCGCGGCGGTTCTGGCCGGTGTCATCTTCGCCCAGCGGATCACCCGGCCGGTCAATGCGCTGATGAGCGGCGCGGAGCGAGTGGGCCGCGGAGACCTCTCGCAGCTCGTGCCGGTCACCTCACGCGACGAGATCGGGCAGATGGCGGTCACCTTCAACGACAGCATCGTGCGACTCCGCTCGCTGGTCCAGACCGAGGCCGACCGTGACGAGGAGCGGCGGAAGCGTGAGGACCTGCAGCAGAACATCATCAAGTTTCTCGACACGGTGGTCGAGATCGGCAAGGGCGACCTCACCCGCCGCGGAGAGGTCACCTGGGACGTGCTCGGAAACGTCGTCGACGCCATCAACGTGATGATCGAGGAGATCGCCTCACTGGTAGGCGACGTGCGCCAGACCGCGCTGCAGGTGGCGACTGGCGCTCAGGACACGATCAAGATCTCCGGCGAGCTCGCTCTGGCCGCGCAGGCCCAGTCGAGCGACGCGACACGGGTGACCCGGTCGGTGGCCGACGTGACGGTGTCGGTGCGCCAGGTGGCCGACAGCGCCGATCAGAGCGCGAAGGCGGCGCGTCAGGTTCTGCAGGCGGCGAGCAAAGGCGAGGAGGCGGTGCGCAACAGCCTAGCGAGCATGCAGCAGATCCGGGGCGAGGTCCAGACGATCTCAAAGAAGATCAAGTCGCTGGGCGATCGCTCGCTGGAGATCTCCGACATCGTGAACACCATCCAGGATATCGCGGCCCAGACGCACCTCTTGGCCCTCAATGCCTCGATCGAGGCCGCGGGCGCGGGCGAGGCAGGCCTGCGCTTCTCGGTGGTGGCCGACGAGGTGCGGAAGCTCGCAGAGCGCGCGACGCAGGCCACTCGGGATATCGGCACGCTCATCAAGGGCGTCCAGGTCGAGACCCAGGAGGCGGTGGTGGCCATGGAATCGGGTACTCACCAAGTCGAGTCCGGCTACGAGGTGAGCCTGAGGGCAGAGGAGGCCCTGCAGGAGATCGGTAAGATCTCCCAGACCTCTTCGGAGCTCGCCGGTGAGATCTCCCAGGCCTCCCAGCAGCAGGTGCGCGGCGCGGAGGCGGTGGCGGGTGCGGTGCAGGCGATCGCCGGCGCAGTGGTGAAGACCGAGCAGGGTGTGCAACAGAGCCGGAAGAACGTCGAGCAGCTGGCGCGGTTGGCGGAAGAGCTGACAGCCAAGCTGTCCCGCTTCAAGCTGGCCGGCTGAGGATCGACGAAGGAGCTAACGGACAACCGAGATGGCGGATCGACGCGAGCGCGAGCTGCTCCTGGGGATCTTCCTCATGGAGGCCTGGGATACCGCCGGGGCTCTGGAGGAAGGGCTCGGCCTGTTGTCGGCCGTGGACGCTCCGTCCGCAGAGAGCCTATCGTCCCTGGCGGTGTTTGCGCACCGGCTCAAGGGCTCCGCTGCGCTCCACGGTTTCCCCGGCGTGTCGGACCTGGCGGCCGCCACCGAGCGCCTGCTCGAGCGGGTGCCCGTCGCGGCAGCGGAGGAGCGTGCCCGCGCGGCCGCGTTTCTCGACGGGCTGGTGACCCTGCTCAAGGAAGTTTTCGACGGGATCAGCGCCGTGGGTGTGGAGGACGGTGCGCGGATCAGCGAGTTCAAGTCTCGCTATCCTACGTTTCTCCTTCACGCTGCCTCGAGTCCGGTACCGAGCCCCGCAGCGGCACCGATCCCGCCCCCCACCCCGTCGGCTCCGAGCCTCTCCCCGCTTGCCGCTGATCTGGCTCGGTTCTTCTCGGAGAGCGGGGAGGTGCTCGAGTACTTCCTGCCCGAGGCGGCCGAGCATCTCGAGGCGCTGACCACGGCCCTGCTGGCGCTGGAGGGTGGCGCACGCGACGAAGAGACGTTGGCCACCATCTTCCGGGCCGCGCACACGCTCAAGGGCGCCGCCTACACGGTTGGCTGCGGGCCCATCGGCGACGCGACCCACCAGATCGAAGACCTGCTGGGGGCCGTGCGCGAGCAGCGCATTCCGATCACGCCGGCGGTCACCGAGGCCGTCTTCGCCGGTACCGCCGCGATCAAGCGCGTGCTGCAGGCCGGGCCGGCCGTGTCGGACGACATCGCGCACGCTCTCGATCGGGCGACGCTCGACCTGCGCGCGCTGCTGGTGTCGGAGACCACCCGCGAGCCTCAGCCGCCGCCGCCCGCTCCGGAGGAGCCGCTCGCGCCGTCCCCCTCGCTCCAAGCCGCGCCCGGGCCGCCGCCCGGTGAGCCGGAGCCGGTGGCGGGCTTCGTGCGCCCGGAGTTCCTTGCTCGTCTCGAAGCGCTGCCACGCCCTGTTCTGCGGTCGGCCAGCGTGCCCAGCGGCCCGAGCATCCGAGTGGCGGTCGAGCGGCTCGATACGCTGATGAACTTGGTCGGCGAGCTGATGATTGCACGGAGCCGGCTCGACCGGCGACTCGGACAGCTGGACCAGGTGAGCGATCTGCTGCTCGCCAGTCGCACCCGCCTCGGCCAGGTCGGGCGCGACTTCGAGTTCCGTCGCCACGCGCCTGCATTCCCGGCTCGAGGACAAGCACCTGGCCGCGACCGCGACGACATCGGCGGGCTGCGCGACCTCTCCGAGCTCTTCGCCGAGCTCGAATTCGATCGCTACGATGACATCAATATCCTGGCGCGCAGCGTGACCGAGATGTCGGCGGACGTGGCCGAGGTCCAGAGCCAGCACGCGGCCCTACTGCGGAGCATTCGCGAGGACACCGCGCAGATTCAGCGGCTCACCGCGGCCCTGCGCAAGGAGATCACCCGCGCGCGCATGGTGCCGATCGGCCGGCTCTTCACACGGGTGGCCCAGCAGGTCCGCGAAGCGGCTCGCGCTACCGACAAGATGGTCGGCCTGACCGTCCGCGGGGAGTCGGCCGAGGTCGACAACGGCGTCATCGAGCAGATCGCGGACCCGTTGCTCCACCTGATCCAGAACGCGATCGACCACGGGATCGAGCCGCCGGTCGAGCGGGAGCGCTGCGGCAAGCCGGCCCAGGGCCAGGTGACACTCTCGGCGTCCCAGGAGGGCGGCTTCATCCTGGTGGTCGTCGAGGACGACGGACGTGGTATCGACACCGCCCTCCTGCGCCGGCTCGCCGTGGAGCGCGGCGTGCTGCCCGCCGCCGAGGTTGCCGCGCTGTCTGACCGCGAGGCCCTGAATCTGATCTTCGTCCCCGGGTTCAGCACCGCGGCCGCGGTGACGCGGACCTCCGGGCGCGGGGTCGGACTGGACGTGGTGCGCACCAATGTGAGCCGGCTCAACGGTGAGATCCACGTGGAGACCGAGCTCGGCCGTTTGACCCGGTTCGTGCTCAAGCTGCCCCTCACGGTGGCCATCGCGGATGCGCTCATGGTCCGGTGCGGCTCCGAGCTCTTCGCGTTCCCGCTCACCGCGGTGAGCGCGATGCGGCCGGTGCCCCCGGGCGACGTGGTGAGCGCCGGTGGGCGGGAGACGGTGCGTCTCGAGGACCAAGTGCTCGAGCTGATCCGGCTCGATCGGGTGCTAGGGGTGCCCGGATCGCCGCCTCCCACGCGCTTGCCGGTGGTCGTGCTCCGAGGTGGTGGACGGCCTTTCGGGGTCGTGGTGGACGAGCTCCTCGGCAAGGAGGAGATCGTCATCAAGAGTCTGGGCTCGTTCCTCGAGGGGGTGGGGCCGTTCTCCGGGGCGACGATCTCCGGCGAGGGTCGCGTCATCCTCCTGCTGGATCCGACACTGCTCCGCGAGGCAACCACGGATGCGCGCGGCGAGTCGCGCTCCGAGGTGGTCCGATCCCTCGAGGTGGGCGAGGAGCGCCCGTGCATCATGCTGGTGGACGACTCGGTGAGCATCCGAAAGTTTGTCGGTCAGATGCTGGAGAAGTCCGGTTTCCGCGTCGTCACCGCGGTGGACGGACACGATGCCCTCCAGCAGCTGCTGGATCAAAGCGTGGACGCGATCGTCACCGATCTCGAGATGCCGCGGGTCAACGGGTATGCCCTGATTGAGGACCTGCGCCGGCGATCCACCACCCGAGAGGTCCCGGTCATCGTGCTGACCACACGTGCGGGCGACAAGCACGTGAGCCTGGCCCGGAGGCTGGGCGTGCAGCACTACGTGGCAAAGCCCGTCGACGAGCAGAGCTTCGTCCATTTGGTGCGATCCGTGGTGACGGCGGCGGAGCCGGCCTTCGCCGGCGCTCGTGAGGGGAAGGAGTAGCCGGTGGCCAACGCTAAGGTGCTGGTGGTGGACGCCAATCAGGACAGTCGGGCCGCGCTCGCCCACGCGCTCACCGAAGCCGGGTACGAGGCGGCGGTGGCGACCAGCGGCTCGTTCGCGCTCACCATGCTCGAATGGGAGCAGCCCGACCTCATCGTGAGCTACGCCAAGGTGCAGGACATGGACGGCTACGAGCTCTTCACGATGGTGCGGCGCGATCCGGCGACCAAGGATACGCCGTTCCTGCTCCTGGCCGGGCGCGATCGGCCCATCGCCCTGGCCGCAACCGAAGCCGGCGTCGATATGACCGTGACCGGCGACTTCACACTGGCCACCGTGATGCAGCGGATCAGGGAGCTGCTCGGCGACGCGCCTCCCGCGGTCGCTCCCCGTCCTCGTCCGGAGCCGCCGGCCACGATGCCCGCCAAGGCTCCCGCGAAGATGCCCGCGCGAGCGCCGGTCGCGCCCGTGCCCGCCGCCAAGGCACCCGAGGCGGGGCGGGGCAGCTTCCAGGGCTCGCTCGGCGTGATGGATCTGACCGAGCTCACCCAGGTCATCTCGCTCGGCGTCAAGACGGGGGAGCTGCAGCTCTCGCTCTCCGGGGGCGAGGGGTTCATCGTCTTCGAGTCCGGTCGGGTGATCCACGCCGAGTTCTCTGGCCGCAGCGGCGAGCCGGCGTTCGCGGCGATGGTGGCCGCCTCGCAGCGGGAAGGTGAGGCACGGTTCTGCTTCAATCGGGCCGAGCGCGAGACGCTGGCCGGCAGGCCCCGGACCATTTCGCGCAGTGTGGAGCAGCTGCTCCTCAGCGTGGCGCAGGAGATCGACGAGAAGGCTCAGGGGCCCGACGCTCACCGTCAGGCGGCTGCGTCCCATGGAACGCGGAGGGACGGATAGGTCATGCCCAAGGTCCTGGTGGTGGACGACAGCCTGAGTGTCCGCAAGGTCGTGCAGCGTGCGCTTGAATCCAAGCGCATCGAGGTGCTTTCGGCCGCATCGGGCAGCGAGGCGATGGAGCAGATCGGCCGTGAGGCCCCGGACCTGATCGTGTGCGACGTGATCATGCCCGACATGGACGGCTACCAGATCTGCGACTTCGTGAAGAAGCACCCCACGCTCGGGCGCACTCCCGTGCTCCTCATCTCGGGCATCGTCAACAGCACGGTGCTGGAGCGGGCCGCGAAGGTCCGTTCCGACGACGTGATGCGGAAGCCGTTCGCGGCTGACGAGCTGATCCACCGGATCGAGAGCTTTCTGTCGGCCTCAGGTCGCCCCCCGGCCCCGGTGGTGACCGCTGCTCCGATGCCGGCCGCGACCCCTGCTCCCGCGGCCGCATCTCCTCGACCCGAGCCCTCCGTCGGGGCGGTCGAGCGTCCCCTCGTGGCGCGCCCCACGCCGATGCCGACGACGGCTCCGGTTGCCCCCATGCCGGCGCCCGTGGTGGAGCCCGCTCCCGATCTCAAGCCGCTCCTCTCGGGGGTTGCCGAGCTGCCGGGCGTGTCATTGACTGCCCTAATCGACCGCGAAGGCGCGCTGATGGAAGCGGCTGGAGGCCTGCTCCCGGAGGCGGCCCTCGCGGGGGCGCTCGCTGCATGCCTGGTCGAGGCGACCGACGGGGTGGGGCGTGCGCTGGCCCAAGGGCAGCTGCAGAGCGTGATCTTGGAGTACGACGCCGGGGTGGTGCTGCTCAATGCGGTCGGTTCCGGCGCGATGCTCGCGGTCGTGCTCGGCGATCCCGCGGTGCTCGGGAAGGTTCGATATCACGTGAAGAAGGCCCTTCCGGACCTGGTCCGGGCGGTGTGAGGCACCCATCCATGAGAACGTCCTACAGCTCGGTGTCCAGCGCGCGACGGCCCTCGTCCTGGCTCATCGCCGCGCTGGGGCTTGCCGCGTACGTCGGCCTGATCTATGGGCTGACCGTGCTGCCGCTCCAGTTCGAGGTGCCGTTGCCTCATTGGGGCGCGCTTGCCGTACCCGCGGTCGCCTACGGCGTGCTCGTGCTGATCTTTGTTAGGCGCCCATCCGTGCTGCGATGGATCGTGGGAACCGCCGTGCTTACGGGGTTGCACGTGCTGCTGGGGCTCGCGCGCGAGCCGCTGACCACCATGCTCGACCCGGCGCTCGCGGGCCGTCCGCTGCCGTGGATGCTGCCCCCGCCGGTGCCGGAGCTCATTGGCGTGTTCCTCCTCCTGGTGCCGCTGCGTGACGTGCTCCGTGCGCGTCCTCGCCTTCCGCGTGAGCGCACGTCGAGCACCGGACGACCCTCGTCCGGAGCGCGTGGCCGCGCAGTCGTTGCGCCGCGGCTGCAGCAGGCGGCTCCCACCGAAAGCCTGGAGTCGCTGAGCGAGGCATTGGTAGCAGAGCGTGCAGCCGCGACGGAGCCGTTCGCGGCCCCCGCGACGATGTCCGTCTCGGGTCCAATGACGCCTCCTGAGCCCGCCCCGATGCCCACAACGCTGGACGAGCCGCGTCGTAGGCGCGCGGCGGCCCGGACCGAGCGTCGGTCGGAGCCGGCCGTGCGGGCAACCCGCCGGTCCGATGTCGTCCTGCGGATCGCCCTCGACCGGATCATGGGGCAGCTTCCGCCCGGCACATTCCTCGCGCCCGAGGACGAGGTCGCCGCCAGCCTCCGCGACCCCGGACATCTGCTGATCCCGGGCGAGCTCGTGGTCACCCAGCTCTCGGAGGGTGTCGCTCGGATCTCGTGGAGTGACATCGTTGATCAGTTCCCGCCGCAGCTCGTGGGCCTCGGCAGCGCCGAGATCAGCGAGCACCTGGGCGATGGCCTGAGGCTACCGCTCGACGAGGTGGTGGGTCAGCTGCCACACGAGCTGTTCGTCGCAGAGACGCCCGAGGTCGAGATGGCCGGGCTCGACCGTATTCCGGTGCCGTTCCATCCGATGGAGGAATCCGCGCCGGCGCCGAGCCTCTCGCGTGCGGCCGCCGTCGAAGCCCAGCCCGCTCCGGTGGTGGAACGCCCCCGCATTGCCCCCGGCCCCGCGGCGCCCGACCCGCTGCACGCGATAGCTGCAGTCGTGATCGAGCCGCGCGTCGCCACGCCGACGCCTCCCGCGACGGTGACGGCGGCGCCTTCGCGCGTCGAGGAGCCGCTGGCCCCAGCACCTGTGCCGCTTCGAGCGCCGGAGTCAGCAGTTCGCCCGGTGACCGCTGGAGCGGCCGTTCCGCCTCCACCGGCGTTCGATGGCCCGACCGTCAGGGTCTCCTTCTCGCGCGTGGCCCCTGAGATGCCGACCGAATGCTTCAGTGTGCCACTCGAGCAGGTCGCAGAGCGGATGCGTCAACCGGGCGCCCTTCTGGTCCCGCAATACCTGGTGCTGCCTCAGCTCGCTGAGGGGCTGATCCGGGTGAAGTGGGACGTGGTTGCTGCGCAGTTCCCGCGAGACCTTCTGACCGTGGCGGACGCCGACATGATGGCGCGGTTGCCGAACGGGATCAGCCTGCCACTCGACGAAGTGATCGCTCAGGTCCCGTCCGACCTTTTCCTGATCGGCGGGCCCGCGGTGGATGTGCGCGGGCTCGAGAGCTTCCCGGCACCCTTCCAGCCGCTTGTCTCTGATCCAGCGCCCGAGCCCCCGAAGGCCGTGCCCGCGGAGCCGCCCGCGCGGCCGGCCGAGCCTGAGCCCGTCGCGGTCGCTCCGCCAGATTTGGCAGAGCCGGAGCGGGTCACGGTCGTGACCGCGGACGTCGCGATGGAGGAGGGGCCGGCCACTCCCAGGGAAACCGTGGAGGCCGAGCTTCCCATCGCGCCCGAGACGAGGGTAGGCGTGGAGTCGGATTCCGCGGAATCTCGCGTCGACGAACATCCCGTTATGTCCGCGCCGGTCGCCGATCCGGGGCCGGAGACCACGAGCGTGGCCGAGCCCGAGTGGTCGCGGCCGCGGGCTCCCGAGCCCATTGTGGCGCCGCCGGTCGAGTTGGAGGTGCCGACGCCGCCGGTGGTCAAGGTCTCGGAGCCACTCGCGGAGGCCGAGCCCCCTCGAGTCGCGATGAGCTGGCGCGACATCCCGCCCGGACCGATCCCCGCCGCGATCGCCGCAGGAACGGCGGAAATCGCCCAAGCTCGGCGCATCGTGGCGATGCTGGCCCCGATCGCGTCGTTCGATGTGAACATCCAGTCGATGGAAGGCGTGACCGTCATCGCGCTGGCCGCGCCCGCAGTGGCGCAGGAGATTCCGGTCGCCGTGGCCGGAATCGTGCTGCCGCTACTTACGGATCGGCGGGCGCCCTGGCCCCTCGATCAGATAACGCTGCGGGGGCCGGATACCGCGCTCGTGCTCACCCCGCTCGACGGCTCGGGCGACCGCGGGTCGGTACTCGCGGCCGCGACGCCACGCGGAGGAGGATTGGCCTTGCTTGAGATACTCTGCCGGCGGGCCGCCGGCGATCGTGCCCATGGAGCGGCCATCTCGACCGCCGACGGGTTCCCGGCAGGAAGCCGTGGCCTCGTGGCGTCGGCGACTCCCGAGAGGGCCGCGGGCCTTGCGTCGTCCCTTACTGCCTTTGGCGCCGTCACCGCGTCGGTCCTGCGTGACACCGGCGGTGAAGGCTTGCTCTATTTCTTCCTGCCCGCGGAAGCCGACGTCCCGATGGTGGGCGCGCTCGCGCAGGAACTGCAGGCGGTCATGCGCAAGGCCGTGGGATCGGGGGCCGCCTTTCGCACTGCGGTGCTCCGGGCCGGCAGCACGTTCCTAGTCATACAGCCAGAGGAGGTCGGGCATGGTCGGTCTATCGTCGTCGTTGCGGGTGGGGAAGTGACCCGGCCCGGCCTGGCCTATCGCCAGGTCGAGCGCGCGACCGCCGCGCTGGCTCAGGCCTGAGGCGACTCATGTCCATCATCAACTACGCGCAGAAAGAGATCAGCTTCAAGGTCGTGTACTACGGTACCGGCGTCGCGGGCAAGACCGCGAACCTTCAGTACATCTATCGAGGCCTTCCGGACGTGAACCGGGGCAACATGGTATCCCTCGCGACCGGAGACGACCGGACGCTCTTCTTCGATTTCCTGCCCGTCTCGGCGGTGACGGTCCGGAATTTCGTCGCGAAGTTCCAGCTCTACACCGTGCCGGGGCAGGTGTACTACAACATGACCCGCAAGCTGGTCTTGCGGGGTGTCGACGGCATCGTCTTCGTCGCCGACTCCCAGTGGGATCGACTTCGCGAGAACGTCGAGAGCTTTCGAAACCTCGAAGAGAATTTGAAGGAATATGGGTACAATCTGGATGATCTTCCGTACGTGATCCAGTACAACAAGCGGGACCTCCCCAACGTGGCGCCGGTCGAGTACCTGGAGTACCTCCTGAACCGAAGGAGCCGGCGGGTCCCGTACTTTGAATCGGTCGCCGTCGAGGGCAAGGGCGTGTTCGACACGCTCAACACCGTGTCGCGCATGGTCCTCGTCGCGGGCTTCGGACAAGAACAGGGGGCACTCAATGAGTCAACATGACAACCTGGCCATCCACGAGGAAGACGCGCAGCGCATCAACGGCGTGCTCCTGCATTTCCTGGGCGAGTCGGGCGCGATGGAGGCACTCCTGATCGACCGGAGCGGGCAGCTCCTCGCCCGCGGCGGCGCGTCGCGCTCGCTCGACACCGTCTCGCTCTCCGCGCTCGCCGCGGGCGCCTTCAGCTCCACGGCGGCCATGGCTCGCCTTCTCGGCGAGACAGAGTTCACGATGCTCTTCCACCAAGGGGTGAAGGAGAGCATTCACGTGGCTGCGGTGGATGAGCACGCGATCCTGCTCGCCATCTTCGACAGCCGGACCACGGTGGGCATGGTCCGACTCTTTGCGAAGGAGGCCGGCACCGCGATCGGGGCCATCCTCGCCGAGACCCGTACGCGGCCGCAGCGCACCGGCGCGCTGGCCGCCCCTCTGCACAAGGACGAGGTCCAGTCGTCGCTCCGGGAGCGACCGGTCTGAGCTGACGGACACCCACGATCATGGCCCAGACTGAGAACAAGACGTCATTGTCTCCGGAAGAGAAGCGGTCGCTCTCCGAGTCGGCCCGGCTCTGCGAGATGATCGTGGAAGCCAATCCCTCGGATACCGGCGCGCTCGAGACGCTCAAGGAGATTTACACCAAGCTCGGTGATCGGGAGAATCTTGCCCGGGTCGTCGCGCGCCTGGCCGGAACGGTCGGCGGGCGACCGTCGGCCAGCGTGATTCCGAGCCCGGAAGTGTCTCCGGTCGCTCCCGCGACGCCCGCGGCCCCGCTGGCGGATCTGGCTCTCACTCCGCCATCGGGCGAGAACGGCGACGGCCGGAGCGCGGGCAAGCGTGGCGGAACCGCACCAGCCGCCACATCGCTCCCGCCCGCGTCCCCGGCGTCGGCTTCCGCGAGCGAACGGCGACAGGGTAGTATGTCTCGTCTCGGCGACCGGCTTGTCGCGGAGAAGCTCATCAGCACCGACCAGCTGCAGCGGGCCCTTTCCGAGCAGAAGGGCAGCGCCGACAAGCTAGGGACGATCCTGGTGCGTCTCGGGTTCATCACCGAGGACAGTCTGGTTTCGTTCCTGTCCAAGCAGTACGCGATCCCCGCCATCACGGTGGCGCAGGTGGACCCGGATCCGGACGTCCTCAAGCTCGTGCCGGAGCAGATCGCCAAGAAGCATGGAGTATTGCCCATCAAACGTATGGGCAACACGCTGACCCTGGCGATGGCCGACCCCACCAACGTCTTCGCGCTGGACGACGTAGGTTTCATGACCGGGCTGCAGATCCAGCCCGTCGTCGCGTCGGAGGCGGCCATCCGGAAGGCGTTCGAGCGACTCTACGAGTCCGGCGGCAGTGTGACCGACATGATGAGCGAGCTGGAGGAGGCCGACACCGACGTCGAGGTCGTCGAGGGTGGCGAGGAGGCCTTCACCAAGGCCGATATCTTCGATCTCAAGGAGTCCGCCGACGAGGCTCCGGTCGTCCGGCTCATCAACATGATTCTGACCGACGCAATTCGGCGCGGCGCTTCCGACATCCACCTCGAGCCCTACGAAAAGGTATTCCGGGTCCGATTCCGCATCGACGGTGTACTGCACGAGATCATGACGCCGCCCAAGCGCCTCGAGGCGGCGCTGACCTCGCGAGTCAAGATCATGGCTACGATGGACATCGCGGAGCGTCGGCTGCCCCAGGACGGGCGCATCAAGCTTCGCTACCACCAGCGCGAGATCGACTTTCGTGTCTCGACGCTACCGACCATCTTTGGTGAGAAGACGGTCATGCGGATCCTCGACAAGGAAGCGCTGCAGCTTGACCTGAGTGCGCTCGGCTTCGATCCGTGGAGTCTCGAGCAGTTCACCAAGGCGATCCATAGTCCGTACGGCATGATCTTGATCACCGGACCCACCGGCTCCGGTAAGACGACCACACTCTACTCGGCCATCCACACCATCAATTCCCCCGATATCAACATCATGACCGCGGAGGATCCGGTCGAGTACAACCTCAAGGGCGTCAACCAGGTGCAGGTGAACGACGAGATCGGCCGCACGTTCGCGGCCTGTCTCCGGAGCTTCCTGCGGCAGGATCCCGACGTCATCCTGGTCGGTGAGACGCGAGACCTTGAGACCGCGCAGATCGGCATCCGCGCTGCGCTCACCGGCCACCTGGTGCTCACCACGCTTCACACGAACGACTGCCCCTCCACTCCCGCGCGGCTGCTCGACATGGGCATCCCGCCGTTCCTGGTCTCCTCGTCCTTGCAGCTCATCCTGGCTCAGCGGCTCGGCCGACGCGTCTGCAAGGACTGCAAAGAGCCCTACGAGGCGAGCGAGGAGAGCCTGGTGCCCTACGGCCACGTCCCGCAGGGTCTTGGCACGATCAACTTCTACAAGGGGAAGGGATGCCAGACCTGCAACTTCACCGGAATGAAGGGTCGGGTGGCCATCTACGAGGTGATGCCCGTCAGCCCCGAGCTGCGCGACATGATCCTGCGCAACGGAACCACGGCTGAGATCCGCGACGGGGCCTGCTCGCAGGGCATGAAGACCCTTCGGCAGAACGCCCTGCAGAAGGTGATCGACGGGGTGACGACGGTGGAGGAAGTGCTGCGGGTGACCCTGGGCTAGGCCGCGGTCAGGCGGCGCCGGCGCTGCGCCAGGTGCCGCGGAGCCGATCCACCGCCCGGCCGAGAGCCGCGCGGACCGCCTCGACGTTCACATTGCGGTCCGCCACCAGCGTGAGGTAGCCGACCGGGCTGCCTCCCACGAACACCGTCCCGTCGTCCGCCGAGAACAGCGCGGTCCGGAACCCCCCCCGCTCGAGTCGGGCGGCTCCCAGCTCCAGCTCTCTCCCCAGCGTCGCCGCGAGAGCCGCGAGGGCTTCTACCGGGAAGCGCGGCGGCAGCTCCGACGTGATGACGAGCCCGTCCGGGGTCACGATGAGCCCGCCGCGGACGCCATCGAGCCGGATCAGCTCGAACACGGTCTCGCGGAACGCCTGCGCGCGCGAGGCCCTCGGCGCCGGGTCCTGCGGCGTCGTCGAGTCCGATGGGTTCTGGGGATCGGCCACGATCGTCAGGCCTTGATGTTGAGATCGGTCCAGAGTCGACCTACCTGGACGAGCCCCGCTCCGACCTCGATGTCGTGGGGCAGGGCGACGCCCAGGATCACACCGCCGTCACTCCGCAGGAACGTCATCTCCGACACGCCCTCCACGACGCCGCGCCGCAGTGCGCCCAGGCCGGCCCGGGCGAGAGTGGCCGAGGCAATCCGGAAGACCTGCGTGACGTGCTGCGCGAGCTGGCGCTGGCGCTCCTCGCCGCCCTGCGCGAACACGAGGGTGCCATCGGTGTGCGCGAGAACCAGATCGCGCGCACCCGGAGGTGGCCGGAGGCGGTCCGTACTGATCGTCCCCACCGCGGCCGGAACAGCCACCGCGGGCGCCGACCAGGTCGCGACCATCTCCTGCAGCGCCTTCGCCTCAGGGAAGTCCGGGAAGTACTGGATAGCTCGGTCCAGGAACGGACGGCAGCCCTCGATATCGCCCTCTTCCAGCGCGATGCGGGCGAGCCCGAACAGGGCGCGCGGGTGATACGGATCGAGCGACAGGACGCGTCGGAAGGAGTCCTTGGCGGCCGGCATCTCCCGGAAGACGACGTGCAGGTAGGCGTCGAGGAGGTGTCCGACCGCGATGTTGGGCGCGCTCCGCAGGCCCTCGGCGATCAAGTCCGCCGCTTCTTCGTAGCGGCCCTCGTGACGGTACTGATCGGCCAAGCGGAATAGCGACGCGGCAGAGCGCGGCCGGACGAGCCCGGTGAGGCCGCTCCAGGTGCGCTCGAGGAACGTGGCTAGACCCACTCGCCGACCTCCCTCGTCCAGGGTTTGCCCTGCCTGGAGATCATCGTTGTCGGCCATCATAGCATGCGGGCCTCAGCGCAGTTCCAAACTCGGGAGCGTCCTTCGGGTCCGCTATCCGGCCCCGAGCCTACCAGGCGGCCATGCCGGGCGAACTCCCCGCGCCCAGGGCCGCCACGACCCGCGGGCGGTCAGCCTGAAGGTCGGGGCAGCTCGATCAGCCAGAACTTCTGGTCGCCCTTGATGAGGCGGGTGCCCTCCGTGAAGAAGGCCGCCATCAACTGGAGCTTCGCCACGTTCTCTTCCCGGGTCCGACGCTCGTCCACGATCGGCGATCGCCGGTAGTCGAAGAGCACGTCGTGCCGTACCAGCAGGTGGGTGATGCCGGCGGCCCTCATCCGATCGCGGATCTCTCCCGCCCTCGAGGCGCCGCGGACGTAGCGGGTGAGCGTGTAGTCCTCGAAGATGAAGTCCGAGAAGTAAGGCCGGTTCAGGTGATAGGTGTCCCGTCGCATGTCGATCAGCCAGACCTTGGCGTCTAGTGGCAACTCCCGATTGACGAGCTCGTAGTAGGGGTAATAGTCGAGGCGGCGGCGCAGGTATTCATCGCGAGACTCTCCTCCGAGCACGACGCGCATTGGATCGAGCATGAGGAACCACGCCAGCATCACCGGGAGGCCGAGGGCCGCCGCCGCCAGCACCAGCCCGCGCATCGCCGGGGCCGCGGGCTCATCGAGGCGGGGCCCGCCGACTGCGGTCGCGACCGCGAGGGCCGGCACGGCGGGCAACAGGTACCGGAGCTGTTGGCTGGAGAAGAGCCAGAAGACGAAGAGGCAACCCGCCACCAGGAGCCCGAGCCGCAGCTCGGCATCGAGGCGGCGGGTCCACAGAGCCCAGGCGAGCAGGGGCAGTACGAAGGCGAAGGCTATGCCGAGCACGCCGTCGTAGTAGGGCGGCTGGTCCGGCTGAGCGGCGACCGCGAGACGCAGGGGTGCCCAGACGTAGTCGAGGGCCGTCGCGGAGTCGCCGTAGAGCGAGAACAGCGCCTCGTAGAGTCGCGAGCGCTCGAGGTCCCAGCCGGGCGCTTCGGCCGGCCAGAGGTGAAGGTAGAACGGGAACAACGGGCTGCCGGTACGGATCCAGTTCCGGACGTACCACGGCGCGGCTAGAGCGCAACCGGCAGACAGCGCCCCCATGATCGAGGCGGCCGCCACCGCAGGAGGTGGCCCCCCGTATGCCGGGGACCGACCGACCCCAAGCCCTCGCAACAGCCCGAGCAGCGCGAGCGGCAGGATCACGAAGGCGGCGCTGAGCTTGATCGACAGCGCCCCGCCGACACCGACGGCGATCCAGAGGAGATGTGGGGTCTCGAGGGTGGTCCACCAGCGCCCGAACGCGCGTACGGCCAACGCGGTGTAAGCGGTGAGGGCGAGGTCGACATACGCGCTCGCGGCCACGTCGTACACGGTGGGAATCCACGCGACCATGAGGGCCGCCGTCACGGCCCACGTGCAGTCTGCGCCACGCTCCCGGGCCCAGCCGTAGACCAGCATCGAGAGCAGCGGGGCGAATAGGAACAGGACGGCGCCCGCCGCGGCTTCGGCCGCGCGAAGACCGAGGGGGGCGCCCAACAGCATGGCCCAGACCGCATGCATCTCCACGCCGAGTGGGTAATAGCCCGCGATGTTGTAGGGCACCTCGATGGCGCGACCGGCCGCGATCCACGCCTTGGGGAGGGCGAAATGGTAGAGGAGCGTATCCTTCGCGGTGGGCGGCGCAAGCGAGGTGACGAGGGCCAGGAGCTGACCCGTCGCGAGCAGGGCGAGCGTCGCCCACCCCCCGGCCCGGAGCATCTCCCGCGGATCCGGCCGCTGGCGGGTGAGGGCCGCACCCACGAGCGCCAGCCCCACGACCAAGGCGACCATCGCGACCGGGATGCGGTAGAGGGCGGCGACCCCGAGGAAGAACCAGCCGATGGACCCTGCGGCGGCGCCGAGCAGCGTCCGCTCGGCGACCTCCGTGACGGCTCGCTCGCCGGCCGGCGGTCTCGACCCCGGGATTCCCCACAAGATCGCGCTGCCGAGCCCGTACCACGCAAGACCGACCAGCCCGGCGATGGCCGCTCCCGCCGTTGACGACAGAAGCCCCGAGAGGCCCCAGACGGGCCCACGGATCAGGGCGACGGCGGATGCGGCGAGAAGGGCGGGTAGCCGACCGACGTCATCACCACGGTTCCACAGGAAAGCGGTGGCGAGCGACAGCCACCACGCGCCCGCGACGCCGACAATCCCGATCAGCCGGGCCCAGGCGGTCATGCCACGGCGACCGGCCGCGGCGTCTCAGCCAGCCGCGACGCCGGCGCTCGAGGCGGTGACGTAGCCGTGCTGCAGGTCACGCGCGCGGAGCACTGGATCGCGCTCCGCGGGCGGCCCGTAGCCGCCTCCGCCCGGTAGCAGCACCTCGACCAGATCGCCCGGCTGGAGCGTCTGCTCGGCCTTGGGATTGGTCGGCGCGCGGCCGTTGATCAGCACCTGGCCCGGGAGTCCGGGACCGCCGCCGAAGAAACCCTGAGCGGGAATCCGGATACGGTCGCAGAGCACCGAGCAGGTCGCCGGGTGATCGGACTGGACGCGGAAGGCGATGACCTGGCCGAGACCACCGCGCTGGCGGCCGTCGCCACCCGACCCGTCGCGCAATGCCTTCCGCTCGATGAGGAGGGGCGCGAGGGACTCGATGACTTCCACCGGCGTGCCGAGAACTCCCGAAGGGAACGCGGTGGCCGAGAGACCATCCTGGGCGGGCCGGGCCCCGGTACCCCCCGAGCTGAAGAACGTGTACACCCAAGGTGACCGGTCACGGTGCTTGCCGGTGAGCTGCAGCCCCCAGATGTTGGCGGAGCCCTCCGCCATGACCCGGTCGGGCAGCGCTTCCTTGAGTGCGCCCGCCACCACGTGGGGCAGGAAGTGGCCAACGATGTGCCGGGCCGCCACGGGAGCCGGATGCTGCACGTTCAGGATGGAACCTTCCGGCGCGGTGATGCGCAGCACGCGGAACGCGCCCTCGTTGTTGGGCACGTCGGGGCTCACGATGACCTTCACGCCGTAGGTCGTGTAGGCCTCGGTGTAGTTCATCACCACGTTGATACCGCGCCGACTGGCCGGCGAGGAGCCCGTGAAGTCCACCCACAGATCTTCCCCGCTGACCGTGCAACGCGCTGCGATCGTGATCGGCTCGTCGAACCCGTCCGAGGTCAGCGAGTATCGGTATTCGCCCGGACGCAGGGCCCCGATGGCCTGCCGCATCGCGCGCTCGGTGCGGGTGATGATCTCGTCGGCCAGGGGCTCGAGCCGGTCCAGGCCGAACTCGTCCATGAACTCGAGCAGCCGCTCGCCGCCCACGGTGCCTCCAGCGACCTGAGCGTGAAAATCGCCCATGACCAGGTCGGGCACGCGCGTGTTGGCCCGGATCATCGCGGCCAGCGACTCGTTCAGGCGGCCGCCTTCGTAGAGCTTCATGATCGGGATGAAGAGCCCCTCCTCGTAGACCTCGCGCGCCTCGGCGGAGAGCACGTGGCCGCCGATGTCGGCGCTGTGACAGGTGGAAGCGAAGAAGGCGACGCAGTCGCGGCCGCGGAAGACCGGATTGCAGACGGTGACGTCGTTGAGGTGCCCCGAGGTCTTCCAGGGATCGTTGGTGATCAGCACGTCGCCGCGCTCGAGCCGCTCGAGCGGGTACGCGGCCAGGATGTGCTTCATGGCGAGCGCCATCGAGTTGATGTGGCCAGGCGTGCCGGTGACGGCTTGCGCGACCATGTAGCCGCGGCGATCGAAGACCCCCGCGGAGAGATCACCCGCCTCACGTACGATGGACGTGAATGAGGTGCGCATCAGGGCAGCGGCCTGCTCGTTGACCACACCGATCAGCCGGTTCCAGCAGATGTCGAGCGTGATCGGGTCCATCAGCGCGCTCCCTCGGCGGCCGGGGTGGCGACGAGCGACCGGTGGGCGTCGACCGTGACCACCGCGCCGGGGCCGATCACCGTGGTCGACTCTCGCTCCTCGACGATGGCGGGTCCGGAGAGTCGCGCGCCGGCACCGAGCCCGTCGCGGTCATACACCGGGGTGTCCACGTAGCCCGCGGCTTCGGGGAAGTAGGCCTTTCTCGTGGCCTTCATCTGCGGGGGCCCAGACATGGCCCCCGCACTCCCCCCGTCCGCGGACAGTCCCCGGCCACTGGATGCGCCGAGGGTGTCGGGGGCCGGACCCGAAACGACGGCGCGCCAGTTCAGCGCCTCGAGCAGGACGCCCTGGGGGGTGCGGCTGTAGAGGAGACGGTACGCCGCCTCGAACGAGCCAGTGATGGCCTCGACGCTGCCCGGACCGAGGGCACCGAGGGGAATCGGCACGTCCACCTCGTGTCCCTGCCCCAGGTACCGCATCTCGGCGCTGCGGCGGACGACGACGTCACCGTCGGCGACCCCGGCACCCCGCACGATTCGGCGACCCTCGGCTTCCATCTCCTCGAAGAGACGGTTGATCTGCGCCCAGTCCGCGGCTGCGAGGCGCTGGGGCGCGGTGCGCACGAAGTCGAACGCGAGCGGTGCGGCCAGGAGGCCGTAGGCCGACAGGGCGCCCGCGCCATGCGGGATGAGCACGCGCGGCACGCGGAGGATCCGTCCGACCTGCCAGGCGTGGACGGGCCCGGCGCCGCCGAAGGCGAAGAGCGGGTAACCGCGCAGGTCCTTGCCGCGCTCGATGCCGTGCACGCGGGCCGCGGCCGCCATGTTCTCGTTGACGACGCGGTGGATGCCCCACGCGGCCTCGGTGAGGGTGAGGCCCATCGGACGGGCGACGCGCTCCTCGACCGCATGCCGCGCCGCGTCGATGTCGAGTCGCATGCGGCCGCCCAGGAAAAAGTTGGCGTCGAGGTAACCTAGCAGCAGATCGGCGTCGGTGACGGTCGGCTCACGGCCGCCGGCCCCGTAGCAGGCCGGCCCCGGATCGGCGCCGGCGCTGTCGGGCCCGACCTTGAGCAATCCCATGCGGTCGACCCGGGCGATCGAGCCGCCACCCGCACCGATCTCGATCAACTCCACCACCGGCACACGGATCGGTAGGCCGGACCCCTTCTTGAACCGATCGGCGCGCGCGACCTCGAACTCGCGTGCGAGCAGCGGCTCGCCGTGGTCGATCACGCAGGCCTTCGCGGTGGTTCCGCCCATGTCGAAGGACAGCAGGCGGTCCTCGCCGACCTGCCGGGCCATCCGTGCTGCGGCGAGGGCGCCCGCGGCAGGGCCCGACTCCACGAGGCGGATCGGCACGCGCTTGGCCGTCTCCGGGGTGGCGATTCCGCCCGCCGACATCATGACGTAGAGCCGTCCGGGGACGCCGAGGCCCTGCAGCTTGCGCTCGAGGTCGTCGAGATACCGCGCCATCAACGGCATCACGTAGACGTTCGCGCTGGTGGTGGAAGTGCGCTCGTACTCGCGGATCTCGGGGACCACGTCGGAGGAGCAGGAGACCGGTACGCCGGGCAACAGCTCTCTGCACAGCCGGGCGAGCGCCTGCTCGTGGATGGGGTTCCGGTAAGCGTGGAGCAGGCAGATCGCGACCGCCTCGACGCCGAGGGCGGAGAGCCGGCTGATGGCGGCGCGCGCCTGCGCCTCATCCAGCGGGCGCAGGACGGACCCGTCAGCCTGGATGCGCTCGGCCACCTCGATCCGGAGCTGGCGAGGCACGAGTGGAACCGGCTGGTCGATGAAGAGATCGTACATGTCGTAGCGACCTTCACGCCCGATCTCCACCGCGTCCCGGAAGCCAGTGGTGGTCAGCAGGCCCACCCGGGCCCCCTTGCGCTCGATCAGGGCGTTGGTGGCGAGCGTGGTGCCGTGGATCAGCGCGCGCACCGTGGCCGCGGCGCCGCCGGCCTCGTGGAGCAGGGTCACCACGCCCTCCTCGACGGCCTGCGACGGGTCCTTCGGGGTCGTGAGCAGCTTGCCGACCCGGACCGCGCCGGTGGCCTCGTCCACCCACACGAGGTCGGTGAATGTCCCGCCGATGTCGACCCCGATACGAGCCGGATTGCCGCCGGAAGCCATGGGCTTACCTCTTGTAGGCGCGGGCCTCGGCCGCGACCTTGGCCGGATCGAAGTTGTTGATGGCGCCGATGAGTTCGTTGGTGATCAGATCATGGACGTCGACCTTTTGCTTGATCACACCCCACTTGAGGAGGAACTCGGCGTAGGCTGCGTAGTTGGCCTCGGAGTTTTCCCCCCACTTGGCCACGCCGGCCTTGTCGAGCTTCCAGTTCACGATGCGCGCCTGCAGGACCTTCACGTCGTCGCGGATCGCGGTGGCCTCATCCTTGCCGGTCGGACGGGTCTGCGGGTAGACCTCGTAGAGCATGCGGATGGCCGCCTCGGGGTTGTTGATCGCGAAGATCGTACCCTTGGCGTACCCGCGGGCGACCGCCGCCGCCTCCTTGGGTCGGGACTTCAAGGTTTCCTCCAGGGCCAGGAGGCCGTTGGAAGGGTATCGGTCGATGTCCTTGGTGTCGAGGAGGCGAAGCTTCACCCCCGCGTTCTCCACCATCGCGTACTGGGTGTCGTACTGGCTAAGGGCCTCCACCTGCCGGCTCCGGACCATCGCGGCGGTCTGCGCACCCTCACCGGCGACCACCACGTTGATCTCGTTGGTCGGGTCCATGCCGCTGGTGGCGGCGAGAGCCCGCGCGATCTGCACGCCCGCCGAGCCCATCGAGATGACCCCGATGTTCTTGCCCTTGAGATCGGTCATCTTCTGGACCGGGCTGTCGGCCGGCACCGCGATGCCGTAGATATTGCCCTGGTACGCGGTGTAGAAGATCTTGGCCTTCACCCCCTGCGGCCGCGCCGCGGCCAGCGGCTCCACGCTCGGCAGCGCGAACTGGATCTCCTTGGTGGCCACCGTCTTGGTGCAATCGCCCGAGCCGGCGAGAGGGATCAGCTCCACCTCGATCCCGTCCTCCTTGAACCAGCCCATCTTGGTGGCGATCGCGAAGGGGGTTGCGGCGCTCGAGATGGTCTTGGCGCACCAGCCGACCCGCAGCTTGGTCTGAGCGGGTACCCCGGTCGCCGTGAGCACGATGAGGAGCAGGGAGGCGACCACGCCGACGAGACGAGAGATCATGCACTGACCCTTTCTTGCTCGGCCCGCTCCTTCTCGGAGGGGTCCCAGAAGAGGACGCGCTTGCGGATCATCATGACGCCGCGGTTCAGGAGCAGCCCCACCACCGAGAGGATCAGGAGGATCGAGAACTGTCCCGAGACGTCCATGTTGAAGTTCATGGATTGAATCAGCATGCCGAGACCCTTCTGGGCCCCGACGAACTCGGCCACGATCGCCCCGATGAGGGCGAAGATCATCGCCACGTCGAGCCCGGCCATCACGAAGGGCAGGGCGTTGGGCAGGCGCAGCATCCAGAAGATCTGCCGCTCGCTCGCCGCGAGCGAGCGCATCAGGCTGACGCGCTCCTCGTCGGCGGAGCGTAGGCCCACCATGGTGTTCACGAGGAGGGGAAAGAAGGCGATGAGGGCGGCGTTGATCACCTTGGAGGTGAGGCCGAGCCCAAACCACACCACGATGAGCGGGGCGAGCGCCACCTTGGGGAGCGACTGGAACATCACGATGTATGGATAGAGGAAGAACTCGACCGGGCGGCTCATGGCGACCATGGTGCCCAGGATCAGGCCCAGCGCCGAGCCCGCGATGAAGCCCAGCATCGTCTCCAGCAGGGTGTGGCCGAGATGCTGGAGGTAGAGCCCGCTCGCGAAGCCCCGCCACAGCGCGAGCGTCACCTGAGAGGGCGGGGGCAGGATGAACGCGGGAATCTCGAAGCCGCGCACGACGGCCTCCCAGGCGGCGATCGAGGCGCAGAACAGCAGGGCGCTCAGCCCGATATTCTTCGCGTTCCTCACGCGTCGAGCCCTCCCTTGACGTTGAAGAGCGCGCGGATATGACGAGTGTACTCCCCGAACTCGGGCGTGGTCATGGCGTCGAGGGGACGCGGTCGCCCCAGCTTGACCCGCAGATCGTCGACGATGCGGCCCGGACGCGGCGTCATCACGAGCACCCGATCGGCGAGGAAGACGGCCTCCGGGATCGAGTGGGTGATGAAGAAGACCGTCTTCTTCCGCTCCATCCAGATCCGCTGGAGCTCGAGGTTCATGTGCTCGCGGGTCATGGCGTCGAGGGCTCCGAAGGGCTCGTCCATCAGGAGCATGGCCGGATCGTGGATGAGTGCCCGCGTGATCGCCACCCGCTGCTGCATGCCGCCCGAGAGCTCCCAGGGATACCGCCGCTCGAACTCCCGGAGGCCGACCAGCGCAAGCAGATCCATCGCCGCGGCCATGAACCGGTCACGGCCCAGCCCCTGCACGTCGATGGGCAGCAGCACGTTGTCGAGCACGGTGCGCCACGGGAACAGAACCGGCGCCTGGAAGACCACGCCGATGTCTCGCCGCGGACCGGCGATCGGCGTGCCGCGGAGCGAGGCGCTCCCGCCGCTGGGGGCGAGGAGGCCGGACAGGATCTTGAGGAGGGTGGACTTCCCGCACCCGGAGGGTCCTACCACCGCCACGAACTCACCCTCGTCGATGGCAAAGCTGATCTGCTCGAGGGCGGCGACTCCACCGTCCCGGGTGGCATAGAGCTTTGACAGGCTTTGAACCGAGATGGCTTCCGTGACCACTGCGAGGGGAAGTCTACACCGAAACGGGCGGGCGGACCCTACCGAAACTCCTGCTCGACCTGACCGGCGAGCCGGGGATCGATCGTCCTGAGGATTCCGAGCTGCTCACGCGCGGCGGTCCGATCTCCCCCGGCCAGATAAGCGCGCGCGAGGCCGAGATGAGCGACCGGATCGCTGGGGCTCACCGCGATGGCGTGCCGGAACGCAGCCATAGCGGGCTCGACCCGGCCTTCGATGAGGTGCGCCCGGCCGAGCGTGTCGAGCGCGGATACCGAGTCGGGCTGCGTTCGCAGCACCGTCTCGAGCTCCGTGATCGCCTCCTCGGGACGGCCGTCCTCGATGAGCGCGAGCGCGAGATTTCTCCGGGTGACGAGGTCGCCGGGGCTGTCGGCGAGCCGGTACCGCAGCGCGGCCAGTCCCTCCGCGCGCCGGCCCATCTGCATCAGGAGCAGCCCGTAGTTGCCCCGGAACTCCGAGCGATCGGGTCGCAGGGCGATCGCGCGTCCGAATGCGGCCAGACCCTCGGCGTAGTGTCCTCGCCTGCCCACGCTGATGCCGAGGTTGTGCTGGCAGACCGAACACGCGGGGTCGATCTCCACCGCATAGCGCCATAGGGTCTCGGAGTCCCGCCACACCGCGGTCTGGACCCTCGCGCTGAGCCCCAGGCCGATGATCCACAACGCGCAGAGGCCGAGGCCGGTTACCGCGATGGCGGGCTGGAGCGAACGACGTCGCCACGTCTCCGCGATACCGAGCACCAGAGCCCCGACCAGCACTGCAAAGCTCGCGCACGACAGGTACGTATTGCGGTCGGCGCCGAGATGATAGCCGGTGTGGGCCAGGCCGCTCACCGGTGCGAGCAGCACCAGATAGGTCGCCCAGACCGCCAGTCCAGCCGGCCACCGCCGGCGGGCCAGCCATACCGCCACGGTGACCGCGATCGCTGCGATCACGGCGGGCAGGTACGGACTCTCGATCAGGCTCAGCTGAGGGGGCATCTCGTAGATCGGGCTCAGGTTCAGGGGCGCGAACGTCTTCCACACGTGGAAGCAGATGCTGTAGCCGGTCATGGCGAGCCGGACCGACGGGGTGGCCGCGGTGAGGTAGCCGGTGTGGCGCTGCACGGTGTAGGCGACCGTCGCCACCGCCACCGTGAGCACGAGAAACGGAATCTTCTCGATCCAGACCGGCCGGGCGCTCGCCCCGAGCCACTCGCGGACCGGACCGAGGCGCCGGAGCGGATACACGTCGAGGATCACCAGCACGAGCGGCAGCCCCATGACGATCGACTTGGAGCCCAGGGCGAGCGCGGCGGCGACGAGCGCGGCCAATCGCCAGCCCGCTCGGACGGTCTCGCGCCGTTCGTGGGCCTTGAGATAGCACCAGATCGTCAGCAGGAAGAACAGGCCGGAGGTGAGATCCCGTCGCTCGGTAATCCAGGCGACCGACTCGACCCGGAGGGGATGGATCGCGAAGAAGAGAGCGGCGGCAGCGGCGCCAAGCCCACGCCCGATCGGCGCCGCCGCCGGCGCGGCCAGCTGGAGGAGACGCCAGGCGACCTGATAGAAGAGGGCTGCGCTCAGCGCGTGAAGGATCACGCTCGTCAGGTGGTACCCGAAGGGATTCATCCCCCAGATCGCGTAGTCGGCGCCTAGGGTGAGCCAGGTAACCGGGATCCAGTGTCCCATCAGGGTCGCGCTCATCATCCATCGCAACTGGGGCCATCCGAGGCCGCGGTAGTACGAGTTGTCGAGGAAGTTGGTGGGGTCGTCCCAATCGACCCAGTCGGCTCGGAGGACGGGAAGGAAGACCAGCACGGTCACCAGCGCGATCTCCAGCGGGACCGACCATGCGGCCACGCGCGTGAGCCAGGAGGAGGCCGGTGCCAGCACACCGCCGGAGAGGGCGGCGGCGGGCGCGGGCCTAGCGGAATTCGGGCTCGGCGGCATCCGCGAGCTTTGGATCAAGGGCGCGAACGATTCGGAGCTGTTCGCGCGCGGCCGTCGTGTTGCCTTGGGCCAGATGTGATCGCGCGAGGCCGAGATGCGGGATAGGCGCCTGCGGGGCGACCTTGACGGCATGAGCAAAGGTGACGGTCGCCCGATCCGCCTTGCCGTCGGCGAGCAACGCGCGTCCGAGTGCGGTGAGGGTGGTGACGTGATCCGGCTTGCGTTGCAGCGCGGTCTGCAACTCGCCGATCGCTTCCTCGTACCGGCCATCCTCGATGAGCGCGATGCCCAGATTGGTCCGCGTCTCCACATCGGTTGGCTGCCGGCTCAGCGCGTCGCGCATCTCGGCCATGCCCTCGGGTCGGCGCCCGCTCTGGACCAGGAGGAGTCCGAGGTTCGCGCGGAACTGGGCCCGGCCGGGACGCAGCGCCACCGCTTTCTGGAAGTGACCGAAGCTCTCGGTTCGTTCCCCACGCCGAGCGAGCACCGTTGCGATGTTGTTATGGCAGACGGCGCACTCGGGGTCGACCTCGATGGCGTAGCGCCACAGAGTCTCGGAATCCCGCCAGACCTGGACCTGGCTCCAGGTCGCCAGCGCCAGTCCCCCGATCCACACCATCCCCAGCCCAAGGGCTGCGACCATCACCGGGGTCCGCACCATCCGCGCGTGCCACCCCTGGAGAAGCGGACACGAGAGCGCGCCGACGAGAAGCGCGAAGCCTGCGCACGGGATGTAGGTATTGCGGTCGGCCCCCAGATGGTAGCCGGTGTGGACGAGCCCACTCACCGGGGCGAGCATGACCAGGTAGAAGGCCCAGACGCCCCAGAGGAACGGCCAGCGCCGACGGGCGACCCACGCCGCCACCGTCAGCGCGAGCGCGGCCAGCGCACTGAGCACAAAGGGAGGGTCCAGGAGACTCACCTTCGCGGGGAGCTCGTAGAGTGGCGACAGATTCAGGGGCAGGAATGTCTTGGATGCGTGGAAGACCACGTTGTAGAACGCCATGCCGATGCGTGCCGGCAGCGGATAGTGTTCGCTCGGTGTGAGGTAGCCGGTGGCGCGCTGCACGTGAAGCGCGACGGCAGCGGTGCCGACCGACAGGATCACGAACGGAATCTTTTCCCTCCAGATCGGCCACGCCCGGGCGCCCAGCCAGTCCCACCGCTCCGTGCCTAAACGGCGCAGCGGGTAAAAGTCGAGGATGACCAGGGCCAGGGGCAGGCCCATCACGACGGACTTCGAGGCGAGGGCCAAGGCCGCGAAGATGATCGCCGCCGACCGCCAGCGGGGACTTGGCGGGGCGCCGGGCTCGTGTGCCTTGAGATAGGCGAGCACGGTGAGCAGGAAGAACAAGCCGGAGGTGAGATCCCGTCGCTCGGTGATCCACGCCACCGACTCGACCCGCAGGGGATGGAGGGCCCAGAAGAGGGCGCTCGTCGCGGCCGCGAGGCGGACCACGAAGGACGGCGAAGAGGTCGCCGCGAGAGCGACGAGCCGTTGCGCCACGAGGTAGAAGAGTGCGGCGCTCGCCGAGTGGAGGAAGAGGCTCGTCAGATGATAGCCGAAAGGATTCATCTTCCACAGGGTGTAGTCGGCGCCGAGGGTGAGCCACGTCACCGGAATCCAGTGGCCCATCAGGGTCGTCGTGGCCATCCAGCGGAGTTGCGCCCAGCCCAGCCCGCGGTAGAGAGGATTGTCGAGAAAGTTGGTCGGATCGTCCCAGTCTACCCAGTCCCCGCGGAGAGACGACATGAAGACCAGCGCGGTCGAGAGCGCGAGGCCGAGCGGCAGCACCCAGCCGGGGCGGCGGGGTGACCCTTCGGCGATGGCCCCGGCAGGAAGCGACATCTCTTCCAGTCTACGGGGGCGGCAATTTAAGGGTCAAGAAAGGCCGGCTGGCCGGCCTCCCCGGGAGGGCTCAGCGCGCCCCACCGGCCAGATGGCGCCGGAATGCCTCAAGGGCCGCGGTGCCCACCGCGGTGTCCTGCTCGCCATTGCCCCCGCTGATGCCGATGCCCCCGACCACCTCTCCGTCGACCTCGATAGGGAATCCGCCCACGAAGATCGCGAACCGGCCGGGGTGCATGGCGTGGATGCCAAACGCCTCGTTTCCGGGCAGCGCCGGCCCGCCCGGCGGCTGGTTGAACTTGTCGGTGGCCCGGCGATGCCCGGCTGCGGTGAACGCCTTCGCGGTGGCGATCTCCACTCCGGTGATGCGGGCGCCGGTCATGCGGTGGAGCGCGATCGGGTGTCCCCCGTCGTCGCAGACACAGATCGTCTCGGTCACTCCGATCTCGCGTGCCCTTTGCTCGGCGGCCTTGAGGAGCACGAGGGCGTCCTCGAGGGTGAGGCGCTTGACCGTGATCACGGCAGCTCCACGAAGATCTCCCCCGCGTCCGTGCGCACCGGATAGACGGGGACCCCGGCTCCGCGTCCGGGAAAGAGGCACTGTCCGGTGCGCACGTCGTACATCCATCCGTGCCAGGGGCAGACGAGCCGGTTGCCGTTGAGCTTGCCTTCACCCAGCGGACCGCCGCGGTGCGTGCAGACGTCGCCAACCGCATACACGCTGTCGCCCACCCGGGCCAGCACGATCCGGGTGCCGTCGAGCTCCACCAGCTTCGGACGACCCGCCGGGACCTCGTCGAGCGAGGCGACCCGCCGGGCCTGGGTCACGCGTCTTCCTTGAGGACGAAGGCGCGATGCAGACCCGTCATGTACTGCCAGCGCATCTCGGTTGCCTCCCGGACCGCGTCGGCGGCCTCGGTCTGCCTCTCCGGCGTCGTGCTGTGCCGCTCGACGATCTGGTAGCCGCGCTCGCCGTGCACCTCGTCCGCCTCGATGTGGATGGCAAAGAACTCGACCTCGTGGTCGGTGAACCCGTAGTGCGTCTTGAGCGGAGGGAGATTCCGCCTGTAGATGCCGGGCACCTGGGACTCGAGACCGACCAGGAGCCCGGCCGCCGCGACGTGAAATGGCTGCCGGGCGGTCTCGTAGCACCAGGCGGTCAGCGCCCGCGTGCTCGGGAGCTGCCGCGTGGTTTCGACCTCGGCCCGACTCACTCCGCATGCCTCCCCGAAGCGGATCAACAGATCGACGTGCTTAATGCCGGACTCTTCCTCGATGATGTTCTCGAGCAGGAAGTCGCGGGCGTCCGGGTCGGGGCAACCGCCGTAGATGGTGGCGCACCAGCGGGCGAACTGGGAGACGTACTGATAGTGCTGGCAGACCCATTGCCCAAGCTGGGCGCGGGTCAGCTCACCGGCGACCCACTTCTCGGTGAAGGGATTCATCCGGCTGTGTCGGGCGTTGACGGCGTGCTCGAGCTTGGTGCGGAAGGGGCTCAGGGTGGTCATCGCGTGCCTCCCTCGGCGGCTGTCGGTGCACCGGCTACGATCATGGCTGCGCGGTATCCTAGCATGTCCGAACTCGTCTGGGGGAGGCGCCGGTGCGACGACTCGCCGGATCGATGAAGGCTCGACTGGCCACGCTGGCGTTGATCGCGCTCGGCTACGTGGCGCTGGGGGTCAGCCGGGGTCTCAGTATCTACGACGAAGGCATTCCGGTGCTGGGCGCCTCGCGGATCCTGGAGGGCGACCGCCCGTACCGCGATTTCTGGTCGGTCTACGCGCCGGGGCAGTTCTACGCCCTGGCCGGATTGTTCAAGGTGTTCGGGACCTCGCTGCTCGTCTCGCGCCTGGCCTCCGTCGCGGCCATCGCGGGCACGGCCGTCCTCGTGTACGCGCTGGCCCGTCGGCTGCGCCTGCCCACCGGGCTCGCCGTCTTCGCGACCGCGCTCTGGACCGTGGCAGTGGGAGCGATCGCGGGGGCGACGCTCAGCGTGGGGATGTTCACCGCGCTCACGCTGGCATTCGGGAGCGCGCTCGGCTTCCTCCGATTCCTGCAGGAGCCCCACCGGGGATGGCTGGCGGTGAGCGGGGCAGCCATGGGCCTGGCCTGTGTCGTCCGCCACGACATCGGAGGGTGTCTCCTGCTGGCCGAGGCGACCATGCTGGTCGGAGCGATGGATTGGCGCACGCCGGGCGGAGCCCACCGCGGCCTCGTCTCGCTCGAGTTGTACCTTGGGGCGGTGGTGGTGCCCGTCGCGGGGGCGACCGCCATCCTGGTGGGACTCGGCGTGCCACCGGGCGACCTGGTCGACGACCTCGTGGTGTACCCCCTGACGGGTTACCGGGCGGGGCGCGCCCTGCCGCTTCCCGCCCTGCTGCCGGACCTGGCTCCGCTGCAGGCGGGGCGCATCTCGCTTGGCCAGTACGCGGCCTCGGTGCGGACCGGACTCCGGTTCTACTTCCCGGTGGTGGTGCTCGTCCTCACCGCGTCCGTCCTCGCGTGCCGCCGCCGGCTCCCTTCAGCCGGTGGGGCGCAGGCGGTCGTGTTCGTGTGGCTCCTCGCGCTGGCCCTGTTGCCCTATGCGTGGGTCCGCTCGGATATCGCTCACATCGTCCCGGCCTGGGGGCCTGCCCTGCTCCTCCTCGCGTGGTTGATCCACCAGATGCCGGCGTCTGGGCCGTGGCGTGCGGCTGGCCTCGCTCTGGCGGTCGCGTGGAGTGCCGTGTTCGTCTGGGGCGCGGTCGTGACCAAGGTGGACGCGTTGGCGGCGCTGATCCCGGGGCGGCCCGGCCTCGGGCTCGACGGGCCCCGCGGCGCCCACATCACGGTGGGTCCCGAGATGGCATCGATGCAGGCCGCGATCCGGTACGTGCAGGCGGTGGTACCGCGCGACGAGCGGATCTTCGTCGGCAACGCACACCACGACAGCCTGGTACTCAACGACGTGATGTTCTACTTCCTGGCCGGCCGGCGCAGCGCGACCAAGTACCACGAGCTGGTTCCCGGGGTTGCCACCACCGCGGCGGTCCAGCGTGCCATCGTGCAAGACTTGGAGCGCCACCGCGTACGCCATCTGGTCCTGCGAGCCGATCCGGGCTACGTGCGGAATCCGGCGGGCGCCACCATCCTGGACCAGTTCATCCGCGAGCGGTTCGAGGAGGTCGAGGAGTTCGGGCGCTACGGCGTGTGGCGACGACGCGAGGGGTGATTCTAGGCGCGAGGATCGGTCTGGCCCATCAGGGCCTGGGTCTGGGCGTCCCGATATTTCCGCAGCGCGGCGCGGATGTGCGGGTGCTTGTTGGCGATGATCGCCGCCGCCAGCAAGCCCGCGTTGGTGGCGCCCGAGTTGCCGATGGCCAGCGTACCGACCGGGATACCGGCGGGCATCTGCACCGTGGAGAGCAGCGAGTCCATACCGTTGAGGGCGCTGGATTGCATCGGCACCCCCAGCACCGGCAGCAGCGTCCGGGCAGCACTGACGCCCGCGAGGTGGGCGGCGCCGCCCGCGCCAGCGATGATCACCTCGATCCCCCGCTCCTCGGCGCCGCTGACGTACTCCTCCACGAGCGCAGGCGTGCGATGGGCCGACATGACGCTGACCTCGTAGGCAATACCCAGCGCGTCCAGCGCCTTGGCGGCATTCGCCATGGTTGGCCAGTCCGACTTCGAGCCCATGATGATGGCGACGAGGGCGGTCGGGGTCGTCATGGCGCGCATTCTAGCAGGGACGCCGGGACGACTCCAGACGCCGCTCGGCCTATCGGGCGAGCGGCACCAGAACGAGGTGGTCGTTCTGGATGCCCATCCAGAACGGCGTCCGGTCCGGCATGAACCGGATGAGATCTCGGTTCCTCGGCTCGCCGAGGTCCTTGACGTACAGGACGCGGTCGGTCAGGCCAGGGGACGGATTGCGAGGATAGTACGCCCAGCTCCACGGGGGAAACTCGAGGGCGCCCAGCGTCCGCACGAAGACGACCGCGTGATTCAGCTGCGCAGCCTCCGTGAGGTCGTAGGGCGCGCGCGCGACCCGGCCCATGGCGCTCAGCGAGCCGAGATAGAGCGGCAGGTAGAGCAGGAGCGCGCACAGGATGGCGCCCAGGGTGAGGCCGAGCACGCGCCCCCCCCCGATGTGCAAGCGATCGCGTACCCAGTGGGTCAGCTGGTCGAGACCACTAGCCGAGATCAGCACCAGGGGGCCGACCAGCTCCGCATAGTGCACCGGACCGACCACGTTGATGCTGGGGACCGTGGTCACCGCGAACAGCACGATCACCGCGGCGGGACTGAGAAGCAGGGTGACGCTTTCGCGCGTGCGACGGAAGAACGGGAGAAGCGCGAGGGAGACAGGCCAGCCGAAGAGCCAGAAGTTCAACCGCGCGAGCGTGTAGCCGAGCTCGTGGAGGCTGGGAAAGGGAGCCGGGGCCTTGAGGGCCCCCAGGGTGAAGGACATTCCGGTCGTGCGGCCGAACGTGTGGTAGCCGGTGACCAGCGGATCACCGGAGAGCACCACGTGATACGCGGCGAGCAGCGTGACCGCGGCGAGCTCGACGAGGCAGAACAGCGCGGCGCCTACCAGGATCCGGCGTCCGGGGCGGGGTCCCAGTCCGATCACGAGCAGGATGAGCCACGGTGTTGCGAAAGCCGCGGCCGACAGGGGCCGCGTGAGCCCAGCCCACCCCAGGGCCACGCCGGCGGCGAGCCACCACATGCCCTGGTCCGGGCGCTCGAGCACGCGGAGGGCCGCGTAGACGAACGCCATGAGCAGCAGGCCGGCGGTGGAATGGGCCAGGAGCGTAGCCGACGACAGGATGAAGAACGGCGACAGGACCATGAGCGGCATTGCGAGCAGGGCCGCGCGCTGGCCGAAGACTCGACGCCCGACCGCGAACGAGAGCGGAACGGTCAGGGCTGCCGCCGTCGCGGGCACCCAGTACATCAGGCCGAGGCGCTCGCCGATGGCGAGCGCGGCGGGGTGGCCCGGGAAGTAGATGCCGTACCACTTCCCGTCGTTGACGACGAAATGGTTGTCGAAGAACGGTCGCACCGCTTCCGGCATCGAGGGCAGGTACAGGCGTCCGCTCGCGAACGTGCGGCCCATGAAGGCGTACACGTTCTCGTCGTCGGTGATCGCGGTGTTGCCGAACAGGCCGTAGCGGGCCGCGGTGACGAGGCCGAAGGTCAGGGCGGACACGACCACGACGCCGATCCAGGCGGAGCGAGACGAGAGACTCGCGAGGCCGTCGAAGGCCATGGTCAGGCGCCGACCCATGGCGAGGTCGAAGGAGGCGCCGAGGAGGATCATCGCGACGGACCCGAACAGCAGGTACTCGAGCAGGAAGGCCATCTCGGGCGGCCCCCAGCCATGCACCCCGTAGATGATCGCGTAGTGGTTGTAGACGAGCCCGCCGGTGGCGACGATCGAGAAGCAGACCAGTGCGGCGAGGAGGAGCATCAGGGCCCTGATGCGGACGGTCACGAGCGTGGGTCTTCGACCCGCCCCGCGCCCAGGTAGGACGAGACGAAGGTCCCGGTGGTGACGCGAGCCAGGAAGCGATCGAGACGAAACGACGTGAGGCTCACCGGCGAGGTCGAGCCGGTTACCCGCGCGGCCATCATGGCGCCGACCATGGGTGCCAGCTTGAAGCCGTGCCCCGACATGCCCGCGGCGATGAAGAATCCCTTCACCCCGGACTCGTCCAGGATGGGCATCCAGTCCGGGGTGATGTCGAATGCGCCCGCGTAGCCGCGGCTGAACCGGGCCTCCGCAAGCCCGGGCAGGGCCTGCGCGGTACGCGTGAGAGCTGCGCTCGCCTCGTCGAAGCCCGCTTCGCTCCCCAGCAGCTCGGGGTCCATGGGATGCTGAGCTTCGTCGTCGATCAGGGAGCCGGTCAGCGTCAGGTTGCCCGTCTCGGGTCGCACGTAGCTGCCGCCCGCCAGGTCCAGGTACACCATGTGCGCGGTGCCGAAGGTCGCGGGCCGCTCGACGATGAACACGGGGTGGCGTCCGATGACGATCGGCAGCGTGACGCCGGCCAGGCGCGCCACCCGTGGTGACCAGAGCCCGGCCGCGTTGATCAGGACCGACGTGGCGATCGGGCCGGTGGTGGTCGCGACTCCGCTCACCCGGTCGCCATCGATGTCGATCCCGGTGGCCTCCACCCCCTGCTCGATGGAAACGCCGAGACGGCGGGCCGCGTCCGCATAGCCGGTCGTCACCGCAGCGGGGTCTCCGTAGCCGGACTCGGGCTCGTACAGCACGGCGCCGAGCCCGGCCGGATCGATCCGGGGCTCGACGCGCCGGATGTCCCGGGGATCGAGGATCTCCGCCTTGACGCCCAGCGCCCGCTGCTGGTCGACCTGTGCGCGAAGCCCCGCGGCCATCGCGGGAGACACGCCGATCAGCGCCCCGCAGCCGACGTAGCCCGAGTGTCCGCCGACTGCATCCTCGAAGCTTCGGAACACGTCGAGCGATGCCCGGACCATCCGGGTCGTCTCCGGCGTCGGGTAGAGCTGGCGGACGATACCGACGGATCGGCCGGTGCCCCCGGCCCCGAGGAACCGTTTTTCGAGTACGACCGTCCGCCGGACCCCCAGCTGCGCCAGGTGGAAGGCGATCGACACCCCGGTCACGCCGCCGCCGATGATGACGGCCTCGGCGGATCTCATGACGTGCCGATCAGGGCCAGGACTTCGTCGTGGCTCAGGACCTGCACCGGATCTCCACTGGTCAGCGCGCCTTCCTGGAGCACGCGCGCGTAGACCCGGCTGTCGCCGGGATGCCGCTTCTGCGACACGCGCGAGTAGTCCCGGTCGCGGAACGAGGCGGTGATGTTGCCGCAGGGCGCCGTGTAGCGGGTGACCTGGGCGACGACTTCCGAGCCCAGGCGCAGGTACGTCCCGGGCGTCACCGTGCTCCAGTCGACGCCTTCGATGGTGAGGTTCTCTCCGATGCTGCCGGGGGTGATCGGATGACCTTCGGCCTGTAGGGCCTGGATCCGCTCCTGCGAGAAGAGGCAGAGCGCGCGCTCGGGGCCACCGTGGTGCTCGTGGTCGCGTTGAGCGTCGCCGTCCAGGCCCAGCGTGGTCACGCGGGCCGCGGGTACCGGCCGCTTGGGCACACCGCCGGGCGAGACACTGATCTGAACGATGCGGGCGCTGCCTCGGCTCATAGTCTCACCTCGATGCCACGCCCCTCCGCCCGCGCCCGGTCGTACGCGAAGCGAGCGGTCACGGCGTCTTCAGGCGCGAACCCCACCGACTTGAACAGCGTGATCTCGCGGGGCGAGGTCCGGCCGGGCCGGGCTCCGGCCACGACCTCGGCCAGCTCGGCCCGCACGTGACGCCGGCTGATGGCGCCCGCCTTGATCGGGATCAGCAGGTCCCCGGCCTCTTCCCAGGCCCCTTCATAAGTATCCACCACGATCCGGGATTTCCGGATGGTGATCGTGTCCACCTCGCGCGTGGTGGGACGGAAATTGCCGACCGCGTCCACGTGCGTGCCAGACTCGAGATCTCGGCCCGAGAAGACCGGTCGAGGGGAGGTCGTCGCGCAGGTGACGACGTCGGCGCCGCGCACCGCGGCCTTGCGGTCGGGCGCTACGTCGACCGGGATGCCCAGCGTGCTCTGCATCTGGCGCGCGAAATCCGCGGCCCGCCGGGGGTCCCGACCCACTACCCGAACCTCGGCCAGCGGGAGGATCTCCCGCAGGCACAGGAGCTGATGGCGGGCCTGCACGCCCGCCCCGAAGCAGGCGATCACGCGTGAATTGGCTCGCGCCAGGTAGCGGGCGGCCAGGGCCGAGGTCGCGCCCGTCCGGATGGCGGTCAGAAAGCCTGCCTCCATCAGGGCGAGCGGCTCACCGGTCTCCGGCTCCGTCAGGAGATAGGTGGCCTGGATGGTGGGTAGCCCGCGCCGCCGGTTGCCTTCCACGACGGTCACCAGCTTCGTCCCGAGCGCCCCGAGGCCGGGCAAGGCCGAGACCATGGTGAGGAAGACGCCGTGGCGGTCCATGGGAAGTACCGCCCGCGGCAGGGCAGAGGCCCGGCCGGCCGCGCACTCGCGGAAGGCACGCTCCACGGCCGCGATGACGTCCCCGGGCGTGAGCAGCGCCTCCAGGTCCTCGCGGCCGAGGATCCGCATCAGGCAGACTTGCGCTTGATCATCCGCTTGACCGTCGCCTCCAGCACCACCTCGCCGCGCTGGTTCGTCACCTCGTGGCGATAGGTCACGATGCCGCGGTCGAGCTTCTTGGTCTCCCGCTTGTCCGCGATCGTCACGCTGACCTTGAGGGTGTCGCCCTCGAGGACGGGAGCGACGATGCGGATCTCGCTGCCGAGGTAGGACATGCCGGTGCCGTGGATGAGCCCGGTCTGCATGATCAGGCCCTCGGAGAGGCAGAAGGTCATCGCGCCGGGCGCGGCCCGTCCCTTGAAGACCGATTCCTTGGCCACGTACTCCATGTCCATGAACAGCGGCTCGTTGAAGCCGCACAGGTTGACGAAGGCGCAGATATCGGCCTCGGAGACCGTGCGGCCGAGCGTGTGGTACACGGCCCCTACCGCGTGCTCCTCGTAGGTGAGTCCCTGGCTTTTCACGAACGCTCTCCTCTCACGCTTCGCCCAGATAGGCGCGGCGCACCTCCGCATTATCGGCCAGCTCGCGGGCGCCCCCCTCGAGCGGCAGGCGCCCGGTCTCGAGCACGTAGCCGCGCTCCGCGATGGACAGGGCCATGGCCGCGTTCTGCTCGACGAGCAGGATCGTGACCCCCTGGCGGTTGATGGCCTGCACGGTCTCGAAGATCTGCTCGACCAGCACCGGCGCCAGCCCCATGGAAGGCTCGTCCAGAAGGAGCAGCCGGGGCCGCGCCATCAGCGCCCGCCCGATGGCCAGCATCTGTTGCTCCCCACCGGAGAGCGTGCCCGCCACCTGACTCCGCCGCTCCTTGAGGCGCGGGAAGATCGTGAAGACCCGCTCCATGTCCGACGCGATATCCGGGTCGCTGCGGGTGTAGGCGCCCATCTCGAGGTTCTCCACCACGGTCAGCCGGTTGAAGATGCGACGGCCCTCGGGCACGTGGGTGATTCCCTTGAGCACGACGTCGTGCGCCGGGATGCCGACCAGGGAGCTGCCCTCGAAGCGCACGTCGCCCCGTCGGGGAGCCAGCAGCCCCGAGAGGGTCCGCAGCGTGGTGGTTTTGCCCGCGCCGTTGTTGCCGAGGAGCGTGACGATCTCGCCCTGGGCCACCCGGAACGAGATCCCCTTCAGCGCGTGGATCTCGCCGTAGTAGACGTGGAGATCGGTGACCTCAAGCATGCGCCTCACCCGCGACGCCGGAGCCCGGCGTCCAGCGGCGGCGCCCCAGGTAGGCCTCGATCACCCGGGGATTCTTCTGCACCTCGGCGGGTCGCCCCTCCGCGATCTTCTCGCCGTAGTCGAGCACGGTGACGCGGTCGGAGACCTCCATCACCACGCGCATGTTGTGCTCGATGAGGAGGAGGGTGAGCTTGCGCTCCTCCACCAGTCGACGGAGCAGGGCCATCAGGCTGCGAGCCTCGCCCTGGGTCATCCCGGCGGTGGGCTCGTCGAGCAGAAGGAGCGACGGGACGGATCCGAGCGCCCGCGCCAGCTCGAGCCGCCGCTGCTCGCCGTAGGGGAGGTTGCGGGCGACCTCGTTGGCCTTGTCCCGCAACCCGGTCACCGACAGCAGCTCGGCACCCTGCTCCCACTGCCGGCGCTCGTGCTCACGCCAGCGTGCGTTGCGAGTGAGCACATCCCAGAAGCGCAGAGGCACGCGGCTGTGCATGCCCACCAGGACATTCTCGATCGCGGTCATCCTGGGAAAGAGGCGGATGTTCTGGAACGTGCGGCAGATGCCGAGCGCGGTGATCTGGTCCGGACGACGCCCCAGCACCGAGGTCTCGCGGAACGTGACCGAGCCCTCCTCGGGGATGTAGATGCCGGTGAAGACATTGAAGAAGGTGGTCTTCCCGGCGCCGTTCGGGCCGATGATCGAGGCGATGTGGCCTTCCTCGAGCGTGAAGTCGACCCCGTTGAGCGCGGTCAGCCCGCCGAAGCGCTTGCTGACGCCGCGGGCCTCGAGGAGCGGCATCAGGAGTCCTCCCCGAGCTCGCGGTGCCGTCGCCGCGCGGGCAGGATGCCCTGCGGGCGGAAGATCATCATCAGCACCAGGATCAGGCCGAAGACCATCCGCTCGTACTTGGCCGGCTCGAGCTGGGTCGGGAGGTTGGTCAGGCTGTAGCCGAAGATCACGGTGCCCGCGTTACGCAGCTCGTTGAGCCAGAGCGACATGCCCTTGAGGATCTGGAGGTTGAGGATGGTCACCACCGCCGCCCCCAGGATGGCTCCGGGAATCGAGCCCATCCCGCCCAGGATGATCATGGCGAGCACGCCGATGGACTCCATGAACGTGAAGGACTCGGGATTGATGAAGATCTGCTTGGCCGAGAAGAGCACACCGACCGTGCCCGCGAACGAGGCGCCGCAGGCGAAGGCGAGGAGCTTCATCCGCACCAGCGGCACGCCCATGGCCTGGGCCGCGGTCTGGTCCTCGCGGATCGCCTCCCAGGCGCGCCCGATGTGGGAGTCCTCGAGCCGGCGATTCGCGAGCACGGTGGCCCCCACGATCAGGAGCACGAGCGCGTAGAGATAGAGAGGATAGATGACGTTCGGATTCGGATCGATCCCAAGCGACTGCAGCCACGGGGCGAAGAATATCGGCGGGCGATTGATCGGGGTGATGCCCTTGGGTCCGTTGGTGAAGTTGATCGGCTTGTCGAGGTTGTTGGCGAGGACGCGGATGACCTCGCCGAAGCCGAGGGTGACCAGGGCGAGGTAGTCGCCGTGCAATCGAAGCACCGGGAGCCCGAGCAGGATGCCGGCTCCCGCGGCCACCGCCACTCCGACGAAGAGGAACACGAAGAACCACCACGGGCCCAGCGGGAAGTAGGCGCCGCCGAAGATGAGATTGGCCTGCGGCGAGCCAAAGATCGCCCACGAGTAGGCACCCACTGCGAAGAAGGCCACGTAGCCGAGATCGAGCAGGCCCGCCAAGCCGACCACGATGTTGAGGCCGAGGGCCAGGGCCACGAAGATGCCGACCTGTATCGCGATCTCCATGTAGTAGGCGTTGATCGTGCCGAGGAACGGCATGAGCACGCCGAGGGTGAGGGCGGTGAGCGCGCCTTTGACCAGGCCCGGCACGCGGGCGAAGTAGAGCAGCAGGATGGAGCCCTGGAACAGCATGAAGATCACGATCGACCGCGGGCTCCACGTCACACCCCAGGTGGTGACCAGCAGGGCGGTCGCGACGAGAACCGTCGCCGGGAGGGGGCGGTCGAGAATTGCCTTGATCATCGTGCGGTCTGCTGGGTCGCTCGCATTGTGGAGGCAGTCTGGTTGGGAGGTTGGGCAACCCCCTTAGTTTGTTTGAGCCGCGCACGCCGAGGCGTGCGCTCTGTGAGGTGGCTGCGCATTTCTTCTAGGCTCGCTCTCTGACGATTTCGCCCAGCAGGCCTTTGGGCCGGAAGATCAGGATCAAGATGAGGATCGAGAAGGCGAAGATGTCCTTGTACTCGGCCCCGAACGCCCCACCGGTCAAGAGAGACAGGTAGGAGGCGGCGAACGCCTCCAGCAGCCCGAGCACGAGACCGCCCAGCATGGCCCCCGGAATGTTGCCGATGCCTCCGAGTACCGCGGCGGTGAAGGCCTTCAGCCCCGGGATGAAGCCGGTGTAGGGATTGATCAGGCTGTACTGCACTCCGAACAGCACGCCTGCGCCCCCTCCCATGGCCCCGCCGATGAGGAACGTCAGCGAGATGATCCGGTTCACGTTGATCCCCATCAGCGAGGCGGCGCCCTGGTCCTCGGCGACCGCGCGGATGGCCTTGCCGACCTTGGTACGATTGACGAGCGTGTGCAGACCCCAGAGCATGAGCAGGGCCGCCACGATCACCACCAGGGACTTGACCGAGACGTCGATGGTCTCGGTCAGCTCGAAGCGACGGTTGAGCACGTCCATGGTGGGGTAGACGAGATTGAACGAGTTGCGCCAGAGCGACTCGAAGAGCCGGATCGCGTCCTGCAGGAAGAAGGAGACGCCGATCGCCGAGATCAGCGGGATGAGCCGTGGGGCGCTCCGCAGCGGCCGGTACGCGGTGCGCTCGATGATCACCGCCACCGTCCCGCTCACCACCATGCCCGCCACCAGCACGATGAGGAGCACGAGCACCCACGGCAGCACGTCCAGCCAGCCCGCCGCCTTGAACGAGAGCAGGATCTCCACGCCCACGAAGGCGCCGATGATGAAGATCTCGGAGTGGGCGAAGTTGATGAACTCGAGCACGCCGTACACCATGGTGTAGCCGAGCGCGATCAGCGCGTACATGAAGCCCAGGATGATGCCGTCCAGGAGGACCTGCGGGAAGATGCCGATCAGGAGGTCAAGGTCCATCGGCACTCGGCGGGGAAGCGGGGGAGAGCGGGAGGGGCGGCGCGCCGCCCCTCCCGCCGATGACCGCGTGCGCGGCGGCTACTTGGCCCCGGGGGGCGCGATCGTGAGCTGCTTGACGATCTTGTTGTCTCCCCACTTCTCGGGGTTGTCGCTCACGACCGTCAGCACGAAGTACTGGGCCTTCAGGCGGTCGCCCCGGCTGTCGAACGCGATGTCACCGGTGATCCCGGAGAGCTTGACCTTGCGGATCGCGGTCGATACGGACTCCCGGCTCATCGTGCCGCTCTTGGCGACTTCCTCGATGGCCTTGATCGCGATGGTGGTCGCGTCGTAGGCCTCGGCCGCGTAAGGCTCCGGGTTCTTGCTGAACTTCTTCTTGAAGGCGTCGACGAACGCCTTCGCCTTGGGCAACGCGGAGGCTGGGCCCGCCGCGGAGGTGTAGTTCATGCCCACCACCGCCTTGCCGGCGATCTTCGTGAGGTCGGAGGAGTCCATGCCGTCCGGCCCCATGAATTTCGCCTTGATGCCCTTCTCGCGCGCCTGCTTGAAGAACGGCGCCCCCTGGTCGTAGATGCCCCCAAAGTAGATGACGTCGGGGTTCTTGGCCTTGATCGGGGTCAGCAGCGGATCGAAGTTCGACTTCTCCTCGGTGCCCTCGAAGCCCAGAACCTTGATGCCCTTCTTCTCGGCGTCGGCCTTGAAGAACTCGGCAATGCTCTGCCCGTACTGGGTCTTGTCGTGGACGATGTACGCGCTCTTGACCTTCATAGTGCCGTGCGCGAACTCGGAGCCCACCACGCCTTGGACGTCGTCACGCCCACATACTCGATTCACGTTGGGATAGTTGCGATCGGTGACGACCGGGTTCGTGTTGGCCGGCGAGATCATCGCCAGGGTGACTTCCTTGTAGACCTCGGACGACGGAATCGCCACGCCCGAGTTCAGGTGGCCGATAACCACCATGATGTCCTTGTCGGCGATGATGTTCTTGGCGTTGGCCACCCCGACGTCAGGCTTGGCCTGGTCGTCGAACGGCACGAAGTCGACCTTGTAGCCCATCTTCTCGAGGTTGCCCTTCATCTTGTCGACAGCCAGCTGGGCACCGAGCTTGATGCCTTCCCCGAGCACGGCCTGACCACCTGACAGCGGGCTCTGGGTGGCGATCTTGATGGTGCCCTTGGACTGGGCATCGGCGACGGAGGTCAACGGGATCACCAGCGCGAGCGCGGCGATCGTGGCGATGACCAGGCGAGGTCGTGCGGTTCTCATCGGCTCCTCCTCCTTAAAACCGAAGCGGACGGGTGGGCTGCAAGCGCGGCCATTATAGCGGGTTTTGCATAGGCGTCAACGGACGGAGAGGCGATCTGCCGCGTCGGGATGAAGCCGCCTCAGCGTCGCCACCTCCTGCCGGGCAAGGTCGAGCCGGCCGCTCTGCTCGTAGGCTCGGACGAGCAGGATCCGGGGGCCCGCCGCCCCGGGCGCCAGCGTGACCGCCCGTCGCAGCGCGTACGCCGCCCGGTCGCCCTTGCCCTGATCGATCAACGACCGTCCCAGGAACTCCAGATCGTCGAGGCTGTCTGGGAGCAGTCGGATCGCCTCCGCGAAGTCCGGATCGGGCCTCGGCTCGTTCGGGCCGGCCGGCGGATCGGGGAGCCACCGTGGCGGCCGGGCCCCGAGCTGGCGTGACCGAAGGAGCAGCGGCACCGCCTCCACGGGCCGATCCTGGGCGAGGTAGAGCAAGGCCAACCTCGCCGGCGCCGCCGGCTCGCCGGGGGCCAGCTGGATGTAGGCTTTCAGGCTGGCCTCGGCCTCTGCATACTGCCCCCGCACGAGCAGGAGGGTGCCGAGAGTATAGCGCGGGAAGGGCAGCCATGGATGCAGCGCGATGGCGCGTCGCAGGTACCCCTCCGACTCGTCGAGACGGGCCTGGGCGCCTCCCGGCGAGTACAGCACTGCCTCGCCCAGGCCCGCGTAGCAGGTCGCGCAGGCCGGATCCTGGTATACCGCCCACCGCCAGAGCGTCTCCGAGTCGTGCCAGATGCCGGTCTGGACCCAGGTGCCGAGGGCCAGCGCGGCCACCAGGACAATCATGCCGGCCGCCGCGGTTGTCGCCGCCCAGCCGCTCATCCGACCCTGCCGTCGCAGACGCGCCGTCCACGGGATCACGTAGCCCGCGATCAGCGCGAAGCCGAGACCGGCCATGTAGCTGTAGCGATCGGAGACGAGCTGGCTCCCCGAGTGGGCGATCCCGCTGACCGGCGCCACCACCAGCGCCGAGTTGATCCAGGCCGCCAGTCCACCCGGAAAGCGGCGCCGGAGCGCTACCAGGACGGTGGTGACCGCCGCCAGGCCGACGAGAGGAGCCAGAAAACGCCACTGCACGACACTGACCCGGGCCGGCACCTCGTAGAGCGGGGAGAGTCCGATCGGCCAGACGAGGCTCGACGGGTAGAACCAGAAGCTGTACCCGGCGAATGCGAGCCGGGCGGTGAGCCCGTACTCCGACAAGCCGCTCCAGTGCGCGCCTCGGGTCCGAGCGTAGACCACGATCGCGGCGCCGACCAGCGCGATCAGGGCATACGGGAGCTTTTCGCTGAGCGCGCTCCGCCATCGCCCCTTCGAGCGGCCCAGCGGGTAGATGTCGAGGAGGAGGAGCGTCGCGGGCAGCGTGACGACCATCCCCTTGGCGAGGAACGCGGTCGCGAAGGAGGCGAGCGAGGTGACGCCCCACCACCGCCATCGGAGCGCGGCGCCGCGCTCGGTCGCGCGCAGGTAGCAGAGCACCGCGATGAGGTAGAGCGCGCTCGAGATCAGGGTTCCCCGCTCGGTGACCCACGCAACCGATTCGGCCCGCTGCGGATGAACGGCGAAGACGAGGGCGGCCACAAAAGCTCCCGCGCGGACGCCTTCGCGCTCTCCCGCGCCGCCCTCCGGAGTGCCAGGCTCGGAGCGGGCGAGCACCGTCCCGAGCAGGCGGTTGGCCACCAGGTAGAACAGGACGGCGTTCGTCGAATGCAGGAGTAGCGCGAGCAGGTGATACCCCCATGGATCCATCCCGCCGAGAGCGTAGTTGAGACCCAGCGTGAGCCACGTCAGGGGCATGTAGTGCCCGGCCAGCGTGGTTGTGAACATCCACCGGAGCTGATCCGGTCCGAGGCCGCGGTAGTCGGGGTTCTTGGTGAAGAGGGCCCCGTCGTCCCAGTTGAGGAACTGTCCCTGCAGTCCTGGCCAGAACGCGACGACCGTGACCCCGACGATCAACACGATCAGAGCGCGCCGCGACCCGCTTTTCATCGTGACGATCGCGTTGCCGAGCCGCCGTCACCGAGCGCGCGGGCCTCCGCCCCGAGCGCGTCGGCCTCGGCGCCCCGCCCTTGCGCGCGCAGCTCGAGGGCGTACTCTCGTAGCGCCTCGACCAGGTAGCCCCGAAGCGCGGGGGCGTCGGGCCGCTGCCTATGCGCGATCCGGAGGAGCGGGACGGCGGCCTCGTAGCGGCGCTCGAGCAGGTATACGAGACCGAGGCGCTCGGGCCCGGCCGCGGCCCGCGGGACGCGCTCCATGTAGCTTCGCAGGGGGCTTTCCGCCTCCGCGTAACGGCCCTGGAGCACGAGGGCGGTCCCGAGGTTGTAGTAGGCGTCGGGAAGATCGGGACGAAGCTCGATCGCGCGCCGAAGCATCCCTTCCGCCTCCGTGACCCGCGCGGTGCCCCCGGGCCCGCCGAGGGCGCTCTCGCCGAGCTTGCCGTGGCAGACGCTGCACTCGGGATCCACCTCGACGGCCCACCGCCAGAGAGTCTCGGAGTCTCGCCAGACCTCGGCGAAGCTCCAGGCCGCCGCCCCGAGGCCCACCAGCCCCACGACGGCGGCGACGCCGACGATCGCGGTGATCGTGCGGGAGAGCGCGCCGCGCCGGACGAGGCGGATCACGCCGAGGGCGGCGCCGCCGACGAGGGTCGCGAAGCCGAGGCCGGCGAGGTAGCTGTAGCGGTCGGGGGCCAGATCCACGCCCTGCCGCACGGCGGCGCTGGTCGGACCGAGCATGAGGGACGAGAAGATCCAGGCGGCCAGGCCCGCCGGCCAGCGGCGCCGCACGAAGACCAGGGCCCCCGTGATGAGGACGGCGGCCGCGACGGCCAGACCGAACCTTGGCTGCAGGAGGCTGACGCGAGCCGGCATCTCGTAGAGCGGCGACAGCGACGCCGGCCAGAGGAAGCGGACGAACGAAACGACGGAGCTGTACATGACCACGGTAATCCGGGCGATCGGCCCGTAGGTCGACACCGTCGTGAGTACCGCGCCGTGACGGACCGCATACGCCACCGTGGCCGCACCGGCCACCATCACGAGCAGCAGCGGGATCTTCTCTCGCACCAGCGATCGCCAGCCCAGCCGAGGGAGGCGACGGAGGGGATAGACGTCGAGCAGGAAGAGCGCCGCCGGGAGCGGCAGCGCGACCCCTTTCGAGAGCAGGGCGGCCGCGAAGGCCAGCGAGGCGACGAGGATGCCGCCGGAGCGGGCCGTCCCTCCGTCCTCGACGGCTCGCAGGTAGCTCCAGACCGTCAGCAGCGCGAACGTGGCGCACAAGAGGTCGGCCCGACCGGTGATCCAGGCGACCGGCTCGACACGGAGCGGATGGATGCCGAACACGAGCGCGGCTGCGCCGGCCGCCACCGCGAGATCTGGATCCCGACGCACATGCGGTGCGCCATCGCCGACCGCCGCCGCCAGCAGGCGCCGCGCCACGAAATAGAAGATCGCCGCGTTCGCCGCGTGCAGCACGAGGTTGACCAGGTGATAGCCCCACGGGTCCATGCCGCCCAGCGCGTAGTTGGCGCTCCAGCTGAGGCGGGTCAGCGGGATGTAGTGGCCGAAGAGCACGCTGGTTGCCGTCCAGCGAATCTGCTCGAGGCCGAGCCCTCGGAAGGCCGGGTTGTCGAGGAAGTTGACGTTGTCGTCCCAGTTCAAGAACGAGCCGGACAGCGTGGGCAGGAAGCAGAAGCCGGTGATCAGGGCAATGGCCAGCGGAGGCACGGCGCGCCGGATCATTGCAGAGCAGGCGGGTGGTCCGGGTCCGTCTGGAATCGCGTCAGGAGCGCGCGCAGGCCCTCCTCGGTGGGGCGGAGAGCGACCGCGCGTTCGAGGTGCACCCGCGCTGCGTCGCGCTGGCCCTGGATCCAGAGCAGCAGCCCGAGGGTGCGATGCGCGTCGGCGTCGTCGGGCGTGATGTCGGCGACCTCCTCAAAGAGAGTCACCGCCTCGTCGAGACGCCCCGCGCGCATGGCCGCGACGCCCTGATTGTGCGAGGCCAGCCGTAGATTCTCGCGCACGTCGACATTCCGCGGGTCCTTGACCCGCGCGGTCCGGAGGAGGGGGAGAGCCTCGGCGTACCGGCCGTTACGCGCGAAGAGCGCTCCCAAATTGGCGGTGGACACGACGCGCTCGGGTGCCAGCTGCATGGCCTGCCGGAACGCCGCCTCCGCGCCACGGTCGTCGTGGCGTGCCGCGAGAATGGCGCCGAGCGTGTTGTAGGGGCTGTCGTAAGCCGGGTTCAGGGCAACCGCCCGTCGAGCCAGAGCTTCGGCCTCCCCGAGCTCCCCGGCGCTGCGCGGGTGACTGTTGAGGAGCAGGGACGCGAGGTTGTTCGCGCACAGGGCGCATCGGGGATCCGCCTCGACCGCCCAGCGCCACAGGGTTTCCGAGTCACGCCAGATTCGCGCCTGCTGCCAGCTTCCGATGGCCAGGGTCGTGACGACGAGCGCGGCGGCGGTCAGGGCCAGCACGAGCACCCCCGGGCTCACGCGCCTGGCGCCGGCGGCGGTCAAGAGCCAGCACACCGCGCCCCCGGCCAACAGGGCAAGACCGAGCCCGGAGAGATAGCTGTAACGATCGTGGGCCAGCTGAAAGCCGGAGTGCACGACACCGCTGATCGGCAGGAGCACCAGGGCGGAGTAGGCCCACGCGGCCAGACCGGCCGGCCACCGGTCGCGCAACGTCCACAGCACCGCGGTCACCGCGATCAGACCCATGATCGGGCCGAGGAAGCGCCAGGCCAGCGGGTCCACCGTGCCCGGGAGCTCGTACAGCGGCGACAGGCGGACCGGCCATACCCACGCGGAGGGATAGAACCAGAAGGTGTACGCGACCATCGCGGCCCGGGCCTCCGGGCCGTAGGACCCGTAGCTCGTGATGCGAAGTCCCGAGACCCTCAGCGCTACGAGCGCACCGACCGCGCCGATCAGGCCGAGCGCCCAGTAGCCGATCTTCTCGACGAAGAGCCGGCGCCACGGCAGCGCGCCACGTCGCAGCGGGTAGGCGTCGAGGAGCACGAGCACCGCGGGCAGCACCATCACCGAGGCCTTGGACAGGAGGCCGCCCGTGAACAGCAGGAGCGAGGCCGCGAGCCAGGGACGCTCGACGCGGTGCCCGGCTTCCACGCTTCGCAAGTAGGCGAGCACCGCCGCCAGGAAGAAGAAGCCACTGAGCACGTCGCGACGCTCGGTGATCCACGCGACCGACTCGACGCGGAGGGGATGTAGCGCGAACACGAGTGCCGCCGCCGCGGCGCCCCACTCGGTGATCGCATCCTGGTAGCCGTCCTGGCGTCCGCCCGCCCGGGCCGCCGCGACGAGGCGTCGCGCGATGAGGTAGAACAGGGCGGCGTTCGCTCCGTGGAGGACCAGGTTGAGGGCGTGGTAGCCCCACGGATTCATCGCGCCGGTGGCGTAGTTCAGCGAAAAGGTGAGCCAGGTGAGCGGAATGTAGTGGCCCATCCGGACATTGCTGAAGGCCCACCGGAGCTGCGGCCACCCGAGTCCGCGGTACGCCTCGTTCGTGACGAGATTGACGTCGTCGTCCCACGTGAGAAACTGACCGTCCAGAGCGGGAAGAAACGTCGCCATGGCGAGGATGGCGATCACCACCGGGAGGAGCCGACGCACGCCGAGGCCCCTACTGTCCGGCGCGAGCCCCGTCGGCGGGCCGAGCGATGCGCGCGAGAAAGAGCCGCGTCGCCGCCTCGGGATCCGGCGCCGCGCAGAGAGCCGAGATGACCGCCACCGCGTCGGCACCCGCGCCCAGCACCTCCGCCGCGTTCTCCGGGGTGATGCCGCCGATTCCCACCAGAGGCACCGGGACCTCCGGGCGGACTCGCCGGATCAGCTCCGGGCCGACGAGCTGAAAACCGGCCTTGGTCGTCGTGGGGAATATGCTCCCGACCGCGACGTAGTCGGCGCCGTCCGCCACCGCGCGGCGCGCCTGCTCGGGATCGTGCGTCGAGACGCCCAGGATCATGCCGGGCTTCAGGATCGCGCGGGCCTGGCGGGCCGGCAGGTCCTCCTGGCCCACGTGCAGGCCGTGGGCCTCGCACGCCACCGCCAGATCCGCCCGATCGTTCACGATGAGCCAGGCGCCGACCTCGCGGCATCGCCGCACCAGCCGCTGGGCGAGCGGGAAGAGGTCGGTGGGCGGCAGGGTCTTCTCGCGCAGCTGCACGAGCCGGCAGCCTCCGGAGAGGACGGCCTCGAGGAGATCGGGGAGATCACGACCACCTGCAACCGACCGGTCGAGGATGGCGTAGAGGGGGGAGGGCAGCCGCACGCGGCGCCCTACAAGTTCTGCTCGAGCCGGGCCAGCGTGGACTCGCCCGCTACGAACGTCGGGTCGGCCAGCAGCTTGAGATGGTAGGGGATCGTGGTCTTCACGCCCTCGACCACCGTCTCGGACAGCGCGCGGTGCATGCGGGCGATCGCCTCGGAGCGGTCGTGAGCGTGCACGATGATCTTCGCGATGAGCGAGTCGTAGTACGGGGGCACGATGTAGCCCGGCATCAGATGGCTGTCGACCCGGACGCCGGGTCCACCCGGCGCGATCCAGGCGGTGATGCGGCCGGGAGATGGCACGAAGTGCTCGGGATCCTCCGCGTTGATCCGGCACTCGATGGCGTGGCCGGTGAAGCGGACCGCGCTCTGCTTGTAGCCGATCGCCTCTCCGGTGGCGATCCGGATCTGCTCGCGCACGATGTCGAGGCCGGTGATCATCTCGGTGACCGGGTGCTCGACCTGGATCCGGGTGTTCATCTCGATGAAGTAGAAGGTGCCCTCCCGGTCCACCAGGAACTCGACCGTGCCCGCCGACACGTAGTTCACCGCGTTCGCCACCGCGAGAGCCGCCTTGTAGAGGCCGGCCCGCGTGTCGGCGGGGAGCGCGGGCGCGGGAGACTCCTCGAGCAACTTCTGATGTCGTCGCTGCACCGAGCAGTCGCGCTCGCCCAGGTGCAGGCGCATGCCGTTCTTGTCTCCGAGCACCTGGACCTCGACGTGCCGCGCGTCCTCGACAAACTTCTCGAGGTACAGCTCGGAAGACCCGAAGGCGGCGCCGGCCTCCGCCTGGCAGGTCGCGTAGGCACGGGCGAGGTCCTCGCGCTCTCGCACGATGCGCATCCCGCGCCCGCCGCCGCCCGCGGCCGCCTTGACGATCACCGGGTAACCGATCGAATCGGCGAGCAACTGCGCCTCGTCGACTCCCCCGAGCGGTCCCTCGCTGCCCGGCACCACCGGCGCCCCCGCTTGCTTGGCCATCTCGCGGGCCTGCGCCTTGTCACCCATGAGCCGGATCGCCTCGGGCGCCGGTCCGATGAAGGTGATGCCGCAGGCTCGGCAGATCTCCGCGAAGGCGGGATTCTCCGATAGCAGGCCGTAGCCGGGATGGATCGCTTCGCTGTCGGTGATGGCGGCGGCCGAGATGATGCTCGGGATGTTGAGGTAGCTCGCGCGCGCCTCGGGCGGGCCGATGCAGACGGATTCGTCGGCGAGGCGCACCGGCAGCGAGTCGGCGTCGGCGGTGGAGTGGGCGATCACGGTGCGGATTCCCATCTCGCGGCACGTCCGAATGACCCGGAGCGCGATCTCACCCCGGTTTGCGATCAGGATCTTGTGGAACATCAACCGAGGATCAGCGGAGCGGCTCCACCAGGAACAGCGGTTGTCCGAACTCGACGGGCTGACCGTTCTCGGCCACGACCTTGACGATCCGTCCGGCTACCTTGGCCTCGATCTCGTTCATCAGCTTCATGGCCTCGACGATGCAAAGTACCTGGCCTTCCTTGACCACGTCGCCCTCGGTGACGAACGGCGGGGAGTCCGGCTTCGGGGCGCGGTAGAAGGTGCCCACCATGGGAGCCTCCACCGGAAGGAGATGGGCGGTGGACTCGGCCAGATCCGGGGCGGACGGCTGCAGCGCCGCTGCCGCGGCGGACTCGCGGTCGCCGCGGGGCGCGAGGGCGCCGGGCGCGTGCTCGCGGACGATCCGGATGCGGGTGCCCGCGGCTTCCACCTCGAGTTCGGCCAGGTTGTGGCGAACTGCGAGCTCCACAACCTGCTCGACGGTGAAGGGAGCCGGGCTGCCGCTGGAGCCCCGAGCCGGTCGGCGCGCGGCCACGCTAACCTGCCGCCGCCACGCGGCCGAGATATTCGCCGCTGCGCGTGTCGACCTTCACCACGTCCCCCTCGTTCAGGAACAGCGGCACCTGCACCACCGCGCCGGTCTCCAGGGTGGCCGGTTTGGAGCCGCCGGAGGCGGTGTCCCCCCGGATCCCGGGGTCCGTCCTAGTGATCTGCAGCTCGATGAAGTTCGGCAGCTCCACCGTGACCGGACTGTCGTTGATGAAGAGGATCTCCACTTCGATATTCTCCTTGAGGAAGTCGCGCGCGTCACCGACCTCTTCGGCCGACAGGGAGATCTGGTCGTACGTGTCGAGATCCATGAAGTGGTAGCGGTCGTCGCGGTACAGGTACTGCATCCGCTTCTCGTCGAAATCGACGAGTTCGACCTTCTCACCGGCACGAAATGTGTTGTCTATCACCCGCCCGAGCTTCATGTGCTTGAGCTTCGTTCGCACGAACGCGCCGCCCTTGCCGGGCTTGACGTGCTGGAAGTCGACGATGCTGTACGGCTCACCATCGAACTGGATCTTCAGTCCCTTCTTGAACTCCGCCGTGGACACCTGCATCTGGTCATGACCCTTTCCGTCGTTGAGTCTTGAGTCGGAGCGCCTCCTCGAGGCCCTCCCGAGCCCGGGCGTGACCTAGGTCGCGGGCGAGCAGGCGCAAGAAGATCTGCGCCGCCTCGTCGATCAGGCCTTGCTCGAGGCAGAGCGTGCCGAAGCTCAGGGTGGCGAACGTATCGTCGACCAACAATTGCTTGAGCGCGGAGCCTTCGGGAACCGCCCCCCGGGCGCCCAGTACGTCGAGCAGTGCACGCGATTCGCGGTCGCCCGGATCCAGCCGCACTGCCTGCTCCAAGTGGCGGACGGCGTCGCCGAGTGCCCCGGCTCGCCGGTACAGGTCGCCCGCGAGCCGATGGGCCTGGGCCTCGTGCGGTCTCGCGTCCAAGATGGCCTGCACCTCGCCGAGCGCTCCGTCCGCATCCCCCTCGTCGAGGAGGGCCTTGGCCAGGATCAGCCGCGCGGTCACGTACTGCGGGAAGCGCTCGAGACCTTCCCGACAGAGACGGATCGCGTCCCGGGTCCGGCCGGTCTTGCGGTAGGCATCGGCAAGGGGGGCGAATGCCAGTGACGTCGGATCCTTGGCGAGCCGTTCCTCGTAGCGGCGAATCGCGCTGAGGGTCGCTGGATCATCAGGCGTGAGGGTCCCGCCGACCGGAGAGACCGGATTAACCATCCATCATTTGTTATACGCGGCACCGGGTGTTAAGTCAATCATTCCGGGAGCCTGCGGCGCCTCTGAGCCGCTACCGGCGCCCGGCTAGCGCAGCTCCTTCAGCACCTGGAGCACGGCATCGGATGGCACGTCCGGCACGATGCGAAAAGAGCCGATCTCAGGAGCGAAGACGAAGGAGACGCTCCCGTCTCGGCTCTTCTTGTCCCGGGTCAGGGCGTCCATCACGGTCGTCGGGTCCACCTGCAGGCCCTTCACCGGCAGGCCCACCGCGCTGAGCAGGCGGACCTGCCGATCGGCCGTGTCCGCACTGCCGATCCCGAGGCGCTTGGCCAGCCGGGATTCCGCAACGATGCCCAGTGAAACCGCCTCCCCGTGGGCCCACCGGCGGAAGCCGGTTGCCGCCTCGAGAGCGTGCCCGATGGTGTGGCCGTAGTTCAGAACCCAGCGCAGCTCGGCTTCCTGCTCGTCGCGCTCGACGACCTGTGCCTTGAGCCGGCACGATCCCGCGACAACCCGCTCGAGGGTAGGGAGGTCTCGTGCGAGCAGCGGCGGGATGCCGGCCTCGAGCTCTCGGAAGTAGGCGGCATCGAGCACGATGCCGTGCTTGATGACTTCTGCCAGCCCAGATCGGAACTCGCGGTCGGGCAGGGTAGTCAGCGTGACCGGATCTACGATGACGACCCGCGGCTGATAGAACGCGCCGATCAGGTTCTTGCCCCGTGGATGGTCGATCGCGGTTTTCCCACCGATCGAGGCATCCACCTGGGCTAGTAGCGTGGTGGGCACCTGGACGAAATTCATGCCGCGCATGTAGGTGGCGGCCACGAATCCCGCCAGGTCACCGACGGCGCCGCCACCCAGTGCCACCACCGTCGACGTCCGGTCGCAGGCGACATCGAGGAGACGGTCCCAGAGGCCGCTGGCGATCTCGAGGCGCTTGGCTTCTTCTCCGGTCGGCACCGTCACCTGCACCGTGTCGAACCCGGCCTGGCGGAGACTCTCCACGACCGGCTCGCCGTGCAGGGCGGCGATTCCAGGATCGGTCACCAGGACCGCCTTGCGACCGACCTTGCGCTTGGCCAGCTCGGAGCCTACGGTCGCCAGGATGCCGGCCCCGACCAGAATCGGATACGAACGGGGGCCAAGATTGACCGTGATCTCGATCATGAGTGGGCCTCTGCGGCCCAAGACTACCAGCCTTTGAGGTACTCCAGATATGCGTGATAGTTTCGGCGGATCTCGTCGACGCTGTCGCCGCCGAACTTCTCGAGGAAGACCTCGCCGAGCACGATGGCCATCATGGCCTCTCCGACCACGCCGGCGGCGGGGACCGCGCACACGTCGCTGCGCTCGACCACGGCCTCGACGGCTTCCCGGGTATCCAGATCGACGGAGCGAAGCGGCTTGCGCAGTGTCGAGATCGGCTTCATAGCAGCCCGGACGACCACCGGCTGGCCGTTCGTCACTCCGCCCTCGAGGCCGCCCGCGCTGTTCGAGCCACGATGGAAGCCGGCCTCCTTGTCGAACAGGATCTCGTCGTGGACCTGTGAGCCCGGACGGCGGGCAGTCTCGAAGCCCATGCCGATCTCGGCTCCCTTGATCGCATGGATCGAGCAGAACGCACGAGCCAGGAGCCCATCGAGCTTTCGATCCCATTGCACGTAGGATCCCAGGCCAACCGGGCAGCCAAGGGCTACCACTTCGAAGACGCCACCCAGGGTGTCGCCGGCGGACTTCGCGCGGTCGATGGCCTCGATCATCGCAGCCTCCGCTTCCGGGTCCGCGCAACGGACCTCGCTACCTTCCGAGCGGCGGCGCACCTCGTCCCACGGGACCTCGAGCGGCCCGATCCGGATGCCGCCGATCTCGGTCACGTGACTCAGGATCGTGATGCCGAACTCGGCCAGCAGCCGCTTGGCCACCCCGGCCACGGCTACACGGGCCGTCGTCTCGCGGGCGCTGGAGCGCTCGAGCACGTTCCGGATGTCGTGGTGGCCGTACTTCATGGCTCCCGCGAGATCGGCGTGGCCCGGTCGTGGACGGGTGACCGTCTTCGGGGCGGCGCCGGGCGGTGGGGTCCCGACCGACATCGTGTCCTGCCAGTTCTCCCAGTCGCGGTTGCGGACGGTCAGGGTGATCGGACTGCCGAGAGTGAGGCCCCATCGGACCCCGGCGGAGATGTGGGCTTGATCCTGCTCGATCTTCATCCGGCCGCCCCGCCCGTAGCCGCGCTGGCGGCGGGCGAGGTCGGCGTTGATGTCGGACTCGGTGAGGGCCAGTCCCGCCGGTACCCCATCGATGACGGCGGTCAGCGCCTCACCATGGGACTCCCCGGCGGTGAGGAAGCGGAACCGCCCGCCCACCTACCTTGCGGCCTGCGCGCCGTCCGTGCGCAGGATGGAGGGCGTCAGGAAGACCACGAGCTCACGACCGGTCTCGAAATCCTCGCGCTGCTTGAAGAGCCAGCCCAGCACGGGCACATCGCCCATGAGCGGGACCTTCCGGACGGTCTTCTGCTGGACGTTCTGGGTGACACCACCGATCACGAGCCGATCGCCTTCCCTCACGAGGACCTGGGTCTCCGCCTTGCGTCGGTTGATGATCGGAACGCTGACTCCCTCAGCTGGGCTGATCACGTCGCCGCGCGAGTTGTTCTCCACGATCACGGTCATCTTTACCTTGCGGATCTCCTTGCCGTCAACACTCTCACGGATGACGGTCGGAGTCACCTCGAGCCTGAGGACGGCCTCCTTGAACTGGACCTGGGTGCCGGCGGAGCTGACCGTGGCGTAGGGAATTTCTTCACCGAGGGTGAAGGCGGCCTTGTTGTTCTCGACCGTGACGATCTCGGGGTGGGCGAGGGTACGGGTCTTGCCGAGCTGCGCCAGGGCCTGCAGCGCGAGGTTGATGTTGAACCGGGTGCCGACGATCCCGAACGCGATACCGCCGGCCGGCGAGTTGGTGGAGGCGTTCGGCAGCAGTGAGAACGGCAGGTTCACGATGTTTCCGGCGGCGACCGGCAGCCCGGTGCCGGGGGTGACGGGTAGCAGCGACGACAGATTGAGATTGGGATTTTGCGGGGTCAGGTTGGAGACGCCTGTTCCTACGGCTCTGGCACCCTGGAAGCCCTGGGCGATCAGGGTATTGCTGCCGTTCTGTTGCGCCGCGGCACCGCCCCACTGGACACCGATGGCCTCCAGGGACGTACGGTCCAGGATCTCCATGCGTGCTTCGATCTTGATCTGCGGCAGCGGCACGTCGAGCTGCTCACGAATCAGCCGCTTGATACGCTCGAGATCGGCCTCGTAGTGCCTGATGAAGATGCTGTTGGTGGCCTTGTTGGCGCGGACCGTGATGCCCTTGGCGAGAACGTCCTGGCTCACCGACGTTACTGCCGGCGCCACCGGCGGTGGGAACGGAGAGTTGAGCTCAGGCAGCCGTCCGAGCGCGGGATTCAGCGGGGCCCCGCTGCCCGACGGCACGACGGTGGGAGTCGCGGGAATGCCCTGCACCAGCGGCTGGGTCGGGACCTGGACACCTTCCGGCGGGATTCCGAGGATGCCCTGTAGCGTCCGAGCGACATCTTCTGGATCGGCGTAGGAGAGCCGGATCACCTCTTCGCGCAGGGGACCGCGGGCCTGTGCCTCGGCCGCCGCCGCGTCGGCGGCCAGCTTCTTGGTCGCCAGCTCGGTCTCCTTGAGCTGTGCCTCGGCCAGCTTGGTCCGCGTCTCTATCTCCGCGTTCCGCTTAGCGGCCTCGACACGCGCCAGAGCCTCCTTCTCCTTCGTCAGCTGGTCGAGCGATACGATGCGAATCACCCCGTCCTTCTCGACCTTTGCGAGACTCCGTACCTCGAGGATGGTGTCGAGCGCCTGTTCCCACGTCACATTCTTGAGCGAGATCGACACGCGCCCCTTGACGTCGTCGCCCGCCACGATGTTCCGCCCGCTCTCGGCCGCGAGGATCCGCAGCAGATTGACCACGTCTGCGTCCTTGAAGTCGAGGGAGATCAGCTTCTCACCCATTGCCGGCGCCGAGGAGGGCGGCGGCGGAGGCGAGGACGGCGCCGGCGTGGTGGTCGCTTGGGCCATCATCTGGCGAGCGGGAGCCGCCGGCTGGGGGGGTGTCGCTGGTGCGGGGGCCGTGGACGGAGTGGTGGCGGCGAGGACGGGGATCTTCACCGGCGCCACCGGCTCCTTGCTGAGCGGTGCCGCCACCGGAGCGGGCTTGTCCGCCGGCTTTGCAGCAGCCACGACGACCGGCTTGGGGGCAGGCTTGGAAGTCTCGGCGGACGTCTCGGCAACGGCCGGGACGAGAGCCGGCTGTTTCACCACGGGCTTGGGTGCGTCGGGCACGCCGTTGGATACCTTCGCGCTCGCGGGCTTGTTCGCCGTCTCGGGCTTCGGATCCGGCGAGCGGTCGTTGGAAGTCTCCACCGCGACCACCAGCCCGTCGGGCGTTTCGTCAATCCGGTATCCAACGTCGGCCCGGGTCATCTCGACCACCACGCGCGCGATGCCTTTCCGCCACTGGCTGCCACGGACTTCCTTGACCGGCTCAACTCCCGAGGCCCACCGGGACTTGGCCGAGCTGTAGGAGGCGCCAGTCAGATCGATGACGAGCCGGGTAGGAGAATCGATGAGCTTGGCTTCATACTGGGTCGGTCCGCTGGTCTTGACTGTGACAGCGGCTCCGTCGGACGCCCGCTCGATGCTGACGTCCTTGAGTTGGACCGGAGAGTCCGCCGTCTGGGACGAGCCGATCCCGGTGACCGCCAGCGAAACCGCTACCACTAGCCCCGCAATCCGCGCGCTTCTCATCAGGTCGGTCCCCCCCTTCACTTACTGGTTCTCCGGTAGCCGCAGCGTCAGGCCGGTGGCACCCTGCGAGCCTCTAGCCGACACCGCGAACGTGACGGAGTTTGGCGTGATGCCGGTGACGCGCCCGTCGCCCAATGCGTCTCCCGGCTTGAGGATGTAGCCGATTCCGTCGGGGCCTTCGACGAGGGCCATCAGACCCACACGACCGCCGACAATGCCTGTGAGCTTGACCGCCGTGACCGACAGGGCGGCGTTGTCTTTTCCGAGAAAGATGGGCGTAAACGGATCACGGCGTCCCTTGGGCTCATATGCGATCGCCGGCAAGGTCGCCTTGCCCGTATCCGGCTCCTTCGGCCGTACGACCGGGGATGCCGCCGGAGTGGCCGGAGTTACCGCCGCGGGTGGCGGGGTCGGTGGCGCGCCTCCGCTGCAGCCAGCCAACGCGACGGTCACCGTTCCGACCACTAGCGCGAGGCGTGGCGCCGTCTTTCGAGCGCTCATCGAGTAGCTCCCGCCGGCTGCGCCGGCGCTCCCGGCTGTCCCGGTTGAGTCTTGGGCGGCGGAGCGCCTTCGGGCCGGAAGATGTAGGTCATCAGGGTTACCTCGGCCCGGATCGTTCCCGTCGGCCGGTCGATACCGAGCAGGCGCCAGTCGGCGAGGTTCACGATCCGTGGCATCTTGCCCATTCGGGCCAGGAAATTGCCGAACTGATGATAGCTACCCTCGGCATTCACCGTGATCGGGACGTCGAAGAAGATCTCCTTTTCCTCGGGCGCCCGCGGGGTGAAAACCGCCATGGACAGGCCCGACTGAAACGCGAGGTCGGAGATCTGGCGGTACAGGCCAGGCATCTCTTTCTCAGTGGGCAGCCGTTCTGCCGCGGCCTCGAGCCGCTTCCGCAGCGCCTCCGCCTGGGCCTTGAACCCGCGCAGGCTGGCCTCGAGGGCCTGTGCCTGCATGAGCTCGGCACGGACCTGCTCACTCTGCGCGCGAAGGGCGTCGCGTTCTATCTGCTTCGGCGACAGGAGTAGGAAGTATCCGAGCGCGGCCACGATGACACAGGCGACCGTACCCAGTACGACCTTCTGGTTCCGGGGGGCGTTAGTAATCGGATCCAGGAGCGCCATGGCCTAGATCTCGAACCGGCACGTCACCTCGAAGGTGATCGTGCGGGGCGATTTGCTCAGATCCTGCTTGGCGTCCACGAGATCTACCTCTTTGAATCGACCCGAGGCCTTCAGATTGGCCATGAAGTCGGAGAGTGCGACCGAGGAGTACGTGCTGCCCGCGATCCGAAGGCTCGGGCCCCGCTCCTCCAGCCGGGTCAGCCACAGGTCGGGGGGCAACGTATCCGCCATGGCGTCGAGTAGGTAGACGGGCCGGGCCTGGTTCCGGGCGACCGTCTCGATCGCGTTCAGTCGCCGTTCCAGCTCGTCCCGCTCCCGGCGGTATCGCTGGCCGGCCGCGATGATCGGCTTCAGCCGCTCAAGCTCTCGCCGGTTGTTCTCGATCTCGGCGGTGAGGCGGCGGCTCTCTAGTGACATCGTCAGCCACCAGCCGCCGATGATCAACACGAGCGCGGCCAGGATCCCACCGAACAGTAGCCCGAGGTTGAGCTCGGCGCCGCCGCCCGCGGCTCGGCGAGGTCGTTTGGTCGTCGGAGGGGCGAGATTGACCTTGATCATGCAGGCTTGTCTCCCGGCCGACGTAGGGCCAGGCCGACGGCCACCGCCAATACGGGGCCGATCTGCTCGGGATCCTCGTCGGCGAACTGCGCCGCATCGTGCTCAATGCCCTGGAAGGGGCGAGCCAGCTCAACCGGAACGCCCCAGGACGATCCCAGGAAGTCGTCGAGCCCGGTCAGCTTGGAGCAGCCGCCCGAGAGCACGATCTTCCCGATCCGCTCCGATTCTGCGGTAGAGGCAAAGTAGTCGAAGGTCCGCTGTACTTCGAGGGAGAGCTCGCGCGAAACGGATTCCAGCGCCGGGACGAGATCATCCCAGTTCACGCCGACCTCACGTCCCTGCTTGGCCGCCTCGGCCACTTCGGTCGAGACGTTGAGACGCTGGGCGATCGCGTCCGTGTAGTTGTTCCCGCCGAACGGGACATCGCGGGCGAAGATGCACGCTCCGCCATGGATGACGTTGGTCTTCATGACGCTGGCTCCGATGTCGATCAGCGCGACCGCATCGGCACCATCGCCGGGGCTGCTCAGCTCGAACTGGTTCTGGACCGCGAAAGCGTCCAGATCCACCACGACCGCGTCCATTCCGGCCGCTTCCACCGCCGCCACGTATTCCAGAACCTTCACCTTCTTGGTGGCTACCAGGACCACCGACATCGCATTCGCGGATTGGCTGACAACCTGGTAGTCCAGGAAGACGTCGTCGATCGCGAAGGGAATGTGGTGCTCGGCCTCAAGCTGGATGGCGTCGCCCAGCTCCTTCGGAGTCACCTTGGGCAGCGGCACACGCTTGACGATCGCTTCCCGTCCGGAGACCGAGATGACCGCGCTAGTTCCGGTGATCCCCGCTTTCTCGACGCATTCCTTGATCGCGTCGGTGACGACTTGCGGCTCGCGGATCGTGCCCTCGGCGATGACGTCCCGCGGAAGCGGGACGGTCGCAAAGGCTTTCAGGGCGAGGCCACCCTTGGTCTGGGTGAGCTCGACCACCTTGATCGCGCTCGTTCCTATGTCGAGCCCGAATGTCGCGGGCTTCCTACCGAGTCCAAATAGCGCCATATTCGGCTCCCGGCCTTCTCCTGACTCTGACCCCGCTTCTCAACGAGCAGCGAAATCAGCTGTCAGCCCGGTGCGTTGTGGAAGGAAACTGTCTATCGTGGTGACAGTTTATAACGGTGCCCTATTTAAACCGTCAACACTTCTTGCACCACATCGTGCGCTTCCGCGTGATCCCGACCCCGGCCCATGGGGTCTCTGAACAGACTCCGGCCGTCCAGTTTCAAGCGTCGCGGGGCGCGCCGCGCGACACCTAGCCGGCGGCTTCCCGGTAGCTCCCTGGTTTCACCATCCACCGTTGGGGCACCTTACCGGCGCCGGTCCGACCCGTCTCGCAGCTCCACACGAGGGCGGCACCGATCCCTGGGCGGGCGTCGACCACACTGGGGGTCGTACTGCGGACGTGCCCAGCCATCGCGGCGCCGGTCAGCCGGGCGGCACCAGTTTGACTGAACCGATCGGCGGCATAGATGAGGCCCTCGATGGCGACCGTTCCGGAGATCGAGACGCTGCCGTTCGCCACGATCCAGCCCCGGAAAGAGTCCCCAGGGCCGGTTCCCGCCCCGCTCCCGATACTCACGGTCGCCAGCTCGCCGACTGGGGTCGCCGCATTGATCGGGTGGCCGCTGGTCGTATCCACGAAGATGAGACCGTCCCGGAGGGGATGCCTGGCATCGAACGTGGTCGAGCCCTGGAAGTAGGTGCCCCGGGCCCGGGCGACGGCCTTCAACGCGTTGAGCTCCGTCGCGGTGAAGGCCCCCGCATCGAACAGGTCCGGGGTCTGGAGCTCCAGGAAATCCACCGCGGGCTGGTTGGACATCGCGCCAGCTCCGACGCTACCCACTACCTGGCTCGCGGCCCCCAGGGTAGTGACTCCGGTCGACCAGGTTCCGGCGACGGGTCCGCAGCTGCCGTCTCCGCTTGCATCGATCCACGCGCCAGGCCCGACGGCCAGATCGCCCCGCACCGTCAAGCCGGCCGGAGGAGTTGGGAATCGTAGGCGGATGGCGGTGGCACTGATTTCCTGGCGGGCCTGGCCCAAGGGGCCCTCGTTGCCGGGAACCAGCCCGATCGCCAGGATCTGCCGCTGGCGGTCCCCCTCGCCGACGATGGTCACGCGAAAGCCGCCCAGGATGGCGCCGCCCTCGGCGGCCACCGGGATGAACTGACTACCGTCGTAAGGGGCGGGGGCCGGCGCGGGCCACGCGACGCCTTCGGCGGAATCAGGATGGCTCAGGGCCCACAATGCTCGCGCGATGCCCGCCTCCGCCATGGCCTGCGCCTGAGCAATCATCAGGTGATTGCCCGCCACGAGCGGCTCCTGCCCAGTCAGCACCGACAGCCCCATGAGCACGGCCGACAGGACGAGGAGGATCATCATTGCCAGTGGTAGCACCGCGCCGCGCTGGTCTTGGAACCGGAGCAGCCTACGAAGCAGGTGCGTCACCGCGGCCCAATGTAAGTGCTGAGGAGAACCATACCCCGGCGGACCGGGTGTGCTTCCTGCCCGGCGGCGCTCGGGTAAGTCACGACCACTGAGACTTGACGGACACCGGACGTGTTCACGCCCGAGCAGCCCGGGGCCAGCCCGCAGTCGCGGATCCGCACCGACCGGCTGAACGCTCCGTGCGGCGCCGCCAATATCGGCTCGTCGGGGAAGAGTGTGGCTACCCCGCTCAAAGGATCGACGTCACCCTCGGCTAAGCCCACCGCTGCCTTCACTTGCTCGAGACGCTGCGAAGCCAGGAAGACGGCGCCGGAGCGGTGTGCTCCTTCGTGAACGCCAGAGCCAGCGAGGGGTAGCAGGGAGATCAAAGCTAGGAGGCCGATAGAGAGCACGGTGAGCGCTGCGAGAACTTCCGCGAGCGTCAATCCTTGCTCTTCCGCAAGGAGCCGCCGCACGCGGGCCGGCCTAGGGGACGGTGATCCGGCCCGACGGCGCGACGGTGACGGTCAAGGTGCGAGTGCTCACCGTGTCGGTCACCGTATACGTTGCGCCGGTGGTGGCATTACCGAGGTTGCCGAAGATGGCGCTCGCAGTCGAAGACAGATTGATGTTGTCCGGGAGCCGTACGTTGCTCGACGAGGTGGTGAGCCCGGCGACCGTGAGGACGGTTCCGCCGCAGGTGCTCAGGCGGTACTGGATCGTTGTCGTCGTGTACCCCACACACACCGGAGTATTCCTCTTGATCGCCATCTGCCGCCCTTCGTTGAGGTACGCGCTGACCGAACTCGCGGCCGCGCGCACCCGGGCGCTGCGGTAGTAGTTGATCAGCGACGGGGCGGCAAAGGCGGACACGATGAGGATCATGGCGGTCGTGATCACAAGCTCGACCAACGAATAACCCGATTGTGACCGCCGCCTGCACCAGCCTGCTACGCGACCTGAATTGCCGCAATGTCCAAGCATGACACCTGTTACCTAGCAAGAAGGGGACCAACAACGTGGTCGGTTTCTAGCGGGGGTTCGCCTGGCCCAGATCGTGACCTAGCGCGATTGGTCCGAGATATGTAGCGTAATAACTACAGTATAATCAACTACTTAGATTAGCTTGTTCTCGGCAAAGAGACCGAAATTGCTGCATCCCCTGCAGGCTCGAGAAGACGTCGTATTTGTGAGTGACAATCCTCGTCATCCCAACCGACAAAACGCCGGTTCGGCAGTGCGGTCGCCCCGCCAGCCGTAACGAGCCGGGACATTCCTGACGTCAGCGGTTCAACGTGGTGCCTTCGGCCTGTGGTTAGCCCGCGAACTGACCGAAGTACCAGGCGAGGACCGCATCACCCCAGAACAAGCTGATCGCGCCTCCCACAGCGAGAAACGGGCCGAATGGCAGGGGGTCCTTCCGCCCCTTCCGGCCCGTCGCGAGAAGAGTTGCAGCCAGGGGCCCGCCGATGAGGACCGAGAGCAGGATGCTCAGCAACACGAGCTTCCACCCGAGGAACGCGCCGAGCATGGCGCCGAGCTTCACGTCGCCGATGCCCATACCGGGCTGGCCGAGGACGAGGGCACTGCTGACGATGATCACGATGAACACGCCGCCGCCTAGCACCACCCCGAGCACCGAGTCCTTCCATCCGATCGCACCGGGGACAAGACTGACTAGCAGACCCAGGGCGATGCCCGGAATGCTGAGCACGTCCGGGATGATCTGGTGGTCGGCGTCGATGCCAGTGATCGCAACCAGGGTGGACAGAAGGACGAGCGCACCGACGAGCTGGATGCCGTAGCCAAAACGGAGATACGCCGCCGCGAACAATGCGCCGCACGTCAACTCGACGAACGGATATCGCCAGGAGATCGTCGCCCGACATGCCCGGCAGCGGCCGTGGAGAATGAAGTAGGACAGCACGGGAAGGTTGTCATACCAGCCGATGGGCACCCCGCACTGCGGACACGCCGATCCGGGATGGGCAATGCTTCGCCCCGCGGGCAGGCGGGCAATGACGACGTTGAGGAAGCTCCCGATGCACAGCCCGAAGAGCATGCAGAAGATCAAGGCGATCGCCGGCGATATCATCGGGATGGGGATTGCCCAACTTCGGTGACGACGTTGCACAGGTGCGTGTGCATGATGACCTCAATCATATAGGCCGCAGCGCTGATCTCCACAGGACCGTCAGGTGCCGACGTGGTTCGGGGGAGGCAGTCAACCGTCTGCCTCCCCCGGCACATCGGTAAACTTGGGACTACGGAACGCTAACGCTCGTACCGTCGCCTGTGTTGGTGATGGTGAAAGTGCCCGCCGAGGTGTTGGGGGTGTAGGTGTACGCGCCCCAACCCGTGGGCCCTGAGGGGACGGAGGCCATGAAGGGCCCTGCCACCTGGTTCAGCGAGTTGGTGGCCGCCGTGGTGAGCTGCGTGAGCGCCGTCGGGATGTTGCCCATGTGCGCGCCGTAGATGCTGACGGCAGACGCGAGGGCCCGGGCATCAGCCTGCGCCTTGGCCAGGCGGGCGCGCGCCTGCACGTTGGCGTACAGCGGGATGGCGATGGCGGCGAGGATACCGATGATGGCCACGACGATCATCAACTCGAT
>DATIWG010000112.1:0-12065 GCA_035519555.1 Nitrosotalea sp. | reverse complement strand
CCGTATGATCCTCGCGCCATGAACTTCGACTTCTCGGCCGACCAGAAATCGCTGCGGGAGCAGGCGCGGAAGTTCCTCGGCGAGCACGCCTCCTCGACGCGCGTTCGCCGCATCCTGGAGGGCGCGGCGCCCTACGACGTCGAACTCTGGAGAGGCATGGGCGAGATGGGCTGGATGGGCACCGCCATCCCCGAGCCCTACGGCGGCGCCGGCTTCGGGTATCTCGAGCTGTGCGTCCTCGCCGAGGAGCTCGGCCGGAGCCTCGCGCCCACCCCCTTCGCCTCCACGATATACCTGGCCGCCGAGGCGCTCCTGCTGGCCGGCAGCGACGCGCAGAAGAAGCGGTGGCTGCCGCGTATCACGCAGGGCGAGGCCATCGGCTGCCTCGCGCTCGCGGAGGGCCCGCAGGTGGCGACGCCGGCCAATCTCGCGACGCGCATCGACGGCGCGCGGCTCCGCGGCGCCAAGGTCCCGGTGATGGACGGCGACGTGGCCGACTTCGCGGTGGTCGTCGCCTCCGAGGGGGGCGGGCGAGCCGGTCTCTTCCTGGTCGATCTCGCGGAAGCGGGCGTCAGCCGCGCGAGCGTCGCCACGGTGGACCCGACGCGCTCGCACGCGCGGATCACCCTCGACGGTGCGGCGGCCGAGCCCCTGGGCGCACCCGGTCAGGGCTGGCCCCTGGTGGAGCGGCTGCTCGACCGCGCGGCGGTCCTGGTGGCCTTCGAGCAGCTCGGCGGCGCCCAGGCCTCGCTCGACATGGCGCGCGAGTATGCGCTCGGCCGATTCGCCTTCGGGCGGCAGATCGCCTCGTTCCAGGCCATCAAGCACAAGCTGGCCGACATGTACGTGGGCATCGAGCTGGCCAGGTCGAACGCCTACTACGGCGCCTGGGCGCTCTCGAAGGACACCCCCGAGCTGGGCGTCGCGGCGGCGGCGGCGCGAGTGGCCGCCAGCGAGGCCTACTACCAGGCGGCGAAGGAGAACATCCAGGTGCACGGCGGCATGGGCTTCACCTGGGAGTTCGACTGCCACCTCCACTACCGGCGCGCCAAGCTGACCGGCCTCATGCTGGGCAGCGCCCGTCGCTGGAAGGATCTGCTGGTGACCCGGCTCGAAGCCGGCGCCGCCTAGGAGCGCACACCGTGGACTTCGACGACACCCGGGAAGAAGCGGCATTCCGCGCGGAGACACGGCAGTGGCTCGCCGCCCATGCCGAGCCCAAGAGCGGCGCCTTCGAGACCTGGCAGAGCCGCTACCCCGGGCGCGAGGGCTACGACGGCCTCGAGCGCGCCAAGGCGTTCCAGTCCGAGAAGGCGGAGGCCGGCTTCGCGGCGCTCCACTGGCCCGCCGAGTGGGGCGGCCGCGCCCTGCCCCCGATCTACCAGGTGATCTACTCCCAGGAAGAGTCGAAGTTCCTCGTCCCCCGCGGCTACTTCGAGATCGGCCTCGGCATGTGCATGCCCACCCTGTTCGCCTACGGGACCGAGCCGCAGAAGCAGCGGTACGCGCCGGCCGCCCTGCGCGGCGACGAGGTCTGGTGCCAGCTCTTCTCCGAGCCGGGCGCCGGCTCCGACCTCGCGGGTCTACGTACCCGCGCGCAGCGCGACGGCGACGACTGGGTGATCAACGGGCAGAAGATCTGGACCTCGGGCGCCCACTGGGCCGACTGGGCCATCCTCGTCGCGCGCAGCGACCCGAAGGCGGCCAAGCACAAGGGGCTCACGTTCTTCTTCCTGTCGATGAAGTCGCCGGGCATCGAAACCCGCCGTATCAAGCAGATCTCGGGCGCGTCGCACTTCAACGAGGTGTACTTCACCGACGTGCGCATCCCGGACAGCCAGCGGCTCGGGGCGGTCGGCGCGGGCTGGGGCGTGGCCATCACCACGCTCATGAACGAGCGGCTCACCTCCGGCGACCTGCGCGGGCCCGACTTCGAGGAGATCTTCGGCCTCGCCCGCGCCACCACGCTCGAGGACGGCCCGGCCATCGCCAACGCGGCGGTGCGCGAGCGGCTCGCCGACCTCTACGTGAAGACGCAGGGCGTGCGGCTGACCCGCTTCCGCACGATGACCGCGCTGTCGCGCGGCGAGACCCCGGGACCGGAGAACTCGATCGGCAAGCTCGTCAACGCCCCCAAAGCGCAGGAGATCGCATCGTTCGCGATGGACCTCCTCGATATGGGCGGCGTGGTGATGGACAAGGAGACGGCGCCGCTGCGAGCCGCCTTCCAGGAGTCGCTGCTCACCTCGCCGGGTGGTCGCATCGCGGCCGGCACCGACGAGATCCTGCGCAACATCATCGCGGAGCGCGTCCTCGGCCTGCCTCAGGACGTGCGCGTGGACCGCGACCTGCCGTTCGAGCAGCTGCCGACCGGTACATGACTCGGAGGGGGGCTTTGCCCCCCTTCCGAACCTCCCCCCTGGATTGCGCGGGCGGAGCCCGCGCTCGGAGCGGCCTACCCCGCGGGCGGCGGCGCCACGACGTCCTCGTAGCGGTGGCGTTTGGTGATTAGGCCCGAGTGCTGGAACACGTCCAGGGCCACCTCGAAGGCCGGCCGGGTGATCTCGACGTGCGGCGTCCAGCAGCCGAGCTTCTGGTAGTAGGCGACGGTGGCCGCGAGCACGGCCGGGTCGATCTCGGGGAAGAACGAGGCCTCGGCCTCCGCGACCTTCGGGGCCGGCGTGGCGAGGAGCCACTGCCGAGCCCGGCGGTACGCGCGCATGAAGCGGCGCGCCATGTCGGTGCCGAGCCACGCCCGGGTCGCGGCCAGGCTCGAGAAGGCGACCGGGCCGATGGCCTGGCCGACCGAGGCCACCACGTGGCCGACCCTGTCATGCTCGAGCTGCTGGGGGGCCGGCCCTTGCTGATGGATATAGTCGCCCTCGCCCTTCCGGAAGGCCGCGTCCATCTTGCCGCTCGGCACGTCCACCGCATGGATCGCCGCGTAGTCGAGGCCGCGCTTGTGGCAGGCGTACTTGAACATCGCGAGCGGCTGGCCGCCGTGGTCGACGAGCACCCGCCTGCCCCGGAGCTTGTCCCAGGTGAAGGCAGGATCGGCCGCGCGGCCGGTGAGGAAGAAGCCGTCCATCTCGTTGATCTGCGCGAAGTGAGCGACGGGCGGCGCCTGGCCCTTCTCGAGCGGACCGAACCCCTGCGACGGCGCGGACTGGCAGACGTGCACCGTGCCCGCCACCACGCCCTCGATGGCCGACTTGCCGGCCGGCGCCACCGAGTGCCGGGGCGTGAGCCCTTCCTCCTTCAGAAAGCCCCCCGCGATCGTGGCGATCAGGGGGGAGTAGAAGGCGGAGAATCGGGTGAACTGGATGCTGATCTCGCCGCTCATGACTTGCCTCGCAAGGGTATACTCACTGGTGCCATGGCCACCGAAAAGCGCGCCGCCGACGCCGACCTCAAGAAGCGCCTGACGCCGGAACAGTACAACGTCACCCAGTGCAGCGCCACCGAGCCGCCGTTCCGGAACGAGTTCTGGGACCACCACGAGCCGGGCATCTACGTGGACGTGGTGTCCGGCGAGCCGCTCTTCTCCTCGACCGACAAGTTCGACTCGGGGACCGGCTGGCCGAGCTTCGTCCGGCCGATCGAGCCGAAGAACGTCACCGAGCACGCCGACACCTCCTACGGGATGCGCCGGGTCGAGGTGCGCTCGGCCGAGGGCGATTCCCATCTGGGCCATCTCTTCCCCGACGGCCCGCGGCCGACCGGCATGCGCTACTGCATCAACTCGGCGTCGCTCCGCTTCATCCCCGTGGCCAAGCTCGAGGAGGAAGGGTACGGTCAGTACCGCGTGCTCTTCGAGAAGGTGAAGCCGCGACCGTAGGCTCCTGCGCCACCCCCGCCCGCCGGGTGTATCATACGCGCCGACGCTGGCCCCCAAAGGAGGAGGCGATCATGGCGAATCAGGTGATGCAGGACCACGAGATCGACGTCCGCGACGTCGAGTACCTTCGTCACGGCGACCGGCCGTTGCTGGCGCGCATGTTCGTGCCGCGCGGCGACGGGCCGTTCCCCATGATCGTCGAGCTTCACGGTGGCGCCTGGTGCCGCGGCGACCGGCTCAGCGACACGATCATGAACGAGCCTCTGGCCCGCAGCGGCGTGGTGGTCGCCGCGCTCGACTTCCGCATGCCGCCCGAGGCGTCGTATCCCGGCTCGCTCCGGGACATCAGCTACGCGATCCGCTGGCTCAAGAGCCGGGCCGCCGAGTTCCATGGGCGCGCCGACCGGGTGGGCCTCATGGGTGCGTCCAGCGGCGCCCACCAGGCGATGCTCCTCGCCATGAAGCCGGCCGACCGAAAGTACGCAGCCCTGCCCCTGCCCGCGGGCTCTCCGTCGGTCCACGGGCGTGTGGGCTGCGCGGTGCTGTGCTGGCCGGTCATCGATCCGCTCGGGCGCTATCGCTACGCCAAAGCCCTCAAGGCGGCCGGCGGCACCTATCCGGAGGTCGTGGACCGGGTGCTGCCCTGCCACGATCAGTACTGGGAGACCGAGGAGGCGATGGCCGAGGGCAACCCGACGCTCGCGCTCGAGCGCGGCGAGCCGGTCGAGACGCCGCCCGTCGTGTACATCCAGGGCACTCGCGACATGGCCCATCCGCGGCCGGATCTCGATCGCTTCGTGACGCAGTACCGGAAGGTCGGTGGCCAGGTCGACCTGGAGCTGATCGAGGGCGAGGCGGAGGGCTACATCGGACGGAAGCCGGCGTCACCCGCGGTCGAGCGGACCATTTCCCGCATCATCGAGTTCGTCCACAAGCAGCTCGCCTAGCCGCCCAGCGCGCGGCGCGCCAGGGGCAGCACCTCGCGCGCCACGCGCGCGGTGTAGTCGCGCTCCGGGTCCGCCGGCCAGCGCGGATCCGGGATCGGATGCAGCACCACGTGGTCGAACGCGGTCGGCGCGGCGCGCAGCGTCTCCACCAGCCGCGCGGCCACCTCGGTCGGCCCCCCGCGCAGGCAGAAGGCGTCGGCCGCGCTCTCCGGGAGGAAGTCCACGACGCGCCCGCTGGCCTCAAGATCCGGCGCGTGGTGGAAGTCCGGCCACACGCCCCGGGCGTGCTTGAGCGTCTCCGGATCCGGGCCCGTCCACGCAAGCCGCGGCGGCGCGAAGAGCGCCGGCGAGTACTCGTAGTAGCCCGCGGCCATCGAGCGCGCCATGGTCAGCGCACGATCGGCGTCGTCGACCAGCACCGTGTGGAAGACGGCCCCGAGCCGCACCCGCGCCGGATCCCGCCCGGCCTCCGTGGCGCCCGCGCGGATGGCGTCCACCGCGGTGGCGATGTTGGCCGGGTGGGTGCCGACGCGGATGAACACGCCGTCGGCGACCGCTCCCGCCATGCGCAGGGTCTTCGGCCCGCCCGCCGCGATCCAGATCGGCACCGGCCGGTGATGGGGCAGCCGGGCCGGCCGTGCCGCGCCGACCTCCACGCCCTCGCCGTCGAGCAGGGCGCGCATGAGCCGGGTGCTCGCCTCGAGCTCCTTCACCCGCGCGGGCCTGAGGCCGGCCAGCCGCACCGCGGTGTCGCCCACCCCCCAGCCGAGCAGCACGCGACCGGGCGCCAGCTCGTCGATGGTCGCGATCGAGGAAGCGGTGACGGTCGGATGCCGGTTCACCGGGTTGGCGAGCAGCGGCCCGAGCGCGATGCGCTCGGTCACCCGCGCGGCGGCGGCCAGCAGCACGTAGGTGTCGCGTCGGCGGAGCTGCGAGTCGGGCTGCAGCGCGGCGTCCCAGCCGAGCTGCTCGGCCCGGCGCACGTCCGCCGCGAAGGCGTCGACCGAGCGGGAGTCGAACCGATTCAGCCCGAAGCGCGGGAGCGTGACGGGGCCGGCTCCGGCCATTGTCAGGGCATGCCTTTCATGTCCACCGGCGCGTAGTACCGCGCCGACCCGAGGGCGTCCACCCGCCGCCAGAAATCGGGCAGCGCGGCCAGCCCGGTCTCGTTCACCCCGGCGCCCTGCCGCCAGATGCACCACGAGTCCGGATGCAGCCGGCTCGCCTCCTGGATCCAGCGCTGGCCCTCGGCGCTCTCCCCCCGTCGCAGCAGGACCTGGCCCAGCCGGAACATGGCCTGGGCGGTCACCATCTCCTGGGTGAGTGAGGGCAGGTGCGCGCGCGCGCGCTCGGCCGAGAAGGCGTGCACGCTGCGATCGCCGGCGCGCACCCAGTCGCGGATCGCGTCGAGGTAGGTCGTCTTCGCCTGCGCGGTGAGCCGCGCCACGTCCTCGGGCATCTCGCGCGTCGCGCGATTCATCTTTCGGAAGCCCTCGTAGGCACCGGCCGCCTCCGCGGGCCGCACGATCCGGCCCGTCTCGTCGATCCACACCGCTTGCGGAACGTTGACGATGCCGTACAGCTCGGCGAGGCGATGCTCACGGTCGATCAGGGTGGGATAGGTCGGCTTCGCCGCCTCGATCCACGGCAGCGGATCTCCCTCCCGGCTGTCCATCGCCACCGCGATGACGACGAAGCCGCGCTCGGCCAGCTCCTCGTAGAGCGCCTGCCACACGGGCAGGTCGCGGCGGCACCCTCACCAGGAGGCCCAGGTGACCAGCAGCACCTTCCTGCCGCGATGCTCGGAGAGCCGGTGCATGCGCCCGGTCGCATCGGGCAGGGTGAAGTCCGGCGCCTCCAGCGAGGCCAGCGCGGCCGCGCGCTGCTGCGCACTCTCGCCGAGGACCCAGACGTCGCCACGGGCGCTGTGGAGCGCGGGGCGGTCGAGGTGTCGCCACAGCGCGGCCAGGTTGATGCGCCCACCGTCCACGAGCTCGCGCTCGCGGCCCGCGGGCAGGGGCACGCAGACCGCGCCCCGGCAGAGACCCTCGGGCTTGGCCTCCCAGCCGGTCGTTGCCTCGGCGTCGCGCGCCGGGCACCAGAGGGCGTCGCCGCCACCGTCCGCGGCGGCTACCGTGTGCTCTCCCGACTCCGTCAGCAGCGTCACCATGGCTCGTCCTTTCCCGGCGCGCTCGAGCGCGCGTGGCCGGATCTTACCACCGCGCGGCTGCGGTCCGCCTTGACGGCGCGGGCCCGGGCACGGCAGTATCGCGCTCGTGTCCCGCCTCCCCGCTCACCCGCGGCGTCGCGGCTGACCTCGCCGGTGCCCTCGAGCGCGCGCGGCCAGGGCGTCCTGGCCCTGATCATCGTGATCCTGGCCTGGGGCCTCACGTGGCCGGTCAACAAGGTCGTGCTGATGAGCCTGTCGCCGCTCTGGGCCGTCACCCTGCGCTCGGTCATCGCCACCGTCGCGCTGTTCGCGCTCACTGCGTGGCGCGGCCGCATCACGCCCCCTCCGAGGGAAGACCTCCCGGTGCTCCTCAGCATCACGCTGCTCCACATGGTGGGCTTCAATCTGCTCGCGAGCTGGGGGCTCGGCCTGGTGCCGACCGGGCGCACCGTGGTGCTCGCCTACACCACGCCGCTCTGGGTCGCCCCCGGCGCGGCGCTCTTCCTGCGGGAGCCCCTGACCGCGCGGCGCACGATCGGCGTGCTCGTCGGCCTCGCGGGGCTCGTCACGCTCTTCAACCCGCTCACCCTCGACTGGAGCGACCGCGCGGTCGTCCTCGGCAACCTCGCCGTCCTGATCGCCGCGCTCCTCTGGGCGGCCAGCATCCTGCACATCCGCGCCCATCGCTGGCGCTCCACGCCGTTTGCGCTGATCCCGTGGGAGACCCTGCTCTCGACCGCGCTCCTCGCTCCGATCGCGCTGACGATCTCCCCGTTGCCAGACGTCGACTGGAGTCCCTCGTTCCTCGGCCTGCTCTTCTACCTGGGCATCGTGGGCACCGCTGTCGCCTACTGGGCGGCGGCCACCGCGAGCCGACTCTTGCCCGCGGGGACCACGTCCCTCGGCCTGCTGACCACCCCGGTGGTCAGCGTGATCACCGCCACCCTCTGGCTCGGCGAGCCGCTCTCGCTCTCGCTGGTGGTGGCGATCGTGCTGGTGCTGGGCGGCGTGGCGATCGGAGCCACCGATCGGACGGGAGGCCAGAGCGCCACCGCTTGACAGGCCCCGGCGCCCGGCCCCACTCTCTCCGCCATGGCCGAGTACCGCACGACCGACGGGCCCGTGCCCTCGAAAGCCGAGCTCCTCGCCGCGCTGCGCTCGAGCCGCGACGAGGTGATCGCGGTGGTACGGTCGCTGCCACCCGAGCGGCTGGAGGAAGGCCGCTACGAGAACGGCTGGACCGGGCGGCAGATCCTGGCTCACATCGCGTCGATCGAGTGGAGCTACCCGCGGCTGATCGACATCGCGCGCACGCCCCCGCCACCGGTCGAGGAAGCCCCGCCCACCCGCGCCATGAAGGGCGGCAACGACGCCTACAACGACCGGCAGGTGGCCAAGCGCGCCCACCTCTCGGTACCCGAGCTGCTCGCGGAGTTCGAGACGAACCGGGCCGCCACCATCCAGGCGGTGGAGGCCGCCGACGAGGCGCTCTTCGCGCGCCGCATCCGATCCGCGGGCGGCGTCGTCGGCCCGCTCGCGACCGTCTTCTACCAGATCGCGGTGGCCCACGCCCTGGGCCACGCGCGCGATATCGCCGGAGACCCGACACATCATGGCTGACCAGGACGCGAGAGGGCCGCTCGACGGCGTGAAGGTCCTCGACATGACCGAGCACATGGCGGGTCCCTTCTGCACCATGATCCTGGCCGACATGGGGGCGGACGTGGTCAAGGTCGAGCGTCCCGGAGCGGGCGACTCGTCCCGCGCCATGGGCGACGGCAGCGAGCGCAATCCCTACTTCCGCTACATCAACCGCAACAAGAAGAGCCTCACCCTCGACTACAAGGGCGCCCGCGGCCGCGAGATCTTCCTCGAGCTCGTCGCCGCGATGGACGTGCTGGTCGAGAACTACCGCCCGACCGTCATGGACCGCGCCGGGCTCGGCTGGGAGGCGCTCCGGGCCGTGAACCCGCGGCTCATCTACGCCCAGCTCTCCGGCTTCGGCTCCGACGGGCCCTACCGCGAGAAGGGTGGCTTCGACCTGATCGCGCAGGGCATGGGCGGCATCATGCATGTCACCGGCGAGCCCGACGGGCCGCCGACCTCGGTGGGCCTGCCGATCTGCGATCTCGGGACCGGCATGTGGGGCGCCCAGGGCGTCCTCGCCGCGCTCTACGAGCGGCAGCGCACCGGCCAGGGCCAGAAGATCGAGTGCTCCCTGCTCGAGACCGCGGTCGGCTTCTCGTCGTGGACCAGCGCGGGCTGGCTGGCCGACCACGTCGAGCCGGTCCGCATGGGCTCCCGGCACCGGCAGAATGCGCCGTACCAGCGCTTCGAGACCAAGGACGGCTACATGATGATCGGCGCGGCCGGCCAGTCGATCTGGGAGCGCTGCGCCCGGGCCCTCGGCCACCCAGAGTGGCTGGAGGACCCGCGCTTCGCCCGGGGGCCGGAGCGGCGCAAGAACCGATTCGCGCTCGAGAAGGAGATCACCGCGGTGCTCGCGACCGCGCCCACCGCGCACTGGATCAAGGCGCTCGACGACGCGGGCGTGCCCTGCGGGCCGGTGTACAACTACGAGCAGCTCTTTTCGGACCCTCAGGTGCAGCACCGTGAGATGGTCGTGCACGCCGACGACGCCGAGCTCGGCCGCGTCCCGCACATCCGCACGCCGATCCGGATGTCGGGCGGCGCGGTGGCGGTGCGCCGGACCGCACCCAAGCTCGGCCAGCACAACGACGAGATCCTCGCCGCGCTGGGGTACGGGGCGGCGGACGTCGCTCAGCTGCGTCGCGACCGCGTGATCTGACCGGCTCCGGGCGACGCCGGACGCGCGAGCGCATGTCGATCTTCCTGATCCGCCACGGCGAGACGCTCGGCAACGCCTCCCGCACCGTCCAGCGCCCCGACAACCCGCTCTCGCCCCGTGGCCTCGTCCAGGCCGAGCGGCTGGCCCGGCGGCTCGAGCGCGAGGGCATCGCGGCCATCCTGTCGAGCGACTTCACCCGCGCGGCGCAGACCGCCGAGCGGCTCGCGCGCGTCACCGGCCTCGCGGTGCAGCACGATCCCCTGCTCCAGGAGCGCAACTTCGGCGATCTGCGCGGCACCCCCTACGCCGACCTCGGCTTCGACATGTTCGAGCCGGATTACGCGCCGCCCAACGGCGAGACCTGGGAGCTGTTCCACGAGCGCGTCGACCGAGCGTGGGTGCTGATCCAGGCGCGCGCCGCGACCGCGGGCGGGCACCTCGCGGTCGTCACCCACGGTCTCGTCTGCCGCTCGCTGGCCGGCCGGCATCTGGTTCTGCCCGAGGGCCACGAGGTGCCGGAGCGCTGGGAAAACACCGCGCTCACGATCGTCGACCATCCGGCCCCCTGGCGCGTACGGCTGTTGAACTGCATCGCCCACCTCGACGACATCGACGCGCACCCGCTCGCCGAGTCCGGCGCGGCCTGACTCGAAAGCGGGCACGTGCCGCACCCGTGGGCAGACCCGCGTCGCAATCGACGGCTCATCCTCGGGCCGGTCGCGGAGATGGTCGCCACTTCGCGAGGCGGAGGCGGCCCGAGCCGGTGGCAGCGCGATTGCACCTTCGTGAGCCCCACGGATCCCGGCCGACGACCACGACACCGTCACGCCCGCTGCCAGGAGGATTGCTCATGACCCGAGTCGCGCGCCTGCTCCTCGCCTCCGTCACCCTGCTGGCGGCAGCCGCCCTGCTGCCGCCCGCGATGGGCCACGCCCAGCAGAAACCCCTGCGCCCCTACACCCTGATCCTCGACTTCGTCCCCACCGGCGAGTACGTGCCGCACTACACCGCGCTCGAGAAGGGCTTCTACCGGGACGAGGGCCTCGACGTGAAGATCCTCCGCGGCCAGGGCTCAGGAGACACGATCAAGCGTATCGCGGCCGGTCAGGGCGAGGTCGGCATCGCCGACATGTCGGCGCTGATCGCGGCCCGCGCGAACACCGACGTGGCGGTGAAGGCCATCGCGCTGTGGTATCGCCGCCCGCCGCACGGCATCTTCGTGCGCGCCGACTCGCCGATCAAGACGCCGAAGGAGCTCGAGGGCAAGAAGCTGGCGATCTCGGCCGGCAACAGCCACCAGATCCTGTGGCCCGTCTTCGAGAAGCTCTCGGGGCTCAAGCCCAACTCCGTGACCTGGGTCACCATGGACGCGGCCTCGATGCCCCCGTCGCTGATCCGGGGCGTGACCGACGCCGTGCCGTTCTTCGTCGTGCACGAGGCGCGCATCCGCAAGATCGCCAAGCAGCAGAACGTGGACCTCCGCCTGCTGACGGCGTGGGCCGATCTCGGCCTCGACCTGAGCTCGACCTCGCTGGTCGCGCGGGAGGAGACGATCGCCAAGGACCCCGAGGGTCTCAAGGCCTTCCTGCGCGCCACGCTCAAGGGCGCCGACTACGCGTTCCGCAACAAGCACTACGACGAGGGAGTCGGCTACCTGCTCAAGCACCACCCCGAGGTCGATCCCGACGGTGCGCTCGGCGCGGCCCCGGTTGCCACGCGCTTCGTCTACGCCGAGGAAGTCACCAGCGGCAAGGTCGCGGTGGGACAGTTCGAGCCGGCACGGCTGGAGAAGACGCGCGACACCTACACGCAGTACCTCGAGCTCAAGCGCAAGGTGCCGCTCGAGGAGCTCTACACCAACGACCTGTTGCCCGAGCGGAAGTAGCCGCCGGCCCGCGTGATCCGCCTCGACCACGTCGAGAAGACCTACCGGACGCGGCGAGGCGACCTGGTGCCGGCGCTCGACGACATCACCGTCGACGTCGGCGAGAACGAGTTCGTCACCCTGGTGGGGCCCAGCGGCTGCGGCAAGAGCACGCTGCTGAAGCTGGTGGCCGGCCTCGTCCCCCTCACACGCGGCCGCATCCACCTCCGCGACCAGATCGTCACCGAGCCCCTCTCCGACGTGGGCTTCGTCTTCCAGCAGCCCGTCCTGCTGCCGTGGCGCTCGGTGCTCGACAACGTGCTCTTCTCGATCGAGATGCTCGGTCTGGACCCGCGGCAATACCGCAAACAGGCTGGCGATCTCCTCGAGCTGACCGGGCTCGCGGGCTTCGAGAACCGCTACCCTCGCGAGCTGTC
>DATIWG010000111.1:0-12295 GCA_035519555.1 Nitrosotalea sp. | reverse complement strand
ATGATCGAGGGACAGGAAGGGCTCACCTGGGAGCGGTGGCTCCGGCTCATGGAAGCGGCCGAGGACATGGGCTACGAGTCCCTGTGCCGGTCGGATCACCTGACAAGCCTCGCCGGCGATTCGAAGCGACCGTCGCTCGAGACGTGGACCTCGCTCACGATGGTGGCCATGCGCACCCGTCGCATCCGCTTCGGCCCCATGGTCTCGCCGATCACGTTCTATCAGCCCGCCCTGCTCGCCAAGATGGCGGTGGCCCTCGACACGCTCTCCAGCGGCCGCATGGACCTGGGCCTCGGCGGGGGCTGGAACGAGCCGGAGCATGTGACGTTCGGTATCCCGCTGCCGCCGGTGAAGGAGCGGCTCGATCGGCTCGAAGGCGCCGCCCGCTACATCCGCGCACTCGGCGTGGGCGAGCCGGTCACCCTCGAGCAGCCCCACTACGTGCTGCGGAAGGCCGAGAACTATCCCCTGCCCACCTACGGGCGCCTGCGCATAGTCATCGGGGGTCGGGGGGAGAAGCGCACGCTACGCATCGCGGCCGAGTTCGCCGACGAGTGGAACGTGACCCGGGTGGATCCGGACGGCTTCCGGCAGAAGCGCGAGGTGCTGGCCCAGCACTGCGCGGCGGTGCGACGTGATCCCGACACGATCGCCCGCTCGCTGATGATCCCGCTCGCCATCGGCCGCGACCGGGCCGACGTCGGACGTCGCATCGCAGCGGCCCGCGCGATCTTCCCCCAGATGCCCGCGGACGAGGAGGCCTGGCGCAAGGCGAGCTTCCTGGTGGGCACGCCCGGCGAGGTGGTGGAGAGCCTCCGGCAGTGGGAGGCGGCGGGGGTACAGCGGGTGCTGCTGCAGATGCTCGACCAGGAGGACCTGGCTGCGATCGAGCTGTTCGCCCGACACGTCCTACCGCATGTGAGGTAGCGCGCGGCTCCGATGGCCGCGTTTCTCACCGCCGACGGCCTCCTGGCGCTGGCCACCCTGTCCGCCATGGAGATCGTCCTCGGCATCGACAACGTCGTCTTCATCGCGATCCTGGTCGCCCGCCTGCCCGAGTCCCAGCGCGAGACCGCTCGGCGCGTCGGGCTGATCCTGGCCCTCGGGATCCGCATCGGCCTGCTCTTCACGATCTCGTGGATGATGGGCCTCACCGAGCCGCTCGTCACCGTGTTCGCCCGCGGCATCTCGGGGCGCGATCTGATCCTCCTGGGCGGTGGCCTCTTCCTGATCTTCAAGGCCACCTGGGAGATCTACGAGAAGGTGGAGGCGGATCGGCACGCGCCGGCCACTGCCGGCGCGCGTGCCGCGTTCTTCTGGGTGCTCGTGCAGATCCTGCTTCTCGACATCGTCTTCTCGCTCGACTCGGTGATCACCGCGGTCGGCATGGCCAACGAGCTGTCGATCATGGTCGCCGCCATGGTGATCGCGATGCTGGTCATGCTCGCCTCCGCGGGCGCGGTGAGCCGGTTCATCGACCACCATCCGAGCCTCAAGATCCTGGCCCTGGCCTTCCTGCTCCTAATCGGGGTGATGCTGGTGGCGGAAGGCATGGGAACCCACGTCGAGAAGGGCTACATCTACTTCGCGATGGCCTTCTCCCTGCTCGTGGAGGTGCTGAACATGCGCTACCGGCGCAAGCAGCGCCCGGCCGGGAAGGCCGCGACGGGCTGACCGCCGGGTTCAGCGAGGGGAGTGGAGCTGGCGCAGCGAGACCCCGTGGAGCAACCAGGCCAGCGGCACCAGGAACGCGGGCAGCCAGATGAAGGGCACGTCACCGATGAAGGTCGTGGGGGGATCGGTCTCGAACATCCGGAACGGAGTGGGCGCGGACAGCTGCGCGTGCACCACCACGTTCAACAGGATCACGATGCCGGCCACGTTCCACCACACCGCCACGCGCTCGGGCCACGCGCGCCGCACGAAGCAGGCGTAGGCCACCACCGGTGCGGTCAGGCCGACCAGGATGTCGACGTTGCGGCCGGTGAACGTCATGATCTCGGGCGCCACCCCCGCGACCGCGAGCCGCCAGAGCACGATCTCCACCACGACGCGGAAGGTCTGCGCCCCGACCGGCCACGCACGGGGCAACACCGCGAGCAGCGGCTCGGCCCGCCGCCAGAAGACGAGCGCGAGCAGCCCCAGGAGCGGCGGCCCGATCGCCAGCAGCATGTGCGGCGGCATCGAGTAGAAGTCCTCGAAGAAGCCGCTCTCCGCGATGGTGGCGGTCAGGGCGAGCCAGCCCACCAGGCCGAGCCCGGTGAGGCGCACCGCCAGCCGCGCGCCGGGCTCGGCGCGCCGGGCCGCCCACGCCGCGCCCCCGACCACCAGGGCCAACATCGCCACGACGGTGGCAACGAACAGCACGGCGAGCCCGACTGGCGCGTTCGAGAGCATCGCGGCATGGATAGCACATCTTGCGCGCGAGCGTCCGCTCAACACGCGCGTCACCCGGATGACACCGCCGTGGTGGACCCAGATCCTATGTAGCGATTCCAGCACGCGATGGGCCGCGGGCGCGGGCTGGCATCGCGATTGCTCCCCTCCCCCCTCGCGGAGCCTCTTCCCGACAACGGCAAACCCGTCGTGAGACGGGGACGCAAAGCCGCGGATCAGGTGAGTCACCTGACAGCCGGGCTACCGAAGGAAGGGCGCTCGAAGCGCTCGTCGGGATTCAACGTGCTCCGCTACAGGAGGATCCTGATGAGACACATCATGTCCCGCTTCGTCGTTCGCCGGCTCGCGGTACTCGCCCTCATTCTCTTCGCTCCGGTTCCCGCCGCCGCCGACGACGCCATCATGAGCATCGATCAGTACAAGACGGCCAAGGCCCGGAGCCTCGCCACGACCCACGAGCCGCTGCTCAAGCAGGTGCGCGAGGAGATCTACTACTGCATGCCGTGGGTCGGCGTGCAGAAGGCCGGCATCGGCTTCCGCCAGCCGAAGGGCGCGGTGGAGGACGATCGCTACCTCTCGGTCTGGATCGTAATCGATCAGGACGAGGACGCGCGCTTCTCGGCGATGCCGCCGGAGCGGCGCGCCTCCGCCATGTTCTCCCGCTATGGGACGGACCTGCTCCGGCGCATGGCGTCGCTGCAGCCGCTCGTCGCCGATCCGAACGTGCAGGGCTTCTCCGTCGTTCTCTCGTGGCTCAAGCCGGGCACGGGCGGTGCGGCCCAGCCGGTCAACGAGACCCTTGCCCTCTTTGCGGACAAGCAAACCACGCTTGGTTTCCTCGGTAAGCGGGTGTCCGCCGCCGAGTTCACCCGTCGCGCGAAGTTCTCGGTCTTCGACGGGACCCAGGACATGGGGCGCCTGCCCCTCGAGGTCTGGGAGGATTCCTTCGTGCGGACGTTCAAGGTCGCAAACTACGAAGCCCCGAAGGGCCAGAGGTGCTCGGGCTGAACCCCGACCGCTCCCCTGACCCCGATCGAACCAGGCCGCTCGGAAGGGCCCGACGCGGAAGCCGATGAAGCAGGTGGGTCCTTCCGGGCGGCCACTAAGTGACAGGCAGCCGGTCGCCGGCCTGGTGCCACACCGGGTCGGCGGCCGGCCTGAACAGCTTCACCCGCGCGGTACCGTGCGCGGTGACCATGCCGTCGGCGGCAATCACCCACGCTCCCTCTTCCAGCCCCAGCACCGGATTGTGGTTGACCACGTGGTACTCGCGGATCCGGTCGTCGCGAGTCTCGCTGTAGGCCGCCATCGCGGGATCGGCTTCCTTGTAGTGCGGATTGATGTTGAAGCCGACCAGCCCGAGCGCGTCGAATCGGTTGAGACCCACCACGTTCCAATCGTTCGTCGTGAGGATCGTCGGTCCCGCCACGTTGGACCCGGCGCTGGCGCCCATGTACGGCATGCCGGCGTCCACGCGGGCCCGGATAGCCTCGAGCAGGCCTGCGGCGCGCAGACGCTGCAGGAGCGCGTAGGTGTTCCCGCCGCCCATGAAGAGCGCGTCCGCGTCCGCGAGGGTGGCGAGCGGCTCATGGTCCCAGCGCAGGTGCACCAGCTCGAGGCCGGCGCCGTCCGGTGGCGCGGGAGCGAGCGCGGCACGGATGCGGTCGAAGTAGGCCGCCTCGTCGTGCAGGTTCGCCGCGGTGACGAAAGCCACCCGGCGGAGCGGGCCCAGGAAGTCGAGCAGCGCGGCGCGGCCCGCCGGCCCGAGGGGGCCGCCCGAGTGCAGGAGAACGCGCATCCTGGCTCAGCCGAGCAGGCGACGGAGCTGGGCCATGGACTTGACGACGTAGTGGGCCACCCCGTCGGGTCCGCCCTTGGGGGCGAACAGCACCGCGGTCATGCCCACGCGGCGGGCACCGCGCACGTCAGAGTCCACGCTGTCGCCCACCATGGCCGCGTCGTCCACGCCGAGGCCCATGCGCCGGAGCGCGAGCTCGAAGAGCGGTGGCTCGGGCTTGCCGATCACGATCGGGCGCAGGCCGGCGGCCGTCGCGACGGCCTCGACGATGGCCCCGCAGCCGGGCAGGAACTGCCCGTCTTCCAGCGGAAGCCGCGGATCGATGTTGGGCGTCAGGAACGCGGCGCCGCCGGCCACCGCCCGCGCGGCGGCGGTCAGGCGCTCGTAGCTGAAGTCAAAGTCGTTGCCGACGACGACGACGGTCGCGTCACCGGCGGCCTCGATTGGGAGCACGGTGTGCCCGGCGTCCTTCAGCACGTCGGTGAGCTCGGGACCGCCGATGGCCAGGACCGGCGACCGACCCCAGCGCTGCGCGATGACCTCGCCCAGGATCTCGAGCGGGGTGAGCACCTCGGCCTCCTTGGCCTCGACCCCAAGCCGGACCAGCTTGCTTTGCATTGTGCGGGCCCGGGCCCGCGAGTTGTTGGTCAGGAAGCAGAGACCCTTGCCCTGCTGACGGATGAGACCGAGGGTCTCGGCGGCACCGGGCATCAGCACTTCGCCCGTCCAGACGCAGCCGTCGAGGTCGAAGACGAAGCCGCGCATCTCGCGCAGGGAACGGCGGGTCGGGCTCATGGTTGGCGGTCGGATACTATCACGCGGGCCCCAGGCCGGGGAGGCGACGACGGCGCCGCCTCTCTCAAAACTTTGGGCGAGGCGCCGATCGCGCTAGATTTGAGTCGCCATGAGTAGAGGCCGGACGTACACCCTCCGGAACGCGGCCTCCATCGTGTTCGCGTTGACGGCCGTGATCCCCCTGCTCCTGTTCACCTACACCCTCTACTCGCTCAACCAGCTCCGGCAGACCGAGGCCCAGATGGGTCTCGGCGTGGCGCTGGCGTGCGCGCTGGTGGGGCTCTTCATCTTCTCGAACCTCATGGCCCGGCTCTCGGAAGTGCTGCGCTACCTCGAGGAGCGCGACGCCTCCGAGCACGGCGAGGCCGCCGCCGGCCCGCCGGCCGGCCACGCGATGGGGTCGGGCTCAGTGGCGCACCCGATGGTCGGCGCGGGCGCCAATGGGCCGGCCGCGCCGCCCTTTCCGGGCGGTCTCATGGTGCCCGGGCTCGGCACCATCACCGCGGCGAGCCGGGCCGCCTCGGCCGCGCGGCAGGCGGCCGGCGTCTTCGATGAGGTGCAGAAGACGATGTGGCACGCGGAGGCCCAGCGTCATCTCGGCCGGCACGTGCTGATCTCGGTGAAGAACGCGCCCGAGCCGATCGCGGGCAGCCTGGCCCAGATCGCCGATGACGGCGTGCTGCTCGAGCAGGGCGACCAGCGGGTGGCGGTCAGCTATCTCCGCATCACCAACATCGAGCCCGACCCGATCAACGACTAGCTAGCCCCCGGGCGACGGGCCGCCCCGCCGGCGCAGCACCGCGCTGAGGGCGATCCGGGAGCGCGCGTTGTCCGGCTCCAGGTGCAGGGCCGCGCGATACGCGGCCTCAGCCTCTCGCCACCGGCCCTGACGCGCCAGCAGGTCCCCCAGCCGCGAGTGGGCATCCGGGAGATCCGGCGTCACCGCGATCGCCTCGCGATAGGCCGCCTCGACGTCCGCGATCTTGCCCTGCCGCTCGAGCGCGGTCCACAGTCCGAAGTGACTCTGCGAGTCGTCCGGTCGCACCGTGAGCGCCTCGCGGAAGACGGCCTCGGCCTGGTCGTACGCCTCCCGCAGCAGGAGCACGGTGCCGAGGCCGCGGTACGAGGCGATGCGCTGCCGCTTCACCGCGATCGCCTCCCGGAAGGCACCCACCGCCTCGTCGTGGCGCCCGGTCTCGGTCAGGAGTTCGCCCAGGTCGCCCCATGCTCGCGCGTAGTCCGCCTTCAGACGCACCGCCTCGCGGAAGGCGTCCTCGGCCGCCGCCCGCTTGCCCTGCGAATAGAGCGCCATGCCGAGGCCCCGATGAAGCGGCGCGCCGTCGGGCCTCAGCTCGAGCGCGTGGCGATACGCCGCTTCCGACTCGGCGTGGCGGCCCTGGCGCCCGAGGCCGAGCGCGAGATTGGCCCGGGCCACCACGTCCTGCGGGTTGAGCCGCACCGCCTCCCGCAGGGCCGCCTCCGCCTCGGCGTGGCGCCCCTGCCGTCCCATCGCGATGCCGAGCTCGACGTGGAGATCGGCGTTCTCCGGGGCCAGCGCCACCGCGCGGCGAAACTCACCTTCGGCCGCGCCGAGCAGACCCTGGGCCTCCAGGGCCAGGCCGAGGTCGGCGTGCAGGTGCGCATCGTCGGGCTTGAGCTGGATCGCGCGCTCGTACACGCGGGCCTCCTCCGCCCACTTCGCCTGCCGACGGTAGATCATCGCGAGGCCAAGGTGGGCCTCGAGCAGCTCGGGCTCGCGCCGCACCGCCTCCAGGAGCGCCGCTTCCGCGTCGGCGTAGCGGCCCTGGCGCTCGAGGACGTGGCCGAGCCGCGCGCGCCAGCGGGCGCCGGCGACGTCGAGGCGCGCGGCGCGCGAGTAGGCGGCCACCGCCTCCCGGTATCGGCGCTGGCGCTCGAGCATCATCCCGAGCCGCCCGTGCAGCGCGGGTTCGTTCGGCCGGAGCGCGGAGGCCTCCCGGTAGGCGAGCGCGGCCTCGCCCCACCGCCGCTGACGGCGCAGCGCGAGTGCGCGATGGACGTGGGCCTTGAGCGAGCGGGGATCGAGGCGGATCACCTCGCCGAAGGCGGCGGCCGCGTCGGCGTGCCGCCCGAGAGCGCTCAACGCCTCTCCGAACCCCTGCCGTGCGATCGCGTTGGACGGGGCGAGGCGGATCGTCTCCTCGAACGCGCGCGCCGCCTCGTCGGCGCGGCCGAGCCGGAGCAACGTCACCGCGAGGGCGTGGCGGGCCTCCGCGCTGCCGGGCGCGAGCCGCACCGCCTCGCGCGCCGCCGCCTCCTCCTCGGCCTCCTTGCCCAGGCGCCGGCAGGCCGCCGCGAGGCGCAGCCACGCGACCGCGTGATCGCGCTTCCACCGCACGGCGGCGCGAAATGCGGCCTCCGCGCTCGCCCACTTCCGCTGCCGCTCCAGCACCAGGCCCAGCTTGAAGTTGGCCTTCACGCTCCGGGGGTCGAGCGCCAGGGCCGCGGTCAGCGCCTGCTCGGCATCCGCGTAGCGTCCCTCCCGGAAGGCGCGGTCGCCGCTCTCGAGACAGAACGCGAACTGCGTCATGAGTTCCCGCGGGTGGCGATCTGGGCGAGGACGAGGTCGACGACGTGGTGGGCCGCGTCGGGCCGGCGCAGCCGGCGCAGCGAGCCCTGCATGCGATCGATCATGTCCGGATCGGCGAGCACCCCGTGGAGCACCCGCCGCAATTCGCCCCGCGAGCGGGCGACCAGGGCGATGCCCGCGCGGGAGGCAAAGCGCTCGTTGCCGCGCTCCTGCCCGGGCAGCGAGCCGTAGAGCAGCAGGGGCACCTCCGCCGCGGTCGCCTCGGCCAGGGTCATGCCGCCCGCCTTGGTCACCAGCAGGTCCGCGGCAGCCAGCAGGGTCGGCACGTCGTCGACGTAACCCACGACCCGCAGAGGGCTGCCCGAGGCGAGGCGCGCGAGCTGCTCGCGCAGCCGGTCGTCGCGGCCCGTCACCACGATCGCCTGCATCGGCTGATCCACGGCCAGGAGCGCGCGCACGACGTCCGGGAGCCGACCGAGGGAGCCCTGGGTGCCCGCCATCGCCACGATGGTCGGCAGCCGCGGCGAGAGGCCGAGCGTCCGCCGGGCCGCCGCCGGATCGATGGCCCGGGTGAACGCCTGCCGCACCGGCACGCCGGTCACCACGACGCGGTCCGGCGCGATGCCGCGCGCCACGAACTCGTTCCTCACCTCCTCGGCCGCGACGCAGTACCGGTCGACCGGACGCGGCATCCACTGACTGTGGGCCACGAAGTCGGTCACCGCGGTGGTGTGCGGCGGCACCCGGCGCCCCGCCGCCGCGAGCGCCGCCATCGCGGCGGCGGGGGTCGCGTGGACCGTTACCACCGCGTCGGGGCGCATGGTGTCGAGCAGCTGCGCCAGCCGGGTCATGCCCAGCCGCGTCATGCCGAAGGCCAGCGGCGACTCGGGCCCCAGTCGGTCGCCGAGCGAGTAGCCGAGCGCCCACACCCCGGGTGCGCGCCGCAGCAGCCCGTAGTAGAGCGCGCGGCTCGCGCTCGCGAAGACCGGGTGCACCAGCTCGCGGAAGTGATCGATCACGACGGGCTCGGCCTCTCGGGCCGCGAAGGCCCCGGCCAGACTCCGCGCGGCCTCGGCGTGGCCCGACCCGTAGCTGGCACTGAGGATCAGCACGCGCATGGTGCTAGAAGGCGATCGGCTCGTCGACGTGGACCGTGTAGCGACGTGGCCGGCCGCGAGCGGCGTCCCCCGGATCCACGTACATGATCGAGCTCTGCCCGCGGATCTCGGCAGGCAGAACCGAGAAGCGGATGAAGCTGGTCTCGCTCTCGCGCGACGAGACCGCGAGCACGGGCTCGCGCCCGCTCTCGAACCAGCACTCACCCGGCGCCACCACGCGCGGCGCCCCCGCGCCCACCGTGACCTCGAGGCGGCCGCGGAGCAGGCAGCGTATGCCCCCGCCCCGATGCCGATGGAGCGGGGCGACGCCGCCGGGTTCGAAATCGACGCGGTCGCAGCGCATGAGCCACGCAGAGCCGCGGGCGAGGTCGACGGGGTGCTCGAGCAGCAGGCGGCCGCCCGCGGGATGCGGGGGCTGGCGCACGAGCTCGACGCGATAGAGCCGCGCCCCCTCCGCGCCGGCGCGCGCGCCGACCTCGCCGGGACCCACCGCCGGGACCGGCTCGGACGCGTGGTCCCGCCTCAGCGTCCCCGACACCGTGTAGAGCATCCGGGGTGCGTCCGGCCGCGGCGCGGGCGGCGCCGCGCCGGCCGCGACCCGATCTTCGATGAGTCGGAGCGAGTAAGCCATGGACGAGATCTCCATAGTAATCGCTTGGCCTGGCTGGGCGAAACCCCTACCCTAGTCCGAGTGACCGCCACGGCCCTCCTTCTTGTCGTCGGTGCGGCCGTGCTCCACGCGGGCTGGAACGCGCTCGCCAAGCGCGGCGGCGACCCGGTGGTGTTCCTCTGGTGCGTGGGCGTGGTCGCCTCCGTGGTCTATGCGCCGATCGCTCTCACGGTGCTCTGGCAGGACGGCTTGCGGGCGGTCGCGATCCCGTTCGTGGGCGGCACCGTCGTCCTACACGCCTTCTACTTCTTCACCCTCGGCCGCGCCTACGGCGCGGGCGAATTCTCCCTCGTGTACCCGATCGCGCGCGGGCTCGGCGTGGCCCTGGTACCGGTGGCCGCGCTGGCGCTCTTCGACGAGCGGCTCTCGCCCCTGGGCACCGTCGGCATCGTCCTGGTCGCCGCCGGCATCTTCTCGCTCCACTGGCGGCGCGGCGCCTGGACGCGCGCGGCGCTCCACGGCTCGGGGACCGGCTGGGCCCTCGCGACCGGCGGGCTGATCGCGGCCTACTCCCTCGTCGACAAGGCGGGAGTGGCACGCATCAGCCCGCTCGCCTACATCTGGCTGATGGAGCTGGGCTCGTGCGCGCTCCTCGCCCCGGTCGCGCTCGCCAAGCAGGACGTCATGCGTCGCGAGTGGCGCGTGAACCGCGTCACGATCGTGGCCGCCGCGCTCATGAGCCCCACCGCGTACCTGCTCGTGCTCTTCGCGTTCCAGCTGTCTAAGACGGGCTACGTGGTGGCGGCGCGGGAGATGTCGATCGTGCTGTCCGCGATCATCGGCAGCGTGTGGATGAAGGAGGGCGCGCTCGGCCATCGGCTCACGGGCGCGGCCGTGGTGCTGGCCGGAGTGGTCTGCGTCGCGCTCGCCCGATGAACAGCGCGCCGGGGCCGGCCCAGGCCGTCGCCGATCGGGGGCGCGGCCGGCTCCTCGTGGCCGCGGCCGCGGTGTTCTGGAGCACCGGCGGCCTGCTGGCGCGCAGCGTGGACACCGACCCGTGGACCACCGTGTTCTGGCGCGGCCTCTTCTGCGCCGCCTTCCTCACCGCGGTGACCGCGCTCCGGGAGCGACGCGGCACCCCGGGCGTGTTCATGGCCATGGGCGCCACCGGCCTCGGCATGGCGGTGTGCTTCGCCACCGCGTCGACGTGCTTCATCATGGCGCTCCACCGCACCTCGGTCGCGAACGTGCTGATCATCCAGAGCCTGAGCCCGTTCATGGCCGGCCTGATCGGCTGGGCCTGGATGGGCGAGCGAGTGGCCGGCCGCACCTGGATCGCGATGGGGGTGGCGCTGCTGGGCAGCGCGATCATGCTCTCGCGCTACTTCTACGCCGCTCCCGCCGCCGGCTCGCTGAGCGGCGATCTCCTCGCTTTCACTGTCGCGCTGGCCTTCGCCGTCGCCACCGTGTTCCTGCGCCGGCGGCGGCAGATCCAGATGCTGCCCGCCGCCGCCCTGGCCGCCCTGCTCACGAGCGTGGTCGCGGCCGTCTCCGCCCGGCCCGCCTCGGCGGGTGCGGGCGATCTCGTCGTACTGGCCCTGTTCGGCGCCTGCCAGCTCGGCCTCGGCATGATCCTCTTCACCGCGGGCGCGCGCAGCGTCCCGGTGGCCGAGGCATCCCTGATCGCGGTGCTGGAAAGCGTGCTGGGGCCGGTCTGGGTCTGGCTGGCCCTCGGCGAGAATCCGGGGCTGCCCTCGGTCCTGGGCGGCACCATCGTGCTCGCCGCCCTCGCCGGCCACACCGCCGCCGACCTGGGCCGGGAGCGGGGCGTCGCGGCGGCTCAGTCCGGATCGCGGAAGCGGGCGTCGACCGGCACCTGATAGGCGTTGGCCAGCGAGTTGGTCTCGCAGGCCATGCCGACCACCGCGAGCAGCTCGCCCCGCATGGCCTCGCTCATGCCGGCCCGGCGGGCGCCCGCGGTGTGGGAGGCGATGCAGTACTCGCAGCCGTTGGCCGCGCTGACCGCGAGGTAGATCATCTCCTTGGTCAGGGGGTCCAGCGCGCCCGGGGCCATGATCTGCTTGATGCTCTCCCAGGTGCGGCGCAGGGTCGGCGGATGGTTGGCGAGGGCCTTCCAGAAGTTGTTGATCCAGTCCGTCTTGCGGGTGGCCATGATGTCGTCGTAGACGGCTCGAACTTCGGGGCTGGCGTCGGCATACTCGATGAGACCGAGGGTCGGCATGGGAGCATTATGCTGCATTAGAGTAAGAAGATGCCCGCCTCACTGGCCGCCTCCGCTCTGCGTGTCCCTCATTCCCGGATCCGGGAACTCGCGGAGGTTGCAATGGCGATGGATGCTTCGGCGCCAAACCCGGAAGATCGCGTATTGAAGCTCTATTTCGGGGAATCGAACGTCCCGACGCCAGACTTCATCAAGCGCGCTGCCCAGAAGGCGATGGGAGATGGTTACACCTTCTATACAGAAAATGCCGGCCTGCCCTCACTACGAAAAGCACTTTCGCGCCACTATGCCGAAACGCAGTCAGTGACTCTCGATGCCGAGAGCGAGATTGTGATCACGGCGTCCGGCGTCCAGGCACTGAATGTCGGCATCCGGTGCGTGCTCGACCCCGGCGATGACGCGATTGTCCTCACTCCCGCCTGGCCAAACGGGTCTTCGATCGTCGCCATGTGCAACGCAAACGTGAAGCAGCTGGCGCAGCCGTTGAGGGGAAATCGCTATGCGGTGGATTTCGAGGCGCTGGAGGCGGCCGTGACGCCGCGGACGCGTCTTCTGCTGTACACGTCGCCCTCGAATCCGCTCGGCTGGGTGGCCACCGAAGAGGAGCAGCGCGGCCTGCTCGACTTCGCGCGCCGCCACGGCCTCTGGCTGATAGCCGACGAAGTCTACGACCGCCTCTACTACTCCGGCGCGCGCCTCGGCGATCCCGTGCCGTCCATTCTCCGCATGGCCACGCGCGACGACGCCGTCATGGTCGTGCACTCCT
>DATIWG010000110.1:0-1442 GCA_035519555.1 Nitrosotalea sp. | reverse complement strand
CCCATCTGCCGCTCGCGCAGGTCCAGCTCCGCGATCTCGAACCCATCATCCGTCTTGGCAAAGGCCTGGAGCCGCGGCGGGATCGCGTCGTCCGCCTGGAGGATGCAGTAACTCTCCGCCGAGCCTCGGCCGATCCGTCCTCGGAGCTGATGCAGCTGGGCCAAGCCGAAGCGATCGGGGTGCTCGATCAGCATCACCGTCGCGTTGGGCACGTCGATTCCCACTTCGATCACCGTGGTCGCCACCAGAACGCCGATTTCGCCGGACCGGAACCGCCGCATCTCCGCATCCCGCTGGTCGGCCGGGAGGCGGCCGTGGACCAGTCCTACCCGTACATCGGGCCATCGGGCCGCCAGGCTCTGCGCCATCGTGGTCGCGGCGCGGAGATCGGCTCGCTCCGATTCCTCGATCACCGGCAGCACGATGTAGGCCTGGCGCCCTTTCTTGACTTCGTCTCTGACGAAGGCCAGCGCGCGCTCCCGCTGCGTCCGGGTGCGGATCCCCGTGCGCACCGCGCCGCGGCCGGGCGGCTTCTCTCGGAGGGCACTGACGTCCAGGTCCCCGAACCGGGTGAGCGCCAGCGATCGCGGGATCGGCGTGGCGCTCAAGAGCAGAACGTCGGGCGAATCTCCCTTCCCGATCAGGGCCGAACGCTGCTCGACCCCGAAGCGGTGCTGCTCGTCGATCACCACCAGGCCCAAGCGATGGAAGGAGGTGCGCTCCTCGAGCAGCGCATGGGTCCCCACCACCAATCGCGCCTGCCCCGCCGCGAGCTTCTTGCGCCGAGCCGCCTTTTCCGCCGGCGAGAATCGCCCCAGCAGCAGCTCGGGGCGCAGGCCGATCGGCTCCAGCAGGGCCGTGAGGGTGGCCGCGTGCTGCTCCGCCAACAGCTCGGTCGGCGCCATCAGGGCCGCCTGGTATTCGTTCTCCACCGCCAGCAGCATGGCGAAGAGCGCCACCACGGTTTTGCCGGTCCCGACGTCTCCCATCAGCAGACGGTGCATCCGGTCCGGCGCCGTCATGTCGGCGGCGATCTCGCGAATCGCCTTCTTCTGATCGCCGGTCAGGGGCCAAGGGAGCGATTCGCGCAGACGAGTGGTGAGGTCGTGCTTGAGCACGAAGGCGATCCCGCTCCGGCGACGCTTGGCCAAGCTCCGGGCCCGAAGCAGCATCAGCTGGAGATCGAGCAGCTCGTCGAAGGCCAAGCGCCGGCGCCCCACCTCCGCGTCATCGACCGTCTTAGGCCGATGCACCGCCAGAAAAGCCTGGCTCAGCCCCGGCAGATCGAGGGAGCGCCGCAGCTCCGGTGGCAACGTCTCCTCCGCCAGCGGGAGCAGCGCGTCCAAATGCCGGTCGATCAGCGAGCGGATGATCTTGTGACTCAACCCCTCGGTGGCGGGATAGACCGGCAACACCTTGCCCCCCAACGACAGCTCGGCGTC
>DATIWG010000109.1:0-31904 GCA_035519555.1 Nitrosotalea sp. | reverse complement strand
TTCTACATCGTCCCCGCCCAGCCGGAGGTCAAGGGCAACATCGCGATCCGCGCGCAGGATCTGCTCGAGCTACGGAACCCGACACTGCGCCGCGGCTAGCGAGGCGCCGATGAGATCTCGCGCGCGGATCGAGCGGCTGGTCGGGGTGCTGCTGGCCGTCGTGGTGACGCTGGCGGTCGCGTCCGTGCCCCCGGCAGAGGCCCAGCGGGGGCTCGGCGGTGGCAAGGGTCGTCATCGGCAGGCCGAGCCGGCGCCGAGCGAGGAGCCGGCGCCCGGCGAGTACCCGGTCGACGCTCCCCAGGTGCTCGAGGTCATCAACCGGGGCGAGGGTCGACAGGCCCTCGCCTACTACGAGCGCGCGGCCCCGCAGGCCGAGCAGCAGGGCGACCACCGCCGCGCCGCCCGGATCTGGCACGCGGCCTCGGTCGTCGCGCAGAGGCTCGGCCGCTATCAGAAGACGATCCAGGCGGGGAACCGCGCCATCGACATGTTCCGGCGAGTCCCCGCTCCGACCCCTCAGGACCTGGGCGCGTGGGCTTCGACGTACTCGCAGCTGGGCTCGGCGTACCGGGCAGTGGGTGACCTCACGCGGGCGCGTGAGACGCTCGAGGAGGGGCTCGAGTTCACCCGGACCCGGATGGTCGGGCGGCGCGAGGGGCAGGCCGAGGGCTTTCTCTACAACGGTCTCGCCATGGTGGCGTACGCGCAGCACGACTATCAGACCGCGCTCGCCCGAAACCGCCAGGCGGCCCAGTTCTTCGAGGCCATCGAGAGCCGGGCGCCCGAGCGGCTGCGGACGAATCTCCGACGCTGGGCCGCCAACTCGTTCTCCGGCATCGGCCGAACTGCCCTCGCGCTCGGCCAGCTCGACGAGGCCGAAGGGGCGTTCGACCGCGGGCTGAAGTACGCGCGACAGACCGGTCTCCGGGGGGTCGAGATCGAGCTCCTCGCCGGACAGGGGAGCCTCGCGCTCGCCAGGCAGGAGTGGAGCAAGGCGCTCGGCATCTACCAGCAGTGCGTCGCCCTGTCCAGCCAGATCAAGCGCGAAGGTGGACTGCCGGGCCTGTACCAGGGACGGGCCCGCGCACTCGAGGGACTCGGCCGCTCTACGGAGGCCTATACCGCGATGCGGGAGGCGGTGCGTCAGATCGAGGAGATTCGCGCCGACCTGGGCGACCCCGGGCTCCGCACCGGCTTCTTCGAGGACAAGCAGGCGATCTACCAGCACGCCGTGTTCCTGGCGCTCAGCACCCAGCATCCGGACGAGGCCTTCGCGCTCGCCGAGCAGAGCCGGTCCCGGACCTTCCTCGATCTGCTCGGCAGCCAGACCACGCTGTCCAAGGGCCGCACGCGCGCACTGGTCGACGAGGAGGTGCGGCTACGAGCGCAGCTGGCCGAAGCCCGGGCGCAGGCCCAGGATGCCGAGGGGGTGGAGCAGTCCGAGTCAGAGGGAGCCCGGTCCCGGGTCGAGGCGCTCGACCGCGACTACCGCGCCTTCCTCGAGCGCGTCCGGCAGGAGAGCCTCGAGCAGGCCTCGCTCATGGTGGTGGAGCCGGTGAGCCTGCCCGAGATCCAGCGCCTCCTGCCCGCGGGCACGACGCTCCTCGAGTACCAGGTCGGGGACCGCGGTGTCGCGGTTTGGATCGTGGACCGCGAGCGCTTCACGGTCGTCCAGCTGCCCGGCGATCGGCAATCGCTCCTCGCGCAGGTCCGCCGCTTCCGCGGTGCCGTCAGCAGGCAGGCGCCGCTCGCCGAAGTGCAGGCGCAGAGCCAGGCCCTCTACGAGCGGCTGCTCGGCCCGGCCCGGGACGAGATTCGCGGCGAGCGCATCGTGATCGTGCCGCACGGCGTGCTGCACTACGTGCCGTTCGCGGCGCTCCGGTCGCCGGCGGGCCGGTGGCTGGCAGAAGACTTCGCGCTCAGCACGCTGCCGAGCGCGAGCGTGCTCCGGTACCTCGTGGACAAGGGGACGAACGCGCCTGCGCGGACGCTCGTCGTCGGCAATCCCGATCTGGGCCCGGCCCTGGCGCTGCCGTGGGCCGAGCGCGAGGCGCGCATGGTGGGCCAGCACGAGCGCGAGGCGACCGTGCTCGTGCTGGCGGACGCCAGCGAGGCCCAGGTCAAGCAGGTCGTCGAGGCGGTCGGCCTCGTCCACTTCGCCACGCACGCCGACCTGAGCGAGACAGATCCGCTCTCATCCGCGGTGCTGCTGGTACCGGGCGCCGGCGAGGACGGCCGGCTCGAGGTCCGCGAGGTGTTCGGCCTGGATCTGCACGCGCGGCTGGTGGTGCTGTCGGCCTGCGAGACCGGGCTCGGCAAGCTCTCGCGCGGCGACGAGCTGGTCGGTCTGCAGCGGGCCTTCCTCTACGCGGGAACGCCGGCGGTGGTCACCACGCTGTGGAAGGTCGACGATCGGGCCAGCTACGAGCTGATCCGCGCCTTCTACGATCGCCTCGACGCGGTCGGTCCGGTCGAGGCCTTGCGGCAGGCGCAGCGCGACGTGCTTCGCACGTTCCCCCATCCGTTCGCGTGGGCCGCCTTCGGCGTCACCGGAGCACCGCGCTAGCCGCCGGTCTGCCGCGCTGCGCTCATCACTGCGCCGTGATCCCGCCGTCGACGTGAGGATTTCGCCGGTCGTCCAGCGCGCCTCGTCCGAGGGGCGCAGAACGCGGTAAGCTCCCGGCATGGATCGGAGACTCGACGTCATGGTGGAGGCCGCTCGCGCGGGGGGCGCAGTGGCGGTGGAGCACTACCGGCGTGGCTTCTCGGTGTCGCTCAAAGCCGACCGCTCGCCGGTCACCGAAGCGGACCGGGAAGCGGAGCGGGCGATCGCGGACGTGCTGCGCGCCCGCTGCCCCGATCACGGTGTGCTGGGCGAGGAGCACGGGGAGTCGGGCCCGCGCGACCGGCGCTTCATCATCGATCCCATCGACGGCACGCGGAATTTCGTCCGGCGCATCCCGACCTGGGCCGTGCTCATCGGCCTCGAGGAGGACGGCGTGGTGACCGGCGGCGTAGTCTTCCAGCCCGCCACCGGAGTCCTGCACACCGCCTGGCGCGGCGAGGGCGCGTGGCGGGACGGCGAGCGGATCCGCGTGTCGCCGGTCGACACGCTCGAGCGCGCGCTGGTGGTCCACTCATCGGTCAACTTCCTGAAGCGGAGCCCGTACTGGGACGGCTTCCTGCGACTCAGCGATCGCACCCAGGTGCAGCGCGGGTTCGGCGACTTCTCGGCCTACCTGTGGGTGGCGGAGGGGCAGGGGGAGATCGCGCTCTCCACCACGGTCAAGGCCTGGGACGTGGCCGCGCTGAAGGTGATCGTGGAAGAAGCGGGCGGTCGGCTCACCGATCTCGACGGCCGGCCCGGCATCTACGGCAGCACCGTCTTCGCGAGCAACGGGCTGCTCCACGATGCGGCGCTGGCCGCGATGCGACCGTGAGCCCTCTAGGGGTGCTTCCCCTTGAGCTCGACCACCTGGCCGAGGCGGAGGATGGTCATCGTGAACTCCCTGCCCGGGGGTAGGGCCTCCAGGAGATCCCGGACGCGGCGGTGATCGGCGACATCTCCCACCGGGATGCCCTGGACCTTCAGGATGATGTCGCCGCCGACGACGAGCTGCTCGCCCATGATGGTGGCGAGCTCGGCGCCGCCTCGCAGGCCGAGCGCCTCGCTGATGGAGCCGCTGGCGACCGACTTCACGAGATACCCGTGGGGCTGGGGCAGATTGAGGATCTGGGCGATCGGGCCGGAAATGATCTGCCCCTCGAGCCCGCTCCAGAAGGTGGGCTGCTCCAAGAGCAGCTTCTTGGCGGTGTTGATGGTCACCACGAAGCCCAGCCCCTCGCTGCCCCCGGACTTGGAGATGTTGTGGCTGACGATGCCGATGACCTCGCCGGCCATGTTGAACATGGGGCCGCCCGAGTTGCCGGTGTTGATCGTGGCGTCGGTCTGGAGGAACTCGGCGAGCGGCATGGAGCGGTAGACGCTGTTGGCCGGCCATTTGGCGCTGATCCAGCCCGCGCTCATCGAGTGGCTGAGCCCGTAGGGCGCGCCGATGATCATCACCGGGTCGCCGACACGCACCGTGTCGGAGTCGGCCATCGGCGCCACCTTGACGCCGCTCGGCACGCGAGCCAGCTGCAGGAGGGAGAGATCGGCGGCGGGCTCCGAGCTGAGCACGCGCGCGGGTACCGTTTCGCCGCCGAGGAACTCCACGGTGATCTGGTCCATCGCGTGAACCACGTGGGCGGCGGTCATGACCTTGCCGTCCGCGGAGATGAGCACGCCGGAGCCGGTCTCGTTGAAGCGGGTGAGCCCGCCCGCGCCCTCGACGTCGCGCCCCTTGGCCCGGATCACGACCACGGAGGGGTTGATCTGCCGGAAGATGTCGCCAAGACTCTGGGCGTTGACGAGGCCGGGGAGCCCGAGCAGTGCCAGTCCCGCTAGAAACGCAAAAGGCGAGGCTCGCTTCATGCCGCCGCTATACCAGGTCCGGGCTCCGCACGCGGAAGGCGATCATCAGGCGGAGGACGCCGAGCAGGATGCCGAAGGCCGCGATGTGGAGCGCCAGGGTCATCAGGTCCTGGGGCGGCCGACCGAGTATGAGGCTCCCGAATCCGACCGAGAGCACCGCGGTCGCGGCCAGCAGAGGTCGACCCGGACGCCCACCCCGGAGGACGATGGCCTCGACCGCCTGGAGCAGTCCGGTGATGATCGCCCACCACGCGAAGATCGCCAGGGGCCCCGGCTTCTGCCCGGGAGGGCGCAGCACGACCGCGATCCCTGCAATGACTCCGGTCAGGCCCTTGCACGCGAGGAGCCGCCACCGTCCGCCCCGGCTCAATCCCCACACGGCCGCGAACAGGGCCACGAGGCCGTCGAGGAGCGCGAAGCCCGTGAAGAACGTCGCCATCAGAGCGGCCGTGATGCGCGGGAGCCAGAACGCGAAGAGGATCATCGCCCCCTCCGCCAGCCCGAACAGCATGGCCAGGAGCGCCCGGCACGCGAGCGCCCACTGCGCTGGCTGGGCCACGCTCGGCGATCCATTCGACGCGGCCGGTCTCGGCACCATGCGGGGATCTGACCATGATCTCTGTCCGGGTGCCATAGGACTAAAGTCTCACATCCTTCCGCTCGGGGTGGGACCAAGGTCCCATGGCAAGGGGCAACGAGATGGCTCGACAATCTCGCCCGAGAAGTCACCCTTCTGAGGAATCGGACGATGCGAGCATCTCGAGCGGCGGCGAAGGCGACGGCCAATCTCTGCCTCGTGCTGGTGATGGCCGGTTGCGCCCAGAACGGCATCTCCTCGGTACCGCCCAGCGTTCCTCCGCCCCCGCTACCGAGCGCGGCCCCGCCGCCGCCGCTCCCGAGCCCGCCCCCGCCGCCCAGCGGAAAGACCTTCGTCTACCCGGAGAGGGGCCAGAGTCTCCAGCAGGAGGAGTTCGACCGGGGCCAGTGCTACAGCTGGGCCGTGCAGCAGAGCGGGTTCGATCCGGCGAATCCTCCGGCGGCCCCGCCCCCGCCGCCCCAGGCGCCTCCGCAGGGTGGGCTCTTCCGCGGCGCCTTCGGCGGCGCGGCCCTCGGCGCGGTGGGCGGCGCGATCGGCGGGAATGCCGGCGAGGGCGCGGCCATCGGGGCGGCGGTGGGTGGCCTCTTCGGCCTCATGCGGCGGTCGGAGTTGGTCGAGCAGGAGCACCAGCAACAGGCCAGCTACGCGGCCCAGCAGCAGGGCGTCCTGGCCCAGGGCCGTGCCTCCTACAACCGCGCGTTTGGCGTGTGCATGACCGGGCGTGGCTACTCGGTGAGCTGACCCTGGCCGAGTCGGACGCCGCACGCTCACTGCAGAGAAGGGGCGTGCTCGTCCTGCTCGGGGGAGCGCGGTGAGATGACGAGGGTGTTCGATTCCCGGACCCTGCGGGTGATCTGGACCCTGCTCGCCGTCGCCGGGAGCCTGATGCTGGTCTACCTGCTCCGCAAGGTCCTTCTCCTGCTGGTCTTCTCGGTGGTGTTCGCCTACCTGATCATCCCGCTCGTACGGCTCGCCGAGCGGGGCCTCCGGCGCACGATCGCGATCGCGGTCGTCTACCTCGTCCTGGTGGCAGTGCTGACCTCGATCGTGGCGCTCGTCGGCCCGCTCCTCGGGCGCGAGGTCGCGGCCCTCGGGGCGCGGGTTCCCGAGATGTCGGCGCAGATCCAGAGCGGCCGGATCGTCGGCAACATCTTTCCGAACTGGCGTGGCGCGGAGGTGCTCGACGGCCTCGTGCGATCGCATCTGCCCGAGGTGCTCGCCTACGCCCAGGACGCGCTCACCCGCGCGCTCGCGTGGCTCTCGGGCGCCTGGGTCGTCGTCCTCATCCCGATCTTCGCGTTCTTCTTCCTGCGCGACAGCGAGCGCCTCGCGGACGCGGTGACCGGATTGATCGACGACGACGGACGGCGGCGGCTCTCGGTGACGATCGCCCACGACCTGCACAGCGTGCTGGGCGAGTACATACGCGCGCTGATCCTGCTCTGCGTCCTGACCTTCACGGTCTGGTCGGTGCTGTTCTGGGTGGCCCGCGTGCCGTACGCGCTGGTCCTCGCCGCGATCGGGGGCGCCCTCGAGTTCCTCCCGGTGCTCGGGCCGGTGGTGGCCGGGGTCATCGTCATCGCGGTCGCGCTCTTCAGTGGATTTCCGCATCCTTGGCTCCTGGCCCTGTTCGTCGTGGTGTGGCGCCTCGGGCAGGACTACGTGTCGAGTCCCCTGATCATGGGCCGCGGGGTGGAGCTGCATCCGGGCCTTGTGATCTTCGGCGTCCTCGCCGGCGGCGAGATCGCCGGCCCGGTCGGCATGTTTCTCTCGGTGCCGGTGATGGCGGGCGCCCGGATCGTCTGGCGGCGCCTGCGGGACCGCTCGGCCGGCCTATCCTGAGCCGACCGGGTCGCGCCCGTGGCTCCGGGAGCGGGCGTAGGTCAGCGCGGCGCCGAAGAGCACGATGATCGAGGCGTAGTACACCCACACGATCACCACGACCAGGGAGCCGGCGGCGCCGTAGGCCGACCCGATCCCGGTGCGGCCGAGGTAGAGGCCGATGACGTACTTCCCCACGCTGAAGAGCACCGCCGTCGTGACCGCGCCGAACCACACGTCGCGCCACGCGACCGGCGCGTCGGGGAGCAGCTTGAAGATGAGGGCGAATAGGAGGGTGACGACGGCGAGGGACACCAGCGCGTGGCTGGCATGAAGGGCGAGGGTGCCGTCGCCGAGGGTGCTCCGGACCGAGTCGCGGGTCGCGGCGAGGCCGGCGCTGATGAGCAGCGAGACCAGGAGCAGGAAGCCGACGGCCAGCACCATGGCGAGCGAGAGCAGGCGCTCCTTGACGAAGCTCCAGACCACGTTGCGGTGAGGGCGCGCGCCGACATTCCAGATGCGGTTCAGGGCGTCCTGGAGCTGCACGAACACGCTGGTGGCGCCCACCAGGAGGACGACGGCGCCGATGCCCACCGAGAGGGCGCCCGTCTCGTGGTCGTGGGTGTTCCGCAAGATCGTGTGGACGACCTCGGCTCCGGAGTCCCCGACCAGGTTGCGGATCTCGGCGACGATCGCGTGCTCAACCGAGACGCGCTCGAAGAGCAGGCCGGCCAGAGCGACCGTCATGAGGACAAGGGGCGCCAGCGAGAGGAGCGTGTAGTAGGAAAGCGCCGCGGCGAGCTCCATCGGGCGATGGGCCCAGTACTCGCGCACGATGTCTTCGAGGGTGGACATGCGGGGGCGGCCGCGCCCGATTCTAGACCAGGTCGACCGGCGTCCGCTCTGGTATGGGACCAAGGTCCCATGGTTTTCTCGGTCTCGCCCGCCGCAGAATCCCGCCAGGGAATGCCATGATCGAGGAGACGTAGGAGCCGCCCCCGGGGCGACGGGAGCCATGAAGACGCGCGCGATCCACAGGGTCATGGCATGGGCGGTGACGCTGGCGCTGGTGGTGCCGCCACTGGCGCCGGCCCAGACGGCGCCGCCGGCCACCCCGTTCACAACCGAGCAGCTCGATCAGCTCGCGGCCCCGATCGCGCTCTATCCCGACCCGCTGGTGGCGCAGATCCTGATGGCCTCGACCTACCCGCTCGAGGTTGTCCAGGCGGCGCGCTTCGTCAAGGAGAACCCGAGCCTCACCGGTGATCCGCTCAACGAGGCGCTCAAGAGCCAGACCTGGGACGACAGCGTGAAGTCGCTCGCGACGTTCCCTCAGGTCCTGGCCATGATGGACGGCAAGCTCGACTGGACGCAGAAGCTCGGGGACGCATTCCTGGCCCAGCAGAAGGACCTGATGGATGCCGTGCAGCGCCTCCGGGCGCGGGCGCAGGCCGCCGGCAACCTCAAGAGCACGCCGGAGCAGACCGTGACGGTCGAGCCGGCCCCGGCGACCGCCGGGGCGCCGCCTCCACCGCCTCCGCCCGCTCCGGGACAGCCCCCGCAGCAGGTTGTCGTCGAGCAGGCGCCGCCGACGGTGATCACGATCGTGCCTGCGAATCCGCAGGTCGTCTACGTCCCGACGTACAATCCGACCGTGGTGTACGGCGCGTGGCCCTACCCGGCGTACCCGCCCTACTACTACTATCCTCCGGGCTACGTGGCCGGCGCCGCGCTGTTCTCCTTCGCGGCGGGCGTGGCGGTGGGCAGCGCCCTCTGGGGCAACTGCAACTGGAGCCACGGCGACGTGAACGTGAACGTGAACCAGTACAACAGCTACACGAGGAACGTGAACAACACCAACATCGCCAACCAGCGAACCCAGACCCAGGGCAACCGGCAGAACTGGCAGCACAGCCCCGAGCATCGCCAGGGTGCCCAGTACCGGGACGCCGCGACCCAGCAGCGCTACAACCGGGCCGGCAATCAGCAGGCGACGCAGGCGCGCGAGAGCTTCCGCGGCCACGCCGAGCAGGGCCGGCAGGACATCGCGCGGGGAGGCTCCGACCAGTTCGGGCAGGGTGGCGCCGCGGGCCGTCAGCCTTCGGCCCAGCCGCGGCAGCAGCCCTCGGCCCAGCCGCGACCCGCGGGGCCCGGTGCAGGTTCCGGGGCCCAGCGACCGAGCGGGGTGGCCCAGCAGCCCACCCGTCCTGACGCGTCTGCGGGTCAGGCGCGGCAAGCGGGCAGCGGCGGGGGCGGCAGCGCCTTCCAGGGTGTGGGGCAGGGCCAGGCCACGCAGAGCTACAGCAACCGCGGGCAATCGAGCCGCCAGAGCATGGGCTCGTCCGGCGGCGCTCAGGCCAGACCGGCGGCGTCCTCGGGCGGCGGCCGCACCGGCAGCGGCGGTGGCGGCGGAGCCCGGGGAGGGGGCCGGCGATGAGAACGCGCGGACGGCTCGCCGCTCTGCTGCTTGCCTTGATCGTGATCTCCTCGCATGGGTCGCCGCTGTCCGCGGCCGACGGCAAGCAGCGCCGGTTCACCTCGCCGGAGCAGGCCATGACCGCGCTGCTGGATGCGATCAAGGCCGACGATCAGAAGGCGCTGCTCGCCATCCTGGGGTCGGAGGGCCTGACCCTCGTGGACTCCGGCGACGCCGTCGCCGACCGCAACGCCCGGCAGCGGTTCGCGGCCGAGTATGACCGCGCGCACCGTCTCGAGGCCGGCGGCGGCAAGATCGTGCTCTACGTGGGCCCGGACGACTTCCCGATGCCCATTCCGCTGGTTCCGGATGGCCCCGAGTGGCGCTTCGACACGAGAGCCGGGAAGGAAGAGGTTCTCAACCGGCGCATCGGCCGGAACGAGCTGCAGACCATCCAGGTGTGCCTCGCCTACGTCGACGCGCAGCGCGAGTACTACTCGGAGGACCGCAACGCCGACGGGCTGCGCGAGTACGCGCCGCGGTTCGGCAGCAGCCCGGGCAAGCGCGACGGCCTCTTCTGGGAGACGAAGCCCGGCGAGCCGCCGAGCCCGCTGGGGCGCCTGGTGGTGCAGGCGCGGATCGAGGGCTACGGAGGAAAGGCCACGGGCGCCCTGGTGCCCTACCACGGCTACTACTACCGCATCCTCACCGCCCAGGGACCCGCCGCGCCGGACGGCGCGTACGACTACATGGCCCACGGCCGCATGATCGGCGGCTTCGCCCTGGTCGCCTTTCCCGCCCAGTACGGCGTCTCCGGCGTTATGACCTTCATCGTCAACCACGAAGGCATCGTCTACCAGAAGGACCTGGGCCCGAGCACCGCGGGTATCGCACGTGGCATGAAGCTCTTCAACCCTGACCCCAGCTGGCGAAAGGTATGAGGACACCATGATGATGATCCGGTCCCTGACCCTGCTCCTGACGCTCGCGCTCCTGGCCGGGCCGGCGCTGGCCGCCGAGCCCGAGGCCACGCTCAAGAAGATCAAGCGCACCAATACCATCACGCTCGGCTACCGCGAGTCCTCGCGCCCGTTCTCCTTCGTGGGCGACGACGGCAAGCCGGCCGGGTACTCGGTGGAGCTCTGCACCCGCGTGGCGGCGGCGGTCAGCAAGGAGCTCTCGCTGCCGAATCTGCAGACCAAGTGGGTCAAGGTCACGGTGGAGAACCGGATGCAGGCGGTGGCCAACGGTACCGTCGACCTCGAGTGCGGGTCGACGACCGCGTCGTTGAAGAGGCAGGAGATGGTGGACTTCAGCCTGCTGACCTTTGTCGACGGCGGCAGCCTCCTCGTCACCGACAGCTCGCAGATCCTCGGGGTGTCGACGCTCAGTGGCAAGCGCGTCGCGATCATCCCGGGCACGACCACCGAGAAGAGCCTCAACGACGCGATCAAGCGGCACACGGTGTCGCCGACCCTCGTGCCGGTGAAGGACCACGCCGCGGGCGTGGCCGCCCTGGACGCCGGCACCGCGGACGCCTACGCCTCGGATCGCGTGATCCTCATCGGGATCGGCCGGACCTCCAAGGACCCGGCCAAGCTCTCCCTGGTGGAGGAGTTCTTCTCCTACGAGCCCTACGGACTGATGATGCGCCGGGGCGACCCGGACTTCCGGCTCTCGGTGAACCGCGCGCTCGCGGCGCTCTATCGCTCGCGGGAGATCGTACCGATCTACGAGAAGTGGTTCGGATCCATGTCCACCGCCGGCGCGTTGATCGGGGCGATGTACATGATCAACGGACTGCCCGAGTAGGAGGGCTCTGGCCAGCGACCTCGGGGCGGCGAAGCGCCACGAGGTCGCTTATGATGCTCGGGGGACTGCGAAGGCCCCGAGGAGGTCACGGAATGAAGGGCACCTGGATGAGGAACGCTCGGTACGCGGGGGTGGCGCTGCTCGGCTCCGCCTTGCTACTCGCCCCGGGCGCGGCGAGCGCGCAGCCGGTCGACGTCCCGCCCACGTGGGGCGGGGACTTCTGGGATCGGCCGCGGCTCACCGGGAGCTGGTGGGGGCTGCGGGACGAGCTCGGCAAGAAGGGCGTGGTGCTCGACGTGGACGCGCTCCTGAGCCCGCAGGGGGTCCTGGGCGGGGGCAAGGACACCGGCTGGGAGTTCTACGGCAACGCCGACTACACGCTGAACATCGACACCGGCAAGCTGGGCCTCTGGCCGGGCGGGTTTTTCAAGCTCTACGGCGACTCCAGCTTCGGGGACAGCGTGCAGGGGAACACCGGCGCCGTCGCGCCGGTGAACACCTGGCTGCTGCTGCCCAAGCCGAAGGCCGAGACCTCTGCCCTCATGGACGCGACGTTCACGCAGTTTCTCAGCACCAAGTTCGGCCTGTTCGCGGGAAAGGTCTTCACGTACGACGCGTTCAAGGGCGAGTTCGCCGGCGACATCCGCAACCAGTTCATGAGTCCGGCGGCGTCCTTTCCCATGGCCCTCGCCCTGATTCCGATCTCGGCGTACGGCGGGGGGTTCGTCGTCCTGCCGTGGGACGGTGCCGTCCTCTCGGCCATGGCGCTCGACGCGAGCGGTACGCCCACGAACAGCGACATCTCCGAGGCGTTCGACCACGGCGCGACGGTCGTCGCCAGCGGCAAGGCGACGATCAAGCCGTTCGGGCTCGTCGGTCACCAGAGCGTGGGCGGCCTGTGGAGCGACAAGTCCCGCCTCTCGCTCAGCCAGGACCCCGCCAACCTCGCGAAGTTTCTCCTCGAGGCGCGGTTCCCCATGCTGGGGGATCCGGGCCCCATCCTCGGGCGGATCCTGGAGCGGTTCGCCCCCGGGCTCCTCACCCCGGTCCGACCCGCGAACCGCGAGGACAGCACCTGGGCCGTGTTCTACAGCTTCGACCAGTACTTCTGGCATCCCGGGGGCGATCAGAAGCGCGGCATCGGGATGTTCTTCAACTTCGGCGCCTCCGATGGTGACGCGAACCCGGTCAAGTACAGTTACTCGACGGGCATCGGAGGCAACGGGGTCGTCCCGGGGCGCCCGCACGACAACTTCGGGGTCGCCTGGGCGCGCACCCAGTTCAGCGACAACTTCGTTCCGTTCCTGCGCAAGACCCTCGACCTCGGCCTCGACCACGAGGACGCGGTCGAGATCTTCTACAACGCGGCGATCACGCAGTGGCTGCGGATGAGCCTCGACCTGCAGATCGTCAACCCCGGGCTGCAGAAGGAGCTCGACTCGAGCGGCACCCGCCTGACGAACGTGGACACTGCGGTCGTGGGCGGCGTCCGCATGTACATCCGGTTCTGATCATTCCGCCCCGCGAGTCGACACCGTGACGCCCGGACCGAGACCCGCCGATCCGTAGCTCTCGGCGCGCCTCCGGGCGGGCGCCCCGGGATGTCGCCCCGATGATCGCCGTTCGGACGAGCAGGCTCGAGTCCCCATGACATTCAGAACAGGAGGAGCAAAGATGACAGAGACGCGATCGGTAGTGGTCAAGGGATGGATGGTCGTCGGCGCGCTGCTGCTCGCGACCGGCAGCGCGTGGGGGCAGCAGATCTTCATCTACCCCCAGAAGGGGCAGACCCCCCAGCAGCAGGCGCAGGACACGGCCGAGTGCCAGGCGTGGGCCACGCAGCAGACCGGCGGCGCCCAGGCCCCGGCGATGGCCCCGGCGCCGGCGCCCACGGCCAGCCCGCTCAAGGGCGCGGCCCGTGGCGCGGCGGTCGGCGCGGTCGGTGGCGCCATCGCGGGCGACGCGGGGAAGGGCGCGGCCATCGGCGCCGCAGGCGGCGCCATGATCGGCGGCATGCGTCGGCGCGACCAGGAGCAACAGGCGCAGGCGCAGCAGGCGCAGGCGCAGCAGATGCAGGCGGCCCAGGGAGAGAACTACAAGCGCGCGCTGTCCTCGTGCCTCGGCGCGAAGGGCTATTCGGTGAACTAGCCATGAGGAGATCGATGATGAGGATTCAGGCGATGGGTCTGGGTGTCGCGCTGGCGTGCATGGCCCTGGCGTCTCCGGCATCGGCGGCGGGCAAGTACGACGGCTCGAAGACGATGCTGTGCGCGGTCACTGCGGTGAGCGAGTGCACGGCAGACGGCAAGTGCGAGCGCAGCGCCCCGCAGGCCGGGAACAATCTACCGACCTTCCTGCGGGTCGACGTCAAAGGACGGCTCCTCACAGACAACGACGGCAGCGGGCGCAAGACCGAGATCAAGACCTCGGGCATGGTGGACGGCCAGCTCATGCTCCAGGGGGGCGAGAACGGCAAGGCGTGGAGCATGGTGATCGCCTCGGAGGGCGGGGCGTTCGGGGGATCGGTCGTCGAGAACGACGGCCTGTTCGCGATCTTCGGCAGCTGCACGCTGCCGTAGGCGCGCCGGCCAGCTCGTGGCTCAGCGCGCGGCCTCGGCCTCGAGCCGCTTCACGAGCTGGCTCACCTCGGGATTCGTGGGCTCGAGATCGGCGAGCCGCCGCGCGTAGACGAGCGCTCGGCTCGGACCGCCGTCCTCGCGCGTGAACGCGATCAGCGCGGAGAGCGTCTCGCGGTCGTAGGGGTGACGGACGAGGCTCCGCTCGAGGACCTCGAGCGCCCGCTTCCGTCGTCCCGTCCCGTCGAGCCCCACCGCGTACACGTAGGCGTAGCGGGCGCTCTCGGGCGCCAGCCGCGCCGCCGTCTCCAGCTCGCGCAATGCCTCGGGCATGCGCTTCTGCCGGACGAGGAGGAGCCCGAGCGCGTGGTGCGCGGGCGCGCTCCTCGGCTCCTGCGCGAGGACGTCCCGGAGCACCCGCTCGCCGTCCGCGTCCCGCCCGGTGCCGCGATAGAGGTCGGCGAGGTTCACCGCGGCCGGGACGAACCGCGGATCCACCTCCAGGGCTGTGCGCAGCGCCGCCTCGGCCTCCGCCGGGCGTCGCTGGGCCGCGTAGAGGAGGGCGAGGTTGACGTGCGACTCCGGGCGATCGGCATTGAAGCGCTCGGCCGCGACGTACTCCGCGAGGCCACGGTCGAGGGCCCCGCCCTGCGCGTCGGTCAGGCTGTCGCGCGGCACGCCGGTCAGCGCGCGGGCCGCTTCCATGCGCACCACACGGACCGGGTCCTCGAGCAGGGGAGCCAGCAGCTCGACGCGACGCACCGGCGGGGCGGCATCGAGGGCGGCCGCGGCCGCCCGACGCACGAGGGGATCGCCGTCCTTCAGGCCCGAGCCGATCGCGTCCCGCGAGCTGGCGCCCGGGACCGCCGCCAGGCGCGCGATCGCGCTCGCCCTGGCGATGGCGGGCTGGTCGCGATCGCGGGCCACCGCCTCGAGTAGCCCGGCCGCGCCCGGCGCCCCGCTCGCGGCCGCCGCGAAGGCCTCCGCGTAGCGCTGGTGGCCGTTCGGGGTGTGACCGTACCAGGCGTTCACCTGCTTGGCGGCCCACGCGGCCGGCCGGTCGGCGTGGCATCGCGTGCACGCGTTCGGCACGCCGAGCGTCACCGAGAGATCCGGGCGCGGAACCCGGAAGCTATGGTCGTGGCGCGGGTCGACGACCATGTAGGTGGTGGTCGGCATGTGGCAGCCCAGGCAGTCGGAGCCGCGCGAGCCCGCCGGGTGGAAATGGTGCGCGGGCGCCGCGTACTTCTGGGCGGAATGGCACTGGGCGCAGACCTGGCTGCCGGGGGCGCGCAGCCTGGCGCTGTGCGGATCGTGGCAGTCCGAGCACGTCACCCCCCGCTGGAACATCTTGCTCTGGAGGAAAGAGCCGTACTCGTACACCTCGTCGCGGATCTGCCCGTCCGGGTAGTAGAGGCGGTCCTCGAGCAGGGCGACCCGATGGGTGTCGCCGAGAAACCGACGGGACGTATCGTCCTCGGAGAACTGACCCCGGCGCGCGTGGCAGCGGCCGCACACCTCGACCTCGTGGCCCTTCCGGACGGGCGGGGAGCGGTGAGCGTTGCCCGTCTCCGCGCTGATCGTCCACGTGACGCCCCGGCGATCGTCCAGCGTGACGGCGAGCCCCTTCCTCGGATCGTCCGGGCGCGGGCCGCCGCCGTCCTTGCGCGCCCACGCGAGGTGCCTCGAGCCGGGGCCGTGGCAGGCCTCGCAGGCGACGTTGACCTCGGCGTAGTGGGTGGCGAAGCGGCGCGTCTTGGGGTCGTAGCTCTTCCGCACGCCGGTCGAGTGGCACTCGGCGCACATGTAGTTCCAGTTCTGGCTGGGGCGCGTCCAGTGCAGCTCGTCTCGATGGTCGACCTTCTGGCCCGGATAGAGGTGAAACCAGTGCTGCCCGCCCTGCGCGGGCGGCCGGCTATCCCAGGCGATGCCGAGCGCCTGCAAGCGTCCGTCGGGGAGCTCGATGAGGTACTGCTGCAGCGGCTCGGTGCCGAAGGTGTACTTGACGTCGTAGTCGGCGAGCTTGCCGTCGGGCCCGTCGGTGCGCACCACGAACTTGCCGTCGCGGCGGGAGAAGGTCGAGGTGACGCCGGCGTAGGTGAAGCGCGTGTTCTTGAAGTCGCCCGCGACGGTGGCGTCGGTCGGCGCCTGCATGGCGAGGTCGTGGTGCGAGCCCCGCCAGCGCTGCTCGACCTGAGCGTGACATTGCCCGCAGACCGCGTGGCCGACGTAGGTCGCGGCCGGACGGGCCGGTGGTGCTCCGCCGGCAAACTGGGTCGGCAGCCGGCCGCCTGACTGCCACCACCAGGCTCCCGTGATGACGAGAATGGTGACGACGACGCCGATGCCCACGCCGATCGGTCGCCAGCGGCGCGGATCCGGCGCCGGCCCGGTCGCGTGATCCGGACGCCCGGCCGGCTGCGCTGCCGACGTGACGGGTGTTCCCGTCGTCTTCCGCCGCTGCTTCTTCTTCCGACCCATTGCCCTTTCGTCTGACGGACGAGCGACCATCTCGTAGCGCGTTGCTCGGTGACGATATCACGGGAGGCCCCGCGGCCTCGGGATCTGCGTCGGCCGCCGCGCTTGCGTCCGCTCCTTCACGCATGTGGGAGCGGCCGCGGTGCGACCCGGAGCACGCCGGATCCCTTCGAGCTGACCTCCCTTGCCTACCCGCCCATGCAAAGGGGCGCCACTTCAACCCGGAGGCGCTGAAGCAGGAGCTCGAGAGGAAGATGGAGGCCCGACCGGCCAACTAGGGCGGGCACACGCACGTTGGCGCCCGCGCCGTCCCCCGTTCCCGATCTCGATGACCAACTTAGTACGACCAAAGTCCCATGGACTTCACGGTCTCCCGTTAGGCAGGCTTACGAGACACGCCAGCCGCCCGACCGAGGGGGCTGACCCATCAAGGTGTCGTTCGGGCCTACAAGGCGAAAGGGGAAAGCGTAATGAGGGATGCACGCAGAGGGTTGCTGATCTGGGTGGCGCTGCTCGTCGCCGTGGCGCTCGTGGCCGGGCCGGCGGCCGCGCAGCCGAAGCCGAACATCGTCGTCATCATGGGTGACGACATCGGCATGTGGAACATCGGCGCCTACCACCGCGGCATGATGGCGGGCCGCACGCCGAACCTCGACAAGATCGCCGCCGAGGGCATGCTGTTCACCGACTACTACGCCGAGGCCAGCTGCACGGCCGGCCGCGCAAACTTCATCACCGGCGAGCTGCCGATCCGCACCGGCATGACCACCGTCGGCCAGGCCGGCGCCCCCATCGGCATCCCGGCACAGGCGGTGACCATCGCGACCGCACTCAAGGCGATGGGTTACGCCACCGGTCAGTTCGGCAAAAACCACCTGGGCGATCGCAACGAGTTCCTGCCCACGGTGCACGGCTTCGACGAGTTCTTCGGCTATCTCTATCACCTGGACGCGATGGAGGACCCCTGCCATCCGAACTATCCCCAGAACCTGAGGGCGCAGGTGGGCCCGCGCAACATGCTCCACTCGTTCGCGACCACCGTCGATGACGCCACCGTCGATCCGCGCTGGGGCAAGGTCGGCAAGCAGAGGATCCAGGACGCGGGCGAGCTGTGTCCGAAGCGCATGGAGACCGTGGACGACGAGATCCGCGACAAGGCCCTGGCGTTCCTCGACAAGGCGAAGGCCGACGGCAAGCCGTTCTTTGTGTGGCTCAACCCGACGCGCATGCACATCGTCACGCACCTGTCGCCGAAGTACCAGGCCCTGCGCAACGCCCAGAACGGCTGGTCCATTCATGAAGCCGGCATGGCGCAGCTCGACGACGACGTCGGCCTCGTGATGAAGAAGCTCAAGGACATGGGCGTGGACGACAACACGATCGTCGTGTTCACCACTGACAACGGCACCGAGCTCTTCACCTGGCCGGACGGCGGCATGACCCCGTTCGCGCAGGCCAAGGGGACGGTCATGGAAGGTGGCTTCCGCGTGCCGGCGATCATCCGCTGGCCGGGCAAGGTGCCCGCCGGCAAGGTCGAGAGCGGCATCATCTCGGGGCTCGACTGGTTCCCGACGTTCCTGGCCGCCGCCGGCAACCCGAACATCACGGAAGAGCTGAAGAAGGGCAAGCAGCTGGGTGATCGCACCTACAAGGTGCATCTCGACGGGTACAACCAGATGGATCTGATCACCGGCAAGGGGCCGTCGAATCGGACCGAGATCTGGTATTTCGGCGAGAGCGAGCTCGGCGCCGTGCGCATCGGCGATTACAAATACCGCTTCATCGACCAGCCCGGCGGCTGGCTGGGTGACAAGACGAAGCCCGACGTGCCCTACCTGACCAACCTCCGCCTCGACCCCTTCGAGCGCGCGGGCTGGCCGGAGGACTTGACCAAGAGCGGGTCGGTACAGTTCTTCGACTGGTTCAAGTACGAGTTCTGGCGCTTCGTCTTCGTCCAGGCGCAGGTGGAGAAGCTCGCCATGACGGCGATCGAGTTCCCGCCGATGCAGAAGGGGGCGAGCTTCAACCTCGATGCCGTGAAGGCGAAGATCGAGGCGGCCCGGGCCGCAATGGGCAAGTAAGCCGCCGGAGATGATGACCCTCGGGGCGGACGGCCGTGGAAGCCGTCTGCCCCGAGGATGTGGTACTGGTCGGACACCGCGAGGTCCGGTCACTCATGAGAAAGGGGCGGGCGATGCTCAGCCACCGGGTAGCGATGGCGTGTCTCATCAGCCTGGTGTTGGTCGTCCGGGCATTTGCGGAGACCGACCCGCTGCCCTCGTGGAACGACGGGCCGGCGAAGAAGGCGATCGTCGAGTTCGTGCAGGCCACGACCGACAAGGCGAGCCCGAAATTCGTGGCGCCGGAGGCCCGCATCGCGACCTTCGATCAGGACGGCACGCTCTGGGTCGAGCAGCCGATGTACACGCAGGTCGTCTACTGCTTCGAGCGGGTGCCCGCCCTGGTGAAGGCGAAGCCCGAGCTGAAGAACGACTGGAAGGGCGTGTTTGCGTTCGAGTGACGGGCCGAGCCGGATAGGACCTTGGTCCCATGGACCCCCGACGTTGTCCCTGAGACCATGCCTCGCGGATGCGCTCGTGTAGCTAAGGAGGCGACCGTGAGAGCTCTCGTCGGACTCGTGCTGGCGGCCGCGCTGATGTCCGGATGCGCGGGCTGGACTTCCACGCCGTACAACGCGCGCGAGGGGTCGGGCGGAACGTACGAGAGCAACGGGACCTGCTGGGCCGGGCTCGAATGAGCAAGGCCAGGCCACCGAGGCCGTCCGTTCAGCGGCGGCCTATCCGGCGCCGCTCGTATCTCATCGCGGCGGCCGTCGTGCTGGTGGTGGGGATTCTCGCCGCCGCGATGGTCTTGCGGAGCGGAACCGAGCGGAGCGCAGGCGCCGATGTCGGGTTCTCCGCGCTGAACGGTCGCTGGCTCCGGCCGGACGGCGGGTACGTCCTGGAGATCCGGAACGCCGCCGCGGGCGGCGCGATCGAGGCGACGTATCTCAATCCCCGCCCGATCAACGTGGCCCGGGCCGAGGCGACCCGTCAGGGGTCGACGCTGCGGGTCATCGTCGAGCTCCGCGCCCCGGGTTATCCCGGGAGCACCTATACGCTGGCCTATGACCCCAAGCGCGACCAGCTCGCGGGTTCGTATTTCCAGGCCGCGCTGGGGCAAACCTTCGACGTGTTCTTCGAGCGGATGAAGTAGGATATCGGGTCCATGACGACGATCGATGGCCGGAGGGCCGCACGCCGCTGGCGGTTGCGGGCCTTGCTGCCCGCGGTGCCGATCGGCGTCGCGCTGATCTGTGCCCCCGAGGCAGTCGAGGCCCAGACGATCGGTGAGGTCTTCCGCAAGGTCAACCCCACGGTGGTGGTGATCCGGGCCAAGGGCCGCGACGTCGAGGGTGCGGGTGGGCTCACGCGGTTCAACGAGACCGGATCCGGCGTGCTGATCTCGACCGACGGCAAGGTGCTGACCGCCGCGCACGTGGTGCACTCCATGGACGAGATCAACGTGGAGTTCCTCGGGGGCGAGACGGTGCCCGCGCGAGTGATCAGCTCGGAGCCAGCCGCCGACCTCTCGCTGCTGCGGCTCGAGCGCGTCCCCAAGGGAGTGATGGTGGCGCCGCTGGCCGATTCCGACACGGTGCGCGTCGGCGACCCCGTCATGGTCATCGGGGCGCCCTACGGGCTCAGCCATTCCATGTCCGCGGGCTGGATCAGCGCCCGCTGGCCGGCCAATAGCGTCTACCGGCCCATGCCGCTGGCCGAGTTCCTCCAGACCAACGCCACCATCAATACCGGCAACTCGGGCGGCCCCATGTTCAACATGGCGGGCGAGGTCATCGGCATTGTCAGCCACAACATCTCCAAGTCCGGCGGCAGCGAGGGGCTGGGCTTCGTGGTGAGCATCAACACCGCCAAGAAGCTGCTGCTCGAGCGGCCGTCCTTCTGGAGCGGGCTCGAGGGGCGGCTCGTCACCGGCCCCATCGCCCAGATCCTGAACCTGCCGCAGGCGAGCGGCTACCTCGTCAAGTCGGTGGCCCGGGGCTCGGTGGGCGACGCGGTGGGGCTGCGGGGCGGCACGGTGCCGGCCACGATCATGGGCGAGCAGATGGTGGTCGGCGGCGACATCATCCTCAAGGTCCACGGTACGCCGGTCGGGGAGGTCACCGAGCACCGACGGGTGCGCGATCTCCTCGATTCGTTGCCGCCCGGCGCCGAGTTCACGATGACGGTGCTCCGGCTCGGCCAGGTGATCGAGCTCAAGGGTCGCCATCCGTGAGCAGTCGCCCGGCCGGGGAGGCGGTGGCCTGTCCGGGTTGCGATCTGCTCCAGCGCATCCCGCCGCTTCCCCCGGGCGGGAAGGCGCGCTGCCCGCGGTGCGGTGAGGCGCTCGCCAGTCGGGTCTCCGACCCGCTGGACCGGCCGCTCGCGCTGACGCTCGCGGCGGCGATCGCCTTCATCGTGGCCAACACGATCCCGCTGATGAGCCTCTCCGTCGTCGGGCGCGCCGCGAGCACCACCATCCTCGGCGGCGCCTACCAGATGTGGCTGGAGGGACTCCAGGGGACCGCGGTGGTGGTGGCCTTCTGCGTGGTCATCGCGCCGGCCGCGTACATCGCGTTCATGCTGACGGTCCTGCTCGCGGTGAGGCGGCCGCCCGCGCCGCACTGGGTCGCCGAGCCGCTGCGCTGGGCCGGCGTCATGCGGCCGTGGTCGATGAACGAGGTGATGATGCTCGGGGTCCTGGTCGCGCTGATCAAGATCGCGGAGCTGGCGACGGTGACGCCCGACATCGGGATGTACGCGCTGGGCGCCCTGATCGTGCTGCTGCCCGCGATCATGGTGAACATCGACCTGGACGAGATCTGGAAGCGAGTCGAGTGGGCGGACGGCCGGTCCGACCCGGAGGCGGCGTGATGACCGTCTCGATGCTGAGCGCGGCCGAGGCCGGCCTCGTCTCCTGCGAGACGTGTGGCCTGCTGTCGCGCCCGGCCCGGCCGGCGCGGCCCGGCTACTGCCCACGCTGCGGGGCCGAGCTCGAGTGGCGGCGCCCCAACTCCATCCAGTACGCGTGGGCGCTCCTCGTCGCGGCCGCGATCTGCTACATCCCGGCCAACCTCCTCCCGGTGCTGAACACCAACACGTTCACGGGGTCCGAGCCCGACACCATCATGAGCGGCGTGGTCTTCCTGTACACGTCGGGATCGTGGCCGCTGGCCCTGGTCGTCCTGATCGCCAGCGTGATGATCCCGCTCGGGAAGCTGGTGGCCCTCGCGTACTTGCTGATCAGCGTGCAGCGTGGCTCGATCACGAGCAACCGCGACCGCTCGCGGCTGTATCGCATGGTCGAGATCATCGGGCGGTGGTCGATGCTCGACGTCTTCGTCGACACGTTCACCGTCGCACTCGTGCAGCTGCAGCCGCTGATGTCGGTGGAGCCGGGGCCCGGAGTGGTGTTCTTCATGGCGGTGGTGATCCTGACGGTTCTCGCGGTGGAGTTCTTCGATCCGCGCCTCGTCTGGGATGCGGGTCGCCGGTGGGAGGGTCGTCATGCCTGAGCCGATGGACCGCGACGACCTGCCGCAGGCCACCGTGGTGCGACCGAGGCGCACGAAGATCTCGGTGGTCTGGATCATTCCGATCCTCGCCGCGGTGATCGCCCTCGGGATCGCGATCCAGCGGGTCCTGACCGAGGGCCCCACCATCACCATCGTGTTCCGGAGCGCCGAGGGCATCGAGGCCGGCAAGACCTTCGTCAAGTACAAGGACGTGAACATCGGTCATGTCAGTGCGGTGGTCCTGGCGGACGGCTACGGCAAGGTGGAGGTGACCGCCAAGATCGCCAAGAGCGCCGCCGGCCTCATGGTGGAGGACGCGAAGTTCTGGGTGGTCGAGCCGCGCGTCACCCTCAGCGGCATCTCCGGGCTCGGCACCCTGCTGTCCGGGAACTACATCGGGCTGCAGCCCGGCAAATCGAGCCAGAGCCGCCGGCAGTTCGTCGGCCTCGACGTGCCCCCGGTCGTGACCGACCAGCCGGGGAAGGCGTTCGTGCTGAAGGCCCACGACCTGGGGTCGCTGGGCATCGGCTCGCCGATCTACTACCGCCGCCTGCAGGCCGGTCAGATCGTCAAGTACGACCTCGCCGCGGACGGAAAGGATGTCGAGATCACCGCATTCGTCAACGCTCCCTACGACAAGTACGTCACTCCGGAGACGCGGTTCTGGAATGCGAGTGGCATCGACGTCTCGCTCGGCGCGGGCGGGGTGGATGTTCGCACCGAGAGTCTGGTGGCGCTGCTCGCCGGCGGCCTGGCGTTCGACACGCCCACCTACCTCACGGCCACCGCGCCGGCGGCCGCGAACACCGCGTTCACCCTCCACCCCGATCGCGCCGCCGCGATGAAGCAGCCGGACACCATCAGCCGCCGCTACGTGCTCTACTTCAACGAGACGGTGAGGGGGCTGTCGGTGGGGGCGCCCGTGCTCTTGTTCGGGCTGCCCGCGGGCGAGGTCGTCGATGTCGGGCTGGCCTTCGACCCGGTCACGGGCGCGCTTCGCCCGCGGGCCTCCATCACGTTCTACCCGGAGCGGCTCGTCGAGCGCCTGGCCCCCGGCGAGCAGCGGGCGGCCGGGCGGGCCCTGGTGGAAGGCAGCGCGGAGAGGCGCCTCGCCTTCGTGAAGCGCGCCGTGGAGGAGAGAGGGCTGCGCGCGCAGCTGCGCAGCGGCAACCTCCTCACCGGGCAGCTGTACGTTGCCTTGGACCGGTTCCCCGATGCACCCAAGCCGAAGGTCGACTGGACCAAGGATCCGCTGGAGCTGCCGGTGGTCCCGAGCACGGTCCCGGATCTCGAAGCCAAGCTCACCAGCATTCTCGCGAAGCTCGACAGCCTCCCCCTCGATGCGATCGGCAAGGACCTGGAGAGCACCGTGAGCAGCGCCAGGAATCTCATGGGACAGCTCGACACGTCCGTGCTCCCCGAGCTGAAGACCACCGTGGAGGGCGCCAACAAGCTCCTCGGCAGCATGAACACCGAGCTGAAGGGGACGCTCGACGAGGCCCGCCTTGCGATCGCCTCCGCCGATCGGCTGCTCAAGAACACCGACACCACGCTGATCGGCGCGGACGCGCCGGTCCAGCAGGAGCTCCGCGATGCGCTCCTCGAGGTCGCGCGCGCCGCGCGCTCGATCCGCGTGCTGACCGACTATCTGGAGCGGCACCCCGAATCGCTGATCCGCGGGAAGAGCGAGGAGCCGAAATGATGCGCCAGGTCGCCGCCATCGCCACCTTCTGCGCCCTGGCCGGGCTGGCGGCCGGCTGCGGGACGAGCCCGCCGTCCCGCTTCTATACTTTGACTGGCACCGCGGGGACCGGAGCCGCGGCGCCCGCCGCCGCATCGTCGTCGACGGTCTCGGTGGTGGTGGCCTCGGTCTCGGTGCCCGCCACGGTCGATCGGCCGCAGATCGTCGTGAACACCGGCGCGAACCAGGTGGGGCTCGACGAGTTCAACCGCTGGGCGTCGCCGCTGCAGAGCAACATCCAGCGCACGGTGGCCGAGAACCTCGTCGCGCTGCTGGGTTCGGCCCGGGTGACCCAGTTCCTGAGCCCGGACTCGGACTTCCGCGTGGCGATCGAGGTGCAGCGCTTCGAGTCGACGCCGGGCGACTCGGCGGTGCTGGACGCGGCCTGGGTGGTGCGTCGAGCGAAGGACGGCAAGGTCGAGAACGGGCGCACCACCGTGCGGGAGGCGACGCCCGAGAAGGGCTACGACGCGCTCGTCGCGGCCCACAGCCGCGCGGTCGGGCGCCTGAGCCAGGACATCGCGGCCGCGGTGCGAGCGCTGGACCGCGCTTCGCGGTAGAATCGAGCCAGCATGCTCAAGATCGCCGCTCTTCTGACGGTGGTTGGTCTCGTCGCCGGGTGCGCCTCGTCCGACTCCGAGGGCTGGACGAAGCCCGGCGCGACCAAGGAGCAGGCCAACAAGGACTCGGCCGACTGTCTGTTCGACGCCCAGACCACGCGGCCGGGTGGCCCGTCCGGTCCGGTCATCACGGTCGACCAGGTGAAGTACCGCCAGTGCATGGCGAATCGGGGCTACACGGCGGGTCCGCCGAAGTAGGGATCAGCGGGCGCCGAACCCCTGGTCCTTGACGTCGATCTTCTGGGGCGGTGGCGTGCGGGAGATGATCTCGTCGACCCGGTCCACCACCTCGCACTCGAGGCCGCACGCGATCCCGAGGTGCTCGTACAGGATCCGGCGCACCTCCAGGATCGTCTGCGGATTCCCCTGGGTCGAGTGCTCCGAGCCGTAGACGACCTTCTCCGAGTCCGCCGCCTCCAGGTGCGCGCTCTCGTAGGCCACCACCCCGTCGTTCTGGCCCGTCGGGGGGCCGTGGGCGCCCTTCACCGGGATGATGGAGTGGACCTTCACCCCCGGGGCGATCGGGCTCGCCGACAGCGTGCGCACGAAGCGATGCCGGGGGCTCATGTTGTCCACCGCGTTCGGGACGGCACCGAGGTCAGAGAGCGCCTTGTTCTTCGCGACCAGCTCGTTGATGCCGGTCACCACGGCGAGGGGGAGCGTGACCAGCCGCCGGATCAGGTTCAGCACGAGCGATGAGACGCGGAAGCTGCCCCGATGGGGCGTGGCGATGAAGATGACCCGTTTCACGGCGGAGACCGGCTCGAAGAACATGGACTCCTCGAGCAGCTTGCGTGTCGCGGGCGTCACGTCCAGCTGCTCGAACGGAGTATCCGTCACCGCGGCCCAGAAGCGCGGGCCGCTGTCCGTGACCATGAGGCGGGTGAGGAGGCCGCCCTGGCTGTGGCCGATCATCACCATCTGGCGGAGGGCCGGATCGCGCCCCAGCGGGTCGAGCTCCTGGATGATCCGCCGGAGCGAACTCCGGAGGTCTCGCGCCGACAGCAGGACCGGGTTGCTCGTGTTGTAGGTGAAGAGCCAGAAGTCGATCCGATCGCGCAGCTTCGGGTCGTTCCCGAGCTCGTTGACCAGATCCGCCCAGCGGGCCGGGCTCGAGGCCGTGCCGTGGACGAGGACGACCGGCACGCGGCCCGGCCGGTAGGGATGGAGCGTGACGAGCCCTTCGGGTGAGGGGGGCTTCAGCGCGGAGAGAAAGCTGCCGAGCTCGGTGTCCCAGACCGGGGCGCCCTCGAGCTGGTAGGCCAGCGCCGCGGTGGGCTCCAGCTCGAGCGGCGTGCGGCGGCCGTCGACGTCGGTCTTGGTGGCCGACTCGGCCGAGTAGATCTCCATCCGGCCCCGCACCGTTCCTCCCGCGATGCCCTCGGCCGGGTTCTCGATGCGCAGCAGGGCGGTGATCGGGACCTTGTTGCGCGGCGGGATCCGCTTCCGGGCCTCCGCCGCCTCGGGCCCCTCACCGACCGGGGTCAGCTCGGCGGCGAGCGGCGCGCCGATTCCGGGCTGGCGATACCGGTTGAGGAACCCGCGCACCTCGAACTCCCCGACCGCCACGAAGCGGGTCATCTGGTAGCCGCCCCAGAGAAAGATCTTCGGATCCAGGTCGATCTCGAGCTGCCCGAACGGCAGCCGCTGGGTGCCAGCTTCCAGGGCGACGCTGGATCCGTCGGCAGTGGTGAGCCCCAGCACGAGCCCGAGGTTGTAGATGTCGGCGGCCAGACGCAGGCGGGGGTCGAGCGGGTCGATGATCAGCCCGGAAGGGTCGGCGAACAAGAACGCGTACGCGTACACCGCAGCGCCCAGGTAGTACTCGCGCTGCTGGACCTTGCCGGCATGGAAGAACGACAGCTCGGCGAGGGCGAAGAGATACTCGCGGTCCAGCCCCGCCCCCGAGCCTCGAAGCCCGGCCAGCACGGCCTCTGGATGCTCCTCGAAGCGCTCGGTCAGCCCCAGGCGCCGGAGCAGCTGCTCCGAGTACGGGCTCGGGTCTCCGGTGGAGAGCACGTTGGCGGTCAGGCCGCGGTACATGGCCTGGGTGTCCACGCGCGTCACACCCACCGGCGTGGCGCAGGCGCAAGCCAGCAGGAGGACACCGAGCAGAACACCCGGTGCTAAGCGGTTGGACGTCATCTCAGCCAGTTCTGGGTCCCGACCTCACACCTGGCAACCCGGCGGTCGGAGCAAGACACGGAGGCTCCATCCGCCGGGCGCCGGGCGGCTGCTACTGCTTGCGCATCGTGAGGTTCGCGACGTTCATCCCGTTGACGTATCCGGTGATCTGATTCCCGTTCACGGTGAGGTAGCCGGATGAGGGCATCATCAGCTTGATCGTGTTGCCCGACACGGTCCCGATGATGTTCGCCACGTTGTTGACCACCGGACCGGTCACGTTGAACGACCCGGTCACGTTCGCCCCCTCCTGCTGGAACCGCCCTCTGATGTCACCCGAGCCGTTGCCCACGTTCTGGTAGGCCCACGTACCCACCCATTCCCCCGTCACGTCGACGCTGGGAGGGGCGGCCGGTGCTCCACCTCCGGTCGCGCAGGCGGTCACGGCGAGCATTGCGGTGACGAGCAGTAGTCCGAGCCACGTCCTCATGATGGCCTCCTTCGTTCGCGGATGAGCGTCTACTTATCGATCCGGCTGATCTTCGTGCCCTGCAGGCCGAGCCCGGCCATCAGTCCCCTCTGATCGAAGAAGAGCGCGTACATGTCGCTCTGGACCGTCGTGGTGGTGAGGGCCCTCGCGGCCCCGGCGTCGAGAACGACGATGCTCGGCCCGACCCCGAGCTCGAACCCGCCGCTGTTGGCCAGATACGTCAGGGCGGAGTCGGTCATGAAGAACAGCGCGTAGCCGTAGACCTGGACGCCGGCCTGGAGGCCGTACGAGGCGGACATCGTGTTGTAGTAGGCGACCGTCTTGCCCTTCTCGCGAAGAGCGCCGTCGCCGTACTGTGCTCCGAAGAGGAAACCGGCCTTGACGATGTTCGGGAACACGAGGACCGCCTTGGCCTGGGCGGCGAGCTTGCGGGCGTCGGGATCCTTGGCGTAGAGGATCTCGAGGGCCCGGTCCACGTCGCGGTTGATCTCCGCCGCGGAGGCCGCGACGGCGGGCCCCGCGGTCGCGGTCACGTTGAGGGCCAGCGCCACCGCCAGCAGCCCAGCTCCGAGTCGCGCGTTGAGCATTGTCCGCTCTCCTCACGGGGTAGGGGGTGAGATGGTCACGCTCACTTGACGAGCGGAATCTGCCGGGCCAGCTCGTAGTTCACGAGCGCACGCATCTTGTTCTCGATCTGGTAGAGGCGGGCGACCTTGATGGCGGGCAGCACCTTCTGGAAGCGCGGCACGTACGACTTCAGGATCGCGACGTGGCTCGCCTCGAGGGCCAGGAACTCGTTCAGCATCTTCATGGCGGTCGCGTCGGTCAGCGAGTCGTACGCCTTCGCGAACCGGTCGATGAAGTTCAGGACCTTGTCGTAGTGGGTGACCATGTCGCTCTGATAGGCGTTGTAGACCGGCCAGAAGGCCTTCGCCTCGCTCTCGGTGAGGGCGAGCGCCTCCGACACCACGAGCTTCTTGTCCGCCCGCGCCTTCTCCCGGAGGAGGTCCATCTGGTCCGCGGGCTTGTCCTGTGCGCTCGCCACCCCGTCGACGAGGCAGGTCAGGATCGCTCCGATCAACAGCACGCTTCGAACTCGACGTCCCATGGGTCGTCCCCTCCCGTCGGCCCCCGCCCCGGCCGTCTGCGCCGCCTGCTCCACCCCGGGGGAGTATGGCACCACCCCCCGGAGTGGCCTAGTGGGACTTTGGTCCCATACCGGGGCGGGCCGTCCTGTGCTTGGATGGCGCACGTGAGGGAGGAGACGAGCGCACCCGTGGCGTGGGACATCACCCGGATCCTGCTCGCCGTGCTGTCGATCGGCGGGTTGATCGCGGCGACGCTGTGGGTCCTCCGGCCGTTCCTGCCGGCGGTGATCTGGGCCACCATGATCGTCGTGGCCACGTGGCCCGCGATGTGCGCCGCTCAGCGGCGTCTCTGGGGGCGGCGCAGCTTCGCGGTGGCGGTGATGACGGCGGCGATGCTGGTGATCGTCATCGCGCCGATCGCGGTCGCCATCGTGGTCGTGGTCGAGCACACCGAACAGATTGTCGGGTGGTCGAAGGCGCTCGTGGCGCGGGTGCTGGCGGGCCCGCCGGCGTGGGTGAGCAATCTGCCGCTGGTGGGCAAGAAGCTCGCGACCGAGTGGCAGAAGGTCGCGTACGCGCGGCCGGAAGATCTGGCCGCCACCGTCGGGCCCTATCTGACCGATGTCGGCCGCTGGGTCGTGGGGCAGGCGGGAAACCTGGGCCTGCTGCTGGTCCAGCTCCTGCTGACCGTGCTCGTCTCCGCGATGCTCTACGCGCGCGGGGAAGCGGTGGCCGCGGGGGTGCGGGCCTTCGCGCGGCGTCTGGCCGGGGGCGCGGGTGACGAGGTCGTGATCCTCTCCGGGCAGGCGATCCGCGCGGTCGCTCTGGGTATCGTCGTCACCGCCATGGTGCAGTCCGCCATCGGCGGGGTCGGCCTGGCCATCGCCGGCGTTCCCTACCCGGGCCTGCTCACCGCGGTCATGTTCCTGCTGGCGGTGGCGCAGATCGGCGCCGGGCCGATCCTGATCGGCGCGATCGTCTGGCTCTACTGGAAGGGCGATCCGCTCTGGGGCACCGTGCTGGTCGGATGGTCGGTGATCACCATGAGCCTCGACAACGTGCTGCGCCCGCTGCTGATCAAGCGGGGCGCGGACCTGCCGCTCGTGTTGATCTTCGCCGGGGTGCTCGGAGGTCTGCTCGCGTTCGGGGTCGTCGGCCTGTTCGTCGGTCCGGTCGTGCTCGCGGTGACCTACACGCTGCTCGTGGCGTGGGTGACCCAGGGGGACGAGCCGAGCCGCTAGGTGGGCCGAGCCGGGACGAGCGCCGCCTGGCGCCTACTTGCCGAACTCGGCTCGCCCCGCGTCGAAGATCTTCTTCATCTGGTCCGCCATCACGCGCTTCCCGATGCTGCGCTTCATGGAGCCGCCGAATCCGGCGACCTGATCGGTGAAGGCGTGGGCCGCGTAGACCACCACGGTCCCGCCCTGGACGGGCAGGAAGCCGGCGACCGCCTGCTCGGCATTGTAGCCGGTGCTCGCGTAGTACTGGCGCTGCACGATGGCCCGCGACGGCCCATCGGACGCCGCGAGGATGTGAGTCAGGACGTACGTCTCCTTGCCCTGGATGTCGTACTTCAGCCAGTAGAAGGTCTCGCGCATCCCGGGTAGGGTCGCCTTCGGATAACCGAGCAGGACCGCATGGAAGGCCGGCATGTACTTCTGCAGACCCTTGGCGGCCTCGCCGGCCTTGCGTAGATCCGCCGCGACATCGGTGCTGCTCCCGCCGCGATCATACGGCGCGATGCCGCCCAGCCCGGACGCCCGGTAGGCCTGGTAGCGGGCGAGCAGCATGCGCTGCAGCTGCTGCTGGATCGCCGGACGCGCACCGCCCGGCACCGCCTTGAAGGCGGCGATCTCGCTCGTGCTGAGATTCAGCGCCTCGCCGCCCTGGGCGCTCGCCAGCGTCTGGGCCGCCTGGCTCGAGATCTCCAGCTTCGCGAAGTCGGCCGGGTTCCCCGCGGCGCTGATCACGCCGAACGTCTTCACCTGAGCGTCGGAGGTGACGAGCTCGCCGGCCACGACCTTCTTGCTGAGGTTGTCCGGCGTGGTCTTGACCAGGAAGGCGATGGAGAAGGCCAGGTCGCGGTCGGACACCGCCCCGACTTCCGCAGTCACGAACTCGCCATTCAGCACATGCTGCTTGTCGTCCGAGGACAATCCCATGTCGGTCAGCAGCTGATCGGCGGTGGGCTGGGCCTGGGTGGTGCGAGGGGCGGCCAGCAGGCCGCTGCCAGCCACCACCAGCAGCACCGCCAGAATCCTCCGAGAGGGCCTCACGGCAGCACGGAACAGATCACGCATCGTCGCCTCCTGGTTTGGGTCGAGCGATTGTGCCCCGGATGCCCGGCCTAGCGCGATGGGACCAAGGTCCTATGGCACTGGGTTTCGGGGTCTGAGACCGTGGCGGACGTTTCGAGTCGGCGAAGTGTGGGGAGCGTCCCGGGAGGAGAAGCCATGAGTCATGCGAGACGAGTGGGGCCGACGCTGGTCGCACTACTGGTCGCGACGACGGTCGCCGCCATACTCTCGCCCCGTCCGGTCGGCGCGGCAGACGCGGAGGAGAGCGCGACCGAGCTGGCCAAGAAGACCCAGAACCCGGTCGCCGACCTCATCAGCGTGCCGTTCCAGAACAACTTCAACTTCAACACCGGCGAGTAGGACGCGACGGTCTACATCCTCAACGTGCAGCCGGTCATCCCGATCCACCTGAATCACGACTGGAACCTCATCACGCGCACCATCATGCCCATCATCAACCAGCCCTCGCTGTTCGAGGGCCCCAACAGCATCTCGGGCAGCGCGTGGGGGCTGGGCGACATCAACCCGTCGCTGTTCCTGTCGCCGGCCAACCCCGGCAAGTTCATCTGGGGTGCCGGGCCGACGTTCACGCTGCCGACCGCGACCGACTGGAGGCTCGGCAGCGGCAAGTTCAGCCTGGGCCCCGCCGCGGTGGCGCTGTTCATGGATGGGCCGTGGGTGGTCGGGGCCCTCGCGAACAATCAGTGGTCGGTCACGGGCTGGGGCGAGAAGGACGTGAACCAGCTGCTGATCCAGCCCTTCCTGAACTACAACATCGGGGACGGGTGGTACCTCACGACGAGTCCCATCATGACCTCGAACTGGGAAGCCCGCAGCAGCGACCACTGGACGGTGCCGGTGGGCGCCGGGGTGGGCAAGCTCTTCAAGGTGGGCAAGCTGCCGATCAACGCGCAGCTGTCCGCCTACTACAACGCGGTGAAGCCCGAGTTCGCGTCGGACTGGCAGCTTCGCTTCCAGATTCAGTTTCTGCTCCCTGGCTTCAAGTAGGCCCGCGGCCGGGACCATCGTGGTCCCACGCGGGCTGGTGCAGCACACACGCAGTCGTCACAGGAGGAGGGTCTCAGATGCAGCGTGGGAGATTACTTGCTGGGATGGCGCTGGCGGCGGCTCTGGTGGTCCCGCTGTCCGGATGCGCAAGTGGCGGCAAGGTCGGGGTGAGCATGGCGAAGATGTGTCAGGCACACGGGGGGACTTGGTCACAGGCGCAGGAGACCTGCGCTATGTCCGCGACCGAGGCGAGCAAGGCCGCGAAGTCGGCGAAGGACATCTGCGCGGCACAAGGTGGGGACTACCTTCCGGGTGGGACCTGCATGCTCGAGGGCGCCGGGATGTAGCAACGCCGGGATGCGAGGCGCTCACCGTCACGGTGGGCGCCCCGCGCCTTCTCCGGACGTAGCCGGAATGTACACGCGGTCATGACGGGGGGCGCAGATGCGACGCGGCGGATTGTTCACTGGGATGGTGCTGGCGGCGGCCCTGGTGATTCCGCTGGCCGGATGCGCGGGGGCAAGGTCTCACTGAGCATGTCGAAGATGTGTCAGGCGCCCGGAGGGACGTGGTCGCAGGCGCAGGAAAGTTGTGCCTTGTCGGGGACGGATACGAGCCAGGCTGCGAAGAGCGCGAGGGACATCTGCGCCTACCAGGGGGGCACGTATCTCCCGGGTGGGAGCTGCATACTCGACGGGACGTAGCCGCGGCGGCTGGCCGCGGCGCGCTCACCCGCCGGGTGGGCGCGCCGCGTCGCCGGCGGCCTTCGGCGGGTCGGCCGCGCCG
>DATIWG010000108.1:0-1254 GCA_035519555.1 Nitrosotalea sp. | reverse complement strand
GGTAGTGTACCACTCGGTGTGTAAATCCCTCTGAGCCTCTAAAGCAACGGGGTGTATCGTCCCTCGGGCCCCAACCCAGAGAGGAGGATACACCCCATGCGAGAAGTAGACTTCTCGGAACACACGGTACGCCGCCGCTGGCGCGAGGTCAAGAGCGCGCTGCGGGAGGATCTCACAGTGTGGACCCGGCACTACCTCAAGCGGCTCCTGGAGCATACCCTGGAAGAGGAGCGGGAGGTCTATCTCCGGGCCGCCCGACACGAACGGACGGCAGACCGGCAGGACTACCGGAACGGCTACTACAGTCGGGACCTCGGCACGGAACTCGGCCTGGTGCGCCACCTCCGGGTGCCGCGCACGCGCAGTCTCGGCTTCGTGCCCCAGGTCCTCGACCGCTACCAACGGCGCCGGCCGGCCGTCGCGGCGCTCCTGCGCGAGGCCTTCCTCACCGGCGCCAGCACCCGCCGCGTAGGCCCGCTCTTGGCGCCCCTGCTCGGCGAGCGGGTGAGCGCGAGCACCGTGTCCCGACTCACCCAAGCGCTCGATGCGGACGTTGCCGCCTTCCAGCGCCGCCCGCTCCGGACGCCGATCCTCTACCTGCTCCTCGACGGGATCCGGCTCCGGGTCAAGACGCCGACCGGGGTGCAGGCCCGGCTTGTCCTCTGCGCGTACGGGCTCACACCCGCGGGCCAGCGCGTCCTCCTGGCCTTCCGGCAAACCAGGGCCGAGAGCGCGGCCGCCTGGGGGGCCTTCTTGCAGGATCTCTACGCGCGCGGGGTGACTGGCGAGGGCGTGCGCCTCATCGTCACCGACGGGAGCCCCGGGCTCCACGCCGCCTGGGAGATCGTCTACCCCTATGTGGCTCGGCAGCGGTGCTGGGTGCACAAACTCCGGAATGTGGCGGCGAAACTCCCGCGGCGGCACCAGGCGGCCTGCCTGGGAGAGGTCGTGCGGATCTATGGAGCCGACACCGAGCGGGCTGCCCGCCAGGCCTTCCGGGCGTGGGCGGCGCGCTGGCGGCTGGTCGTCCCCAAGGCCGTCGCCTGTCTCGAGCGCGACCTCGCCGAACTCTTGAACTGTTTCGCGTGCCCCCCAGACCACCGGGTGAAGATCCGCACGACGAACGCCATCGAGCGGGCCTTCCGGGAGGTGCGGCGGCGGGTGCGCCCGATGACGTGCTTCACCAATGCGGCGAGCTGTGATCGGATCGTCTATGCCGTAATCACGCACCTGAACACCGAGTGGGCGCTACAC
>DATIWG010000107.1:0-11850 GCA_035519555.1 Nitrosotalea sp. | reverse complement strand
CCGACATGACGCCCCACCTCGTGCGCCGTCTTCCCGGAGCCCCGGCCGAAATGGCCCAGGCCCTGGCGACCGCTCACCAGGCCGACGTGGCCGAGGCCCTCAGCCGGGTGGAACCGGCGGCGGCGGCCGAGGTGCTGTCGGCTCTCCCGTTCGAGTTCGCGGTCCGGGTGCTCGAGCATCCCGAGTTCGAGCGCCGCCATGAAGTCTTCCGTCACTTCCCGACCGACAAGGGTGTGACCTTCATTCGGGCCATGGCGCCCGACCAGCAGGCCGGCCTCTTCCGCCAGCTACCCGAGTTCGACCGCACGCGCTTCCTGGAAGAGCTCGACCCGGGGACACGCGCGACACTCGCCCTGCTGCTGGCGTACCCGCCCACCACGGCCGGCGGCATCATGACGACCGACTACGTGAGCATCCCCTCGACCTGGACGGTGGGGGAGGCGCTGAGCCACATCGCCCAGGTCGGCCGTCGGAAGCCCGTCTACGCGGTCTATGTTCTGGACCCCGACGACCATCGGCTCGTTCACGTCCTCTCGCTGCGCGAGCTCGTCGCCGCGGAGCGGCTCGCGCGGGTCATGGACGTCGGCGAGCATCGCGGGATTCTCAAGGTGACCGCCTCGATCGACCGCGAGGACGTCGCGCGGCTCCTGTCGAAGTACAACCTCCTCGCGGTGCCCGTTGTGGATGAGCACGACCACATCCTGGGCTCCATCACGGTCGACGATGTGATCGACGCGGTGGTGAAGGAGAACACCGAGGACCTCCACAAGCTCGGCGGCCTCGAAGCCCTCGACGAGCCCTACACGGAGATCGGCTTCGGCACCATGATCCGGAAGCGCGCCGGATGGCTCTGCGCGCTCTTCCTCGGCGAGATGCTCACCGCGACGGCGATGCAGCACTTCGAGGCCGAGCTCAGTCGGGCGATCGTCCTCGGCCTCTTCATCCCTCTCATCATCAGCTCGGGCGGCAACTCCGGGTCCCAGGCTACCTCCCTGATCATTCGCGCCCTCGCGCTCCGAGAGATCCGGGTCGCGGACTGGTGGTGGGTCGCGGCCCGCGAGCTGCCCGCAGGGTTCTCGCTGGGCTCCATCCTCGGGGCGATCGGCATCCTTCGGATCACGGTCTGGCAGTCCGTCGGCTTGTATGACTACGGTCCGCACTGGCCGCTCGTGGCCCTGAGCGTGGGCGCCGCGCTGGTCGGTGTCGTGACGTTCGGGTCACTCATCGGCTCGATGCTCCCGTTCGTTCTCCGGCGCCTTGGCTTCGACCCGGCGAGCGCCTCCGCGCCTTTCGTGGCAACCCTCGTGGACGTGTCCGGCCTCGTCATCTACTTCGGCGTCGCCTATCTCATCCTGCGCGGGACCCTGCTCTGACAAGGACGTGCACGATACGCCGTGGGGATACGGAAGCTCGCCATCGAGAACGAGGCGGCGAGGGGAGGCGTAACATGAGCGTTACGGCGATGGGGAGAGCGCTGCTCATGCTGGCAGTGGCGGCCCTGGTCATTGGCACGGACGGATATGCTGCGTCCGAGCCAGCGAGCATGATGCTCGCTCAGCGCGGGGGCCGCGGGGGCCGTGGGCAGGGCTCGCCCGGCATCCGGGCCCTCGTGAAGGGGCACGTGACAGCCGTCGATTCCACGCTCGGTCGCATCACCTTGGCCATCGGCGGCGCGACGCTGGAGGCGGAGTTTCGCCCGGCGCTGCTGGCGGACGTGAAGCCCGGCGACGACGTGCTGGTAACCGTCGAGCTCATCGACACGCGGGTCGGGGTGGTCGCGGGGCCGGTGACGGCCGTGGATCCGGCGAGCGGGGCGGTCACGGTCAGCACGCCCGGGGGGCCATGGACCAACACGTTCTTGCCGGGGGCGATCGCCGGGATCAAGCCTGGCGATCAGGTCATCCTCAAGCTCGATCTCCTGGACTTGGGGCCGTCCGTCGTACCGCCATCCATGCCGCCGCCGGGACAGCCCAGTCCACGCGGCGGCGGAACGACCCGGTGACCTGGACGGAACGCTTCGGCGAGCCGGGGGAAGACATCGGCGACCTCACCGCCCCGGCACGAGGTCGCGGGCGAGGAACGCCGCGATCGCCCGGTAGACCGCGGGCAGCTCCTCGCGGTCGAAGCCCGGCGGGTCCACCAGCAGTGGGGTGAGGCTCCGGGCCAGCGAGGCCGGCCAGGGCGAGAAGAGCGACCCGTGCCCGGCGGTCTTCATGTCGGCCAGCACCTCACACGGCGCGCAGGCGGCGCGGACCGCCTCGATGTGAAAGCGCGGCGCGAGCCAGCGGTCCTGCTCGGCCTCGATCAATCCCACCGCGGTGAGCGGCCGGGCCATCGTCGTCATGTCGATCGGCGCGGCCATGGGCACCGACGCGATCACCGTCTTGATCCGCGGGTCCGTGAGGCCGTACAGGGTCTCGTCGTTGAAGCGCAGGCGATGGACCCAGCGCGCGAGCGTGAGCTTGACGGGATCCAGGACATTGCCGCGCAGCGACGTGATCAGCCCCACGCAGGCCGGGAAATCCTCCCGCATGTGCGCGAGGCAGTGGCGCATGAAGTTGGCGGGCGACCAGCGCGCGCCCGCGAGGGTCAGCGCGGTCAGCCCGCCCGCCGACGTGCCGTAGACGCCGACGCGGTCCACGTCCAGCAGCGGGCCCAGCCGCGCGTCCGCCTTCAACGCGTCGATCGCGGCGACCACCTCGCCGGGACGCCGCTTCCAGCTCTCCGGGCCGACGAGCCGCTGATCGTGGTAGTTGTCGCCCTCGTGCTCGGGCACGGCGACCACGAAGCCGGCGCTCACGAGCGTCCGGGCCAGATCGGCGAAGGGCCAGGGCGCGCCTCCGGAGCCGTGCGAGATGACGACGAGCCGTCGGTTGCCGACCCGGGGCGCTCCCTGCCAGGCGACGTCCAGGGTGAACGGGCCACGCGTCACCGGACTGGCGGGCGCATCGCTCTGGTAGAAGACCGTGACGGGGCCGTTGCCGTTCTGCCCGTCCACGACGGCCAGGCCCATCGTGGGCTGCGCCGCGGCGCCGACCGTCGACAGCGCCAGGCACAGCCCGATCGCCAGGCTGCCCGTCCGGGCGATATGCGTTCCCATGATGCCAATGTACCCTAGCCCTTGAACGAGACCACGCAGAGCCCGGGCTCGAGCGGCGAGGGAGAAGACCATGCGACAGGTCGTCATCAGCGGTCACGGTGGCCCACACCGGCTGGAGCTGCGCGATGCGCCCGATCCCCAGCCCGGTACACGAGAGCTGCGCGTGCGGGTGCACGCGAGCGGCATCAACTTCGCGGACATTCTCGTCCGGCAAGGTCTCTATCCCGACGCACCGAAGCCCCCGTGTGTGGTCGGCTACGAGGTATCGGGCCGCGTCGATGCCGCCGGCGCCGACCTGTCGCCTGACTGGATCGGCAAGGAGGTGTTCGGATGACCTTCGGTGATTGATGCCGAAGATTCGGTGGACCAATCTTCCACCGATGCTCCGTCAGCATCTCTTCGATCGGGTTGCGGATCGCGAAATATCGTTCCTCTTGAAGGGGCAAGCGGCAAAAGGGAAGTCACTGTAAACGGATAGTTCGCCGCGTTGACGAAGTCACTCTACTCCTCACCCTGTGATTCGCGCCCGGCCACGGCTATTTCCTGGCGTGTGCCGACGAGCTCTGGTGGTCCCTCGGATCGTGTAGGATATAGGGCCCATGCGCTTGCTCATCACGGGGATCACCGGATTCGTCGGCAGCCACATGGCCGAGTACGCGATCGCCCGGGGCGCGGCGGTCAGTGGATCGGTGCGCTGGCGCAGCCGCACGGAGAACATCGAGCATCTCCGGGGGCAGATCCACCTCATCGAGTGTGACCTCCGCGACAGCGCGTCGGTGCGCCGGCTGCTTGCGGCGAGCGCCCCGACCCATATCATCCATCTCGCGGCGCAGAGCTTTGTCGGCGCGTCGTGGCACACGCCGGCAGAAACGCTCTCCACGAACACGACCGCCCAGGTGAACCTCCTCGAGGGGATCCGCGAGCTCCCGTCTCCGCCGAGGTTCCTGGTCATCGGGACCAGCGAGGAGTACGGGCTGGTCCATCCGGACGAGCTGCCGATCCGGGAGACGAACCCCCTGCGGCCGCTGTCCCCGTACGCGGTGAGCAAGGTCGGCCAGGACCTGATGGGCTTCCAGTATTTCCAGAGCTATCGCTTGCCGATCATGCGGACGCGCGCCTTCAACCACGAGGGTCCGCGTCGCGGTGACGTATTCGTGACCTCGAACTTCGCGAAGCAGGTGGCGGAGATCGAGGCGGGCCTGCACGAGCCGGTCATCCACGTCGGGGATCTCACGCCGCGGCGGGACTACTCGGACGTGCGCGACATCGTCCGGGGCTACTGGCTGCTGCTCGAGCGGGGGGAGCCGGGCGAGGTCTACAATCTCTGCTCGGGGCGCACCTGGACGATCCAGCGGGTGCTCGACTTCTACCTCGACCGCTCGCGCGCGAAGGGGATCGCCGTCCGGGTGGACGCGGAGCGGCTTCGCCCGTCGGACGTGATGGTGCTGGAAGGGGACCCGTCGAAGATTCACAAGGCGCTCGGCTGGCAGACCGAGATTCCCTTCGAGCGGACGCTCACCGACCTCCTGGAGTACTGGCGGCAGCGCATCGCGCCGGCCCCTCGCTGAGGTGCGACGGGGTGTGAGTGCACGCGCGGCGGATGGACATCCGGGCCGGGCGGCCCGCCTCATGGCGCTGTTTCCCGCCGCCCTCTTCCTGCTCCTCATCGGACTCGAGACGGCCGCCGCCCTGCGGCTCAACGACGGCCACTTGACGTACACGCTGGACGACCCGTACATCCACCTGGCGCTCGCGGACAACATCGCGAGGGGCCACTACGGAGTGAACCGGCAGGAGGCATCCGCCCCGTCCTCCACCATCGTCTGGCCGCCGCTGCTCGCGCTGTTCGCCCGGGTGCGCGGGTTCGAGTACGTCCCGTTCGCGATCAACCTGGCCGCATCCCTCATGACCATCTGGCTGTACCGCCGCGTCGTGGAGAGGGCCCTGGACGGCCACGAGGGGGGGCGGCGAACTCTCTACGTCACCACGCTGGTTGCCTTGCTGGTGCCCGCCACGAACCTGGTCGGTCTCGTCTTCACGGGCATGGAGCACTCGCTGCAGGTCACGGCAACCGCCGCCGTCATCGCGGGCATGATCGAGGAGCACCGGGCGGGCCGCGTCCGCTGGTGGCTCTGCGCGGCCATTCTCGCGGGCCCGCTGCTGCGCTACGAGAACCTCGCGGTGTCCGTGCCCGCGCTCGTCTACCTGATGGCGCGCGGGCACGTCGTGGCGGCGGCGTGGTGCGGGATCGCCCTGGCCGGGGCCCTCGCGGGCTTCTCGTCCTTTCTGTGGTCGCTTGGCCTGGGGCTGCTGCCGACCTCCGTGCTCGCCAAGTCCGTGGTGGCGGGCGCGGGCCATTCGATACGGGCGATGGTCTCCAGCGTGCTCCGCACGGCCCTGCGAAACCTCACGGCGTGGCAGGTCGTCGCGCTCGGCCTGGCTTTTATCGCGCTGACCGCGGTCGCTGCCTCCCGGGAGCGGAGCGGGAAGGACAGGCTGCTCGCCGGGTGCGTGGCCGGCGGCATCGCGCTGCACATGCTGGCCGGGCAATTCGGGTGGTACTTCCGGTACGAGGTGTACATCTGGGTGGCGGCCGTCCTCACGGTCATCTACCTGTACGGGGCGAGGGTGGCCCGGGCGCTGGAGGGCATGCCGGCCGGTCGGCTGGTGATGACCGGCACGGCCATCGTGGTCGTGCTGTGCTTCCCCTACGTGAACGGCCTGAGGACGATCCCCCTCGCGTCGAACAACATCTACCAGCAGCAGTACCAGATGCATCGCTTTGCCACCGACTACTACCGGGCCCCGGTGGCGGTCAACGATCTGGGCTGGGTCAGCTTCAAGAACGACCAGTACGTGCTCGACCTCGTGGGACTGGCCTCGGTGGAGGCCTTCGCGCGCCGGGTCAGCGAGAACGACCGGGTGTGGCTGGAAGACCTCACCCGGCGGCACGACGTCAGGCTGGCGATGGTCTACCAGGACTGGTTCGGCATCCCTCCGCGCTGGACGTGTCTCGGCCGGCTGCATCTCGGCCGGCAGCGGATCACGGTCGTGGAGAACGCGGTGACCTTCTATGCCCTGGATGACGAGGCCACTCGGCGCGCCCGGGAGCTGCTGGACCGCTTCCGTGCAAGCCTGCCCGCGGGGGTCACGTTCAAGACGTCCTGCGCAGGCTAGGGCTCGTGTAGCATGCCAGCCATGAGGACTGACTTGAAGAGCCGCCTGGTCTGTGCTTAAATCCCCGCCACTTCCACGCCCGCCTGAGAGGGGTCGCAGTAGATGAGCGGTATCGCGGTTGTCGTCCACCTGGACGGGGCGCCCGTCACAGCCGACGAGCTCGAGCCCATGGCCAGGCAAGTGCCGCACCGGTCACCGGACGGCATCCGGTTCCACTACCAGGGCGGAGCCGGGTTCGCTCATCTCGCGCTGCACAGCACCGAGGAGGCGCAGCACGAGAGCCAGCCGCTCGTCGCCGACGGCGGGCGCCTCGTGCTCGTGGCCGATGCGCGCGTGGACAACCGCGCCGAGCTGATCGACACGCTCGAGGTGCCGCGCCCGCGCAGCGGTCCCATCGGCGACGGCGCGCTCATCCTGGCCGCGTGGCGCCGCTGGCGCGAGGACTGTCCGCGCCACATCCTCGGCGACTTCGCCTTCGTGCTCTGGGAAGCGGAGTCGAGCACGCTCTTCGCCGCGCGTGATCCCCTGGGCGTCAACCCGCTGCATCACGCGCGCTTCGGGGATGTCCTCTGCCTGGCGTCCGAGGCCCAGCAAATCCTCCGCCATCCCGCCTGTCCCGGGCGACTGGACGAAGAGGCCGTGGCCCGCTGGCTCGTGGGCGAGGTGGACCCCAACAGCACGCCCTTCGCCGGGATCCGTCTGCTACCCGCCGCCCACGGGCTGACCGTCTCGCGGGAGAGCAGCCGCGCCGCCCGGTACTGGGACGTGGACCCGGCCAAGCGCATCCGCTACAAGCGCCTGTCGGACTACGCCGATCACCTGCGCGGCCTGCTCCAGGAGAGCGTGGCGGCGCGTCTGCGCACCGGCGCCGGCGTCGTCGGCTCGGAGATGAGCGGCGGCATGGACTCCACGACCGTCACGGCGCTCGCCCACCGGCAGCTGGAGGAGTCGGGCAAGAAGCACGTCGTCTTCTCCTTCGCGTTCCCGACCATGCAGCAGTGCGACGAATCGCCGTTCGTCAACGAGCTCGCGGAGTCCCTGGGCCTCGACCTGCGCCGCCTCGACGCGGAGAACGGCGGCGCGCTGAACTACCCGCAGGCGTTCCCGCCGGCCCTGGAGAACCCAGGGACGATTCACCACCCCCTGCAGGCCGCGCTCGCCGAGCAGCTGGCCGGCCTGGGCGGCCGGGTGCTGTTGACCGGCAACGGCGCCGACGAGTTCATGTGGGGGAACGGGCTCATCTACGGGTACCGGTTCTGGCGGGGTGACGTGCGGGCGTGGTGGGAGATCACCCGCTACTGCCGGAGCCACGGCTACCCGCTGTGGCCGATGTGGCGATCCCTGTTCGTCTCGCCCTACGTACCCGAGCCGATCAAGCGGCAGATCCGCAGGCTCCGGGCCGGCGGGCGCCGCTCGCCATGGCCGGAGTGGTTTCCGGAGCCGACCGCGGCGCGGCTCGGCCTGTCGGCCTACCGCCCCCCGACGCCGCCGAAGGGCCTCAACCTGCCCCAGCGCCAGATCTACGAGAACGCGGTGAGCCGGCTCGTGCGGCCCGTGCTCGACAGCTACTCCTACAGCATTGGGCCGTTCGGGATCGAGGCGCGGCATCCATTCCTGGACCGGCGCCTCGCCGAGTTCGTGTTCGCGGTGCCGGTGGCGCTGTGGCTCCAGGGCCGCTGGCCCAAGTGGCTGCTCCGGCATGCCACCGCGGGCGTGTTGCCGGACTCGGTGCGGTGGCGGGGCGACAAGACCGCGTTCTCCTCGTACTTCGCCGCCGGGGTCGTTCGCAATCGCGAGTGGGTGGAGGAGGTGCTGGCCGACCCGGGCCTGCAGGAGCTCGGGCTGATGGACAACGCGGCCCTCCTGGCCCGTTTCCGGTCGACCGTGACGAGCAACCCAGAGAAGGCCACGCATGAGATAGAATGGGCGCTGGCCACGCAGTGTTGGTTCCAGCGCTGCCGCGAGGAATTCGGACCCTCGCGCGCCGGAAGGATGGGGCAATGAGCAAACGCGCGCCCGAGTCGGGAAACCGCTCCGCCAGGCGACCGTACCAGCCGCCGCGACTCAAGCGCGTCGGGACCTTGAAGGCGTTGACCCAGCAGTGGAAGTCCCAGTCGAGCGTGGACGATTCCCTGCCCAGGTTCAAGACGAAGTTCTTCCCGCAGGGTCCCTTCTAGCGTGGCTCGCTATCGCCTCTCGGATGACCTCCTGCTCCAGGAAGTTGCCGGCGAGGCCGTGCTCCTCAATCTCAAGGACGGCGTCTATTTCTCGCTGGACGAGGTGGGCACGCGGATGGTGCGCGTCTTCCGCGAGCATGGCGACCTGGGCCCGGCGGTCGAGGCTCTCGAAGCGGAGTACGAGGCCTCTCAGGAGCAGATCCGGACCGACATGGTGACCCTGCTCGAGGAGATGGTCTCCCATGGGCTGGCGGAGCGGCTGGATCCGACGGGCTGAGCGCCTCGGCCGGCTCGGGCCGGCGGGCGTGCTGGGCGTCGTGGAGGCCTGGCTCACCGTCGCCTGGGTCGACGCGGTGGTGAGCTGGCTGCCCTATCGCCTCTGGAGGTCGTGGCTGCGATCGGCCCCGGCGGGCGGAAGCCGCGCGTCCGCGCCGGAGACGGAGCGCGTGGCCTCCTGGATCGAGATCGGCGCCAACCACTATCCCAGGCACGTGGGCTGTCTGCAGCGCGCCCTGGCCTTGCGCGCCTTGCTCTCGCATCGTGGTCTCTCGGCGACCGTTCGCATCGGCGTGGCGCGAGAGGGGCAGACCATCCGCGCGCACGCCTGGGTCGACCACGAGGGCTGCGTGCTCAACGAGGCCCCCGATGTCGCCGAACGTTACGTTCCCCTCGAGCGCTGGACGGGGACGGCGCCGGCGTCAGCCGCGGGGTGCGTCCAGCACACCGGCCGCCGGATCACCTGATGTACCTACCTCCAGCGGTGTTTCGGCGCCGCCGGTACGGCGTCCGCTTCTCGCTGGCTCGCGCTCAGGACGGGGTCAGTGCGTCGCCTGCCCCGGCCGACTACCTGCGCGTGCGCTATGCGCCGTCGTTGCCCGATCCGGACGGGCCCGCGCTGTGGGAACGGGTCGTCGGCCAGTCCGACCCGCCCGCCTTCCACGGCCTCTATGGCGTGGACGGCGGCTTCCGGTTGAAGGTGCGCTGCCAGGGGAGCGGCAGCTTCGTGTTCAAGGGCGACGAGCTGCTGATCGCGTGGGAGCCCGGTGGCACCGGCCCGGCCTACTATCTGTTCGGCCTGGGCCTGGCGCTGTGGCTGGAGACGCGGGGCGTCCCGTGTCTGCACGCCAATGCCCTGGCGGCCGGCGACCACGGCTTCGGCCTCGTCGGCGATAGCAAGACCGGCAAGACCACGCTCACCCTGGCCTTGCTGCAGCGTGGGGTCTCGCTCGTGAGCGACGACCTGCTGACGCTGGCCGAGCGCGGCGGGCGCTTCTGGGCCAGGCCCGGTCTGCCCCAGATGCGAATCTGGCCCGACACGATCACCGATCTCCTGCCGACGGCCGAGGTGCAGGGCCTCGAGCGCGTCCATCCCCGGCTCGAGAAGCGCTGGGTGCCGACGGAGCCGATCTTCCCGGGCGCCTTCGCCCGCACCGCCAAGGCGGTGCGCACGCTCTACCTGCTCGAGCGCGACACGTCGGGGGACCTCCACGAGGTCGTCCTGGAGACCGTGCCTCCGAGCGAGGCGCTCCTCAAGCTGCTCACCTACAGCGTCATCGGTGGCGCCGCGACGGCGCTGGGCGTCGAGGTGCAGCGCCTGGGCCGTCTCGCCCGCGTCGCCGCCACGGTGCGGGTGCGCCGCCTGCGCTATCCAGACGGGCTCGAGTGGCTGCCGGAGGTGTGCGAGGCCATCGCCGCCGACCTTCAGGCTCGCTCGATCCGCACCTCGTGCTCGGCCGTCCCGGTCCCGTACCGATAAGTCACGCGCACGCGCTCGCTCGCATCCAGCGTCAGGCCCTCGTTCATCAGCCACACCGGGTTCATCCACGAGCTGTCCTCGTCGGCGTTCGCGGGCGCGGTGCTTAGCACGCGGCTCTCGGTGAGCCAGGCCTCGAAGTAGATCAGCAGGCCGTCCAGGCGTCCCGCGCGCTGCGTGGTCACCTGCGCGGTCGCGTCCACGAACAGCTCGAAGGCCGCGGAAAGATCCACGTCGGCCAGAAGCACAGGCTCCCCGAGCGCCGTCCACTCCTTGGCCTTGGCGGGCCGGACGGCAACGGAATACGGCGTCCCCAGCATCTGCCGATACCACGGCGCGAAGTCGAGCCCGTACCACTGCTCCCAGCGAGCGGCGTCTTCCGCCGTCACGGTATGCCGAGCCCGCTGGTCCGGCGGGATACTGACCGGCACGCCGTAGACCCTCAGCCGAGACGGGACCAGCCGGGCGCCAGGGCGCAGCATCCGGCGGACGGCGTCCCGCGTGAACTCGAGGATCCGCTCCGCGAAGGGATCGTTGCCGATGATCTCGCTGACCAGGACATCCGCCGGTCGGGGCAGGGACAGCCGTGTCGACCAGCCCGAGAGCAATGTAATCTGATTGCCGAACCCATTAGCCTCGAACAGCGCCTGCGCGACCTGGCCGATCGCAGTGGACTCGATCGCATAGACGTGAGCGGCCCCCGCGCGGGCGGCCGCGAGCGCCAGGATCCCCGTACCGGAGCCTAGATCGACGACGACGTCGCCGGGCTTCACCACCTCGGCGATGGCCTCCAGGTAGGCTCCAGTCCGCCGCCGATCGTTGAGCAGGGCGACGTGCAGCCCGAGGGCGCCGACTCCGCGGGCTTTCTCGGCCGTGGGGGCCGGGGCCCCGGCCTGATCGACCAGCGCCCCGAGCCGGTACAGCCGCTCGAGGGAGGCCATGAGGTCGACCCAGTCGGCCATGCCCGTGAGCCGAGGCCGCAGCTCGTCGAGGGCCTCCGCCAGCGGACGCGGGCGGCTGAAGACATCGAGGATCGCGAGCGCGTGCGCCCCGCAGTCCCGCTCCTGCTCCCCGACGTGGACGCGAACCTGGTCGTCTGCGCCGATCAGCAGGCGCACACCGGCGGCGCGGCGCAGGATCGTGGTGGTCTTGAGGTCGGTCATGGGGGTCTGCCCGGTCACGGTGCGACCCTGGGCGCGACGTTGCCCAGTCTGCGCGCAAGTCCCAGCCAGGGTCAACAAGCTGGTTTCGGGGCAGTGCGTGCCCTTCGATGCTGGGCGCTCGGCCCGCGGACAGAGGGATAGAGAGCGTCGGCCTCCAACTCTTTCAATCTTGTCAAGACCTGAAGTAACATTCCTAGCGCACCGGACACGGGTAACGCGAGGTGCAGACGGCGACTGTTGTGTTAAACCAACTTTCAGCAGAGCTTGTCAAACCTCTTCACAGACAATTCCAGAAGCAGCTCCTGGATGCGGCCAGCGCTTTTGACCTGCCTTCGGGGTGCGGTTCCGTTCCCTAGCTGGATTTTGCGGGGCGAGCGTGAGAGTGACGCCGCATAGAGGGTGGCTGCTCGTCCTGCTGCTGGCAGCCCTGGGCCTTTCGGGTGCCTCGGCTGACACGAAAGTTTTCGTGCGCTTCAAGCT
>DATIWG010000106.1:0-23429 GCA_035519555.1 Nitrosotalea sp. | reverse complement strand
GCGATCGTCGGGTCACGATGTCTCCTCGTGCAGAGGGTGTTGTTCGGTAACACCCTTTGTGAGGCATCGGGCCCTTCGTCGGTAGCACTTCTACTGAGGCACATCGCACGCTTGACAACGGAACACGCCACCGCCTAGAGTGCCTGAAGTTCCAAAACCTTCCGACCGCTCGAACGCAACGCCCGCGGTACCGGAGGAGGCCCAGGACATGCCGCATCGGCTGTTCATCGTGGCGCGGGGCCATGATCGCCTCTACGAAGACCTGCAGCAGCAGTTCGCTGCGAATCCAGACGTCGAGGTGCTGGTCGACCGACGGTATGCCGAGCGGCGACAGGGTCCGACCGCGCGCGATCCGGAACGCCGGCGCAGCGACCGGCGAGGTCAGGGGCCGGCCGGCGGCCACGTCCTGACGGCCGGAGCGGTGCCGGGACTCCCCGTCCTGATCGTCGAGTTGGCGCCGACTTCCGCTCGTTAGGGCTCCCATCGGCCCCAGGACTAGGGCTTGTACCGGCCAGCGTGTATCATAGGCCCCGACGGAGCCAACGGTGCACTGGCGATTCGGTTACCGAGGTTTGCTCACGGGGCTCGCGCTGGCCGCGCTCGCGGGATGCGCGACGACGGCCACCACCCAGACCGACTGCTACCCCTACATCTTCCTCGATTCCCGGTATGCGATCCAGGGCACCTCGCGCGAATCGGGGGCTGCGCTGTCGGACGGCAACTGCTATCACTTTGCCTACCAGAACGGCCGCGTCACTCGCGTGGACTTTCGCAGGGGGGGGGCGCTGGCCCCGGCGCCGACATCGGGTGTCGCCACGATCAATGTCGAGTACCTGGACGGGGCCGAGAAGCGGGTCTTCCTCGACGCGGCCGGCAAGCCCGTCGCCGATCACAACGGCCTCTCCGGCATCATGCTCCGCTACGACGCCAGGGGGAATCCGATCGAATGGCGCAATCTCGGGCCCGGGGATCGGCTCAAGGAGGCGACCGACTCGGGGCTGGCGATGTTCCGCTGGAAATACGATGCGCAGGGGCAGGCGATCGAGGCGCAGCACTTCGGGGCGAACGAGCGCCTGAAGTCCGACCGGCGGCTCGGCGTCGCCATCGTCCGGTGGGAGTACGACCGCGATGGCAACACCGTCGCCGAGAGCTACTTCGGACCGGATGGGCGCCCCACCGTGGACTGGTTGCGGGGCGTGGCCGCGGTCCGGTGGCAGTACGGATCGAACGGAAAGACCGTCGAGGAGAGCTACCTCGGCCCGGACGGGCAGCTGCGAGAGGATCGCAACCGAGGCGTGGCGATCGTGCGCTGGCAGTATGACGCCAACCGGAACACGCTCGAGGAGCGCTACCTGGGAACCGATCAGCGTTTGAAGGCCGACCGACGTCAAGGGGTGGCCATCATCCGATGGCAGTACGACGGCCAGGGTCGCGAGATCGACACGCTGATGTTCGACCGGAACGGCTCCCCGATCTCGAGGCCCAGTCGGTAGCTCAACCCGTCACACCGGCGTCACGTCCGCGGCGTCGATCACCACCGAGACCGACTGCCGGATCAGCGTTACCGACAGCACGACCCGGAGCTCACGATCCTTCCGGAGCAGCCGGCCCCGGACCCCCATCAGAGGCCCCCGGACCACTTCGACCATCATCCCCTCGACGAGAAACGGGAAGGGCTCGTAGATGAGACGGCTACTGGCCAGCGCGCGGAGGGCCTCGATCTCGCTGTCCGGGATCGGCTCGGGCTCTCCGCCCAGGCCGACCAGCCCGACCACCCCGACGGCCTTGAGAACCGTCAGTCGATCGGAGCGGCGGAGGCGGACGAAGCAGTAGCCGGCGAAGAGCGGGGTCTCGATCCTCTTGATCCGGTCCTTCCAACGGCTCCGGCGCTCATAGAGCGGCAGAAACACCTCGATCTCCGGATGGCCGGCGAGCTGATCGCGCACCCGCTTCTCGTGCCGCGAGCGGGTACGGACCGCGTACCACCGAGGGCCGGCTGGCGCGATCTCTCCCATGCCGCTCCCTCCTTGTGAGATCAGGTGATGCGCTCTCGCCCAGAACGTCGATCGCCATCACGCTGCTGAGGAACCTGAGCCGAGAGCTGAGCCGCCGGCTCCGGAAGGCCAACGCGATGATCTCGCAGCTGGAGGGATGACCGGACGGTGACCGCTACCGCCGGCCGCCACGCATCAGGGCTGCGGCTCGGCGATGAACGACGTGCCCGTCCGGGTGGTGTTGAAGCGAATCACATAGCCGACCGAGGCCCCGCACCGGTCGAGCGCCCATCGCTCCACCCATTTCCCGGCCACGGGCCGACCGCCTTCGACCCGGCCGTCCTCCAGCGGCACGAGCACCTCCGTCCCGACGACCTTCCGGCTCCGGCAGCGGGCCTCAGGGCCGGCCTCGACCAGGTCCCGCTGCGCCAGGAACGCGAGGGTATCCCGCTGGAGGATGCGGTCCGCGATGGTAGCGCCGGGAACTGTCGCAGCCTCCGTCTCGGATACATCGCGCTGCATGCTGACGTCGAGGTCTCCGTCCGGGGCGCGATCGAACTTCACCAGGTAGGGCACGAGCACGCCGCAGCGATCCACCGTCCAGCGCTCGGCCCACCGACCCGACACGCCCTGAGCCGTGACCTCGACGGGAACGACCACCTCCGTGGTGCTCACGCTGCGCTTGCTGCAGCGTGGGTCACCCCCCATCTTCTCGGACGCGTCCAGCTTCAGGAGCAGGTCCGAGAGCGTTGATGGTTGGGTCGTCGCGGGGGCGGTGGCGCAGCCGGCGAGCAACAACAAGAACACGCCGACGAGCGGGCCCCACCCGCCCGTGCTCCGCCGCTGCCCGGGGCGATGCCTCACCGTCCTTGCCTCGTCGGCTACTGTCTCCAAACGCCCTGAGAGCTGCCTTCCGTGAAGCCGAATTCGGGCTCGACGGCCATCATGCTCTTCTGGCCGTCCGTGAACACCCACAAGATCGTTCCTCTCGCCGCGGCCACCGCCGTCGGCGTCGAGATCGCGAAGTTGGACTGACGGATCCTGGCCAGCGAGATCGCGGCCTGCGCGACCGTGGCGCGCACCTTCCCCACCACTAGATGCATGAGCATGAGTCGGCTCTGGCTCTGGGTGTCGTACTCCATCTTGGTGAGGATAAGGCGGCTACTCTCGGTCACCATGACCGTGCTCGTGTCGGGCAGCACGATCTCCGCCGAGGCGCCCGAGTACGCACGGATGTCATCCCCTTCGGCCAGCCGCGCGCCGACCACCGCCGGGATCCACTGCGTCTGGCCCTTGGCGAGAACCTCCACGCGTCCGACGACTCGCTTGAGCTCCGCACCCGGAGCCCTCTGCTGCGCGGTCACGAAGGCCGGCATGACCAGGAGAAGAAGGCCACCGACTACCCCCGCGATCACAGACCGGCACGAGTAGAGTCTCTTCGCTGCACTCATCCCGGAGCCTCCCCGCGTACTACCACGCTCTGATGGCTTGGATCATCCGGGCCGCCCACCCAAGGGCCAGACCCGGCGTCATCCTAGCACATCGCTCATACCTCGAAGGTCGCGCCCTCGGTACCCGCGAGGAGCCGAAACGGAAGGTCGTCGGATGCCCGGGTCGCCGAATCGATGCGGTCGAGCATGGCGTCGTCGTGCATGGGATCGTGGTGGAACGGAACGAATCGGTCCGTTCCGGCCAGTGCCGCGAAGGCAACGGCATCCCGCATCGTGCTGTGCCCCCACCCGATCCGCTCCTGGTACTCCTCGGCCGTGTACTGGGCGTCGTGGATGAGCAGGTCCACACCGGCGGCCACGTTGTAGCCGGACGTCCACTGCGGCTGCCCGGGAAAGTCACGCACTCCGAGCGCAGGCTCGTGGTCGGGTAGATACGCCATAGAGCGGCTGCCTTCGGAGATCCGGTAGCCGACCGTCGAGCCCGGGTGACAGACGAGCTCGGCCTCCACCTCGAGCCCGCCGACCTCGAACCGCTCGGGAGGCACATTGTGTAAGGACAGGCAGCAAGGGAGGTCCCGCAGGCCTACCGGAAAGAGCGGCGGGGACAGGTAGCGAGCCAGGCGAGCCCGCAGGTCGAGGGTGGGTGAGGGAGGGCCCCAGATATGGATCTCACGGCCCGGCTGGTACAGCGGCTCGAAGAACCCGAGCCCCTGGATGTGGTCCATGTGGAGGTGCGTCAGCAGCAGATCGATCCGGCCGGCTCCCCCCCGCTCCCGGACTCCCAGCCGCTGGATCCCGGTCCCCGCGTCCAGGACCAGGAGGGCGTTGCCCTCGCTCCGCACCTCGACACACGACGTGTTGCCGCCATATCGGATGGTCTCGGGCCCGGGGGCGGCCAGCGACCCGCGGGTCCCCCAGAGCGTGACCTTCACGTCAGGACTCCTCCCAGAAGATCCCGACCGCCCCGAGCTGCCGCCCGCCCTGCCCTTCGAGCGGGAAGGCGGTGGCCCCGATCTTCCTCGACGCGCCGTCAAACCCCCGGATCCAGAAGGCCAGGTGGGCGGCCCGCTGCTTGTGCAGCGCGATGCTGAGCGGGAGCGCTTCGGCCGGGACCGGCGAGCCATCTTCGGAAATCGCGGCGAAGAGGTTCGACCACTCCTTCATCGACATCTCACCCGTCTCGTCGTACCGGCTGCCGAGCAGCTGCTCCGCCGCCTCGTTGTAGAAGAGCAGGCTTCCCGCCCCATCCACCAGGAAGATCGGCATGGCGAGCGAGCTCGCCAGCTGACGCATCAGTATGAGCTCGATCGCCTTCTGGGACATGCGATTCCCCTGTTCAGGTCGGCATTCCGGAGGCGCGCGTGCAACCCGTGGGCCATGCTGGGCTCGCGCGTGGAAATCCCATGAACTCGGCAACTAGCCGCAGCGAGGGACGGCGCCGCGAGCCCGATGTCAGGCAACCCGCCCCGGATGGCATCAAGGCAAATTGCCCCGACGCTTCGTCACTGACGGAGCTTGAAGCGCTGAATCTTGCCCGTCGCGGTCTTGGGCAGCTCTGAGACGAACTCGATCCACCGCGGGTACTTGTAGGGCGCGATCTTGTCCTTCACGAAGGCTTTCAGGTCGGCTTCCAGCGCGGGCGAGGCCGAGTGCCCATCCTTCAGCACCACGAAGGCCTTGGGCTTGATCAGCTCGTCGGTGTCCGCGTGGCCGACCACCGCCGTCTCCAGCACCGCGGGGTGCGCGATCAGCGTGTTCTCGACCTCGACCGGCGAGACCCAGATCCCGCCGACCTTCAGCATGTCGTCGCCGCGCCCGCAGTACCAGAAATAGCCGTCGGGGTCCTGGTAGTACTTGTCCCCGGTCTGGATCCAGTGGCCCACCAGCGCGTCCTTGGTCTTCTCGTGCTGGTTCCAGTAGTAGGCCATCGTCGAGTCGCCCTTGACCCGCAGGTTGCCGATCTCGCCGACCGGCATCGGGCGGCCCTCGTCGTCCACCACGATCGCTTCGTAGCCGGGCACCGCCTGGCCGGTCGACCCCGGCCGCGCCCGGCCCGGCCGGTTCGACAGGAAGATGTGCAGGATCTCGGTGGTGCCGATGCCGTCGAGGATCTCCACCCCGAAGCGCTCCCGCCAGCGGCGGTACAGCTCCTCGGGCAGGGCCTCTCCCGCCGAGATGCAGAAGCGCAGGCACGAGAGATCGTAGCGCTTCTCGGCCTCCTTCACCTGCAGCATGGCCGCGTAGAGCGTGGGCACTCCGAAGAAGAGCGTGGGCTGGTGCCGCTGGATCAGCTCGAACATCGCGTCCGGGGTGGGTCGGTGCGGGTAGAGCACCCCCTGGCCGCCCACCCGGAGCGGGAAGTACATGTTGTTGCCGAGCCCGTAGGCGAAGAAGAGCTTCGCGGCCGAGACGGTGCGGTCGGCCTCGGTCATGCCGAGTATCTGGAGCGCGTAGGTGTCGGAGCACACCACCATGTCGTGCTGCAGGTGCACCGCGCCCTTCGGGCGCCCGGTGGAGCCCGAGGAGTAGAGCCACAGCGCCGGGTCGTCCTTGGAGCTGTCGAACGGCTCGAGCCGTGGCGAGGCCTTGGCCACCCACCCATCGAAGCCGATCTGCGCGCCCGACGCGCGACCCGCCACCACCACGTGCTCGAGATGGCGCGCCTTCCCCAGGATCGGGCCGGCCTCCGCGAGGAGCGGCTCCGAGATCACCGCGACCGGCGCGCGGCTGTCGTCGAGGAAGTACAGGTAGTCGTCGCCCCGCATCATGGTGTTGACGGGGATCGGGACGGCGCCGATCTTGATGGCGCCCCAGAACGTGGCGAGGAACTCCGGCGAGTCGAGCAGCAGGCAGAGCACGCGCTGCTCCGGCCGCACCCCCAGGTCGAGCAGGGCGTTGCCCGCGCGGTTGACCAGGTCGGACAGCTGCGCGTAGGTGAGCGAGCCGCCGGCGTGGAAGAAGGCGATCTTGTCGCCCCGTCCCTCCGTGAGGTGGCGGTCCACGAAGAAGGTCGCGGCGTTGAACCGCGCGGGGATCTGGATCATCCGCGCTTCTGCGAGGTCTGCCGGCGGCCGGTCGAGCGCGGGCCACCGCGGCGCTTCGCGCCCGGGCGCGCCGGCGCCTTGCCTCCGCGCGCCGCCGCCGGCTTCACCGCCATCGCCTCGATCTCGACCAGCAGATCCGGGAGCACGAGCCGCGAGACCACCAGGATCGTGTTCGGCGGGTAGACGCCGTCCGGGAAGTAGCGCGGGAACAGCTCCTTCCGCGCCGTCATGAAGGCCTCGATGTCGGCGGTGTGGGTGAGAAAGGTCTGGAAGCGGACGACCTGGCGCATGCTCGAGCCCGCGGCCTCGAGCACCGCGCGCACGTTCTCGAAGGCCTGCCTGGTCTGGGCGATCGCGTCGCCGGGCCCGACCAGCTTGCCGGCCCGATCCGCCGCCACCTGCCCCGCCACCACCACGATCTCCCCGGCGGGCGCGACCATGCCGTGCGAGTACATCCCGAACGGCGGTCCCAGCGTCTTCGACGTGACGGCTCTCACGCGGATCTCCTCCGGCTCAGCCGAGACGGACGTACTCGAAATCGGCGGGCTGGCCGTTGATGCCGCGCGCGGGCGGGGCGATCCAGTTGGCCACCTTCCCGGGCGTGATGACCGGCTGCATGAGGCTCCCCACGTAGGCCGCGTCCTCCTCGGTGGGCAGCCACTCCCGATGCCTCGCGTCCCACTCCGCCTCGCTGATCACCTTCCCGTCGGGCGAGACCTTGACCTCCGCGAAGGCGCCGATGGCGCGACGGAACGCGCGGTGGGGCAGCGAGAGCGTGAAGTCGATCCCGTGGCTCTTGATGATCTCGTTCCAGCGGTTCACCCCCCGCTGGCAATCCGCGATGTAGTCGTCGCGGAGGCGCTCGTTCAGCGAGACCAGCGCGGCCTCCTCGCGGGTGACGATCCGGTCGCCCGCGAGCGCCATCACAGTGTAGGTGCCGTCCTTGAGCCGGTGATCGTCCTTCTTCTTGGTCTCCTCGAAGCGACCCTTGAGCCCCATCGTGTAGAAGTTGGCCGCATTGGTGGAGACCTCCGACCCGAAGAGGTCGAGCGAGACCGAGCAGTGGAAGTTGATGTACTTCTGGATCGTGCGCAGATCGATGCCACCGTACCTGCGCACGTCGTCGGTCTTGTGCTCGCGCATCAGCTCGCACGCCCGCTGCACGATGCGCCCCACTCCGGTCTCGCCCACGAACATGTGGTGGGCCTCCTCGGTGAGCATGAAGCGGCACGTGCGGGAGAGCGGATCGAAGCCGCTCTCGGCGAGGCTGGCCAGCTGGTACTTGCCGTCGCGGTCGGTGAAGTAGCAGAACATGTAGAACGACAGCCAGTCCGGCGTCTTCTCGTTGAACGCGCCGAGGATGCGGGGCTTGTCGTGATCGCCCGAGCGCCGCTGCAGGAGCGCCTCGGACTCCTCGCGGCCGTCCCGGCCGAAGTGCGCATCGAGGAGGTACACCATCGCCCACAGGTGGCGTCCCTCTTCCACGTTGACCTGGAACAGGTTGCGCAGGTCGTAGAGCGACGGGCAGGTGCGCCCGAGGTGCCGCTGCTGCTCCACCGAGGCCGGCTCGGTGTCGCCCTGGGTCACGATGAGGCGCCGGAGCGTCCCGCGGTACTCGCCCGGCACGTCCTGCCAGGCCGGCTGGCCGAGGTGGTCGCCGAAGTTGACCTGGCGTCCGGGCTCGGGTTCGGCGAGGAAGATGCCCCAGCGATACTCCGGCATCTTCACGTAGCCGAACTGCGCCCACCCCCCGGCATCCACGCTGACCGCGGTGCGGAGGTAGACTTCCTTGGCCTGGTAGCCCTCCGGCCCCATGTCGCGCCACCACTCCAGGAACTTCGGCTGCCAGTCCTCCAGCGCCCGCAGGAGCCGACGGTTCTCGGCGAGGTTGACGTTGTTGGGGATCCGCTCCACGTAGTCGATCGATGCCATCACACCCTCCTGCGGTCGAAGTCGCCCCGCTCACCGGTGCCGTACACACGGAGCGCGCCCTTTGGCCCGACCGCATTGGGCCGTTGGAAGATCCAGTTCTGCCATGCGGAGAGCCGCGCGAAGATCTTGCTCTCCAGCGTCTCCGGCCCGCCGAATCGGAGCGAGGCCTCCATGCCGGTGAGCGCGTCCGGGGAGAATGCGGCGCGCTCCTCGATCGCGATCCGGACCTCGTCCTCCCAGTCGATGTCGTCGGGGGTGAACGTCACGAGCCCGGCCTTGGAAGCGGCCGCCGCGTCCAGATCCTCGCCGACTCGCCCCTTGAGATCGTCCACGCGGCCCGGCTCGTCGAGGAACCGGCTCTCGAGGCGCGTGAGCCCGTTGACGGTCGGATACGGGCCGAAGTTCATCCCGGTGAGCCGCACCGTCGGGGCCGGCCGGGCGTCCCCCTGGAGCTTTCCGTCCAGCATGAAGACGCGGTCGGCGGCGAGCGCAAGCTCGAGCAGGGTGCCGGTGGAGCAAGAGCCGGGCTCGATCAGCGCGAAGATCGACCGCGACGAGACGTCGAGCCGCTTGAGCGTGCGCTTGAGGTAGAGGCGGATCTCCCGCACCAGCCAGTCGGCCTCGTGCTCGAGGAGCGCGCGATCGTGCGCCTCGACGAGGTCGGCGTCGCCGGTGGCGCGCAGAACCCAGAGGCCGATCTCCTCCTCGTTCGCGCGCAGGTGCAGGATGAGATCGTCGAGCTCGCGGGCGATCGCGAGCGGCCAGAAGCGGGTGCCCGCCGCCTGGATGGCGGGAAGGTCGGCCGGCGGCGCGCCCGCCGGGCCCGCCACCGTGATCTCGGCGACCCCTCGCTCCCGGTCGATCACGCCGGTGACGTGGGCGTAGGCGATGCGGTCACCTTCGATGCGTCGCTCGAGCGGGTCGAGGCTGATCCCCCGCGCGTCCGCGGGGCGGTCCGTGCGGGCGGCCAGCTCGGCCGCGCGCGACCGGATGGCCTCGGCCAGGCGCGAGCGCGGCACGACCTCGTCCACCAGACGCCACTCCACCGCGCGCTGCCCCTTGATGCCTTCCTCCAGCGTGCAGAAGAAGTCGGCGCGGTCGCGGCGCACGTGACGCTTGTCCACCAGCCGGGTGAGCCCGCCGGTGCCCGGCAGCACCGCGAGCAGCGGCACCTCGGGCAGCGCCACCGTGGTGGAGCCGTCGTCGGCCATGAGGATCCAGTCGGTGGCCAGGGCCAGCTCGTAGCCGCCGCCCGCGCAGGGCCCGTTCACCGCGGCGAGCCACGCCTGGCGTGAGTTGGCGGTCGCGTCCTCGATCGCGCTGCGCGTCTCGTTGGTGAACTTGCAGAAGTTCACCTTCCAACCGTGCGAGGACTGGCTCAGCATGCGGATGTTGGCGCCCGCGCAGAAGATCCGCTCCTTGCCCGAGGTGAGCAGCACCGCCCCGACCTCGGGATGCTCGAAGCGCAGCCGCTGGATGGCGTCGTAGAGCTCGATGTCGACGCCCAGGTCGTAGGAGTTGAGCTTGAGCTCGTAGCCGGGCACGAGGCCGCCGTCCTCTCGGACGTCCATGGCCAGCGTCGCCACCGGCCCGTCGAACGACAGCTTCCAGTGCTTGTACCGGCCCGGCTCGGTCCGGAAGTCCACCACGACCCGCGCGTTGTCGGCCATGACCTGCTCTCTTTCCCGTGCCTCTATCCGAGGATGACCCAGAGGGCTTTCGCCGTCTTGGCTCCCAGGTTCTCCCAGCCGTGCGCGGTGCCGCCGTCGAGGTAGGCGCTGTCGCCGGCCTCGAGCACGTGGCGGTCGCCGTTGTAGTGCAGGCCCACCTTCCCCTCGATCACGTAGAAGAGCTTCATCTGGCCCGGCTCGATGACCACCTTGTCGGTCTTCACGCCCCGCGACCGGGGCCCGAGCGTCGACATCACCGCCCGGATCTTACCCTGGAAGAGCCCGGCCCCCAACACATGCCACTTCTCCGACGAGCCGTCGAAGGAGACCACCGGATAGTCGACCTTCCGGGTGACGTGCAGGCGTCCGGTCGGGGCCGGATCGAAGAGCGAGCCGATCGACACGCCGAGGGCGGCCGCCAGCTTGCCCAGCGTGGGCAGCGAGGGCGTCAGCCGGCCCGACTCGATCTGCGAGAGCATGCTCGGGGTGAGACCGGCCTTCTCGGCGAGCTGGCGCTGCTGCAGCGCCCGCTCGGCGCGGAAAGCCTTGATGCGCTGGCCGAGTGCGGTCATGCCGGAGCATCCTCCGGCAGGCCGGCCAGCCGGCGCAGGGCCCTCGCCACGAAGACCCGCGTCATCTTCTTGCGGTACGGGTGGGTCAGATCGGTGTTGTCGAGCGGCTTGGCGGGGCGGTACGCGGCGTCCGCCACGCGATCGATCAGCTCGGGCGTCAGGCGCTCGCCCACCAGCAGCCGGGCCGCGTCCGCCGCCTCGCGCGGCAGCGAGGCCACCGCGCCCAGCACGATCCGGGCCTGGCGCACGGTCTCGCCATCCAGATGGAGCGTCACCGCGACCCCGAGCACCGGGAAGTCGAACGAGCCGCGGCGGCGCAGCTTGAGGTACGCCGAGCGCGCGCCGTCGGCGGGCGGCAGCTCGATCTCGGTGACGATCTCTCCGGGCTGCTTCGTCAGGTACTGGATGCCGTCGTCCTGGTAGAGCGCCGAGATCGGGATGGTCCGCTCGCCCCCGGGCCCCGCGAGCCGCACGCGGGCGCCCAGGCTCCAGAGCGCGGGGGCGGTGTCGGACGACGACACGGCCCAGCAGCGCGGGCTGCCGGGAGCGACCAGGCAGATCTCACCGTCCTTCTTCATGCAGAAGTTGACCGCCTTCCGCCACTGGTAGGACTGGTTGTAGTAGTTGCAGCGCGTGTCGACGCACACGTTGCCGCCGAGCGTGCCCATGTTGCGCAGCTGGGGCGTCGACACCGCGCCCGCCGCGGTCGCCAGGGCCGCGTAGCGCCCCCGCACCTCCGGGTGACGGGAGACCGCGGTGAGCGTCGTGCCCGCGCCGATGGAGAAGCCACCGCCGGCCCGCGGGCGCACACCCGCCAGGTCCTTCACGCCGCGCAGGCCGACGAGCACCGTGGGCTCGAACTGGCGCCGCTTCATGTTCGGGTAGAGGTCGGTGCCGCCCGCCACCAGCATGGCCTCGGGCCCGTGATCGGCCATCAGCTTGACCGCGTCGGCCACCGACACCGGCGCCAGATACGAAAACGGCGGCAATCGCATCATGAGGCGCCACCCGATGCGAACGGTCGTTCCGCGATCCCCTCCGCCGGCTGACCGAACGCGGACTCGACGATCTTGGCCTCCGGGAACGTGAAGACGGGCAGCCGCTCCGGGCCCAGCCGGCCCGGCTTCCCCTGGCGCCTGGCGTCCATCGCCTTCGTGACCTTCTCCGGCGTGATCGGCGTCTCGTCGATGCGCACGCCCACCGCGTCGTAGACCGCGTTGGCCACCGCCGGGATGACCGGGAGCAGCGGGCCCTGGCCGGCCTCCTTGGCCCCGAACGGCCCCTCCGGATCGTCGCTCTCGACGAGGATCGTGTGGATCTCCGGGGTCTCGAGCGTGGTGGGGCTCTTGTACTCGAGCAGCGACGGGATCTTGTGCACGCCCTTGCGGAAGACCTGCTCCTCCATCAGCACCTCGCCCAGGCCCATGTAGACGGAGCCCTCGACCTGGCCTTCCACGAGCAGCGGGTTCAGGGCGCGGCCCACGTCGTGGGCGATCCACACCTCGGTGGGCTTGACCTCGCCGGTGTCGCGGTCCACGTCCACCTCGACCACGCAGGCGGAGTAGGAGTAGCACGGCGACGGGCCGACGCCGCCGCCCTTGTACTTGCCCGCCCGCCTCGGCGGCGCATACGAGCCCGGGAAGGCGAGTACCCCGAACATGCTCTCGGCCAGCACGACTGCCTGCGCGAAGGCCACCCCCCGATCGGGATCGCCGTCGACGAACACGCGGCGGTCCCCGGCCACGAGGCGGTCCGGCGCGACCTCGAGCTTCCGGGCCACCGCCGCGAAGATCTTCTCGCGCAGCCGCTCCGCGGCCTGGATGGCCGCGTTGCCGGCCATGAGGGTCACCCGCGAGGAGTAGGAGCCCAGGTCCACCGGCGTCAGATCCGTGTCGGCCGGATGCACGCGGATGTCCTTGGGCTCGATGCCGAGCACCTCCGCCACCAGGTAGGCCAGGATCGAGTCAGAGCCCTGCCCGATGTCGGTGGCGCCGCACAGCACGGCCACGAGCCCGCTCCGATCGGCGCGCACCACCACGCCCGAGTGCGGCATGTCGTTCCAGTAGATCGCGGTGCCCGCGCCGGTGAGATACGAGGAGCAGGCGATGCCGATCCCCTTCCCGGCGGGCAGGTTGCCGCGCTTCTGCCGCCAGCCGGAGGCCTCGACCACGCGATCGATGCACTCGCCGAGGCCGATCGTGGTCACGGTCAGGTGGTTGGCGGTCTTCGCGAACGGCTCGGCCAGGTTGCGCCGGCGCATGTCGGCCGGGTCCAGGCCGAGCTGCTCGGCCGCCTTGTCGATCTGGCACTCCATCGCGAAGCGCGGCTGCGGGGTGCCGTGCCCGCGCTTGGGCCCGCACGGCGGCTTGTTGGTGAACACGCGCGCGCCCTCGAACTTGTAGACCGGGATCTTGTAGGTGACGGTCTGCAGCGCCCCCGTATAGAAGGTGGAGGCCACCCCGTAGGAGCCGTAGGCCCCGCCGTCGAGCCACGAGCGGAAGTGCATGCCGGTGATGGCGCCGTCCTTCGTGAAGCCGGTCTTGATCCACATCAGCACCGGATGCCGACCCCGGTGGGTGTAGAAAACCTCTTCACGGTTGAGCGTGATCTTCACCGGCCGCCCCGTGAGCTGCGAGAGCTTGCACGCCGCAATCTCGTGCGCGAACGGGTCCAGCTTGCCGCCGAAGCCGCCACCCACCGGCGCCGCGACCACCCGGATGTGGGCCTGCGGCACGTCCAGGATCTTGGCGAGCAGCCGGTGCACGTAGTGCGGCGTCTGGGTGGAGGACCAGAGCACGAGCTTGCCGTCGGCGCCCCACTGGGCCACCGCCGAGTGCTGCTCCATCGGCAGGTGCGTGTTGCCCTCGAAGAAGAAGACGTCCTCGCGGACGAGATGTGCCGAGGCGAACGCGGCCTCCACGTCGCCGAACTGCAAGGCCACCGCCTTGTGCACGTTCGGGCGGTCGCCGTACTCGTGGATGCGGGCCTCCGGGTGCGCCAGCGAATCCTCGATGGACATGAGCGGCCGCAGCAGCTCGTACTCCACGTCGATCAGCTCGCTGGCGCGCTCGGCCGTCTCCTCGTCCACCGCGGCCACCGCCGCCACCGCGTCGCCGACCATCCGGACCTTCTCCACGCAGAGCGCTTCCTCGTCCTGCGACACCGGCAGGATGCCGAACTTCACGCGCGGCAGGTCGTGCCCGGTGATGACCGCGTAGACCCCGGGCAGCGCGCGGGCGCGCGTCGTGTCGATCCGCTTGATCAGCGCGTGCGGGTGGGGGCTCCGCAGCAGCTTGCCGTGGGCCATCCGGGACATCACCAGGTCGTCGGCGAACTTCGTCTCGCCGACGACCTTGGCCCAGGCGTCGATCTTGGGCAGCGACTGGCCGACGATCGCGTAGCGATCCTTCTTCATGGCTGCCTCTGCGCGGCGCCCTGCATCCGCAGGGCGGCGAGCTCCACCGCGTCCAGGATCTTCGTGTAGCCCGTGCACCGGCACAGGTTGCCGGCGAGCGCGCTCTTGACCTCGTCGCGCGTCGGAGTGGGATTCTCCACGAGGAGGGCCTCCGCGGTGAGGAGGATGCCCGGCGTGCAGTAGCCGCACTGCGCGGCCCCCAGCTCCGCGAAAGCCTGCTGCAACGGGTGGAGCCGGCCGCCCTGGGCCATCCCCTCCACCGTCTTGATCTCGTGGCCCTGGCACTCGATGGGCAGCGCCAGGCAGGAGAGCACCGGAAGCCCATCCACCAGCACGGTGCACGTGCCGCATTCGCCCAGCTCGCAGCCGTGCTTGGTGCCGGTGAGGTTGCACTCCTCGCGCAGCACCTCGAGCAGGGTCTTGTGCGTCGGCGCGAGGACATCGCGCTCTTCCCCGTTGATCTTGAGCGTCAGGAGCGTGGGCGCCACATGGGCTCCAATTACGTCAGGATGAAACCGGACTTAATTATTACTTAAGTCGGGCCGGGGCTGTCAAGGGAGCGCCTGCGATAGACTCGCCGGCATGAGTCAGAAGGCGACCCTCACCAGGACCACCGCGCTGGACTGGTTCATCCACTCGGAGGTGAGCGGCAGCGTCATCCTCCTGATCTGCACGGTGGCCGCCATGGTCTGGGCAAACTCCCCATGGGCGGCGACGTACGCGAGCCTCGCCCACACGAAGGTCGCGGTCAGCGTCGGGACCCACACGTTCGCCCTGTCCCTGCAGCACTGGATCAACGACGGATTGATGGCCGTCTTCTTCTTCGTCGTGGGTCTCGAGATCAAGCGCGAGCTGAGCGTGGGCCACCTCGCCTCGATCCGGAGGGCCGCGCTCCCGATCGCGGCCGCGGTGGGCGGCATGGTGGTGCCGGCCGCGATCTACGGGTGGCTGAATGCGGGCGGCCCCGGGGCACGGGGATGGGGCGTGCCGATGGCCACCGACATCGCCTTCGCCCTGGGCATCCTGGCGCTCCTGGGATCCCGGGTCCCGATGGGGCTCAAGGTCTTCCTGACCGCGCTCGCCATCGCCGACGATCTCGGAGCGGTGCTGGTCATCGCGCTCTTCTACACCGAGCAGATCCGCTGGGACGCGCTCGCGGTCGCCGCTCTCCTGCTGATTCTGCTCGGCCTCGCGATCCGGCGCGACATCCGCAACCCCGTCCTCCACGCGGTCCTCTTCCTCGGCGTCTGGCTGTCGATCTTCACCTCGGGGGTGCACGCCACCGTCGCCGGCATCCTGGTCGCCCTGCTCGTGCCGGTGCGGCCCCGGCTGGCCGCGACGGAGTTCCTGGAGCGGGCGTCCGCCGAGCTCGACGCGCTGCGGGCCTCCGAGCTCACCCAGGAAAGCGTCCTGCGCGACGAGGCGCAGCTCGACGCCCTGGTGGCCCTCGACGACGCGGCCACCGAGATGCGTCCGCCCGGGCTGACCCTCGAGCGCTTCCTGCATCCGCTCCAGGCGTTCCTCATCCTGCCCCTCTTCGCGTTCTTCAACGCCGGCGTGACCTACGGCAGCCGCGGCCTCGCGGCCCTGGGCGAGCCGGTGACTCTCGGCATCATCGCCGGCCTCGTGATCGGAAAGCTCGTGGGCGTCTCGCTGCTGAGCTGGCTGGCCGTGCGGGCCGGGTACGCGGGGCTGCCCGACGGCGTCACCTGGCCTCAGGTCGCCGGGGTCGGGCTCCTGGGCGGTGTGGGCTTCACGATGTCGCTGTTCGTCAGCGAGCTCGCCTTCGGCGCCGGCACGCTGCTCGACGCGGCCAAGGTCGGCATCCTCGTCGCCTCGCTGACCGCCGGTCTCTGCGGCTATCTGGTGCTGTGGATGGCGCTGCCGGTCACGAGAGAGCCTTCGCGCTCGCAATGAGCGCCCGGTGCGTGAGCGCTCCGACGGCCGGGTGACGTAGGCGCGCGCGGCCCTTGACAGCCCGCGCCTTTGGACAGATTCTCGCGCGCATGACAGATCGGCCTCCACGGCCCGACCCGGCTCCCGAGCTCGCGCAGATCGGCCTGCTGACGCTCGTCGGCTGATCCGGAGGCGAGCGAGCGCGTGAGCGACACGCTTCCCGTCATCTACCTGGCCCGGCACGGCGAGACGGCCTGGAGCCTCTCGGGCCAGCACACCGGCCTCACCGATCTCCCGCTCACCGAGCGCGGCCAGCAGCATGCTCGTCAGCTCGGGCAGCGGCTGCGGGGGCTGGCCTTCTCCCGCGTGTTGACGAGCCCGCTGCAGCGCGCCGCCCGGACCTGCGAGCTGGCCGGCTTCGGCGCCGCCGCCGAGGTCGACCCCGATCTGGTCGAGTGGAACTACGGCGAGTACGAAGCTCGCACCACCGCCGACATCCGGTCGCAGCGCCCCGACTGGCAGCTCTTCCGCGACGGCTGCCCGGGAGGTGAGACGCCGGGCCAGGTGGGCGCGCGGGCGGATCGGGTGATCCGCCGACTGCGGGCGATCCAGGGCGACACCCTGATCTTCTCGAGCGCCCACTTCCTGCGCGTGCTCGCCGCCCGCTGGGTCGCGCTCGAGCCGGGAGCCGGGAGGTCCTTCGCGCTGGGTACCGCGAGCCTGAGCGCGCTCGGCTACGAGCACGACCACTCCCAGGCGGTGATTCGACTGTGGAACGAGACGGACCACGTGGAGGCGATGGCGAGACCGTGAAGATCCTGGTCGTCGACATCGGCGGCACCCACGTCAAGCTGCTCGCCACCGGACAGGCTACGCCGCGCAAGTTCGTTTCCGGCCCCACCCTGACTCCCCGGGCCATGCTCGCCGGCGTCAGGAAGAGCACGCGGGACTGGAAGTACGACGTGGTGTCGATCGGTTACCCGGGACCGGTGCGCCACGGGCGGCCGGCGATCGAGCCCAACAACCTCGCCAAGGGATGGGTCGGGTTCGACTACAAGGCTGCCTTCGGACGTCCCGTGAAGATCGTCAACGACGCGGCGATGCAGGCGCTGGGGAGCTACCGGGGCGGCCGGATGCTGTTTCTCGGGCTCGGAACCGGTCTCGGCTCCGCGCTGGTCGTCGAGGGCATCGTCCATCCGCTGGAGCTCGGCCAGCTGCCCTACCGGAAGGGCATCTTCGAGGACTACGTGGGGCTGCGGGGGCTGGAGAAGAGAGGAAAGAAGAAGTGGCGGCGCGACGTCGCGGACGTCGTCGCCCGTCTGGTCACGGCGGTGCAGCCGGACAGCGTGGTGCTCGGGGGCGGCAACGTCAAGAAGCTGAAGGCGCTGCCTCCCGGCTGCCGCGCCGGGGTCAACACCAACGCGTTCCGGGGCGGCTTCCGGCTCTGGGAAGACACGCGCGACGCCAGGAAGCGCTCGCGATGAGCACGGCCCGGCCTACCGGCGGTCTCGCCTAGCCCGCCGGCCGCGTCAGGGGATCAGGGCTTCCAGGCCTTCGTGAACGCGTCGAGGAGCGGGAGCGACGGGGAGGCCTTGCACGTCTCCACCACCCGGTCGATGCGGGGGCCAACCACGCGGTCGTCCCATATCGCGGCGCCGCGCCGGCCGTCCATGTAGCCGTTGTAGTAGATCAGGAGCCGGTACCGCTCGTCCCCGGTGAGGGCCATGGCCTGGGCGCAGGTGAACTTCTTCACGTCGACCCGCTGGAGCAGCACCTGGGTCCCGCCAGAAGTGGGCAGCAGGGCAGCCGCGAGGAGTACCAGCGGCAACGTCAGTCGCGTGACTCGCATGCGTTCGCTCATTTCTCCCTCGAGCTAGTGAAAGGAACCTTAGACCATGCCGCGGCCCGGACATATGGGACCTTGGTCGTACCGCGATGCCGGTCCGTAGGACCAAGGTCCCATAGCCACTGCCTGCGGCACTCGGACAGTATCTGGTTGAACGGCGGATCACGGGAGGAGCTGGCCCAGCTGTGATGAGGTTTCTCGGGGGTCTCGTGCTGACCATCGCCGCGCTGGCGAGCACGGCGGCCGGTCAGGAGCAGGAGTTGCCCGAGCCAACGCTCTACGAGCTGGTCCCGGCCGACGGGAGCTATCCGATGGCGCGGGTGTGCTACACGGACGAGGGCATCTGCGCGCTGCCTCTCACCATCCCGCCCGGCCGGCCGTGCCAGTGTCGTCGGGCCGACGGGACCTGGGTGTCGGGGGTCTGCACGCACTGAACCGGCAGAGCCGGACACACGGACGATGCACGGCCAGACAGAGAGGGCATCCATGCGGAAGACGGTGCGGAACGTGCTGTGGGTGGTGGGCATCCTGCTCGTGATGGGCGGCTTGACTGTCGCATCGCATTCTCCGGCGTCCGCGGCCCTGGACGGCACCACGCCCCTGCTGTGCTCGGTGACCTCGATGTCGGAGTGCGACGCGTCCGGGCAGTGCGAGAAGCAGAACCCCGCGCGCCACCCCGACTTTCCGTCGATCCTGAAGATCAACGTCCCCGGGAAGGTGATCACGACCGCGGCCCCCGACAGCCGGAAGACCGAGATCAAGTCGGTGAGCCGGATCGACGGCCGCCTGATCCTGACCGGCGGTGAGAATGGACGGGGCTGGGCCACGACCATCGCGGAGGACACCGGTCGCATGGCGGCCGGCATCGTGGCGGACGACTTCACGCTGGCCATCTTCGGCACCTGCGCCACGCCCTGACGCCCTAGTGGTAGGATCGGTTCCTCATCCGGGGGCTCTCTCGGACCTCCGGGACCCGAGACGGCCCGGCGAGGAGACCGGCACCAACCGATGGATGAAGCCGTCGTGTACGTGGTCGACGACGATGCCTCCGTGCGCCGCGCACTCTCCCGGCTCATCCGCTCCGTCGGCCTCGAGGCGGTGACGTTCCCGTCGGCCCAGGCCTTCCTGGCCTTCACGCCGGCGGACCGGCCGGCGTGCCTCGTGCTGGACGTGCGCCTCCCCGGTCCGAGCGGCCTCGATCTGCAGTCGGCGCTGAGCGGGGCCGGTCGAGACGTGCCCATCGTCTTCATCACCGGCCACGGAACCGTGCCGACCAGTGTTCGCGCGATGAAGGGCGGCGCGGTGGACTTCCTCCAGAAGCCGTTCAATGACCAGGAGCTGCTGGATTGCATCCAGCGCGCGCTCCGACGGAGCGGCGAGGAGCGGGCCGACCGTGCGGAGCGGGCCGAGCTCGAGCGTCGCGTGGGCTCGCTGACCCCGCGCGAGCGCGAGGTGCTCGTTCTCGTGGTGGCCGGGATGCTGAACAAGCAGATCGCCGACAAGCTCGGGATCGCCGAGAAGACCATCAAGGTCCACCGCGGTCGGGTCATGGAGAAGATGCAGGCGGGCTCCGTGGCGGATCTGGTCCGCATGAGCGAGAAGCTCGCTCCCCAGCCGATCCGGCACTGACCGGCCGGAATGGCAGCATCCCATACGACCAAGGCCCCATATCGCTCCGAGCCGAGATGGCTCAGACTCACGCCCATCGACGCCACCCGGCCATCTGGAAGCGGAGATCACAAGAGCGATACGGTCATGAATCCCGTCATCGGCATCGTCGACGACGACGCGTCCATCCTCCGGGCCGTCCGTCGGCTACTGGGAGCCGCCGGCTTCACCGTGAAGACGTTCAGCTCCGCCGAGGAGTTCCTCGCCTTCGAGCATCCCGAGAAGATCAGCTGCCTGGTGCTGGACATCCACCTGGGCGGCCTGAGCGGCTTCGAGCTCCAGGATCGGCTGGTCGAGGCGCACCTCCCGATCCCGATCATCTTCATCACCGCCCACGACGACGTTTCGACCCGGGAGCGGGCACGGCGAACGGGCGCGACGGAATACCTGCGCAAACCCTTCGACGAGCACTCGTTGATCGGAGCGATCGAGAAGGCGCTGGGCCGCAGCCGGAGCTAGTGCCGGCCGGTCATAGGACCAAAGCCCTATAGCAGAACGGTTCCATCCAGTGTCAGGATGCCGGCTGAGTCGTACCGCCACTCCAGGGAGGAGTCCATGCTGACGTACCCGAGATGGCTCGTCCGCTCCGTCTGTGCATCGGTCGCCCTCTTCCTTCCCACCCTGGCACTGGCCCAGGTGTTCGTCTATCCGGCCCGGGGCCAGAGCCCCCAGCAGCAGGAGTTCGACCGGGGCCAGTGCTACAGCTGGGCCGTGCAGCAGAGCGGCTTCGACCCCGCGAATCCGCAGGCCGTTGCCGCCGCCCCGCCCCCGCAGCCCGGGGCCCCGCAGGGCGGGATGTTCCGCGGAGCCGCAGGCGGGGCGGCGCTGGGAGCGGTCGGCGGGGCCATCGGCGGAGATGCCGGAAAAGGCGCGGCGATCGGGGCCGCGGTGGGCGGACTCTTCGGCATCATGCGACGGGCGCGGTGGCAGGAGCAGGAGCAGCAGCAGCAGCAGGCCTACCAGGCCCAGCAGCAGGGCGCCATGAACCAGGGCCGCTCCAACTACAACCGCGCGTTCAGCGCATGCATGACGGGCCGTGGCTACACGGTGAGCATGTGAGGACTCCACTCGACGAGCATCAGGGGGCACACACGACGTGAGATCCGTACTCGCGGCGCTGGCAATGGTGGCGCTCCTCGCGACCGGCACGACCGCTCGCTCCGAGACTGGCCTCGAGGCCGCGCCGGTGCTCAAGGCTGCGGCTCTGGTCGGGTCCGCGATCCTCAGGGGGCCGCACTACACGGTGGACAGCAGCGTCCCGGTGAAGGGCTTCCTGGACCGCGAGTCCCGGGCGCAGGGTTGGGCGGTCGACGAGACCTTCTCGATCGCGGCCGAGCGGATAGTACCCGAACCGGCCTGATGCTGGCCCGGGCGCGACGGGCGGTCCTCCTCGGCCTCCTCGCCCTGCCGCTCGCGGGCAATATCGGCGAGGCGGCCGACCCGCCCCCGCCGCCGGGCGCTGCCCGGGACGTCGCGGCGGCGGCCGCGGTCCCGGTCGCCGAGGTCGCCACCCGTGCCGCGGAGCTGGCGACACTCCTCCGAGGGCTGCAGACGCGTCTCGCCCCCAGTCCCGAACTCGAAATCATCCGGAAGTCTCTTCCCGCGCTCCGGCAGCTGATCGATCTCGAGCTGGCTGCGGCCAAGACCATCCTGCAGGCGCAGCCCTCGCTGGACATGCTGCAGGCGCAGCAGCAGCTCTGGCAGCAGCGGCAGCTGCAGACCACCACGTGGCTCACCGCCCTCACGCTGCGGGCGACCCATCTCGAGCAGGCGCTGGCTCACCTCGCCAACCTCCGCAAGACCTGGCTCGAGACGCGCACGGCCGCTCAGGCATCCAAGGCGCCGGAGCCGATCCTCGCCCAGATCGAGACGGCGCTGACCACCATCGAGCTCACCGAGAGACCGCTCCTCGCACAGCGCACGGCGGTCCTCGATCTGCAGGGTGTCGTTGCGCAGGAGGTGGCCCGCTGCAGCGCCGCCCTCGCCGAGTTCACCCAGGCACAGCAGCTTGCGGTGGGCGGGCTCCTCGCCCGGGAAGGCCCACCGCTCTGGAGCGCCTTGACGTGGAACGAGGTACGCACCGTGCTCCCCGCCCGCCTGCCCTCGCTCGGCACCGGCTACTGGACCGAGGTGATGCGCTACGCGACGGACCCCTGGGGCATGCCCCTGCACGTCGCGGTCCTCGCGACGCTCGCGATGCTGCTGTCGGCGGCGGGCCGGCGGAGCCGCCGCTGGGCGACCGCCGCCGAGGGCCGGCCGACCGCCACCGCGGTCCTCGATCGCCCATACGCGGCCACCGTGGCGCTCGCCCTCGTCGCGGTCGCCTCGCCGTACTCCCTCATCCCGCCCAGCCTCCGGAACCTCCTCGTGGTGCTCGGGCTCGCCGCCGCGCTGCGGCTGACGCAGCCGGTGGTCGATCGGCGGATCGTCCTGGACATCTATCTGCTCTGGGCCCTGTTCGCGATCGATAGCCTCCGACGCGTGCTCGCCGGCGTGCAGGGCATCGAGCAGATGTTCCTCACCCTGGAGCCCGTCGCCGGGCTGGCGTTGCTGGGGTACTCGCTGAACCGCGGTGGCCTCCGTCTCTCCTCGGCCCCGCACGAGACGGAACGCCTGCTCGGTCTCCGGGCTGGCGTCGTGCTCGTCATGGTCGGCTTCGCGATCGCGCTGGTCGCGGGCGTCGTCGGCTACGTGCGCCTGTCCCGCCTGCTGATCGCCGGGATCCTCGGCAGCGGAGCTCTGGCCCTGACGCTGTACGCCGGGGTCCGGGTGCTGATGGGGATCGTGGCGTACGCGCTCCGGGTGTGGCCGCTGCGGCTCCTCCTCATGGTGAGAGATCACCGGGAGCTCCTGGAGCAGCGCCTCGACCTCTTGCTGGTCTTGGCCGCGATCCTCGGGTGGGGCGTCCGCGTGCTGGACTACGTGGGACTCTTCCAGCCGGTCCTGTCGATGGTCCAGGCGGTGCTCGTGACCGAGCTGGGGCGAGGCACCATCCGGATCTCGGTGGGCAGCATGCTCGAGTTCGTGGTCACGGTCTGGCTCGCCTACCTGTTCTCCGCCTTCATCCGCTTCGTCCTCCGCGAGGACGTCTATCCGCGCACCCACCTCACGCGCGGCATCTCCTACGCGATCTCCAGCCTGCTGAACTACGTGATCATCGCGCTCGGTTTCCTGCTCGCCCTGGGCGTGCTCGGCATGGACCTCAACAAAGTCACCATCCTGGCAAGCGCCTTCGGCGTCGGCATCGGCTTCGGGCTGCAGAGCGTGGTGAACAACTTCGTCTCCGGCCTGATCCTGCTCTTCGAGCGGCCGATCCACGTGGGGGACATCGTGGAGGTCGGCGACCTCTCGGGCGAGGTGTCGCGGATCGGCATCCGGGCGAGCACGGTGCGGACCTGGCAGGGCGCCGAGATCATCGTCCCGAACGCCCAGCTCATCACCGAGCGGGTCACCAACTGGACGCTCTCCGACCGCACTCGCCGAATCGATCTGAAGGTGGGGGTCGACTACGGCAGCCCGCCCGACAAGGTCGTGGAGGTCCTGGTGGCGGTGGCGCGTGCGCATCCTCAGATCATGCAGACGCCCGAGCCGCAGGCTGTGTTCTCGGCCTTCGGGGACAGCTCGATCAATTTCCAGCTTCGCGCCTGGACGAACCGGTTCGAGCGCTGGCCCCAGATCCAGACCGAGCTGGCCGCAGGGATCTACGCGGCGCTGCACGCGGCGGGGATGTCACTGCCCTTCCCGCAGCGCGAGGTGCGCGTGCTCCACGATTCCCAGCCCGCGCCTTCGCGGCCGGCGGTCGGCGCGGCCGACCCGCCGAAGGCCGCCGGCGACGCGGCGCGCCCACCCGGCGGGTGAGCGCGCCGCGGCCAGCCGCCGCGGCTACGTCCCGTCGAGTATGCAGCTCCCACCCGGGAGATACGTGCCCCCCTGGTAGGCGC
>DATIWG010000105.1:0-33321 GCA_035519555.1 Nitrosotalea sp. | reverse complement strand
CGATCGACGGGCTGTCCCCCGCGATCTCGATCGAGCAGAAGACCACCTCGAAGAACCCACGCTCCACGGTCGCGACCGTGACCGAGATCTACGACTACCTCCGCCTGCTGTACGCCTCGATCGGGCAGGCGTTCTGCCCTGACTGCGACATCCCGATCCAGGGGCAGACCACGCAGCAGATGGCGGACAGGATCCTCGCGCTGCCCGCCGGGACGCGCTTCATGCTGCTCGCGCCGCTCGCGGAGAACCGCAAGGGCGAGCACCGGAAGCTGTTCGAGCAGATGGTGCGCGAGGGGTTCGTGCGCGCCCGCGTCGACGGCCAGCTCGTGGACGCGGCAAACCCTCCCGAGCTCGACAAGAAGAAGAAGCACACCGTCGAGGTCGTGATCGACCGCCTCGAGGCGCGTTCCGACCTCGGCAACCGCCTCGCGGACTCACTCGAGACCGCGCTCAAGGTCGGCGACGGCGTCGTGCGCGTCGCGCCGGCGCAGGGCGAGGAGTTCGTGCTCTCGTCGCGCCACTCCTGCCCCCGGTGCGGGTTCGCGCTCGCGGAGCTGTCGCCGCGCCTGTTCTCGTTCAACTCGTCGCAGGGCGCCTGCCAGGCGTGCACCGGGCTCGGCGTCGTGCAGGAGGTGGACCCCGACAAGCTGATCGCCGACCCGGAGCGTTCGCTCGCGGCCGGCGCGCTCCTCGGCGTGCAGGAGGGGCGGCGCTCGTTCCGGTGGCGGCAGCTCCAGGTGCTCGCGCAGGCGATGAGGTTCTCGCTCACCAAGCCGTGGCGGACGCTCCCGGAGAAGGTGCGAAACGCGATCCTGTTCGGCACCGAGAACGAGCTCAACTTCGCGTTCGTCGGCGAGCGCTCGCGCTGGGAGTACCGCGGCCGCTTCGAGGGCCTGATCCCCAACATCGAGCGGCGATACCGCGAGACCTCCTCGCACGAGACGCGCTCGGAGATCGAGCGGTTCATGTCGATGCGCCCGTGCACGTCGTGCGGCGGCAAGCGGCTGCGGCGCGAGGCGCTCGGGGTGCGTGTCGGTGGCTCCACGATCTACGACGTCGTGCAGCTCCCGGTGCAGCAGGCGCTGCGCTGGTTCGGCGCGCTCGAGCTGTCCGCGCGCGAACGGACGATCGCAGCCAAGATCCTCAAGGAGATCGCCGACCGCCTCGGGTTCATGGCGTCGGTGGGCCTCGAATACCTGACGCTCGACCGCACCTCGGGAACGCTCTCCGGCGGCGAGTCGCAGCGCATCCGCCTCGCGACCCAGATCGGCTCCAAGCTGATGGGCGTGCTGTACGTCCTCGACGAGCCCTCGATTGGGCTGCACCAGCGCGACAACCGCAAGCTGCTCGAGACGCTCCAGGGGATGCGCGACCTCGGCAACACCGTGATGGTCGTCGAGCACGACGAGGAGACGATGCGCGAGGCCGACTGGATCATCGACCTCGGCCCGGGCGCCGGGATTCACGGCGGCGAGGTGGTGGCGCAGGGGCCGCCGGCGGCGATCCTCGCCGCGAAGCGCTCGCTCACCGGACGCTACCTCGCCGGCGAGCTGACGATCGAGGTTCCGTCCGCGCGCCGCCCGGGGAGCGGGAGACAGCTCGTCGTCAAGGGCGCGAAGGAGAACAACCTGAAGTCGATCGACGTCGCGTTCCCGCTCGCCACGTTCACCTGCGTGACGGGCGTGTCGGGCTCAGGGAAGTCGACTCTCGTCAACGAGATCCTCTACAAGGCGTGCGCCCGCTCGCTGTACAAGGCGCTCGAGAAGCCGGGCGCCCACACCCGCGTCGAGGGGATCCAGTTCCTCGACAAGGTCGTGGACATCGACCAGGCGCCGATCGGCCGCACCCCGCGCTCCAACCCGGCGACGTACACCAAGGTGTTCGACCCGATTCGCGAGCTGTTCGCGATGACGCAGGAAGCGCGCGCGCGCGGCTACAAGCCGGGGCGGTTCTCGTTCAACGTCCGCGGCGGCCGGTGCGAGGCATGCGGCGGCGACGGGCAGATCAAGATTGAGATGCACTTCCTCCCCGACGTCTACGTGACGTGCGAGGTGTGCAAGGGGAAGCGGTACGGGCGCGAGACGCTCGACGTGCGCTACAAGGGCCTGAACATCGCCGAGGTGCTCGACCTCACCGTCGAGCAGGCGCGCGAGCTGTTCTCCGCGCACCCCAAGATCGCACGCGTCCTCGACACGATCGTCGCGGTCGGACTCGGCTACATCACGCTCGGCCAGTCCGCGACCACGCTCTCCGGTGGCGAGGCGCAGAGGATCAAGCTCTCGCGCGAGCTCGCGCGCCGCGCCACCGGCGCCACGCTCTACATCCTCGACGAGCCGACCACCGGACTGCACTTCGCGGACATCCGTCGCCTCCTGGAGGTTCTCAACCAGCTGGTAGATCAGGGCAACACGGTCGTGATCATCGAGCACAACATGGACGTGATCAAGACGGCGGACTGGGTCATCGACCTCGGACCCGAGGGTGGCAACGAGGGCGGCAAGGTGATCGCCACCGGGACCCCCGAGGACATCGCCCATCAGGACAAGTCCTTCACCGGCCAGTACCTGGCCCGCGCGCTCCGCTCGTGAGACGAGCGAAGATCGTCTGCACCATCGGCCCCGCGAGCAACCGTGCGGAGGTCCTCGACCGGCTGGTGGCCGCCGGCATGGACGTGGCCCGCCTGAACTTCTCTCACGGCACCCACGCCGAGCATGCCGAGGTGATCCAGGCCATCCGCGACGGCGAAGCGCGCTGGGGTCGGCCGATCACGATCCTGCAGGACCTCCAGGGGCCGAAAGTGCGCCTGGGCATGTTCGTGGGCGGGCAGGCGACGCTCGTGACCGGCGAGCAGTTCACCCTGACCGCCCGCACCGTGAAGGGCACCGCCTCCCGCAGCTCGCTGAACCACCCGGAGTTCCTGGCCGCGCTGCGTCCCGGCGATCCGGTGTGGATGGACGACGGCATGATCCAGCTCTCGGTCGAGAAGCTGGAAGACACCGACGTGTGCTGTCGAATAATCTCGGGCGGCGTGGTCTCCGACCACAAGGGTGTCTCGTTCCCGCGGCTTCCGGTGCCGGTGTCCTGCCTGGCCCCGAAGGACCGCGAGGACCTGCGCTTCGGCATCCAGCACGGCGTCGACTACGTCGCGGTCTCGTTCGTGCGCTCGGCCGCCGACATCCAGGAGGTCCGCAAGTTCCTCCACGACCAGGGCGCCAACATCCCGATCGTGGCCAAGCTCGAGCGCGCCGAGATCGTGGCGAACCTGCAGGGGCTACTCCCGCTCGTGGACGCGGTGATGGTGGCGCGGGGAGACCTCGGCGTCGAGGTGCCGCTCGAGGAGGTCCCGGTCATCCAGAAGGACGTGATCCGTCAGGCCCGCCTGGCCAAGGTGCCGGTGATCGTGGCGACCCAGATGCTCGAGTCGATGGTCACGCACTCGCGGCCCACCCGCGCCGAGGTCAGCGACGTGGCCACCGCCATCTTCGACGGGGCGGACGCGATCATGCTCTCGGCCGAGACCGCGACCGGCCGGTTCCCGGTGGAGACGGTGCAGATGATGGCGCGCATCGCGGAGCGGGCGGAGCGGGCGGTTCCCGCGGCGAACGGCTCCCGCCCGCGCCCGGAGGCCTATGGGTTCCCCGAGGCGGTCGCGGAGGCGGCCTGCCAGGCGGCGCGCCTGCTCCACGCCAAGGCGATCGTGGCCTTCACCCAGTCGGGCTTCAGCGCGAGGCTCATCTCCCAGGACCGGCCGGAGGTGCCGATCATGGCGCTGACGCCCTACTCGGAGGTCCAGCGACGGCTCGGGCTCTTCTGGGGGGTATCCTCACGGCTCGTGCACAAGGTGGAGACCACCGACGAGATGATCGAGGAAGTGGAGGCCACGCTGCTGGGCGACGGGACGGTGCGCAACAACGACGTCATCGTGATCATCTCGGGCGCCCCGATGTGGGTGACCGGGACGACCAATCTGCTCAAGCTTCACCGCGTGGGTGATCGCCGGTGATCTCCGTGACCGCGCGAGGCCGGGCGGGGCGGGGCCGAGGGAGCGTCCTCCCCGGGACACGCTGACTCGCATCGCGTCCGGCGGCACTGTCGAGCCACGAGATGGGTTGTAGCCGGCTTCGATAACGCGCAGAAGACACGGTCCCGGGGAGGACGCTCCCCCGGCCCCATCCCGCCCGGACATGCCCCGTTGGCGGGATCACCGACGATCCCCACTACTGGAGAGTGACATGGCGTACGAGACGGTCGTGTATGAGGTGAAGGATGGGGTGGGCACGATCCGGTTGAATCGGCCGGATGCGTACAATGCATTGAATCTGGCGCTGGGGCGGGAGCTGTTCCAGGCGGTGCTGGAGGCGGATGAGGACCGGGCGGTGCGGTGTGTCGTGATAACGGGCGCGGGGAAGGCGTTCTGTGCGGGCGGGGATGTGAAGGACTTCGCGGAGAACCCGGCGCGGATCGGCATCCTGATCAAGGAGCTGACCACCTATCTGCACGGGGCCGTGTCGCGGCTGGCCCGCACGATGAAACCGGTGGTGATGGCGGTCAACGGGATCGCGGCGGGGGGCGGGATGAGCCTCGCGCTGGCCGGCGATCTGGTGGTGGCGGGGGAGTCGGCGAAGTTCACCATGGCCTACTCGAAGATCGCCGCCTCGCCCGACGGCTCGTCCTCGTACTTCCTGCCGCGCATGATCGGGCTGCGCCGCGCGCTCGAGCTGCACTACACCAATCGGGTGCTCTCCGCGCGGGAGGCGATGGACTGGGGGCTGGTCAACCGGGTGCACCCGGACGCCGAGTTCTCCGGCGCGGTGGCGACCCTCGCACGCGAGCTTGCCCAGGGTCCCACCCAGGCCTTCGGCCGGGCCAAGCTCCTCTTCCATCAGTCCACCCAGGAGAGCCTCGAGACCCAGATGGAGCTGGAGGCGCAGGCCATCGCGGCGAGCGGCCACAGCGAGGATTTCCGCAACGGGGTGGTGGCGTTCGCCAAGAAGCAGTCGGTGACGTTCACGGGCCGGTGAACCGGCTCGATCCCGCCGCGCTCGGCCGCTCTCTGGACGACGTCCTCGCGGCAGCCGAGCTGATGATCCGTGACGTGCCCGAGGCGGAGATGGACGTGCTTGCCCCGGACGGGAGCGGCCGACTGCGAGACATCGCGTTCCGTCTCTTCCGGCTCGGGCTGGGCTACGCCGACGGCATGGACGTGGCCCGCCTCTCCGACGACTGGCGACACGAGACGGCGCCGGACGATCTGCGCGACGGCGCCTCGGTCGCGCGTTATGCCGCGCTCGTGCGGGGCCGTCTCGCGGGCTGGTTCGAGGGTGCCTCACCCCGGGAGTTCACGCGGACGATCGCGACGCCCGACGGGCCACGGTCCGGACGGGACGTTCTCGAGCGGGTCTGCGCCGAGGCCGGCACGCAGCTCGCCTGCCTGCGCGCGGCGCGCGAGCGTATCGGGCAGGCGTCGTAGGCCCGTGACCGCGCCGGACTCCCGTTCCGCCGACGCGCCGGTGGTCTGTCCTCGGTGCCGCACTGGGAACGCCCCGAGCCATCGCTTCTGTGCCGAGTGCGGGCAAGCGCTGCAGTCGGCCTGCCCTCGCTGTGGGTTCGTGCACGAGCCGGGCGCGCGCTTCTGCGGCGGCTGTGGCCAGCCGATCCTGGCTGGCCTGCCTGCGGGCCCGGCCAGGGACCGGTTCGCGTCGCCCGACGCGTACACGCCGCCGCACCTGGCCGAGAAGATCCGCACGCAGCGGGGCGCGCTCGAGGGCGAGCGCAAGCAGGTCACCGTGCTCTTCGCCGACATGAAGGGCTCGCTCGAGCTCATGGCCGACCGCGATCCGGAGGATGCGCGGCGGATGCTCGACCCGGTGCTGGCCCTGATGATGGAGGCGGTGCACCGCTACGAGGGCACCGTGAACCAGGTGCTGGGCGACGGTGTCATGGCCATCTTCGGCGCCCCGGTCGCCCACGAGAACCACGCGGTACGCGCCGTCCTCGCCGCGCTCCGCATGCACGACGGGGCCCACCGCCTCGCCACCGAGCTGGGGTGCGACCAGGGCCTGGACGTGCAGATCCGCATCGGCCTCAACTCGGGCGAGGTGGTGGTGCGCTCCATCGGGAGCGACCTGCACATGGACTACACCGCGGTGGGACAGACCACGCACCTGGCCGCGCAGATGGAGCGCCTGGCCCGGCCCGGGACGACGCTGCTCACCGGCGAGACGCTGCGGCTCGCCGAGGGCTACTTCGAGACGAAGCCCCTGGGCCTGGTGCCGGTGAAGGGCATCGCCGAGCCGGTGTCCGTGCACGAGGTCACCGGGCCGGGCCCCGCCCGTCACCGCCTGCAGGCGGCCGCGGTGCGCGGGCTCTCGCGGTTCGTGGGCCGCGATGGCGAGCTCGGCCAGCTCCGTCAGGCGCTCCTCCGGGCGCGGGCGGGCGAGGGTCGAGTGGTGGCGCTGGTCGGCGAGCCCGGGGTGGGCAAGTCCCGCATCGTCCGCGAGTTCGCCGACGGGCCGGGCCTCGCCGACGCGCTCGTGCTCGAGGGCCGGCCCATCGTGTACCGGAAGACCCCATCGTGGCAGCCCGTCGTGGACGCTCTCCGCCGCTACTTCCAGATCGAGCTCGGCGACGACGCGCCGAGCATGAGGGAGAAGATCGCGGGCAAGACGACGGCCGTGAGCCGGAGCCTGGCGACGGGGGTGCCGGCTCTCCTCGCGCTGGCCGATCTGGAGCCCGACGATCCGGCATGGCGCGCGCTCGACCCGCCGCAGCGCCGCCGCCGCATCCAGGAGGCGGTGGGCAGCCTGATCCTGGCCGAGAGCCGGCGCCAGCCGGTGGTGTTCATCGTCGAGGATCTGCAGCGCATCGACGATGAGACGCAGGCACTGCTCGACCGGCTCGTGGAGCGCCTGCCGGGCTCCCGGCTGCTGCTCGTGGTCGCCTACCGGCCGGAGTACCAGCACCGATGGGTCAATCGCCCCGGGTACGTGCAGCTCCGTATCGATCCCTTCCCGCCCGAGACGGCGGGGGCCCTGCTGGACACCCTGCTCGGCTCCGATCCCGCGCTGGAACCGCTGAAAGGGATGCTGGTCGCGCGTACCGACGGCAACCCGCTCTTTCTCGAGGAGAGTGTGCGGGCGCTGGTGGAGACGCAGGCCCTGCTCGGCGAGCCGGGCGGGCGCCGCCTCGCGAAGGCGCTCGAGACCATCGAGGTGCCGCGCAGCGTGCAGGCGGTGCTGGCCGCCCGCATCGACCGGCTCAGCGCCGAGGCCAAGCACGTGCTGCAGTCGGCCTCCGTCATCGGCAAGGACGTCCCGTACCCGGTGCTACGGGCCATCGCGGACCTGCCCGAGGAGGGGCTGCGCGCCGGACTCGGCCAGCTCCAGGCGGGCGAGCTGCTCTACGAGGCGAGCTTCTTCCCGGAGCTCGAGTACACGTTCAGGCACGCGCTGACCCACGACGTGGCCTACGGCGGCCTGCTCCACGAGACGCGGCGGGCCATGCACGCGCGCATCGTCGCGGCCATCGAGCGGCTGTACCCGACCCGCCTCGGTGAGCACGTGGAGCGGCTCGCTCACCACGCCCTTCGTGGCGGGCTCCGCGAGCGGGCGGTGGACTATCTGCGTCAGGCCGGCGTCAAGGCGGCCGCGCGCTCCGCGCACCGGGAAGCGGTGGCCTTCTACGAGCAGGCCCTCGACATCCTCGAGGCCGACGGCCCGCGCGAGGACGCGGTCCCGACCGCCATCGATCTGGTGTTCGACCTGCGGGCCTCGCTGGCGCCGCTCGGCGAGTTCACCCGGACGCTGGCGCACCTGCGCCGCGCGCAGGAGCGTGCCGAGGCGATCGGGGACCGGCGGCGCCTGGGATGGATCTCCGCGTACCTGACCCAGTCGTACTACACCCTGGGCCACCAGGCCGATGCCATCCGGGCCGCTCAACGCGCGCTGGAGATCGGCCGGGCCCTCGACGACAGCCCGCTGCGGATCGTAGCCGACTTCGGGCTCGGTCAGGCGCAGCACGTGCTCGGCGAGTACCCGGCCGCCCAGCACCACCTCCGACGCGCGGTGGCCGCGGTGGAGGGGCCGCTGAGCCGGGAGCGCTGGGGCCTGGCCGGTCTGGTGTCCGTCGCCTCCCGCATGTGGCTCGCCGCCTCGCTGGCCGACGTCGGCGAGTTCGACGAGGCACTGACCTGCGTGCACGCCGCGCTCGCGCTGGCCGAGGGCGCCGATCATCCGTGGAGCACCGCGGGTAGTCACATGACCCTGGGCTTCGTCCTGCTGAGCCGCGGGTACCTGGACGAGGCGGCGCCCGTGCTCGACCGCGGCATCGCGTTCTCGCGCGAGATGGACATCACCGCCTGGCTGCCCATGCTCCTGTGTGCGAGGGGCATGGCGCAGTGCCGACGGGGGCAGGGCGGCGACGGTCTGGCGATGCTCGAGGAGGGCGTACAGCGTGCGGCTTCGCTTCGCATCCTGAGCCGACACGCGCAGCGCCTCACCTGGCTGTCCGAGGCCTACCTGCTGGCGGGGCGAGCCGACGAAGCAATCGCCGCAGCGGGCGAGGCGCACCGGCTGGCCTCGGAGCACGGAGAGAAGGGCTACGCGGCGGTCGCCCTGCGGATGCTGGGCGATGCGACCGGCGACGCGCGGCACCACCAGGCAGCGCTCGCCGGTGCGCGCGAGCTCAGCATCCGCCCACTGGAGGCGCTGTGCCACCTGAGCCTCGGCGTGGTGGCCGGCCGGGTGGGGAATCGGGCAGAGGCCAAGGAGCAGATCACCCGTGCGCTCCAGATGCTGCGTGCCATGGACATGCGCTACTGGGTTGCCCAGGCGGAGTCGGGGCTCGCCTCGGGGTAGGGCACCTCCGCTGCGTCAGTCGAGCTCGCGAAGCACTCGCAGGCCGTAGTCGGAGTGGGCGAGCTCCGGTGGCAGCGACGACCTGTGCGCCACCGGGCTCCACGGATCCTGGTGCCGCCACGCGCCGCCGCGCGAAACGCGGCGGGTGCCGGTCTCGGGGCCACGTGGGTCGTGGGTGGGCGAGCGCGCGTAGTACGTCCCGTCCTCCCAATCCAAGCACCACTCGTGACACACGCCGGAGAGGGCCACGAGGCCGAAGGGATTGGCCGGTGTGTCGGCGGGCCGCGGGGGCCGATCGAAGGCAGGCGTCGCGGGGCGATCCTCGCCCCACGGGAAACGTGCCGCCTCCAGCCCGCCGCGGGCTGCCTTCTCCCACTCGGCCTCGGTCGGCAGCCGGTATCGCGCACCGTCGCGGCGCGAGAGCCACCGGCAAAAGGCAGTCGCGGCCAGCCAGTTCACGCCCACCACCGGCTGCTCCGGATCGCGGAAGCGCCGATCCGACCACCACAGGGGCGGCGCGGCCTCGCCGGCCTCGATCGCCTCGGCGTACTCGCGATTGACGACCGGGGCCCGTGCGATGCCGAAGCCGTCGACCCACACGCGGTGCCGCGGCCGTTCGCCGGGATGTCCGCCCTCCCAGCCCATCCAGAACCAGCCCGGCGGGACGTCCACGAAGTCCACACGGGCGAGTATAGTCGCCGCTCCCGGTGCGTCACCCCGCGATCCTGCCTGCCTCCCAGTGCTACGCTGAGGGATCTGCCTCGGCATGGGCCTGACCCGGAGTCCGATCGGAACACCGAGGAAAGAGAGCGGCGATGGCAAAAAATGATCTCAGCAGGCCTGCGGTCGATCTGCGGGAGGACGAGGGCGTCTGGTGGATCACGTTCAATCGGCCGGAGGCCAGCAATGCCTTCACCCTGGCCGATCTCGACCGGTTGTCTGAGATCTTCGAGGAGGCTGGTGACCGTCCGCGGGCTGCCGTCCTCACTGGGGCGGGGAGGACGTCGTTCTCCGCCGGGATGCATCTCGAGGCGTTTTCCGGGCTCACCCCGCAGCGGGCACGGGATTTCATCGTCGAGAACAGAAGACTCCTGGCGGCCGTCCGGACTGCCCCGTTTCCGACGATCGCGGCGATCAACGGGCATTGCCTGGGAACGGGATTGGGTCTGGCGCTGGTTTCGGACATTCGCATCGCGGTGCCTCACGCCACCTTCGGGCTTCCGGAGATCAAGGTGGGTGTGCCGTCGGTGTGTGATATCGCCCTTCTTCAGCAGCACATCGGACTGTCGAAGGCCAAGGAAGTCATCCTCACCGGTGACAACTACCAGGTTGAAGAACTCGCGCCCTACGGACTCCTGAATGCAATTGTCCCGGCGGATCGGCTCATGACCGAGGCCAGGCGCATGCTCGGGAGGCTGGCGAGGCACACGCGTGCAGTACTGGCCGCGCAGAAGAAGCTGTTCGAGATCTGGCAGAACAATGCGTTGAGTGCGGGCATCGATTTGAGCGTTGACGTATTCGCTGGCGTGTTTGCCTCAACGGAAACGTATGAGCAGATCGAGAGGCACCGCAAGGCCATTGGCCGTCAGCGGAGGATGGCCAAGGACGGCCCGGCCGGCCAGCCTTCTGGCGAGGCCGGGCTTGGCGTATAATCGACGCCACGATGGACTTCGCGGAGCGGATGTCACGTCTGGGCACCGAATCGGCGTTCGAGGTGCTGGCGCGCGCCAAGGCCCTCGAGCGGCAGGGCAAGGAGATCATCCACCTCGAGATCGGCGAGCCGGACTTCGACACGCCGAAGCACATCCGCGAGGCGGCCAAGCGCGCGCTGGACAGCGGTGCCACCCACTACGGCCCGGCCGCCGGCTTGCCCGAATTGCGCGAAGCCATCGTCAAGGACGTGGAGGGCACGCGCAGCATCCCGGTGACCGCGGACGAGATCGTGGTGACTCCCGGCGCGAAACCGATCATGTACTTTGTGATCACCGCGCTCGTCAATCCGGGCGACGAGGTCGTGCATCCGAATCCCGGGTTTCCCATCTACGAATCGGTAATCAACTTCGTGGGCGGGAAGCCGGTGCCGATCCCGCTGCGCGAGGAGAGCGGCTTCGGCTTCGACCTCGACGTGCTCGAGAAGAGCGTCTCCCGCAAGACGAAGCTCATCATCATCAACTCCCCGCAGAACCCGACCGGTGGCGTCCTCGAGCCCGACCAGCTCGGCCGCATCGCGGAGATCGCCAAGACCTACCGCATCCCGGTGCTGGCCGACGAGATCTACAAGGCGTTCCTGTACGAGGGCGAGTTCGCGTCGATCACCCGGTTCCCCGGCATGAAAGACCTGGTCATCATCCTGGACGGGTTCTCGAAGGCGTACGCGATGACGGGCTGGCGGCTGGGCTACGGCGTGATGCCGGTGGCGCTGGCCGAGCACGTGACCCGGCTCATGGTGAACTCCAACTCGTGCACCGCCTCGTTCACCCAGCACGCGGGCATCGCGGCACTCCAGGGCGACCAGACGCCGGTCACCGAGATGGTGGCCGAGTTCAAGCGCCGACGCGACGTGCTGGTGGCGGGGCTCAATCGGCTGCCCGGAGTCTCCTGCCGGTCCCCGCGCGGAGCGTTCTACGTGTTCCCCAACGTAAAGGCGCTCAAGCGGCCCTCCACCGAGATCGCCGAGGCCCTGCTCCAGGAGGCGGGCGTCGCGGTGCTGGGCGGTTCCGCCTTCGGCCAGTACGGTGAGGGCTACCTGCGCCTCTCCTACGCCAGCTCGGAGGCCAACCTCCGGAAGGCCCTCGACCGCATGGAGCCGGTGCTGAAGCGCTTGGCGGGGGGCTAGCGGCGGGATCGGTCCGGGCCGCATGGCCTACGACATCCGGGCCGTGAAGGAGCAGTGGGAGGGGCACGAGACGCCGCTCGTCTGGGGCCGCTACCCGGTCGAGCACGAGCCGATCCGCCGCCACTGCCACATGCTCGACGACACCAACCCGCGCTTCCTGCAGGACGGTCTGTGCCCGCCGGTCATGGTGGATTTCTTCGCCTCGCTGGGGCCGTGGCCGCCCGCCGACTACGACATCTTCCCCCTGGTGGCGAGCATCCCGACGCCGGGCGATCGCCTGATCAACCTCAGCCAGGAATTCGAGTGGTTCCTGCCGGTGCGGGTGGGGGATCGCCTGGGCTCGCGGCATCGGGTCGTGTCCGTCCACCAGCGCGCCACCAAGCTCGACCCGCTCTCGGTGTGGATCAAGACGGAGACCACCATCGTGAACCAGCACGAGGACGTCGTCGCGGTGCGCACGAACCAGATCCTGGTGCACCGCACGCCCGAGGAGATCGCGTCCGGGACGGGCCGGGCATGAGCGAGGCCACCGGCCGCGTCTGGGGCGACGTGCAGGAAGGCGAGGAGCTCCCGGGCTTTTCGCTCACCCTGACCGCCACGCGCATGGTCCTCCAGGTGTCCGGCACCCAGGACGTGTACCCGGTCCATCACGACCCGGCCTTCGCTCGCGCCGCGGGTCACGCGGACATCTTCCTGAACACGGCGTTCATACGCGGCTGCTTCTGCCGGCTCCTGACCGACTGGATGGGTCCGGACGGCTTTCTCAAGTCGCTGGGCTTCCAGATGCGCAAGCCGAACCTGATGGGCGAGACCATCGGCGTGCGCGGCCGCGTGAAGAGGAAGCGGCCGGAGGGCCGGGTGGACGTGGAGGCCTGGATCGAGACCGCCGGCGGCACGACCGTCGTCTCCACCGCGAGCGTGCTCCTGCCCGAGCGCGCCGGCGAGAGCCGCTCCGGAGGGCGATGATGCCCACCGTCGCCGATCTCATCGTCGATGGTCTCGTGCGGGCCGAGGTGCCCAGGATCTTCGGCGTGCCGGGGGGAGGATCCAACTTGGAGGTCCTCCAGGCGGCGCGGGCGCGCGGACTGCCTTTCGTGCTGTGCCATCAGGAGTGGGCCGCCTGCATCATGGCCGCGGTCACCGGTGAGCTGACCGGGCGGCCGGGCGCGGTGCTGTCCACGCTGGGCCCCGGCGTCACCGCCAGCGCCACCGGGCTGGCCCACGCCAAGCTCGATCGTGCGCCGCTGATCTACATCAGCGACCGGCATCCCGCGGGGGTGCTCCAGTTCTCTTCGCATCAGTACCTCGATCACGCCGCGCACCTGGGAGCGATCACCAAGGGCAGCGTCACGGTGAGCGCCGACTCGGCGGCCCACTGGATCGCTCACGCGGTCCAGCTCGCACTGGCCGAGCCGCGGGGGCCGGTCCACCTCGACCTGCCCGCCGACGTGGCCGGGCAGCCGGCCATCCCGGCGGCCGCCTCCGTGACGCCCCCGCCGCCGCCCTCGCTGGACGCGGAGGGGCTGGAACAGGCCGCCCAGATGATCCGCGCCGCGAAGCGTCCCATCGTCATCGCGGGGCTCGGCTGCCGTCCCGTCGACGCCAAGTGGCTCTGCGCGTTCGCGGAGGCGCTGCCCGCTCCGGTACTGACGACCTACAAGGCCAAGGGAGCGATTCCCGACCCGCACCCGCTGGCCCTCGGCATCTTCACCGGCGGCGCGCTCGAGGAGCCGCTGGTCAAGCGCGCGGACCTGATCATCACGTTCGGTCTCGACACCGTCGAGCTGATCCCACGGCGCTGGTCCTACTCGGCGCCGGTCCTGAGCCTGACCCGTTGCCCCGCCAGCGATCCGCGCCTGCGCGCGCCCGGCGGCGGCGCGTACTTCACCCCCGCGCTCGAGGTGGTGGGCGAGCTGAGCGCGATCCTGGAGGATCTGGCCCCGCGGATCATCCCGCAGGGCACCCAGGCCGACTGGGACGTGGCCGAGGTGGACCGGATCCGCCGCGAGCGCCTGGCCGCGCTCGAGGTGCCGGTGTCGGGGCTCGCCCCGCATCGGGTGGCGCAGATGACCCGCGAGCTGACCGCGGGCGGCAGCATCGCCACCGTGGACGCGGGCGCCCACATGTTCCAGGCGACCACGTACTGGCAGGCGCTGGAGCCCGGCGAGCTCCTGATCTCCAACGGACTAGCCACGATGGGCTTCGCGCTGCCCGCGGCCATCGCGGCGCAGCTCGTCTATCCGGACCGCCGGGTGGTGTGCTTCACGGGCGACGGCGGCCTCATGATGGTGGCCGCCGAGCTCGAGACGGTGGCGCGCCTGCGGCTGCCGATCGTGATCGTGGTCTTCAACGACGAGGCGCTGTCGCTGATCGAGGTCAAGCAGGAGCAGAGGGGCTTCGAGGGCGTCTCCATGCGCTACGCAGGGCCCGATCTCCGCGCATTGGCCCGCGCCTTCGGCCTCCGCGCCTTCACCGCCACCGACGAGCCCATGCTGAACGCCGCCCTGGTCGGGGCCCAGACCGCTCCGGGCCCCGCCCTCATCGACGCACGGATCGATCCGTCGGGCTACCGCCGGATGCTGGAAATCGTCCGGGGCGCCCCGAAGTAAGCCGGTATACTTCGAGCATGGCGTTTCTGTCGGCGAAGGACGAGGCGGCGGTCCGGAAGGAGTTCGAGCGGATCGGGGGGCCGGTGAAGCTGACCGTGTTCGCCTCCGAGCTGGGCGGTGAGCACAACGCGCAGACGGTCGCGCTGATCCGCGAGGTGGCGGCGCTGTCCGATCATCTGTCGGTGGCCGTGCTCAATCCGCACATCGATCGCGAGCAGGCGGCGGCCTACGACATCACCGAGTCGCCGGCCGTGGTGGTGGAGGGCGCGCAGGACTACGGCATCCGCTTCCTGGGCATTCCCGCCGGCTACGAGTTCTCGAACCTGATCGACTCGATCATCGCGGTGTCCACCGGCGAGGCCGGGCTGAGCGACGAGACGAAGGCGGCACTCGCCGGGCTCACCGAGGACGTCACGATCAAGGTCTTCGCCACTCCCACCTGACCCCACTGCCCGCGGGCCGTGCGCCTGGCGCAGCACATGGCGATCGCCTCCCCGAAGGTCCGCGCGGAGTGTATCGAGGCCACCGAGTTCCCGGAGCTGTCGCAGCGCTACCAGGTGATGGCCGTGCCCAAGATCGTGATCAACGACAAGGTCGGCTTCGAGGGTGCGATCCCCGAGCGCGACTTCCTGGGCGCGGTGCTCCAGGCCGTGGACGGCGGCGGGAAGGCGGAGGCCTAGCGCGTGGAAACGGCGGCGATCGTCATCGCGGTCCTGATCGCCTGGTTCGCGCTGAACCGGTGGGTGCTCCCGCGCTTCGGGATCCAGACCTGAGCGGCCCCCGCCGGATGCTCCCGTGAGGAGCAAGAGGCCAAGGACCCGCAACACCGCGCGTAGCGGGCGTACGGTGACCGTGCCCGCCGACCTGCTCTTCACGTACGGCACGCTGATGCGCGGTTTTCGCCTGCATCATCTCCTTGCCCGCGGCGCCGAGTACGTCGGCCACGGCCACGTGACGGGGCGGATGATCGACCTCGGCTCGTATCCCGGCGCGGTGGCCGATCCCGGGGGCACGCTGCGCGGCGAGGTGTACCGTGTCACCGATCCCGCGCTGTGGTCCAGGCTGGACTCCGCCGAGGGACCCCAGTATCATCGCCGGGAGGTCGCCGTCCGGAGCGAGGACGGCCGCGACATGGCCGCGTGGATCTACTGGTACATCGGCCCACTCGATCGCGGCGTGCCGATTCCGGGCGGAGATTACCGGGCCCACGCGCCCGGGACATCCATCTACCATCAGCCGAGCCCGTAGGAGGAGTCCATGCCGGTCGAGGCCGCACAGCTCATCAAGGACGACCAGGATCACCTGATCCACCCGCTCCACCATCCGAGCGACCACCTGGAGCCGATGGTCTACGTGCGCGGGCGCGGGGCCGTGCTGACCGACGTGCAGGGCCGCGAGTACATCGACGGCCTGGCCGGCCTCTGGAACGTCAACGTGGGGCATGGCCGGGCCGAGCTGGCGGACGCGGCGGCCAACCAGATGCGCGAGCTCGCCTACTACTCGGCGTACTCCGGCTCCACCAACATCCCGGCCATTCAGCTCGCGTCCAAGCTGATGACGATCGCGTACCCGAACATGCAGGGTGTCTTCTTCACCTCGGGCGGTGCCGAGTCGAACGAGTCCGCGTTCAAGACCGCGCGCTTCTACTGGAAGACCAAGGGCAAGCCCGACAAGGTCAAGATCATCGCCCGCACGCTCGCCTACCACGGCGTCACGCTGCAGGCCATGAGCGCCACCGGGATGTCGCCCTACTGGAAGATGTTCGAGCCGCGCGTGCCGGGTTTCGTGCATATCCCGACCTGCTATCCCTACCGGCAGGAGGGTTCCAAGCCGGGTGAGACCGCGGGACAGACCGCGGCTCGGCTGCTCGAGGAGGCCATCGTCCGCGAGGGGGCCGACACGGTAGCCGCGTTCATCGCCGAGCCCATCCACGGCGGTGGCGGCGTGCTGTATCCCACCGACGACTACTTCCCGCTGGTGCGCAAGGTCTGCGACAAGCACAACGTGCTGTTCATCGCCGACGAAGTGATCACCGGATTCTGCCGAACCGGCAAGTGGTTCGCGCTCGAGCACTGGAACGTGCTGCCCGACATCGTCTCCTTCGCCAAGGGTGTGTCGTCGGGCTATCTCCCGCTCGGCGGCATCATGGTCTCCAAGGCGATCAAGCAGGCCATGGACGAGGTCAAGCCCGAGGACAAGTGGATGCACGCCTATACGTACTCGGGCCACCCGACCTGCTGCGCGGTCGGCATCAAGAACCTCGAGATCATGGAGCGCGAGCGCCTCTGGGAGCGCTCCGCGGCCATGGGCACGCGTCTGCACAAGGGTCTCCAGCAGGCGCTAGGCGACCACAAGCACGTAGGCGACATCCGCGGTGGGAAGGGCCTGCTCGCCGCCGTGGAGCTGGTCGAGGACCGGGGGACCAAGGCGCCGTTCGGGGCCGACAAGAAGGTGGGCCCGCGAGTACTCGCCGAGATGACCAAGCGCGGGGTGATCACGCGCGCCCGTCTGGAGCACATCTTCTTCGCGCCGCCGCTGGTCGTGAGCGAGGAGCAGGTCGACCGGCTGGTCTCGGTGACCCGCGACTCGATCAAGGCCGTCACCGGCGTCTAGCGCTTCGCCCTTCCCCCTTTTCCCCTTGGGGGAGAAGGGGGAAGGGGTCTTACCTCACCGGCACGACCCACAGGTAAAGCGTGTGGGTGCCCTCGTTGCTGGACACCTGCATCGTTTGCGTCGGCGCCCAGTCCCCCATGTCGAAGCTGTGCGACACGATCCGTGAGCCCGGCCGTAGCTCGCTCTGCAGCTTGGGGCGGAGGCGACGGTTGAGCTCCGGCGAGAGGTAGAGCGTCACCACGCTGGCCGGCCTGAGATCGGCCTGGAACAGGTCCTCCTGCTTGAAGGTCACCCGATGGCTCAGCCCCAGGCGACGCGCCCGGTCGGTGGCCTGGGCGACCAGTGCCGGATCGATCTCGTATCCCACCCCACGCGCTCCACGGTCCTTCGCGGCGGCGATCACGATGCGCCCGTCACCCGATCCGAGATCGTAGACAATATCCTCAGAGCTTACGCCTGCAAGCTTCAGCATCTCGTTGACCACGACCAGGGGCGTCCTGACGTCGGGCACCTCCTGGCCAGGGACACGGGCGCATCCAGCGAGACCGGCCACGAGCAGTCCGAGGACGGCCCATACCCTGTTCATGGCCGGTCATTCTATCCCATCCTCGGGGGCTTGCACTGAGACTCAACGTGTGTTTAGTATGCTCACCATGGACCGTGCACAGCGCTTCCGGATCCTCGCGGACGCGGCGGCCGACGACCGGGAGACGGGTCTCCCGATACGGGCGCGGCTGAACGAGGGACCGGTGGGGATCAGGCCGGTCCGCTTGCCGGGCGGCGGGTCCACCACGCTGATGCGGGTCATGCAGACGAACGCCTGCTCGCTGTCCTGCGGCTACTGCCCGACCTTCTGCGGCGGGCGCGTGAAGCGCACGGCGCTGGCGCCGGAGGAGGTGGCGCGGACGTTCATGGATTCGCATCGCGCGGGGGTCGCGCAGGGGCTGTTCCTGACGTCCGGAGTGCCTGGCCGCGCGCCGCGCGCGGTCGATCGCATGCTGGCCGCGATCGAGATTCTGCGGAAGCGGGAGCGGTTCGCGGGCTACGTGCACATCAAGCTGCTACCCGGCGCCGAGCGGGACCAGGTGGTCCAGGCGACTCGGCTCGCTACCCGCGTCTCGGTCAATCTGGAGGGCCCCAATGACGCGGTCGTGCGCGGGCTGGCCCGTGAGAAGGACTACTCGGGCGATCTGCTGCCCAGCCTCATGCTGGCCGGTCGTCTCTCGCGCGAGGCGCGCCTCGAAGGCCGGGAAGGGATCGCGGCGGCGGGGACCACCACGCAGTTCGTGGTCGGCGCGCAGGGCGAACGAGATCGCGAGATCCTCGGCGTGGTCGGCGGGCTGGAGCGGCGCGGACTGCTGCACCACGCCCACTTCAGCGCGTTCCAGCCCGTGGAGGGCACGCCGATGGAGGGCCTCCGGCCCACCCCGGCGGCTCGCGAGTGGCGGCTCTACCAGGCGGAGCACCTGCTCCGGCAGTACGGATTCCGGTTCGAGGAGCTGGTGTTCGGCAGCGACGGCAACCTCGCGCTGGACCACGATCCGAAGACGGCGTGGGCGCGGGCGCACGCCGAGGAGTTCCCGGTCCCGCTCGAGCGCGCACCCTACGAGCTGCTGCTCCGGGTGCCGGGCATCGGCCCGACTGCGGCGCGACGGCTGGTCGCCGAACGGCGCCGGACGCTGCCCCGCGATGCGCGGGATCTGCGGCGGCTCGGAGTGGACACCGCCCGCTCCGGCTACTTCCTGACCCTGCGGGGCCACCGTGTCCGTCCCGGGCTGGCCGCCGAGCAGCTGCGCCTGTTCCCGCCGGGGGAGCACCTGACGCAGGGCCCGTGGAGAACCAACGTGCCCCCGTGCGCCTATCGCTGACGCGGCCCGGCGCCGGCTAGTTGCTGAAGAGGCTGTTGAAGAAGTTCTTGACGCTGGTGCCGAAGGAGGTGGCGCCCTCCTTGGCGTCACCGCCCGCGGTCTTGGCGGGCTGCTCGGCGGCCTTGGCCGCTTCCTTGAACTTCTCGCCGGTCAGCTTGGCCCCCTCGACGACCGTGTTGCCGATGCCCTTGGCCGTTTCTTCCACACCCTGACCGACGTTGCCCTGGCCGACCTGCTTGGCCCCCTGCTCGACCTGCTTGGTCGCCTTGTCCACCTTGGTCGTGTCGGCGGCGCCGGCCACCCCGATCCACCCGGCCGCCACCAGGACGAGCCCGACAGGGACCCACCGCCACTGAATGCTTCGCGTCATCACGCACCTCCGCGGACTGGCCAGCGCTCGCCTCCATGCTAGCACCGGACCGGGCGTACAATGGCGGCCATGACGTCAAGACTCGAGGAGCGCGAGGCACCGGCCCGGGCCCGAGCGGTCCTGATCTACGACGGCACCTGCGGGCTCTGCCGCGGCGGTATCTCGTGGATCTCGCGGCGAGCGGTGCGCGGCCACTTCGAGTTCCTGCCGTGCCAGGCGGCTGAGCGGCGCGCGCGCTATCCGTGGATGCGCGAGGAGGCCTGTCTCGAGGCCATGCAGCTCATCATGCCGGACGGCCGGGTGCTGGCGGGTGACGCGGCGATCCCCGAGATCCTCCGCCGGCTGCGCGGATGGCGATGGCTCGCCGGCCTGTTCCGGCTGCCCGGTGTCGAGATCTTCGCCCCCCGGCTCTACGCGTGGGTGGCCCGCCACCGGTACCAGATCTCCTGCATGCTCGGCCGCCCTCGCGGCTGATCGCCCCGAGCGCCGTCCGGAGGCGTCCGATTACTGGCCGGCGCGGATCCTGACGTTCCGGATCGTCGCGTACAGCATCAGGTCGTAGAGGATCTTGAGCCCGCCGCCCAGGAAGAACGGCGCGGTGAGCGACACGCTCGTCATCACCCAGCCGGTGAGCGCCGGGCTGACCGACTGCGCCAGCGTGCGGCTCACGTTCGTGAGGCTGGCCGCGCCCTCGCGCTCGTGATCATGTACCGCTAGCATCAGGAAGGTCTGGCGGGTCGGGACGTCCATCTGGGAGAGCAGGTGTCGGGCCAGCAGGAGCGCCACCGCCATCCACGCCGACGGCGCGAGCGCCACGCCGATGAGCAGGACGTTCGAGATCAGGTGCGAGAACACCATTGTGTTGACGAGGCCGAGACGGGGGGCCAGGCGGGCCGCGAGCAGGAGCGAAAGCCCGGAAAGGATCTGGGCCCCGAAGAAGGTCCAGCCCAGCGCGGCCAGGTCCATCCCGAAGCGTGTGTAGAACCAGTAGGCGATGAGGCTCTGGAGCACGAAGCCGCCGGCCAGTGAATCCAGCGCGAACAGGGCGGCCAGACGATGGACGAGGGGGCGCGAGGGCCTCGCGGCCACGTGGCGGCTCACGCCGGGACGGGGCGCGTCGGGGTGCATGAGCGCATAGGCTGCGATCTGGACGAGCCCGCCCAGGAGGAATATGCCGAACAGCACGCGCGGCGAGGCACCCGCGCGCGCTACCGCGGCGGCGCCGAGGGCGGAAGCTCCGTAGCCGGCCAGATTGTAGAGGCTGAGCGCGGTCGTGAGCCGCTCCCGCGGGCTGGCGCGCGTGACCGCGACCTGCTCGAGGGTCAGGAACGGCCCGGTTTCGCCGGTGCCGACGGCCAGGTTACCGATCATGGCGGCGGCCACGACGAGCCACGGCTGATCGCTGGCCAGGAGCAGGACAGCGGACGCCACGATGAGGCCGGCCTGGGCGAGCAAGGCCGCCCGCGGGCCGTAGCGCTCCGCGGGCCGGCGGATCGCGAAGGTCATGGCGGCGCTCGCGAGGAGCGTGAGGGTGACCGCCACCCCGATCTGCCGGGCGTCCATCCCGCGCTCCGCCAGGTACACGGGGAAGAGGACTCCGAGGAAGCCGTAGCAGAACGTCCGCGCCGTCTTGGCGACGAAGACCAGGCGACCGTCCCGGCTCACGCGCGCGCGGTCCGGCAGTAGGCGTAGAGGGCGTCGTAGACCGGGAACTGCAACGTCATGTTCTCGAAGTCATCCCGGGCGATCTCGCGGAACCCGCTGGCCACCGCGTAGAGTCCCCACGCCTCACGGGCGATGTCGCGCGCGTCCGTGTCGGCGCCTCGCACGATCTCGGCCAGCGCGACGAGAGCGGGATCGCTCAGCCGGTACTTGTCCAGGAACGCGTCGAACGAGCACCGCTCACCGTGGTGGCCGAGCTCGACGGCCGGCACGTCGAAGGGCAGGGCGCCCTCACGTCGTGCGGTTTCCATCACCTGGTCCTCCGGCACGAAGAGAAACTCCGCGCTCGGATCGATGAAGCGCCGGATCAGCCACGGGCAGGCGATGCGATCGACACGGGCTTTGCGACGGGTGACCCATTTCATCGGCGTGCTCCTCCGGTGGCCCGCTCGTCGAGCAGCCGCTCCAGATGGTGGCGGATGGCCGCACGGAAGGTCGCACACGTGCCGGTCATGTGCGCTCTCCGATCGTGGCGTAGAGGCCGTCGAACAACGTCATGCCCTGCGCGAGCGCTTCGTGGTCGTCCTTGATCGCGCTGAGCAGCCCACGCAGGGCCAGGTCGATACCGTGCGCCTCGGCGCGGGCGAACTTGTCGTCCTTCAGATCCGCCTCGTGGACGATCTCGGCGAGGATCACGAGCTTGCGATCGCGCAGCCCGGCGCGGCGCAGGAGCGTCTCGAAGGTGCAGTCCTCGCCCTGGTGCCCCAGATCGACGCCGGCCATGTCGAATGGGATCGCATCGCCGGGGATCTGGTCGGGCGGCGCGAAGACGAACTCGGCCTCCGGATCCACGAAGCGCTTGATGAGCCATGCCGACGCGACCCGGTCCACGTGCGGCCGGGGGCGTGTGACCCAGCGCCGACCCTTGAGCGCCTCGAGATCGAGGGGCGGCGCGGCGCCCGCCGGTCGCGCCCGTCCCGTGGCGGTGCGCTGCTCGACCGCCTCGCGCGCGCGCTCGGCCTCGCGGCGCCCCGGCGCCTCGAAGAAGTCGATGTCCGAGATCCGGGCCAGCTCCCGCGCGAGTCGCGCCAACTCGGCGCCCGGTCGCGCCCGCCGGCCCTTGAGCAGCTTGCGATAGCGTTCGGCGAGGGCCGTGTACTCATGGTTGCGCACCTCCTGGAACAGGCGGACGAGCTCCGGCTGCTGCATGTTCTCGACGCGGTCGACCCGGAGCAGGGTCGCGTCGCCGCCGTCACGCTGGACTTCCTGGGCGAGCCACTGGAACTGCTCGTAGCGGTCGCCCGTGTCGGGAAGCAGATAGGCCCCGCTCTTCAGGGGAACGGCCCCGAGCGCGCGGAGCCGGCGCCACGCGCGCACGCGCAGGCTCGACGGGCGAGGCGGTAGGCTCAGCAACAAGATCAGCCAGCCATGCAACATATGTTTCTAGAGTAGGCTAGTTGTTTCACGCCGTCAAGCTCCGAAGGGGCCGGCGCCCTTGACAAGGATACTCCTCACGTGTATAGTATGTGGGTCCCACAGGAGGTGCGGGGATGAACGTGCTAGAAAGGGTCTTACAGGATGAGCTGAATCGCCTCGTGGACCGTATCGCAGCCCGTGCCGGCGCCGACACCGCCGCGGGGCTCACGTCGGACCTGAGAGGGCGAATCGAGCGATCGGAAGCCCGGCTGAGCGGGCTGCGGACTGCGCTGCTCGACGGGTATGCCGAATGGGCTCGCGCGCTCGAGGAGTGCGAGGATCTCTGGGCCCTCGCCGGTCTTCGTCACGACGCAGACGAGGCTACGGAGCGCCGAAGAGCCGCTTGAGCCAGCCGGGTCGCCGCGCCTCGGTCAGATAGCGCTCGGCGTCCTCGCGCTGATAGCGCTCGAAGCGCTGCCAATAGTCGGGCAGCTGGCGCGCGAGGAAGACCTGGCGGGCGACCAGTCGCGCGGCGGTATCCGTCGCCTCGCCCCCGGCCTGCGCGAGACGCGGCCGGAGGTCGTCGGGCAGGTCGGCGACGAACTGCTCGTGGAGCCGGGCCAGGAGCCCATGCGTGATCGTCTGGAACTCCGACCGATCCGCCACGCTCGTGCTCTCCGGCGCCGCCCGGCCGGCCTGCGCCCGTGCGTCGACCATCAGCTTGAGCGCGGCCATCTCCAGGGCTTCCTCGATGCGCTCGCGTAGCTGGGCCTCGATGCGCTCCATGAGCCCGCGCGCATCGCCGTGCTGATGCGGGAACGCCCCGCGCAGCGGCCACTCGCTCACGACGGGACGAGCATGCGCTGGAGCCCGGCGGGGAGCGGCTCCGGCTTGACCCCGAGATCGGCGAAGAAGCGCGAGGGATCGCCGACGCTCTCCTCCTCGAGCATGGTGAGCTGGTCCGACGAGACCGGATAGAACGGCAGCCAGTCGAGCGCGTACGTCATCACCTTGACCGGGCCGAGCGGGACGTGGATCTTCAGCACGCGCGCGCGTCCGAGGGCGTGGCCGATCTCGTCGAGAAGATCGACGAAGGTGTAGGGCGTGGGGCCCGCGACGTCGTACGTCTGGCCCACACAGGCGGGCACGCGCACGGCGCGTGCGAAGCCCTCGGCGACCTGCTCCACTGCGATGGGCTGGAGCCGGTAACGGCCGCTGCCCAGCACCGGAACGACGGGCGACCGCTTGATCATGCGGGCGAGCACCGAGACGAACGCGTCGCCGCGCCCGAAGATGATCGACGGGCGAAAGATCGTCCAGTCGAGCTCGCTCGCACGGACCGCTTCCTCACCGTCCCACTTCGTCCGGTGGTAGCGGGCCGGAGCCTCCGGCCGGGTGCCGAGCGCGCTCATGTGGACATAACGCTTGATGCCGGCGGCGCGAGCGAGCGCCACCATGTTGCGGCTGGCCTGCGCGTGGAGGCGGTCGAAGGTGACGCCCCGGCTGCGCTGCTCGCGGATGATCCCGACCAGATGGACGAGCGCAGAGCAGCCCTCGACGCTGGGGGCTAGCCCTTCCGGCTTCATCACGTCACCCGGTACACGGTCGATGGACTCGAAACCCTTCAGATCTTGCTCGGAGCCGGGGCGTACGAGGAGTCGGACGAGGAATCCCTGCGCAAGAAGTGCGCGAACGACGCTCTTCCCGACGAAACCGGTGCCGCCGGTGACAAACACGCGCTGCGCCACGGGCGAATCGTAGCACGGGGCTCCCCCATTTTCCGGGGCAGGCCACCGGGTCACCTCGTATCATATGGCCATGCGCTTCACCGCCGCCCTGCTCCTGATCGTGCTGCTGGCGGTGTTCACCGCCTCCACGCTCCGGGCGCAGACCCCACCATGGACTCAGGCAGTGGACGACGCGGTGCGCGACTCCATTGCCGCGTCCGAGGTGCCGGGCGGCGTCCTCCTGGTCGGTCAAGGCGACCAGATCCTGCACCGGAAGGTGCTCGGCTGGCGAGCGACCGTGCCGACTCCCGAGCTGATGACGGCGGACACCATCTTCGACATCGCCTCGCTCACCAAGGTGGTGGCGACGACCCCGTCGGTCCTTCGTCTGTGGGAGATGGGCAAGGTTGATCTCAACGCGCCCCTCGGCCACTACCTGAAGGAGTTCAATACCGCCGCTTACCAGGACGTGACGGTGGCTCGGCTGCTGACGCACTCCGCGGGCATGCCGGATCTCCCGTCGCGGGAAGCCATGATGCGCGGCTTTCCGGAGGCGGCGCGGCTCCAGGCCAAGGTCGGACTCGCGGTGGCGCCCGGTGGAACGTTCCTCTACAGCGACACCGGGTTCATCCTGCTCGGTGAGCTGGTGCGGCGCGTGAGCGGCGAGCCGCTCGACCGCTTCGCGCAGCGACATTTCTACACGCCGCTCAGCATGCGGGACACCGCGTTTGCGCCGCCCGCCGCGTGGCGCAAGCGCACCGCGCCCACCGAGGTCGTCAACGCGCACGGTCCGCTGCGAGGCGTGGTGCACGATGGCAACTCCCGCCTGCTGCACGGCGTTGCGGGACACGCCGGAGTGTTCTCCACCGCGGCCGACCTCTCGCGCTACTGCCGGATGCTCCTGGCGGGCGGTCAGCTCGGCGGGAAGCGCTACTTGAAGGAGTCGACGGTGCGGGCCATGTTCGCCCCACACGTGATCGGCGAGTCCACTCGCGGCCTCGGCTGGGACATGGCGTCGCCCTACTCGCGGACGCTGGGGGCCTACTTCCCGTCGGGTTCGGTGGGCCACACCGGCTTCACCGGCACCGCGATCTGGATGGATCCCGCGAGCCACGTCTACATGATCCTGCTCACCAATCGGGTGCATCCGTACGGCAAGGGGGATGTGGCGGAGCTGCGACGGCGCATCAGCGCGGCGGTTGGCACGCGGTTTGCGCCCCAGGATGATCCGCCGGCGCAGGCCACCGCCGGGGACACCGAGACGACGGCGCCGGCGGCGGATCCCCCCGCGCGCCCGGAGGGCCCCACGCTGACCGGGCTCGATCGGCTCGTGGCCGACGACTTCGCGCTCCTGGCCGGCCGGACGGTGGGCCTGATCACCAACCAGACGGGCATCGACAGCCAGGGGCGTCGGGCTGTGGATCTGCTTGCCGCCGCCCCGCAGGTGCGCCTGCGTGCGCTGTTTTCGCCCGAGCACGGGATCACGGGGCAGGTCGACGCCAACGTGCCGAACAGCCGAGACGCGGCCACCGGCCTGGCGATCTGGAGCCTGTACGGGCCGGCACGGCGCCCGTCGCCCGAGATGCTAAACGGCATCGACACGCTGGTCTTCGATATCCAGGACGTCGGCGTGCGGTACTACACGTACCTCACGACGCTCGTCTATGCCCTGGAGGAGGGTGGGCGTCGGGGAATCCAAGTGGTGGTGCTTGATCGGCCGAACCCCATCACGGGGAGCGTCGTGGAGGGCCCGCTGATGGATCCCGACATGCGCTCGTTCACGGCTCCGCACACGATCCCGGTTCGCACCGGGATGACCATCGGCGAGTTCGCGCAGATGGTCGTGGCGGAGCGGAAGCTGCCGGTCAAGCTGACGGTGGTGCCCCTCGAGCGTTGGCAACGCAGCCAGTGGTTCGACGAGACGGGCCTGCAGTGGGTGAATCCATCGCCCAACATCCGCACGCCGATGCAGGCCCTGCTCTACTCCGGGGTCGGCCTCCTGGAGGCGACCAACGTCTCGGTAGGGCGCGGCACCGATATGCCGTTCGAGGTGGTGGGGGCTCCCTGGATCACCGACCCACAAGTCCTCGCCGATGCCATGAATGCGCGCGGGCTGCCCGGGGTGCAGTTCCAGCCGATCTTCTTCACGCCCACGTCCAGCGTCTACGCGGGGCGTGAGCTCGGCGGGGTGCGGCTCGAGGCGACGGATCGCGAGGCGCTCCGTCCCGTATCCGTGGGGTTGGCGCTGGGGCGGGAACTGACCGACCGCTACCCGGGGCAGTTCCGGCCCGCGGCCATCCAGAACTTGCTGGTGAATCGCTCGACGATGTGGTCGTTCCTGCGAGGCGATCCGTTTGCGCGGATCCAGGGCTGGGCCGATGCCGCGCAGGCCGCGTTCCTGCAGCGGCGCGCGCCTTACCTGATCTACAAGTAGCCTACTTCCTCTCGACCACTCGAGCAGCTCTCACTGCGCCCAGCTTCCCGACGTTGCCGCTGGTCACCGTGATCGTGGCCGGATCCCCGTCGCTCACGTACCGTTCACTCGGGTTCCGGTCGAAGTAGGTCAGCCAGTAGTCGAGATCCTTCTCCAGCGCCTGGATGCGTGGCAGGTGGAGCGGATCGAAGTTCTTGGCGTACGGGGATGGCGCTGCCCCCCCGGCCACCATCAGGATCGCGTCGTGCTTGTAGGCCATACCCTTGACCTCGCCAGAGACCGCCCAGCGGAGCTCCTTTGGGTAGCTGCCCATCGGGAGCGCGAGGGTCCGGAAGCGATAGCCGGGCACGTGCCGCTGCACCCACTCCTGGGCACCCGCCAGCTGCTCGCGGACGACCGGCTCCGAATAGCGGCCGAGCTCGGCGTGCCAGAGCGAGTGGTTGCCGATCTCGTAGCCCTGGCTTGCCAGGTACTGCAGCTTGCGGGTCGCGAGCTCGGGCTGGTTGAAGAGACGGTTCGGCGGGTTGGCCCCCGGCAGCACGTAGAAGGTCGCCGCGCGGCCGAAGCCCGGATGCTGGCCGGCGAATGCCTCCAGGATGCCCAGCCCGCACTCCGGATCGATGACCCACTCACTCCCGCGCTGGACATAGCGGAACTGGCCCGGGGAGGAGTCGTCGAAGGTGAGGATCACCGGCGTGGTGCCCGCGGGTAGGGCCATCTTGCCATCGAGATAGTCGCCCAGGGCCACGAGGCGGTACCCGCGCTCCCAGAGGCGCGTCAGGTCACGCTTGAAGTTCTCGGGAGTACGGGTCCAGCGGCCTTCCGGATTGTCGATCTTGTGGTACTCGAGGATCATCACCCGGCCGAGCTCATTGGGCTCCCGGGTGGGGGCCTGGGCGCCAGCGAGCACGGCTCCGCCCAGGGTGATGGCGAGCAGGACGGTCGCGAGAACGGGGCGCACGGCTACTGCGACGACTTCGTGATGGTGGCGGCCTTGGGGCGGAGTGCGGCGCCAGTGTAGTCGTTCTTCGGGTTCCACAGCATCCAGCCGGACCCGCCGCCGTCGCCGGCGCCCTTGATCTGCGCGCGAATCTCGCCCTGACCGAAGATGCGCTTGTCGAAGGCGTAGTCCTTGAAATCCTGCAGCCACGGACGGACCTGCGCGCCGGGGTTCTGCGAGCGCTGGCGGGTCAGCCGCACGCTCTCCTTCACGATCTCGTAGGGGTTCTGCACCGGGTTCCGGACCCCGGGGATACCCAGGTGGTAACCGGAGGGGTAGACCATCGGGCAGATGTAATCGAGGCTCACCGACATCTCCTCGATCCGCTGCCCGATGTCCGTATCGTTGGTGTTGAAGGCGGTGTAGCCGAAGATGTCCGCGCCCAGGAAGGCGCCGGTCGGGCCCAACTCGCGCCGGGCCTTGGCCAGGAAGGCCGCGATGGTAGGCAGGCGAGTCTGCGCGTTGTTGGGCTGGGAGTAACGGGCCGCGGACAGCTTGCCGTCGGTGGGGAAGCGCACGTAGTCGAACTGGATCTCGTCGAATCCCTTTTCGATCGCTTCCTTCGCGACCGCGATCAGGTAGTCCCAGTTCTCCTCGCGGAACGGATCGACCCAGGCCAGGTTCTCGCGGTCGATCCAGGGCTTGCCGGTGCGGGTGTCGATGACGGCGAGATCGGGCCGCGCGGTCGCGCGCACGTTGTCCTTGAAGGACACGATCCGGGCGATGGTGTAGATACCCTGGGCTTTCCAGGCGGCGAGCTGTTCCTCGAAGTCCTTGATGATGACCGGACCCTGCGCGCCCGCGTCGAGCGCGGCCTGGACCGAGGTGCGGTAGGGGATCAGGCCGCGATCGCCCTTGACGTCGATGACCACCGCGTTGAGCTCGGTCCGTGCCACGAGATCGAGCACGCGCTGGCGGATGCCCCGATCGGCCACGCCGTAGTACGTGAGGTACGCCGCCTTGATCGGATGCGGGGCGAGCTTGACCGTCACCTCGGGGGCGTCGGCGGCGAGCTTCTTGCGCTCGTAGCCCGGTGACTTGATCCAGACCGTCGTGCCCGTCTCGACCGGCGAGGTGGTGAACCGGCCTTCCGCGTTGGTCACGGTCTCCGCCGTGCCTGCCCAGATCGAGGCGCCCCGGATCGGGGTTCCGGTGGCCGAGTCCAGCACGCGCCCGGTGATCACGCGTGTCTCGCCTCGACGCTCGGCCGGCGTGCTGGCGGTTGGCGTCTGGCGAGCGGGGGCCTGCGGCTCGGGCGTCGGCGCCGACGAGGTCTCGGCCCCGGGCGTCTCGCCAGGTGTCTCCGGCGTCGGGTAGCTCTGCGTGGCCGGATCCCACGAGAGCGCGGCGGCGAGGCGCGTGGTCGGGAGCAGTGCCGATGGGAAGAGGATCGCGCTCTCGGCGAAGGCGGCCAGCAGGGTGAGGACGGTCAGTGAGGTCCAGGAGAGCGAGCGAGGCAGCGGGCTATCGTTCATTCGTCGGTCTCAAATATTCCTTGATGAGGGGTGTAGAGCCAAGGGAATTCTGAGCAACGAGTGAAACGTGAGCAACCCGCTTGCCATCCGACCCTCGAGGCAAGTGACCGAAAACTCGGTGGCCCCCTCTCGACCCCTTCGCCGCAGGTGTCCGCCGGCTGACAAAGTCCGCCAGTTGACAATGCGGATGGTCACAACCGGTACAATGCCGCGCATGACCAACCCGAACCGTTTCGCCTGCGAGACTGCCCGGCACCGTGTGCTCCCGGTCAACGGGCTGGCCCTGAGCGCCCTGGAGTGGGGCGCAGCCGGCCGCCCCGCCCTCTGCTTCCTTCACGGGGGCTCCGCCCACGCTCACTGGTTCGACCTCGTGGTCCCGAGCTTCGCCGACCGCTACCACGTCCTGTCGCTCGACCAGCGTGGGCACGGCGCGAGCGACTGGGCCCCGACCCCTGCCTATGCCACCGAGGACTTCGCCGGCGATCTGGTGGGCGTGATGGACGCCATGAGCTGGGCGCGCATGACCGTGGTCGGCCACTCGATGGGAGGCCACAATGCGATGGGCTTCGCGGCCTGGCATCCGGAGCGGGTCGATCGCCTCGTGGTGGTCGACAGCCGCCCTTCGATTCCTGCCGACCGGCTCAAGAACATGCACCGGCGCGGCGATCGCGGCCCCATGCGACACGAGACCCTCGACTCCGCTCTCAAGAGCTTCCGCCTCCTTCCGCGCGAGACCATCGCCGAGCCCCGGCTGCTCGAGCACCTGGCCCGACAGGGAATCACCGAGCGCGACGGCCGCTTCCTCTATCGCTTCGATCCCGCGTGCAACGGCCGACGGCGCCCGGCCGATGGGTGGGCGCTTCTCGAGCGGATCACCGCGCCAACGCTCCTGGTGCGGGGCGAGTACTCGCCGATCCTGCCGCCCGAGATGGCGACGGAGATGCTCGCACGCCTGCCGAACGCCCGGCTCGTGGAGATTCAAGGCACGTACCACCATCTCGTGCTGGACGCGCCCCTGGAGTTCGCGAAGGTGCTGGGCGCGTTCCTGCATGAAAGTGTCCCGTCCGCCTGAATGGATGAGTGTATCAGATCCGCTCGAGGCGAACAGCGCAGACCTTGTATTCCGGGATCTTGGCGGAGGGATCGAATGCTGCGTGGGTCAGGAAGTTGGCCGCCGAGTCGTTCAGCTTGACGAAGGGAACGAACACCGCGCCCGGGCGCACCGCCTCGGTCACGTGGGTGAAGCCGGTGAGCTCGCCCCTCCGGGAGGTGACCCGCAGGGCCGCGCCATCAGCGAGCCCGAGCCGCCGGGCATCGCTCGGATGCACCGCGATCTCGAGCCGCGGGGCCAGCTCCAGCAGGCCCTGCACGCGACGGGTCATGGTGCCGCCGTGCCAGTGATAGAGGAGCCTTCCCGTGTTCAGGATGAAGGGATAGTCCTGGTCCGGCAGCTCCGCCGCGGTGGCCGTCTGGATCGTCGGCACGAACCGGCCTCTGCCCCGGGGAAACGACTCGCCATAGAGGTAACGGGTCCCCGGATGCTCCGGACTCGGGCACGGCCACTGCAGTCCGCCCTCCTCCAGCCGTGTGTACGATATCCCCTGCACGCTGGGCCAGAGCGCGGCCATCTCGTTGAAGATCTCGGACGGGTGCTGATAGTCGAAGCCGCTCACCGTTCTCCCGAGCCGCCGAGCCGTCCGCCGTGCCAGCTCGCAGGCGATCCACCAATCCGGCCGAGCCTGGCCGGGCGGTTCGATGGCCTGACGGATTCGCTGCACGCGCCGCTCCGAGTTGGTGAAGGTGCCGTCCTTCTCGGCGAAGGCGGCGGCGGGCAGGAACACGTGGGCGTGCTCGGCCGTCTCGTGCATGAACAGGTCCTGTACCACCAGGAAGTCGAGCTGCTGGATCGCCTTCTCGGCGTGGTGGAGATCGGGCTCGGAGAGTAGCGGGTTCTCCCCTACCACGTACAGCGCGCGCACCCGCCCGTCGAAGCAGCCTTCGATCATCTCGGTGACCACGAGGCCCTGCTCGGCGGGCGGCCGGACGCCCCAGGCCCGCTCGAAGCGATCCAGATCGGACGCGCCGTAGCCGGCGTACCCCGGCAGGTTCGTGGGGATGCAGCCCGCGTCGCCGGCGCCCTGGACGTTGTTCTGCCCGCGCAGCGGCGAGATGCCGGAGCCGGGAAAACCCATCTGACCGGCGACCAGCGACAGGTTCAGGACCGCATGCGCGTTGGCGGTGCCGTTGATGTGCTGCGTGATCCCCATGCCCCAGATCAGGCACGAGCCCGAGAAGGGGGGCCGGGCGTACCAGCGGGCGGCCTTGGCGATGTCCTCGCGCGGCACTCCGGTGACCCGCTCCGCATGGTCCAGAGTGCAGGGATCCAGCGAGCGTCGCCACTCCTCGAAGCCCTCGGTGCGTCTGCGGACGAAGTCGAGGTCCGCGAGACCTTCATCCAAGATGACCCGTGCCATCGCGTTGAAGAGAGTCACGTCGGTACCGGGCTGCTGGCGGATCCAGAGGTCGGCCTGGTCGCAGAGCTCCACCCGCTTCGGGTTGACCACGATCAGCCGCGCCCCACGCGCCACCGCCCGACGAAAGCGGATGGCGATTACCGGATGGTTGGCGGACGCGTCCGCGCCCACCACCATCAGGCAGCCGGCGTCCTCGTAGTCCTGGTAGGAGTTCGAGGTCGCCCCCGAGCCCATCGAGACCAGCATGGCCTCGACCGAGGGCGAGTGGCAGAGGCGCGTGCAGTGGTCGACGTTGTTGGTGCCCATCACGACCCGGGTCAGTTTCTGGATGGCGTAGCCGTCCTCGTTGGTGGCCTTGGCCGAGGCCAGCGCGCCGAAGTGGCCGCGATTGCGGGCGAGTCCGTCGGCGGCGGCGTCCAGCGCTTCGTCCCAGCTCGCCTCGTGCCAGACACCGTCGCGCTTCACGAGCGGGGTGGTGATGCGATCGGGGGAATGCACGAATCCGGTGGCGAAGCGGCCCTTCACGCAGAGCGTGCCGCGGCTCGACGGGTTGGCGGGCACGTCGTCGGCCATGGTGGCGAGCCGACCGTCGGCGCGCACCCGCAGCGTGATGCCGCAGCCGACGCCGCAGTAGGGGCACGTGGTCGCGACCTCTCGAGCGATGGGCGAGGGCGCTTCCTTGGGCCGGAGCGCCCCGGTGGGGCAGGTGGCCACGCACTGCCCGCACGAGGTGCAGACGGACGAGGCCATGGCGCCGTCGCCGAAAACGGCGACGCGGGAGTCCTGGCCCCGTCCCGCGAGCGAGATGGCGCCGATGTACTGGACGTCCCCGCAGGCCACCGTGCAGCGGCCGCAGAGGATGCAGGCCTCGCGGTCGAGCACGAAGAAGGACTTCGAGTCGTCGGTCTCGAAGCGATGGTGCGCGCCGAAACCGGGCCTCGGCAGGTCGTGGCGCGCGGCCGCCATCCCCAGCTGTGCGAAGCCGTCGCGGTCCGCGGAGGGCGTCAGCATCGACAGCGTGAGGTCGAGCACGCTCCGGCGCACGCGTACCGCGTCCGGATGCGTGGTCTTCACCACCATGCCATCTCGCGCGGGCAGGTGGCAGGCCGCGGGGAGGCCGCGCTGTCCCTCGACGTGAACCAGACACGTGCGGCAGGCCCCGAGCGGCGAGCGATCCGGATCCTTGCAGAGCTGGGGCAGCGGGATGCCGAGGCGATTCACGGCGTCCAGCACCGTGGCGCCCTCGGGAACGTCTACCGAGACATCATCGACGTTGACGTGTAAGGTCGCGGAGTTCATCGGGGACCCCATCAGTCCCGAACGCGCTCCCATTCTACACGGCGGGCTGGGGCGGGGGCCCTCGGGTTTGTTACTCTAGCGGGCCATGGGACTCTACGCGGAGCTACGGGGCTTCGTGCTGACGCACCGCGAGTGTGGAGTGCTTCGCGGCGCCACCAAGCCCCTCGAGGAGGGCGGCCTCAGGCTGGCGGTGGTGTGTCCCTGCGGGGCGCGCTTCGCGAGGTTCGTGAGCCCGCACGACCCCGACGCGGACCGCCTGAAGGAAGCGCTGGCCGCTTTCCAGGCCTGACCGACCCGGCCTACTCCCGGATCCAGGAGTCTGATGGCTACGACTCTAAACGCCTGCCAGACTTGAGGAAATCGACTAATGAATTCTGGTGTGTGGGCACGATTTCTGGTGACTCTCCGAAACCGGCCTTCAAGACCGCCCGGACCTGCTCGCGTGCCTTCGCGGTTGTCTGGGGGAGCACGTGGTCATATGCCTGCAACGTCCTGGTGTCGGCGTGGTTGAGCAACCGCGCCCGCGTCACCTGATCAATACCCTCCTCTCGCGCGAGGAAGTTCCAGAGATGGCGGATCGCGTGTGGGTTCGTCAGGGTCCGCGTGATTCCGGCTGCTGCACCCCACCGGAGGACGGCTTGGTAGAGGGCTGATCGGCCATAGCGCTCGCCGCGCTGGTTCGT
>DATIWG010000104.1:0-70225 GCA_035519555.1 Nitrosotalea sp. | reverse complement strand
GTGGCCATGCCCTCGAACTGGAAGATGGAGCCGTGCACGTTGGTCTTGCCCGCGAGGTAGCAGGCGTCGTTGACCAGGTAGCGGGTGTCGAAGTTGTCGGAGCCGTCCACCACCAGGTCGTAGTCCTTGATGATGTCCATCACGTTGTCGACGTCGATGCGCGTCGGCAGCGGGATCACGTTGACGTCCGGGTTCAGGTTCCGGATCATCTCGGTGCCGGACTCGACCTTGGGCCGGCCCACGTTGGCGGTGGTGTGGAGGATCTGGCGCTGCAGGTTCGAGACGTCGACGACGTCGCCGTCCATCAGGCCCAGGGTGCCGACGCCGGCGGCGGCCAGGTAGACCGCCGTCGGGGAGCCGAGGCCGCCCGCGCCGATCAGCAGCACCTTGGAGCGCAGCAGCTTGCGCTGCCCTTTCTCACCCACCTGATTCAACAGGAAATGTCGACTGTAACGCTGGATCTGGTCGGCGTTCATCGGGCGGTCCTTGACCACCGGCATTCCGGACTGCGCCCACTTCTGGAAGCCACCCTGCAGGTTGGTGACGTTCTGGTAGCCGAGATCCTTCAGGACTTTGGCCGCGAGCATGGAGCGCAGACCGCTCTGGCAGTAGAGCACGATGGGCGTCGCCGGGTCCGCCGCCGCGCCGCCGATGCGGAACTCGAGGAAGCCGCGGCTGATGTTGGTCGCGGGCTCGATGAAGCCGTCACGGTACTCGTCCGGATCGCGCACGTCGATCAGGACCAGCGACTCGCCCCCGTCGATCCGCTTCTTGACGTCGGCCGGCCCCTGCTCGGGCACCACCTGCCGGGCCTCGGCCAGCATCTCCTTCAGCGTCTTCATGCTCGACTCCTTGAAGAATGTCCCACTATTTCAGCAGGTTCATATTACCACCAATTCCGGTCGGATCTACCACGGCACCGGGGCGTGCCTGTTCGCAACGGGCTAAGACTGCTATAATCAGCCGCTAAATGAAAGGTTTAATCCTCTCGGGCGGTCGCGGCACCCGGCTGCGCCCGATCACCTTCACGTCGGCCAAGCAGCTCGTCCCGGTCGCCAACAAGCCCATCCTCTTCTATGGCATCGAGGCGCTGGCGGCCTCCGGGATCCACGAGATCGGCATCGTGGTCGGCGACACCAAGCAGGAGATCCGCGAGGCGGTCGGGGATGGCAGCCGCTTCGGAGTCTCGGTGACCTACATCGAGCAGGAGGCGCCCCTCGGCCTGGCTCACGCCGTCCTGGTCTCCGAGCCGTTCCTCGGGACGGACCCGTTCTGCATGTACCTGGGCGACAACCTGATCCGCGAGCGGCTGGAGCCGCTGGTCACCCGCTTCCGCGACGAGAAGCCCAACTGCCAGATCCTGCTCGCCTCCGTGCCCGATCCCACCCAGTTCGGCGTGGCGGTGCTGCGCGACGGGCAGGTGGTGCGCCTGGTCGAGAAGCCGAAGCAGCCGCCGTCGAACCTCGGACTCGTTGGCGTCTACATGTTCGACGCGACGGTGTTCAAGGCGGTGAAGGCGATCAAGCCCTCGGCGCGGGGCGAGCTCGAGATCACCGACGCCATCCAGTGGCTGATCGACCAGGGCTATCTGGTCCGCCCCCACGTCATCGAGGGCTGGTGGAAGGACACCGGCAAGCTCGAGGACATGCTGGAGGCGAACCGGATCATCCTGGACACGCTGCTCCCGCGCACCGACGGCACCGTGGTCGACAGCGAGATCGTCGGCCGGGTCGTCATCGAGGCGGGCGCCCGGGTGGTGAACAGCACGGTGCGCGGGCCCGCCATCATCGGGCGCGACGCGGTGATCGAGAGCGCGTACGTGGGCCCCTTCACCTCGATCGGCGACCGGGTGGTGTTGCGCGCCAGCGAGGTCGAGCACTCGATCCTGCTCGAGGGCGCCAGCGTGACCGACGTGGGCGGACGGATCGAGTCGAGCCTGATCGGGCGGAACGTGTCGATCTACCGCACCGCCTCCAAGCCACGGTCCTTCAACTTCATGCTGGGAGACCGCAGCGAGGTCGGGCTGATCTGATGACGCCCTCCGACCCGGCCGAGCTGAGCGACGCCGCCAAGCGGGCCTTCGCGGTCCAGGACTACGCGGCGGCGCCGCAGATCGAGGGTGTCCAGATCGTGGACCTCAAGCGCTTCACCGACGACGGCGGCTCGTTCCTGGAGCTGGCCCGCCTCAAGCAGGGGGCGGCCTCCGAGCTCCCCGGCTTCGAGTGCCGGCAGATCAACTACAGCGAGATCGATCCCGGGGTCATCAAGGCGTTCCACCTGCATCGGCGGCAGACCGACGTCTGGTTCGTGCCCCCCGGGGACAAGATGCTGGTGGTACTGCTCGACGTGCGCGCGGGCTCGAAGAGCCAGGGCGCGCAGCGCCGGATCGTGCTCGGCGACGGAGCCTCGCGGCTGCTGCGCATTCCCCCCGGGGTGGCCCACGGCGTGAAGAACCTCGCCCCGTCGCGGGGGCGCATCATCTACCTCGTGGATCACCAGTTCTCCCCCGATCCCGATCAGACCGAGGAGGGCCGCCTGCCGTGGGACTTCGCGGGGGCGGAGATCTGGGATGTGACCCGGGGATGAAGATCCTCGTCACGGGCGGCGCCGGCTTCATCGGGTCCAACTACGTCCGCCACGTGCTGACCGCGCATCCGGGCGACTCGGTGGTCAACCTGGACAAGCTCACCTATGCGGGTAATCTCGCCAATCTCCGCGACGTCGAGCGCGATCCGCGCTATGCGTTCGTGCGAGGCGACATCTGCGACGGGGCCCGGGTTCGCGAGGCCATGCGGGGCGTGGACGCGGTGGTGCACTTCGCCGCGGAGACCCACGTGGACCGGTCGAACCTGGGGGCCGACGACTTCCTCCGCACCAACGTGACCGGGACCTTCACGCTGCTGGAGGCCGCGCGCGAGCTGAAGGTGGGCCGCTTCCTCGCGGTGAGCACCGACGAGGTGTACGGGAGCATCGCCCAGGGCGCGGCCCGCGAGGAGGACGCCCTGAACCCCTCGAATCCCTACTCGGCCTCCAAGGCCGCCGCCGATCTGCTCGTCCGCGCCTACTGGACCACCCATCACCTGCCGGTGCTGATCACGCGAAGCAGCAACAACTTCGGGCCGTACCAGTATCCGGAAAAGGTCATCCCGCTCTTCGTGACCAACGCGCTCGAGAGCAAGCCGCTGCCCCTCTACGGCGACGGCAAGAACGTGCGCGATTGGCTCTACGTGCTCGACAACTGCGCGGCCATCGACCTGGTGCTCCGCAAGGGCCGTGACGGCGAGATCTACAACGTCGGGGGCAGCACCGAGGTCGAGAACATCACGCTGACCCGGCGGATCCTCGCTCTGCTCGGCAAGCCGGAGAGCCTGATCACGCCGGTCGCGGATCGCCCCGGCCACGATCGACGGTACGCGCTGGACTCGAGCAAGGTCCGGACGCTGGGCTGGGCGCCGGCCGCGAGCTTCGAGACCGCGCTCGCCGCCACCGTCGAGTGGTACCGCTCCCACGACGCGTGGTGGAAGCCGATCAAGTCCGGCGCTTTCCGCCAGTACTACCAGACCCAGTACGCCGCCAGGTAGCACCGTGGCGCGCGCGCTGCTCGGGTGGACCGCGGTCGCCCTCCTCGGCGTGCTCCTGCCCGCCGAGGCCCCCGCCGCGCTGCGCGACAGCGATCGGCGCCACGACCCGCGTCAGGTCTCCCCGCTGGCGTCCCAGATTCGCCGCGTCGAGCCCGCGGTGGTGGGCATCCGCGTGGAGGTGGACTCCGATCGGCCCTCCGCGGCGACCCTCGGCACCGAGCGCTGGGGCAGCGGGGTGATCTTCGACTCCGCCCGGGGCTACGTCCTCACCGTGAGCTACGTGCTGCTCGACGCCCGGCGCATCGAGGTGGTGCTCCGCGACGGACGGAAGGTGCCGGCGCGGCTCACCGGGCTCGACCTGGAGGTGGGCGTGGGGGTGGCGCGGCTCGAGGGCCCGGGGCCGTGGCCGGCCGCCACCCTGGGCGATTCGCGCGCGGTCCGGCCCGGGGAGGTCACCGGTACGGTGGGCATCAGCGACGACGGCGATCTGATAGCGACGCCGAGCCGGGTCGAATCGGTGCGATCATTCGCGGCGGCCTGGGAGTACATGCTGGACCGCGCCTTCATCGTGGCTCCGTACAACGCCGCCTTCGGCGGCGCGGCGCTGGTCAATGCGGCGGGCAGCGTGATCGGCGTCACCTCCCTGCGCCTGGGCGAGGCGCCGCACGTGAACCTCGCCATCCCCATCGAGAAGTTCCTCGCGAGCAAGGACGAGCTCCTGGCCAACGGCCGGGTCACGAGCCGCGCGCCGCGGCCCTGGCTCGGTCTCTACACCGAGTCGGTGAAGGGCGGCGTGGCGGTCGCGGGGCTCTCCCCGATGAGCCCGGCGCGCGCGGCGGGGCTGCGTGCGGGCGACGTCATCGTGGCGCTGAACGGCCGGGAGGTGGCGAGCCGCGAGGAATTCTATAAGGCGCTCTGGCAGTCGCCGATGGACCAGGATGTCCAGGTGACCGTGCTGCGCTCCGGCGGCCGTGAAGCGATCACGGTGCGTCCGATCGACCGCTACCGTTTCTATCGCACTTCCGACAAGTAAGTTGGGCTCCAAGTAGGTTAGGCTCTAGCCATGAGGGGCGTCGATACCTACCAGGGGCGCGGTCTCATCGCCGACCCCATCCATCAGTACATCCTCTATACCCGGCCCGACGGCATGCCCGGCGAGGCCACCGAGCAGGACCTGATGGACTCGCCGTGGATGCAGCGCCTGCGGCGCGTGCCGCAGCTGCAGTCCGCGCGGTGGGTGTTCCCGGCCGCCGAGCACAGCCGCTTCCAGCACTCGCTCGGGGCCATGCACCTGGCCGGGCGCTTCGCGCAGCAGCTTCACGCCTCGCTCAAGGCCGAGTTCCCCGATGCCCCGTCCGCGGCCCTCCTCGAGGAGCTGATGCGCATGGCCGGGCTCCTCCACGACGTGGGCCACGGCCCCTTCGGCCACTTCTTCGATGACAACTTCCTGGCCGACTTCGATCTGACCCACGAGAAAGTCGGGCAACGTATCATTCGAGAAGAGCTGGGAGATCTGATCCGCGGCCTGCGCCGCAGCCCCTCGGGGGGATTCGAGGCCGGCGAGAGCATCGACCCGGAGTGGATCTGCTATCTGATGGGCAAGAGCTACACGGTGCCCACCGCCGAGCACCCGCGCTGGCTCGCCCACCTCAAGCCCCTGCTCTCCGGCATCTACACCGCCGACAACATGGACTACGTGCTGCGCGACTCCTACATGTGCGGGGTCGCGGTCGGTCCCATCGACATCGAGCGGATCATGTACTACTCGTTCTTCAGCGAGAAGGGGCTCACCCTCGACCGCGGCGGGATCCAGGCCTTCATCATGTTCCTGAACGCCCGTTTCTACTTGTACACCAACGTGTACTACCACCGGACGACCCGCGGCATCGACCTGCACCTGAAGGAGATCTTCCGCGAGACCATGAAGACGGTCTTCCCGTTCGACCTCAACAAGGAGCTCCTCCCGTACCTCAACATGACGGAGTGGACCCTCCTGGAGGAGGTCGCGCGCTGGGACCACTCCGACGATGCGAACCGCCGCGCCCTCGGCCGGGAGTGGCGACAGATCCTCGACCGTCGGCTGAAGTGGCGGATGTCCCACGAGGTAGTGCTCGACCTCTTCGAGCCACGCCGCGGCCAGAGCTTCATGAAGGCCGAGGACGTGGAGCACCGCGTGCGGGAGTGCCTACCCGCCGAGCTCCGCGCGTTCCCGTTCAAGATCGACATGGCCCAGCAGGATCCGCGGCCGCTGAACCCGATCGGGATGCAGGATCGCCAGATCTACGTGTACGACGCCGCCTCGCGCACCGTGTCGGCCGAGCCGCTCAAGGAGCTGCTGAAGTACCTGCCCGGCAAGGTGGCCCAGTGCCGGATCTTCGCGATGAGCCACGAGCACGACCAGCAGCTGGCCCGCGCGCTCGACCAGGCGCTGGGCGAAGACCGCCCCGCGCACCCCACCAATCTCTGAGCTACCTGAGCAAGAAGGACTGAAGCCATGGAAAAGTTTCGCGGCGTCGACTACTACGGCATCGACGAGCTCCTGACCGAAGAGCAGCGGATGATGCGCGACGCAGTCCGCGACTGGGTCGAGGCCAAGTTCCTGCCCATCGTGAGCCAGCACCACCGCGACGGGACCTTCCCGATGGAGCTCGCCAAGGACCTCGGCGAGATGGGCGTCTTCGGGGCCACGCTCAAGGGCTACGGCTGCGCCGGTCTCGACAACGTGGCCTACGGGCTCATCATGCAGGAGCTGGAGCGCGGCGACTCCGGGCTGCGCTCGTTCGCCTCGGTGCAGAGCGGGCTCGTCATGTACCCGATCCACTCGTACGGCTCCGACGCCCAGAAGGACCGATGGCTGCCTCGCCTGCAGTCGGGCGACGCCCTCGGCTGCTTCGGTCTCACCGAGCCGGATCACGGGTCCGATCCCGGCTCGATGAAGACGAGGGCGGCCAAGAAGGGTAACGAGTACGTGCTCAACGGGACCAAGCTGTGGATCACCAACGGCTCGGTGGCCGACGTGGCGGTGGTGTGGGCCAAGGGTGACGATGGGGAGATCGGCGGGTACCTGGTGGAGAAGGGGACGCCGGGCTACAGCACCATCGACATCCACGGCAAGTTCTCGATGCGCGCCTCGATCACCTCGGAGCTCGCATTCGCGGATTGCCGCATCCCGCTCGCGAACAAGCTGCCCGGGGTGAAAGGCCTGAAGGGTCCGCTCTCCTGTCTCTCGCAGGCGCGGTACGGCATCGCGTGGGGGGCGATCGGGGCTGCCATGGGCTGCTACGACTGGGCGCTGCAGTACTCGCAGCAGCGCATCCAGTTCAACAAGCCGATCGGCTCGTTCCAGCTCGTGCAGCAGAAGCTGGTGTGGATGATCACCGAGATCACCAAGGCCCAACTCCTCTGCTGGCGGCTCGGCCGGCTGAAGGACGCGGGCCGGGCCCGCCCGCAGCAGATCTCGATGGCCAAGATGAACAACGTGCAGATGGCGCTCGACGGGGCGCGCCTGGCGCGCGACATCCTGGGGGCGGCCGGCATCGTGGACGAGCACCCGATCATCCGCCACATGATGAATCTGGAAACCGTGAATACGTACGAGGGCACCCACGACATCCACACCCTGATCGTGGGCCGGGACATCACGGGCCTCGATGCCTTCGGCATCTGAGGTAGCATAGGGCCCCTATGACTCCGGACCCGTCCTCGCCCGCCGTCGTGCTGCCCGCGCCGTCGGGCACCCTGGCGCCGGCGGCGCGCGCCAAGCCCGACATGCGGCTGCTCGGTCTCCTTGCGCTGGGGCACATGGTGATCGACATCAACCAGGGTTCGTTCCCGGTGATCCTGCCGTTTCTCAAGGACGCCATGAATCTTTCGTACGCGGCGACCGGGATGATCGTACTGGCCGGCAACATCACCTCGTCGCTGATCCAGCCGATCTTCGGCTACCTCGCCGACAAGACGGCGCGCCGCTGGCTGCTGCCGCTCTCGGTGCTCCTGTCCGCGGTGGGCCTCGGCTTCATCGGGCTCGCTCCCTCCTACGGGGCGGTGCTCGCGCTGGTGGTGATCACCGGCTTCGGGGTCGCCGCCTACCATCCGGAGGGCTATCGCACCGCGACCGCGGTGGCGGGCGAGCGCAAGGCCACCGGCGTGTCCATCTTCTCGACCGGCGGCAACGTCGGCATCGCGCTGGGCCCGCCGCTGCTGACCGCGCTGCTAACCAGCTTCGGCCTCGCCGGCAGCCTCGGCATGCTGGTGCCGGGTATCCTCGCGGCGGTGCTGCTGACCGCGGTGCTGCCGCTGCTCTCCGCGCCGCCGCCCGCCGCCGCGCGCGCCCGCGCCAACGCGGCGGGGGCCAAGACCATGGCGGGGGCGATGAGCCTGCTCATCCTGGTGGTCGCGCTCCGCTCGTGGACTCAGCTCGGCTTCACCACGTTCATGCCGTTCTACTGGAAGGACGTGCTCCACGGCGACCCGCGGCTCGTCGGCACCCTGCTCGCGGTGTTCCTGGGTGCGGGCGCCATCGGCACTCTCGTGGCCGGTCCGGTGGCGGACCGGCTGGGTGTGCGGCGCTGCGTGGTCGGCGTGTTCGTCCTCGCCACGCCCATCGCGGTGGGCTTCCTGTTCGTGTCCAGCGGCCCGCTGGTGTTCGTCATGCTGGCCCTGCTCGGCTTCGTGCTCGTCTCCACCTTCACGATGTCGGTGGTACTGGGCCAGGCGTACCTGCCGCGGAACCCGGGCATGGCCTCGGGCCTCATCGTCGGCTTCGCGATCGGCGCGGGGGGCCTGGGCGCGAGCGGGCTCGGCTGGGTCGCGGACCACTGGGGGCTCACCACCGCGCTCGCGATCTCGGCCTCGATGCCGATCGCCGGGTTCGTTGCGGCTCTCTTCCTGCCGGATCCGAGAACCGGTGACGTCGGATAGATTCGAGGACGGCGAGCAGCTCCTGCTGATCGACCAGCGCGGTCGGCGCCATCTCCTGCTGCTGCGGAAGGGCGACACGTTCCACTCCGACCGCGGCTGGGTGACGCACGACGCCATCATCGGCCAGCCGGATGGGTCCTGGGTGCGCACGTCCAAGGGCACGCGCTATCTCGCGCTCCGTCCGACCCTGGCCGAGTACGTGCTCGACATGCCGCGCGGGGCTCAGGTCATCTACCCCAAGGACCTGGCCATGGTGATGTTTTGGGCCGACATCTTTCCAGGGGCCCGGGTGCTCGAGGCCGGCATGGGCTCCGGGGCGCTGACTCTCGCGCTGCTGCGCGCGGTGGGTCCGGAGGGGCGCGTCGTCTCCTACGAGCAGCGCGAAGACTTCTGCCGGCGCGCGCTCGCCAACATCCACACGCGGATGGGTGAGGTCGGCAACCTCATCGTGCGCATCCGGCCGGTGGAGGACGGGCTTCCCGAGGAAGATGTGGTGGATCGTGCGGTCTTCGACCTGCCCGAGCCATGGCGTCTCGTGGAGCCGGTGGCCAACGTGCTGCGCCCGGGCGGCATCTTCCTGTCGTACGTGCCCACCATCATCCAGTCTCATCAGCTCACCGAGACGCTGAGGCGTCACCGGGGCTATGCCCTGGTGGAGACGTTCGAGACGCTCCTGCGTCCGTGGAACATCGAGGGCACGTCGGTCCGCCCGTTTCACCGGATGGTCGCCCACACCGGATTCCTCACGGTGGCCCGCCGGGTGGTGCCCGAGGAAGGTGTGGCAGTTCCCAGAGTGGCGGATCCCGAGACCGACTGAGCCGTGCTCGAGCGCTGGTTCGAGCTCCAACGGCGCGGGGCGACGCTCAGCGGCGAGCTCGGGGGCGGCCTCACCACCTTCATGGTGATGGCCTACATCATCTTCGTGAACCCGGCGATCCTCTCCTTCGCGGGCATCCCGCCGCTGCAGGGCCAGGGCCCGTCGTTCCCGGCGACCCAGGCCGCCACCTGCCTCGTGGCGGGGGCGATGACGATCGCGATGGGCCTGGTCACCAACTATCCGCTTGCGGTGGCGTCGGGCATGGGGCTCAACGCGGTGGTCGCCTTCCAGCTCATCGCCGGGATGAAGCTGCCCTGGTCGGCGGCGATGGGGGTGGTGGTGTTGGAGGGGCTCGTGATCACCGTTCTCGTGCTCACCGGATTTCGCGAGGCGATCATGAACGCGATCCCGGCGGCGCTCAAGCGTGCGATCGGCGTCGGCATCGGCCTCTTCATCCTGTTCATCGGCCTTGTCTCGGCCGGCATCGTGAAGCCGGGTCCGCCCGGGGTACCGGTCACGCTCGGCGACCTGAGCTCCGCACCGGTCGCGGTCGCGGTGCTCGGGCTGCTGCTCACGCTGTGGCTCACCGCGCGGCGGTCGAGCGGCGCGCTGCTCGTCGGCATCCTGGCCAGCACAGTGGTGGCGATCGCGGTCAACGGGATCGCCGGGGGCCGCGCGTTTCCGCTCCCGGGCCAGGCGGTGTGGCCGGTGGTGCTGGTGGCGTGGCCCGACTTCTCGAGCCTCGGGACCGGCCTCGACTTCTCGGTGTTCGCGCGGGTGGGTGTCGTCACCGCGCTGGTGACCATCTTCTCGATCATGTTGTCCGACTTCTTCGACACCATGGGCACCGTGATCGGCATCGGGGGCGAGGCGGGCTGGCTGACTCCGGAAGGCCGTCTGCCGCGGCTCAACCGCGTCCTGCTGGTCGATTCGCTCGCCGCGGCGGCCGGCGGCGCGGCCGGGGCCTCGTCGGCCACGACCTACATCGAGTCGGCGGCGGGCGTGGCCGCGGGGGCGCGCACCGGGCTCGCGTCGGTGGTGACGGGCGGATGCTTTCTCCTCGCGCTCTTCTTCGCGCCGCTGGCCGGGGTGGTGCCGGCCCAGGCCACCGCGCCGGCCCTGATCGTGGTCGGCTATCTGATGAGCCGCGTGGTGCGCGAGATCCCGTTCGCCGATTTCGAGGAGGGCTTCCCGGCGCTGCTGACCCTCGCCGTGATGCCGTTCACCTATTCGATCACGAACGGCATCGGCGCTGGTTTCATCGCCTATTGCTTCATCAAGCTCGTCCGCGGCAAGGGGCGGGAGGTGGCGCCCATGATGTACGCGGCCTCGCTCGCCTTCGTGGTGTACTTCGTCCTGCCCCTCATCCAGGGTCTGCTCCACGGGTGAGGTGGGCCGGCGGCGCGGGGTGGCTGTGGTAGGCTAGGAGCCTCGAGCCGTCACCCCCCTGAGGAGGCCGCCGCAGTGATCAGCGTCATGCGTGAATACGCCAGGAGCCTGAAGATCGTGCTCCTGATCGTCATCGTCGTCTTCATCCTCACGTCCGGCGTCCTCTTCTATTTCGGCACGGGCCCGTTCGGGAACACCGGCGGCGGGCGGAGCGGCGCGGTGGCGACGGTGAACGGCGAGGAGATTCCCCGCGAGCGATACCAGCGCGCCCAGGCCAACATCATGGCCGCCTACGAGCGCATGGCTCGGCAGCGGCTCACCCCCGAGCTGGCCGAGCGCCTCGGCCTGTCCCAGCAGGTGCTCAACGAGCTGGTGACCGAGGCGATCGTGATCCAGGGCGCGGCCAAGGAGGGGATCCGGGTCAGCGACGAGGAGCTGCGGGCTACCATCCAGCAGATTCGCGAGTTCCAGGAGAACGGACGATTCTCGCGCGACGAGTACCTCAGGGTGCTGCGCCAGGTTCGCCTGGATCCCGGCCAGTTCGAGACCGAGGTGCGCCGCCAGCTCGTGCGGCGCAAGATGGAGACGCTGATCAAGCAGGGCGTGAAGGTCTCCGACGAGGAGATACGGCAGGCCTACTCCCAGCGCCACGAGCGGGTGCGGGCCGTGTGGGCGTACGCCGATGTCAAGCCGGCGATGGCCACCGTGCAGGTGGCGGACGCCGATCTCGAGCCCTACGTGAAGGCGCACGCTTCGCAGTTCAGCCAGCCGGAGCGCCGGCGGCTCCAGTACGTCGTGGTCGGTCCGGGCAAGCAGGCGCCCGCGGTCACCGACGCGGAGGTCGAGGCCTACTACAAGGAGCACGCGGCCGAGTTCGAGGAGCCCAGGCGGGTGCGTGTGGCCCACGTGCTGGTGCGGGTGCCGCCGGTGGGCGGCAGCGACGCGGAGAATGCGGCCAAGGCGAAGGTCGAGGACGTGATCAAGCGCGCGCGGGGAGGCGAGGACTTCGCCAAGCTCGCCCGCGAGATCTCGGAGGACAAGGCGAGCGCGGCGCAAGGGGGCGACATCGGCCTGGTCGGTCCCGGCGAGCTGGTGGCCCCGTTCGAGCAGGCCGCCTTCGCGCTCAAGAAGGGGGAAATCTCGGAGCCGGTGCGGACGCCGTTCGGTTACCACGCGATCCGGGTGCTCGACGTGCGCGAGGGCGGCAAGACCCCGCTCAAGGACGCGACCGCCAAGATCAGAGAGCAGCTCGTGGCTCAGAAGAGCGAGCGCGCCGCGGCGGCCCGCGCCGAGGAGGTGAAGAACGCGCTGGCCTCCGCTCCGGATTTTGCCGCGGAGGCCAAGCGGCTCGGGCTCGAGTCGCGCGAGTCGCGGTTCGGGCGGGGCGATGGGCTCGCCGAGGCCGGGCGTGATCCCCAGGTCGACGAGGCGATATTCGGACTCGCCCCGGGCGGTGTCTCGGCGCCGATCAAGACGGCGGGCGGCTATCTGATCGCCAAGGTGGTCCAGCAGATCCCGGCCGGCGTGCCGCCGGTCGCGGAGATCCGAGACCAGGTGGCGGACGCGATCAAGCGCGAGCGGGCGGAGCAGCAGGTGACCGACAAGGCGAAGACGCTGGTCGCCTCGCTCGGCAAGGGTGGCGACTTCTCGACGGCCGCGAAGACGGAGGGCTTCACCACCGGCGCGATCCCGCTGTTCTCGCGTGCGGAGCCGCCGAAGGAGCGGGGCGGCCTTCCTGGCGGGGTGCTGCTGGCCGCGCTGCAGACTCCGGCCGGCCAGGTCGCGGAGCCGGTGCGCGCCGAGGGCGGCGTCTACGTGGTCAAGACGCTCGAGCGGCAGCCCGCCGCCGCGGACGGCTTCGACAAGGAGCGGCCGGAGCTGGAGAAGCAGGTGCTCGAGCAGAAGCGCGCGCTGACGTGGGACAACTGGATCCGGGGGCGGCTGGCGACGTCCAAAGTCGAGATCGGCGGCCAGCCGGCCGCCGTGACCCGCTGATCTGCGCTCACCCGCCCTCATGGACAAGACCGCGCTGCTCATCATCGACGCCCAGCAGGAGTACTTCGCCCCGCTCGGGAAGGTCGTGCTACCCGACGGGCCCAAGGCGGTGACGCGGATCGCGGACACGCTCGCGTGGGCCCGGCAGGCGCGCGTGCCCGTCTTCCACATCGTGCACGAGAGCCGCCGACCCGGCGCCACCACCTTCGTGCCGGGCAGCCCCGCGCTGGCCATTCACGAGGCGGTGACCCCGGCGGCCGGTGAGCCGATCATCACCAAGCACCTGCCGGGCGCCTTCACCAACACCGCGCTGGAGGCCGAGCTGCGGCGCCTCGGGATCGAGCGCGTGATCGTCTCCGGCTTCATGACCCAGATGTGCTGCGACACCACCACGCGCGAGGCCGCGCATCGCGGCTTCAAGGTCACGCTGCTGTCGGACGCCACCGCGGCCATGGACGTCAAGGGGCCCGACGGGGCGGTCATCCCGCACGATCAGGTCCATCGCACGCACCTGGGGAGCCTCAACGGCTTCCTCGCGGAGGTCAAGCGGAGCGACGAGGTGATCCGGTCGTGAGCATCCAACGGACGCCGATGACGCGCGCGGGCTACGATCGGCTGCGGGACGAGGTGGAGCGGCTCAAGAAGGAGCGCCCCAACATCGTCCGGGCGATCGCGGAGGCGCGGGCCCACGGCGACCTCAGCGAGAACGCGGAGTACCACGCGGCGCGCGAGCGGCAGGGCTTCATCGAGGCGCGCATCAAGGACCTGGAGTCCAAGGTCGGCACCGCCGAGGTGATCGACCCACCGACCTCCGGCGACCGCGTCACTTTCGGCTCCACCGTGAAGCTGGAAGACGAGGACGGCAAGACCACGACGTATCAGATCGTGGGATCGGACGAGGCGGACCCCAAGCGCTCGCTGATCTCGATCATGTCCCCGCTGGCTCGCACCCTGATCGGCAAGAAGGTCGGCGACAGCGTGACCGCCCAGCTCCCCGGCGGCAAGAAAACCTTCGAGATCCTCGGCGCCAACTTTCGGCTGGAACAGCCGTAGCCGGCGGTCAGCCGATCGGGGGAGGGCGGGGGCCAGCGTCTGGGTTGTCCGCGGTGTGGGGGAGTGCGGGGGGGGCCAGCGTCTGGGCCCCCGCAGCTGAAGAGAAGTCCCGGTAGCTTGGAGCGCTACGCGTTGCGCCAGCGTCGGGACGTCCGTTCGCCCGCGGCCACTAGCTCCGCAATGCCTCGCGTAGCTCACGGGTCAAGGCTTCCACCGTCCCCCGTGTGCCACCCGCGAGCTTGCTCTTCCACTCGCCCTCGGTCTCGAAGCGACGGTCCTTGAGCCGGTCACCCCACGGCTTCACCGCCTCCCGGATCGCGTGGAAGTCGAAGGCGTCGCGCTTGAGCTCCCGGGCGCGTGCCATGACGTCGGGGGCTACCCGGATGAAGGCGCGCAGGGCGGCACCGGTCTTGATCGAATACTTGCGGCCCGCCCATGCGGTCGGGAACACTCCGGCCACCGCCTTCATGTAGCTCAGGAAGAAGCGCTTGGCGTGCTGGCGCACCTCGTTTATGCGCGCGCCGCCGCCGATCTTTTCGACCGTCTCCAGGAACTCCACGATCTCCTCGGCGAGCGGAGCCTGCGAGACGCGGCCGCGCCCGGTGCCGAGCATCTTGATCTCGCCCGCGAGCGGGGAGGTCTCGTCCTCGTTGAGCGAGCGGATGACGTCGTGGGCCAGAGCCTGGTTGGGGTCCGGGTAGAGCTTGCGGCCGGCCAGGCTCACGATGTGCGAGGGATTGAGCCGCGTGTGCTTGGCGTTGATCGTGACGAACAGCTCCACGATCTGGCGCGCGTCGAGCCGGTCGAAGAGCACCGCGGGCACCTCGATGCCCAGGTTCTCACCCGCCTGGGTCAGCGCGTGCAGCGCGAGGAGGCGGTGCTGGCCGTCCAGCACGCGCAGCACCCCGTGCTCCTCGGGGATCTGCAGCAGCCCGAGGTCGTGCTGGCTCGCCATCGGCGTGAAGGTGAAGCGCTTCTCGGAGGTGATGATCACCGCACCGGGAATCGCGGGCAGCGTGCCTGCGTCCTTGCAGTCGCGGTAGTAGTTCACGAGCTCGTCGATCTTGCGTCGGATCACCGGCCGCTGGTAGGCGACTTCGCTCTCCCCGATGCGCTTCTCGAGCGCTTCCCAGTTCACGCGCGCCCGGTTCACGCGCTGCTTGCCCTTGACGGGCGGCTGGCTGTCGGCGCCGCCGTAGCCCAGGACCTCGAACTTGACCAGCCGGTCGATATCCTTGGCCGAGAACGACGCCTGGAAGAATTCGACCCCGAATTGCTTCACGCGGTGCGCGGGAACCGTGATCATCGGCCGTTTCCGCCTCCGTGGGGACGGGTTTGGGCAGCGGGGGAACTCGCCCACTGTAGTCGATGCGCAAACCCCTGTCAACACGTACGTTTTCGGCCCTGGAGCCAAAGCGTATCACCCCCACGAGTTGGGGTCGCGTCACACCTTATCCCCAAGATGTGGGTAGGCTGGGGATACGGGAAAAGCTGTGGATAGCTGTGGATGAATCCCGGCTCACGACACCGCCAGCGCAGCGGCCAGAGCGGCGACGCCCAGGATCAGGAAGAGCGCGGCGGCGATCCGGCGCAGCAGCGTCGGTGACATCACGCGCATGAGAGCGAACCCGCCGAAGACCACGACGGCGTCGGCGGCCAGCATGCCGAGCGTCGTGCCGACGGTCACCCAGCTCGCCGACGCGAACCGGGCTCCGAGCGCCACCGTGGCGAGCTGAGTCTTGTCGCCCATCTCGGCGAGGAAGAATACGACGATGGTGGTGAGGAGCGGTCCCCAACGCTCGCGCTCCCGCGTCTCGGGCGCGTCGTCCGGCACCAGCGTCCAGACGCCGAAGGCGATGAATCCGATGGCGAGCACCCACGTGAGGGTGACGGGCGGCAGCAGCCGCGCGATCCAGACGCCGGCGGTGGCGGCGAGCGAATGGTTGAGTACCGTGGCGACCAGGATGCCGAGCATGATGGTCCACGGGCGGCGATAGCGCGTGGCGAGGGCCAGCGCGATCAGCTGGGTCTTGTCGCCCATCTCGGCCAGGACGACCACGAGGAACGAGGTCCAGAGCGCGGCCACGCGCGAGCTTTTCTGCCCGCGGAAGCGAGACCGAGGGCGCCACCGTACTATACCGGCGTGAGTGCGCGCGAGATGGCCATGCGCGATCACCATGTCGGGGGCCGTCGCGTTGACAGCCCCCGGAGCCGATGCTAGGCTGCCGGCCATCCGATCATACGATCTCCCTCCGGAGGACACGATGTCGAACGACCCACGCCACCTCGACGCACGCTCTCTCGGCCGTCGTCGCTTCCTCACCACCATCGGAGCGGCCGGCGCGGTGGCCGCCCTCGGGACCCCCGCGGTCGGGCGGGCCCAGGCGCGCGAGGTCAAGGTCGGCTACCTCCTGCCCGTGACCGGGCCGCTCGCGTTCGAGGCGCAGCTCGCGCTCAACGGCCTGCAGCTCGCGGTGGACGAGATCAACGGCGCGGGCGGCATCAAGTCGCTCGGAGGCGCGCGCATCACGCTGCTCCCGGGCGACACCCAGAACAAGGTCGAGCTGGGTAACTCGGAAGCGGCGCGCCTGATCGATCAGGGGGCCACCGCGCTGATCGGCCCCTTCTCGAGCCTGGTGGCGTTCTCGGTGCGTCAGGTCACCGAGAAGAACAAGACCCCGTTCCTGCTGCTCGCCACCGTGGCCGACAACGTGCTGGAGGGCGGCCTGCGGTACACGTTCCGCATGCAGCCCAACGGGCGCGCCATGGCCACGCTGACGATGGGAAATATGATCGAGATGGCCAAGAACGGCGGGGTGACGATCAAGCGCGTGGCCATCATGCACGAGGACGGCAACTTCGGCACCACGATGGGCAACCACGTGGAGGCGTTCGCGGGCAAGATGGGCTACGAGGTGGTGCAGCGCGTGCCCTACAACCTGCGCTCGCCCGACTTCACCGCCGAGCTGTCGAAGGTCAAGGCGGCCCGGCCGGACTTGCTCGTGATCAGCGGCTATTACGGCGACTCCAAGCTGATCGCGGAGACGGCCTCCAAGCTGCGCATCGGGGTCAACGCGCTGGTGGGGCTGGCCAATGCGGCCTACTCGAACCCCAAGTTCATCGCGGAGAACCGGGATCTGACCGATCTCCTGTTCGACGGCAACTACTGGCACAACCCGCAGAGCGCGCGCGCACGCGCGGTATTCGAGGCCTACCAGAAGCGCTTCAACTCCACCATGTCCAATCACGGGGTGCAAGGCTACCAGGTAGTGTTCGTGCTCAAGGACGCGCTCGAGCGAGCGGCCTCGACCGATCGCGAGAAGGTCCGCGACGCGATCGCCAAGACCAACCTCGCCGATCACATCCTCACCCAGGACGCGATCCGCTTCGACGACGCCGGCGAGAACGTCAACGCGACGCCGGCCCTGCTCCAGGTACAGGGCGGCAAGCCGGTGGTGGTGGGCCCCGCGCGCTTCCAGGAGGCCAAGCCGGTCTTCCCGGTCCCCAAGTGGAAGGGCTAGCCGCCGCGAGGTGACCTGGCTCTTCTTCCAGGCCGTCGTCAGCGGCCTGCTGCTCGGCGGCGTGTACGGGCTCGTCGCGAGCGGGCTGTCCCTCATCTTCGGCGTCCTGCGCATCATCAACTTCGCCCACGGGGCGGTGATGATGCTCGCCATGTACACGTCCTACTGGCTGTTCGTCCTCCTGGGCGTGGATCCGTATCTCTCGGTCCTCGTGACCGGGCCGCTCTTCTTCGCGCTGGGCGTCCTGATCCAGCGCCTGATCATCGAGCCGAACCGGGCCGCCGCGGAGCACAACCAGCTCCTCCTCACGCTGGGCGTCGCCCTCTTCCTGGAGAACCTGGCCCTGGTGCTGTGGCAGGGCGACTTTCGCACCCTGCGCGTGTGGTACTCGAGCTCCTCGTTCATGGTGGGCGACGTGCTGGTGGAGGTGCCGCGTCTCGTCGCGGCGGGCGGGGCGGTGCTGGTCGGCCTCGGCCTCTGGGGGTTCCTGCGCACGACCGACGCGGGCAAGGCGATCCGGGCGCTGTCCGAGGAGCCGGAGGGCGCCCGCCTCGTCGGCATCGACGTGGCGCGGATCCGCGGCGTGGCCTTCGGCATCGGCTCGGCCTGCGTGGCGGTGGCGGGGGCGCTCATCACCCCGTTCTTCTACGTGGCCCCCGACGTGGGCGAGAGCTTCAACATCATGGCCTTCGTGGTGGTGGTGCTCGGTGGCATGGGCAACTTCCTGGGCGCGCTCGCGGGCGGCTTCATCGTGGGGCTCGCCGAATCGCTCGGCGCCGCCTTCCTGCCCGGCTCGCTGAAGCAGCTCGTGGTCTTCGGCCTCTTCGTGATCGTGCTGCTGTTCCGGCCCGAGGGTCTCTTCGGCGCGCGTCGTGGCCGCTAGACTGCTGACCGTCCTCGGGGTGGCCGCGCTGCTCGCGCTGCCTCCGCTCCTGCCCAAGTACGCGCTCGAGGTCCTGATCAGCGTGCTCTTCTTCGGCTACCTGGGCTCGTGCTGGAACATCCTCGGCGGCTACGGCGGACAGTTCTCCTTCGGACACGCCGCCTTCTTCGGGATCGGAGCCTACACCTCGACGCTGCTCTTGCTCCACTGGGGGCTCACTCCGTGGCTGGGCATGCTCTTGGGCGGCGCGCTCGCGGCCGCCTTCGGGCTCTTCGCAGGCTACCTCTCCTTCCGTTACGGGCTCCGCGGCCCCTACTTCTCGCTGGTGACCCTGGCCTTCGCGGAGATGCTGCGGGTGGTGGCGGTGAACTGGAAGGCGGTGGGCTCCTCGCTCGGCCTCGTGGTGCCGAGCCGCGGGTCGGCGCCCGCCATGTTCCTGTTCGCGGACAAGCTGCCCTACTACTACGTGATCTTCGCGATGGCGCTGGGTGCGGTCTGGATCACGCGGGTGATCGAGCGCTCGCGCATGGGCTACGCGCTCGCCGCGGTGCGGGAGAACGAGGACGCAGCGGAGGCCGCGGGGGTGGATGCGCTGTCCACCAAGCTGTCCGCGATGGCGGTGTCGTCTTTCCTGACCGCGCTCGGGGGCACGTTCTACGCGCAGTACTTCGCCTACATCGATCCGAGCCTCACCTTCGGGCCGGCGATCTCCATTGGCGGCCTGCTCCCCGCGATCGTGGGCGGCGCCGGCACCGTCGCGGGACCGCTGCTCGGCTCCTTCGTGCTGACCCCGATCTCCGAGCTGACTCGCGCGGCGCTGCGGGGCCGCGCCGGCGCCGACATCATGCTGTACGGGCTCATCCTGATCCTGGTCATCTCGTTCCTGCCCAACGGGCTCGTGGGATGGTTCCGCGGCCGGCGGGCTCACGCGGGGCGAGCCGCGTGAGCCCCGCCGGCCTCGAGGTCCGCGGGCTCACCAAGCGTTTCGGCGGACTCGTGGCGGTGAGCCGCTTCGACCTCACCGTCGCGCCGGGCGAGATCGTCGGCCTCATCGGGCCGAACGGCGCGGGCAAGACCACCGTCTTCCATCTGGTCGCGGGCTTTCACCGGCCGAGCGAGGGATCGATCCACTTCGAGGGCGCCTCCCTGGTAGGGCTCAAGCCGCACGCGATCTGCCGGCTGGGCCTGGCGCGCACCTTCCAGCTCGTCCAGCCCTTCGCCGGGCTCACCACGCTCGAGAACGTGATGGTGGGCGCGTTCAATCGCGACCGCGACGTGGCGGCCGCGCGCCGGCGGGCCGCCGAGATCGTGGACTTCGTGGGCCTCGGCCCCCGGCGCGAGGTGCCCGCGCGGAACCTCACGCTCGCCGATCGCAAGCGGCTCGAGGTGGCCCGCGGCCTTGCCACCGACCCGCGTCTCCTGCTACTGGATGAGGTGATGTCCGGGCTCAATCCGACCGAGATCGAGGCCATCATTGGCCTGATCCGCCGCATCAATGCCCAGGGGGTCGGCCTCTTGATCATCGAGCACGTGATGCGGGCGATCCTCGCCCTCTCGCACCGGCTCGTGGTCCTGCACCACGGCGAGAAGATCGCCGACGGCCCGCCCGCCGCGGTCGCCCGCGACCCTCGAGTGGTGGAGGCGTATCTGGGCGAGGCGGTCGCGGAGGAGCGGCGGTGAGCCTGCTCACCCTGCGCGCGGTGGACGTCGCGTACGGCGACCTGCCCGCCCTGAGCGGCGTCGACCTGGTCATCGAGCCGGGCGAGATCCTCTCGGTGGTCGGGGCCAATGGCGCGGGCAAGACCACCATGCTTCGCGCGATCTCCGGCCTGCTGCGGCCGCGCGCCGGGGAGATCACGCTGGACGGTGAGCGCCTGGATCGGCTGCCGAGCCACGTGGTGGTCGAGCGCGGCGTGGTCCAGGTGCCCGAGGGCCGCAAGATCTTCCCGAGCCTGACCGTGCTGGAGAACCTCGAGCTCGGCTCCTACGCACGCGCGGCGCGGCCCCACCGGCGCGAGAGCCTGGAGCGCGTGCTCCGCCTGTTCCCGATCCTGGCCGAGCGGCGCCGACAGGCGGCCGGCACCATGTCGGGGGGTCAGCAGCAGATGCTGGCCATCGGGCGCGCGCTCATGGCCCGCCCCCGGCTGCTGATGCTCGACGAGCCGTCGCTCGGGCTCGCGCCCAAGATCGTGCAGGAGATCTTCCGCATCATCGGCGAGATCAACCGCGCGGGGACCACCGTGCTCCTGGTCGAGCAGAACACGCGGCAAGCCCTGGCGCTGGCCGGGCGCGGCTACGTGCTCGAGAACGGCCGCGTCGTGCTGTCAGGGGCCGGGCGCGACCTCCTCGACAACGAGCACGTGCAGAAGGCCTATCTCGGGATGTGACGAACGGAGGGAAGAACCCATGCCCGACATCGATCTGAACGACCCGACGGCCTCCACGCTCACGACGTTGGCCGGAGCCATCCGTGCGGGGAAGCTCTCGCCGGTGGCGCTGACCAAGGCCTATCTCGACCGCATCGCCCGCCTGGACGGGACGCTCCGCGCCTACATCACGGTGGACGCGGACGGCGCGCTGGCCACGGCGGCCGCGCTCGAGCGCGAGGCGGCGGCGGGGGCGTGGCGCGGGCCGCTGCACGGGGTGCCGCTCGCCCACAAGGACCTCTGCCTGATCCCGGGCCTGCCCACCTCGTGCGGGACGCGGACGAGCGACTACTTCGTCGGCGCGCCGCCGTGCACCGCGGTGGCCCGCCTGGTGGCGGCGGGCGCGCTCACCCTCGGCAAGCTGAACATGACCGAGCTGGCCCTGGGCCCGTTCGGCGACAACGCGCACCACGGCGACGTGCAGAATCCGTGGCGCATCGGCCACGTGTCGGGCGGCTCGAGCAGCGGCTCGGGCGCGGCGGTGGCGGCCGCGCTCGCGGCGGGCGCGCTCGGCACCGACACCGGCGGCTCGATCCGGCTGCCCGCCGCCTGCTGCGGGCTCGCGGGGCTCAAGCCGACCTACGGCCGGGTCAGCCGGGCGGGGGTCATGCCGCTGTCGTGGTCCTACGATCACGTGGGTCCGCTCGCGCGCACCGTGCGCGATGCCGCGCTCCTGCTCGGCGTGATCGCGGGCCACGATCCGCTCGACGCGACATCGAGCCGCCAGCCGGTGCCGGACTACCTCGCCGCGCTCGCGGGCGGTGTCCGGGGGCTGCGGGTGGGCGTGGCCGGTGACTTCTACACCGACGGCCTCGACGCCGAGGTGTCACGCGCGCTCGCCGACGCGGTGGCCGCCCTGCGGGCGCTCGGAGCGACCGTCGAAGCGATGGCGACTCCCGATCCCCGCCCGATGGTGGAGGCCTGCAGTAACGTGATGGTGCGCGCGGAGAGCGCGGCCATCCACTCGCGCATCCTCAAGGAGCGCCCGGGCGAGCTGCAGCCGGCGGTGCGCGACCGGATGGCGCCGGGCCTGACGGTTACCGCCTACGAATACCTGCAGGGCCAGCGCTTGCGCGCCCGCTTCGCCCGCGAGTTCATCGACGCCGTCTTCACGCGGGTCGACGTGCTGGTGACGCCGACCATCCCGGAGCCGGCGCCCGCGCTCGCCGAGGCCAAGGCGGGCGCCGCCGCCGACGTCATCGCGCGCATGGGGCGGTTCTCCCGGCTGACCCGGCCGTTCAACGCGCTCGGGCTGCCCGCGCTGTCGATCCCGTGTGGCGCGTCGGCCGACGGCCGGCCGCTGGCCATGCAGGTGGTGGGTCGCCCGTTCGACGAGGCGACGCTCCTGCGCCTCGGCCACGCCTACGAGGGCGCCACGCCGTGGCATCGCCGCCGGCCCTCGCTGACGTGATCGCGGTCTTCTGGGTCGCGCTCTCGGCGGCGCTCGCCCTGGTGACCGCCTCGCCACCTGGCGCGACGCGGGCCGCGGCCGCCGATGCGGTGCCCAAGGTCGGCCTCGTGACCACCGTCCCCGCGACCCGCGACGCCTTCGTCGGCGGGCTCCAGGACCTCGGGTACCAGGACGGACGTAACATCGTGCTCGACTGGCGCCGGGCGCCGGAGGACGGAGCGGGCGATATCGAGGCGCTTGTTCGGCAGGCGCCGGCCTGCCTGGTCCTGCCCGGGCCATTCCGGCTCGCGCGGGGGCTGAGCCTGACGACGACGATCCCGATCGTCGCCGTCGATCTCGAGAGCGACCCGGTGGCCAGCCGCTTCGTGGCCAGCCTGGCCCGCCCGGCCGGCAACGTGACCGGCATCTTTCTCGATCTGCCGGAGCTGGCCGGCAAGCAGATCCAGCTCCTGCGGGAAGCAGTGCCGCGGCTGACCCGCCTCGCCGTCCTCTGGGACGATCGGGTCAGCGGTCCTCAGCTGCGGGCGGCGGAGGCGGCTGCGCAGGCCGCCGGCATCACCCTGATCCCGGTCGCGATCCGATCCGCGGCCGACCTGGACGACGTCGTCGACCGCGCGATGAAGGGGCGCCCGCAGGCGCTGCTGGTCCTGACGTCGCCCGACGTCTTCGCAGCGCGGGTCCGTATCGCGCAGGAGGCGCAGCGCCATCGGCTTCCCGCGGCGAGTATCTTTCCCGCCTTTGCCGACGCGGGCGGGCTCCTCGGCTACGGGCCCGATCTCCTGGAGATGTACCGGCAGGCCGCGAAGTACGTCGATCGCATCCTGAAAGGCGCGCGCCCGTCGGATCTGCCCATCGAGCGGCCGAGCAAGTTCCAGCTCGTCGTCAACCTGAAGGCGGCGCGGACCCTCGGCCTCACCATCCCGGCGTCGCTGCTCGCCCGGGCCGACAAGGTCGTCGAGTGATCGCGCCGTCGCTTCCAGTCGTTGACGACCCGCGGGACCTGGGCTAGGCTCCGTTCGTGCTCGATCTCGTGATCCGCAACGGGCAGGTGATCACCCCGCAGGGCGTCGGCGTCTGGGACGTCGGCGTGCGCGGCGAGCAGATCGCGGTGATCGCCGCGCCCGGCACGCTGCCGACCGACGGAGCGCGCGTCATCGACGCGGCCGGCCGGATCGTCTCGCCGGGCGGCGTGGAGCCCCACGCGCATCTGGCCCACGGGATCATGTCGCATCCCGAGGAGCCCGCGATCACCCTCGGCCCCGAGGACGACACCCGGGGCATGGCGTGCGGCGGCACGACCACCCACATCGACTTCGCCTACGTGCGGCCGGGCACCGATATCCAGCCGGTGATCGAGCAGCGCGCCGCGCGGTGGAAGGGCAACTCCTACGTCGACTACGCCTTCCACCTGACCCTGGCGGGGGCCCTGCCGATCCGCGTCTTCGATCAGATCGGGGAGGCGATCCAGGCGGGTCATCCGAGCTTCAAGGTCTTCACCACCAACGTGCTGCCGCCGCATCCGAAGCGGGCAGGCAACCGCATCGACTTCGGCCGCATCCATTTCGCGATGGAGAAGGTCGCCAAGGCGGGCGGCATCATGGTCGTGCACGGCGAGGACGAGGACCTCGTCCAGTTCAACTACGAGCGCTTCCGCGAGGAAGGCCGGATGGATGGCGCCAACCTCCATCTCGTGCACACCAAGCTGTCCGAGCTGCTCGCGTTCCGCCGGACCGTCGCCCTGGCCAAGGCGAGCGGCGCCGGGGTGTACTTCGTGCACGTCTCCGCCCGCGAGGGCGTGGAGACGGTGGCGGAAGCCCGCGCGCAGGGGCTGCCCGTCTACGGCGAGACCCTGCACCAGTACGCGTGCTTCAACGCGGAGTACTACAAGACCCCGCGCGGTTTCTGCTCGCACACCTATCCGTCGCTGAAGTTCCCGGAGGACCAGCAGGCGCTCTGGGACGGCCTCGTGCACGACGGGCTCTCCACGCTCGCCACCGACGAGTACCCCACGAGCCTCGCGCTGAAGCTGAAGGGGCGCACGATCGAGGACGTCACCGGTGGCAACGTGGGGGCGGAGGCGCGGATCGGCATCGGCTTCAGCGAGGGCGTGGTCAAGCGCGGCATGTCGCTCACGCGCTTCGCTGACATCACCGCCACCAACGCGGCGCGGATCCTCGGGCTGTACCCGAAGAAGGGTGTCGTCGCTCCGGGGAGCGATGCCGACCTCGTGCTCATCGATCCGACGATTCGCAAGACGCTCGCGAAGGACGACTTCCACGTGACGGACTACAGCCCCTGGGAAGGCTGGGCGGTATCGGGCTGGCCGGTCATGACGCTGCTGCGCGGTAAGGTCATCGCGGAGGGGGGGCGACTGCTCGGCCGCCCCGGCGACGGGCAGTGGGTGGCGCGGCGCATCGATCCGGCCGTGCTCCGCCGTCCGGCCTGCTAGGCCCCCATGACGACGGATTACGCGGGGCAGTTCAATCCAGGATTCCGTCTGGACGCGGCGCGGGCGGCGCTGGTGGTCGTCGACATGCAGTACGCGAGCGGATCGCGCCACGAGGGCCTGGGCCGGCTCCTGAAGGACCAGGGGCGGGAGGAGCAGGGAACCGCGCGCTTCGACCGGATCGAGACCGTGGTGGTGCCGACCATCCAGCGGCTCCTCGAGGTGTTCCGGGCCCGCGGTCTCCGCGTAGTGTACCTCACGGTGGGCTCCGAGCTGCCCGACTACAGCGATCTTCCGCCGCACATGCGCCCGATGGCGGAGGCCGTCGGCAACACCCGGGGCCGGCGCGAGCACGAGATCCTGGACGCGCTCGCACCGCGCCCGCACGAGCCGGTGCTCAACAAGACTACGATGAGCGCGTTTCACTCCTCGGGCTTCGAGCGCCTGGTGCGCGCGTGGGGGGTGGAGCAGCTCGTCTTCACCGGGGTGTCCACCAACTCCTGCGTGGAAGGCACGGCCCGGGACGCGGCCGACCGCGGCTTCCGCTGCCTGCTCGTGGAGGACGGCTGCGGCGCGGCCAGCCGCCGGCTCCACGACGCGGCCTGCGAGAACTTCGCCCGCCTGCTCGGGCGGGTGGACTCGAGCGCCCAGGTGATCGCGGAGCTCGGCGCCGTTGCCGCCGCCGCGCGCTGAGCCGCCGACCGCGCGCGACCCGCCCAACCGCAAGGAGGCCGACGATGGCCGGCAAGCTGTTCGAGGAGCTGGAGCTCGGTCAGACCTTCCAGCACCAGCCCGGACGCACCATCACCGAGTCCGACAACGTCTTCTTCACCTGCATGACCATGAATCCGCAGCCGCTGCACATCGACTTCCACGCGGCCCAGAAGGCCGAGTTCGGCAAGCCGCTCGTGAACAGCCTGCTCACGCTCGGGATCGCGGTGGGGCTGAGCGTGGGCGAGACCACTCTCGGCACCACGGTGGGCAACCTCGGCTTCGAGAAGGTCGAGTTCCCGAAGCCGGTGTTCCACGGCGACACGATCTACTCGGAGACGGAAGTGGTGGAGAAGCGCGAGTCGAAGTCGAGGCCGCAGTGGGGTATCGTGATCTTCGAGCATCGCGCCCGGAACCAGCACGGTGACGTGGTAATGCGCTGCCGTCGCGCCGCCATGATGCGGCGCCGCGCGTCCTGACCGATGCGCCGATCGCTCCACTTCGTGCCGGGCGGCAACGAGAAGATGATGGCCAAGGCCCTCACCCTGCCCGCGGACGGCCTCATCCTCGATCTCGAGGACGCGGTCACGCCCGACCGCAAGGCGGCCACCCGCCCCATCGTGCGGCGCTGGCTCGAGACGCTCGACTTCGGCGGCCGCGAGCGGTGGGTTCGGATGAATCCGATCTTCACCGGCCACGCGGAGGGCGATCTGGCCGAGACCATCGCCGGCCGCCCCGACGGCTACGTGGTGCCCAAGCCCCGCCGGGCCGAGGACATCCGCCAGGTGGCCGCGCGGCTGGACGCCCTCGAGCAGAAGCGCGGGCTGCCCTTCGGCTCGACGCGGCTGGTCGTGATCGCGACCGAGACGCCGGAGGGGCTGCTGAACATCAAGGAGATCGCCTCCGCGAGCCCCCGGATCGCCGCCGTCTCCTGGGGCATCGAGGACCTGGCCGCCGCGATGGGGCTGCCACGCACGCGCGACGGGGAGGGCCGGTACCTCGACATCCCGCGCTACGCGCGCGTGATGTGCGCAGTGGCCGCGTCCGCGGCGGGGGTGGAGGCGCTCGACACTGTCTACACCGACATCCCCGACCTCGAGGGCCTGCGGCGGGAGTGCCGTGAGGGCGTGGCGATGGGCTTCACCGGCAAGATCTCGATCCATCCGGGTCAGATCGAGGTGATCAACAGCGAGTTCACTCCGTCGAGGGCCGACGCGGAGGACGCGGCCGCTCTCATCGCCGCGTTCGAGGAGAACGCGCGGCGCGGCGCCGGCGCCTTCGCCTGGAAGGGGCAGATGATGGACATGCCGCACCTGACGCGCGCCCGGAAGATCGCGGAGCGGGCGCGTCGGGCGGGGGTGATCTGAGTCGGGCTCGGGCGGCGGCGCTGATCACGCTGCTGCTCCTGTCGGCACTCGTGCTGTTCGGCCTGCCGGTGGGCCGGCGGCCGCTGTTCAACCAGGACGAGGCCCGCTTCGCCCTCCTCGCGCGCGAAGGGGTCGAGCACGGCCACTGGTTCCTGCCCCGTGTCCGCGACGTCATCTACCTGAACAAGCCGCCGCTCTACTTCTGGACCGTGGGTCTGCTCGCGCTTCCCTTCGGCGTGGTCAACGACGTCACCGCGCCGCTAGCCTCCGTCCTGGCCGCGCTCATGACGCTGCTCGCGGTGGTCGCGCTCGGCCGCCGGCTGTGGGGGGTAGAGGTCGGCCTGGGCGCGGGCCTGGTGCTCGCCACCGCGCCGTTCTTCTACTTCATGTCGCACCAGGTGCTCTCCGACATGATGCTGACCGCGTGGCTGACGTGGGCGCTCTACTGCCTGTTGAGTGCGCGGCTCGCGCCGGCGCCGGGCCGCCCGCTGGTCGCCTTCTACCTCTGCCTGGCGGGCGCGCTCGCCACCAAGGGGCCGGCCGCCCTGATGGGGCTCGCCGCCGCCCTCGCGGTGGTGCTGGTCGAGGACGGCTGGCGCGGGCTGCGCTGGCTGCGGCTGCCGCTCGGCCTCGGCATCCTGGTGGTGTCGACCCTGCCGTGGCTGCTCCCGTACCTGTTGCAGACCGAGCGGAGCTACGTGGGCGGGGTCGTCGTCGGCCACTATGGCGAGTGGTACTTCCGGGAGAAGCGCAGCTCGCGGATCCTCGAGCTGCTGGACAACCTGGCGCGCTTCCTGCCCTGGGCCCTCTTCCTGGCCCCCGGTCTCTGGTGGTGGTGGCGCGACCGTGATCCACGCCGGCGGCCGGTGCTCGTGTGGACGGCCGTCGTCACGGTGGCGGTGAGCCTCTCCGGCGAGCAGCGCGCGCGCTACTTCCTTCCGGTGCTGCCGCCGCTGGCGATACTGGTCGCCGAGCTCCTGGTGCGGGCGCCGCTCGCGGCGGGCCGGCTCGGCCGCCGCCTGATCCTGGCCTCGTACGGCGCGCTCCTGCTCGCCGCCGCCGTCGTCGTCGCCCTCCTGCTCCGGTTGCGGGCCGGCGGCGGCGACGAGTTCACCCCGGCCGTGGGCGGGGAGCGCTGGCTGGTCGGCCTCCTGATCCTGGCCGGTCTGGGCGCGGCCATCTGGATCATGGGCGCGCGCGGCTCCGGCTTCGGCGCGACGGCGGCGCTCGCGCTCGCGCTCGGAGGTATCCTGCTCATCGAGGGATGGAGCTACCCGTCACGCTACGCGGAGCGATCGAACATCCGGGGTTTCACCGCCGCGATGGCCACGCGACTGCCCGCCGAGGGGCGGGTGCTGGCGTATCCCGACGCGGGCCTCTCGTATGACTTCTACCTCCGGCGGCCCGTGCGCGAGCTTCCGGGTCCAGCCGATCTGGAATCGGTCCTTGCCGATCCGCGGCCCGGGGACGTGCTGTTGATGCGGGAACCGGGCTGGGCGGCGATGCGGCCGCGGGCGGAGGCCCGCTGGCAGGTGCTGCTGAGCGATCGCGTCGGCCGGGATCGGATCGTGCTGCTCGGCCCGCGGTCATGAGCGCGTCGGCCCCCGAGCTCTCGGTGGTGCTGCCCGCCTTCAACGAGTCGGAGAGCCTGCCCCAGGTCTGGTCCGAGGTCTCGGCCGTGCTCGACCAGCTGGCCCGCTCGGCCGAGGTCATCTTCGTGGACGACGGCAGCGTCGACGCGACGCCCGACATCGTGCGGGCCTTCCGCGCGGCCGACCCCCGGGTCCGCCTGATCCGCCTCGCGGCCAACGCGGGGCTCTCGGCGGCCCTGGACGCCGGCTTCGCGCGGGCGCGCGGTGGCATCATCGTCACGCTCGACAGCGACCTGCAGAACGATCCCCGCGATATCCCGCGCATGCTCGAAGCGCTCGAGGGCTACGACGCGGTGACCGGATGGCGCCAGCGGCGTGACGATCCATGGCTGAAGCGCGCCTCCTCGCGCATCGCGAACGCGGTGCGGAACGCGATCACGCGAGAGGACGTAAGGGACAGCGCCTGCACGCTGCGGGTGATCCGGCGCGGCTGCCTGCCCTGCCTGCCGCGCTTCCGCGGGTTCCATCGCTTCATGCCCACCTTGCTCCGGCTGGCCGGCTGCCGCGTGCTCGAGCTGCCGGTGGGGCACCGCGCGCGGCGGTTCGGGGTGTCGCACTACGGGATCCGCAATCGCGCGGTGGTGGGCTTCGAGGATCTACTCGCGGTGCGGTGGATGCAGAAGCGGTGGTTGCGCTACGAGGCGACGGAGGAGCCGTAGACTCGCATGGGGCGGGCGCGGGGCGGCGGGGGTGCTCCCCGGGGACACGCTGACTCGCGAGCGTGGTGGCCTCTCGATCGGGCCACGAGATGGGAGCGGGCGCCTTCGATTGCGCGCAGAAGACACGGTCCCCGGGGAGCACCCCCGCCGCCCCGCGCCCGCCCCCATGCGAGCGTTGGCGGTTCTTGGCCTCTAGAGCTTCTTGGAGGGCGGGAGGCCGCTGAGGCGGGCGATGACGTCGAAGATGACCGCGAAGTCGTATCGGGCGAGGCCGAGGCCTTTCGCGGCGGTGAGCAGCTCGTGGGTGAGTGAGACCGAGGGGAGGGTCACCCCGGTGGCGCGCGCCATATCGAGGGCCAAGCGCAGGTCCTTCTGGATCATGTCGACGTCGAACCATGCCTCGGCGGGCATGCCGAGCACGAATGGGCCGCGGTACTTCACCATCGGCGAGGCCACCACGCTCTTCAGCAGCACCTCCACCGCGCGCTCCCGATCGATGCCGGCCTTCTCGGCGAGCACCACCGCCTCGGCGAACGAGAGCATCTGGATGGCCAGCCCCTGATTGACCGCGATCTTCATGCTCTTGGCGAGCCCGGCCGGTCCCACGTGCGTGATCGTCGGGCCGATCGCGAGCAGGAACGGGCGCGCGCGGTCGAGGACGGCCGGGTCGCCGCCGACCATGAACGAGAGCTGACCGGACTCCAGCGTGGCGGGGCTGCCGGACACCGGCGCGTCGAGCAGCGCGGCACCCCGCCCCGCCACGTCATCGACGAGGCGATGAATCACCGCCGGGCTCACCGTGCTCATCTCGACGAGGATGGCGCCGGCGGACAGCCCGGCCAGGAGGCCCTGCGGACCCCGCGTGACCGCCTCGAGCGCGGCGTCGTCCGTGACCATGGTGAACACGACGCCGGCGCGCTCGGCGACCTCGCGTGGCGAGGCGGCGAGGCGCATGCCGGCCCGCACGAGGTCGGCCGCCTTGGACGCGGTGCGGTTGTAGCCGTGGACGGTGTAGCCGGCGTCGATCAGGCGCCGCGCCATCCGGCCGCCCATCGCACCGAGGCCAACGAAGCCGAGGGAGGTGGTCATCTCTTTCGGCGCGAGGTACTGCGGCGCCCTGTCTTGCGTCTACTTCCTTTGGGCTTTTTGGGTATTTGCTCGGCTCGCCTTTGGCTGCGCCTCGCCCTGCCACTGCGGACCCTCGCCGTGGCTTCACCATCCGCCACCGCCACTACGCTGATCTCGATCTTGCAGTTGGCGTGGGTCGCGAGGCGGGAGACCTCCACGGTGGTGGTGGTCGGCCGGTGGGCGCCCAGGTAGGCGCCCCACACCGCGTTGAGATCGTCCTGCTCGGCGACGTCGGTGAGGTAGCGGGTGGCCGACACCACGTCGGACAGCGTGCAGCCGGCCGCGGCCAGCGTGGTCTTGAGGTTCTCCATCAGAAGCACCGCCTGCTCCCGCATGCTGGTCGGCAGGTCGAACTCCTCCTCGCGGTGCGGGTGGCTGTGGTAGACAGGGGCCGCGGTCAGGCCGGAGAGGAAGAGCAGGCTCCCCCGTCGTACCAGCAGCGCAGGGGCGTATGGCATCTCGACGCGGCGCTTGTCCGGATGGTGCACCGCCCGCACGTCCTTGGCCATGACACGGCATGATTGACGCTCGCCTGGTCGGCGTCAAGCGGCTTCGGGCCCGGAACCTTGACACCCCGAGCCATCTTTGCTAAAAGAAAGGCCCATTCCAGCCACCACCCTCGATTCGCTCGAGAACGTCCCGAGGAGGAACCGCATGACGATGACATCTTTCAAGCGCATGGCCCCGATTGCCCTCGCCGGCATCGTGTTCGCGTCGCTGCCGCTGCCTGCGGCGGGCCAGACCCCCATCAGGATCGGCGCTTCGCTCTCGGTGACGGGCACCTACGCCAAGCCCGGCACCCAGCAGAAGGAAGGCTACGACATCTGCGTGGACGAGCTGAATGCCAAGGGCGGGCTGCTCGGGCGCAAGATCGAGTTCGTGGTCTACGACGATCAGTCGATGCCGGCCACCGCGGTGAAGCTCTACGAGAAGCTGATCACCGAGGACAAGGTCGACGCGGTCATGGGGCCGTACTCCTCGGCGGTGAGCGAGGCGGTAGCCAACGTCACCGAGAAGTACAAGAAGGTCATGGTGGCCCCACTCGCGGCCACGACCTCCATCTTCAAGAAGGGCCGGAAGTACATCTTCATGATCATCTCGCCGGCCGAGGTGTATCTCGAAGGCCTCGTGGACATGGCGGCCAAGCGCGGCCTCAAGACCGTCGCGATCATCAACGAGGATACGCTGTTCCCGAAGGCGTCGGCCGCGGGCACCGCGGAGGCGGCCAAGAAGCGCGGCATGCAGGTGGTGCTGCAGGAAGCCTATCCAAAGGGCAACACCGACTTCTCGGCACTGCTCGTGAAGATCAAGTCGCTCAATCCGGACGTGATCGCGGCGGGGACCTACTTCGACGACGCGATCGCGATCACCCGCCAGATGAAGGAGCTGAACGTGAACCCGAAGATGTTCGGGCTCACGGTCGGCGGCGACATCCCCGAGTTCTACGACCTGCTCAAGCAGAACGCGGAGTACGTCTACGGCTCCACCCAGTGGGACGAGGCGCTGCCGTATCCCGGCCAGAAGGAGTTCGTGGGCGCGTTCACCAAGAAGTTCAAGCACGAGCCGTCGTACCACGCGGCCGCCGGCTACGCGGGTTGCCTGACCTACGCGGAGGCGGTGAAGCGGGCGGGGACGCTGGACGCCGACAAGGTGCGGGACCAGCTCCTGAAGATGGAGATCAGGACCGCGTTCGGGGACTACAAGGTGGACCCGGACGGCTTCCAGATCGCGCACAAGATGGTCATGCTGCAGTGGCAGGACGGCAAGCGCGTGGTGGTGTGGCCGGACGATCTGGCGAGCGGCAAGGTCCGCTACCCGACGCCGGAGTGGAACAGACGGTAGTCCGCCTCCCTTGCTGAGCGGTCTCACCTCGGGCGCCCGCCGGCCATCCGGCGGGCGCCGTCGCGCTCCGGAGAGCCCGTGGGCGTCCTGATCACGCCGACCATGGTCGGCCAGGTGGTGATCTCGGGCCTCCTGGCCGGCTCGCTCTACGCGCTGGTCGCCCTCGGCCTCGGACTGATCTTCGGCGTGATGCGGGTGCTGAACGTCGCCCACGGCCCGCTCATGATGCTGGGGGCGTACACCACCTTCTGGCTCTTCCACTGGTTCGGCTTCAACCCGTACCTGTCGCTGCTGCTCACGATGCCGCTGCTGTTCGTGGTGGGCGTGGTGCTGCAGCGCTTCCTCGTCCGGCGCGTGGTGGACGCTCCCGAGCTGTCCTCGCTACTGCTCACGTTCGGGGTGTCGATCGCACTGGTGAACCTGGCCCAGCTCGCCTTCACCTCCGACCTGCGGGCCGTCGAGTTCCTCACCGGCTCGTTCAGCGTGGGGCCGTTCGCGCTCTCCAAGCCGCGGCTCGCCGCGTGCGCCTTCGCGATCGCGATCACGATCGCGGCCTTCGTATTCCTCAAGTACACCCGGCTCGGCAAGGCGATCCGCGCGGTGTCCCAGAGCCGGGAGGTGGCGCAGGTGTGCGGCATCGACGTGCAGCGCATCCACCTGCTCGCCTTCGGGCTCGGCTCCGCGCTGGCCGCGGCGGGCGGCACCCTCGTCGCGGTCATGGTCGCGATCCAGCCCGAGATGGGTCAGGTCTACACATTCAAGTCGTTCCTGGTCATCGTGCTGGGCGGCGCCGGCAACTATCCGGGCGCGCTGCTCGGGGGCCTGCTCCTCGGGCTGGTCGAGCAGCTCGCCTCGCTCTTCCTCACCGCGCAGGTCAACGAGGCGGTCGCCTACGTCCTCCTGGTGCTGGTTTTGCTGATCCGTCCGACCGGACTGCTGAAGGGCCGCGCGTGAAGCGCTGGTTCCCCGTCGCCCTCGGCCTGGCCGCGATCGGGCTCGCCCTGTACCCGGTGCAGGCGACCGGGTACGGGATCCGGGTGATGCTTCAGCTCTTCATGTGGATCGCGCTCGCCCAGTCCTGGAACCTGATCTCCGGGCTCACCGGGTACGTCTCGTTCGGACACGTGGCGTTCTTCGGCATGGGATCCTACGCCTCGAGCCTCCTGATCGTGAAGGCGGGCTGGCCGTGGCCGGTCGCGTGCCTCGGCGGCGGGGCGATGGCCGCGGTGCTGGCCCTCGTGATCGGCTGGCCGTGCCTGCGCCTGAAGGGTCCGTACTTCGCGATCGCGATGCTGGGCCTCAACGAAGTGCTGCGCGTCATCGCCTCGTACTACGAAGGGCTCACCGGCGGCGGCAACGGACTCTCGCTGCCCACGCTGGACGCGAGTGTCCAGATCTACTACGCGATGGGCCTCGTGGCGGCGGCGGTGACGGTGGTCACCTACTTCATTCTCACCTCCCGCTTCGGGCTGCGGCTCATGACCATCCGGGAGGACGAGGTGGCGGCGGAGGCCATGGGGATCGACACGCTCCGCTACAAGCTCTACGCGTTCCTGCTCTCGGCCGCCGGACCCGGCATCGTGGGAGGATTGTCCGCGCGCGACCAGGGCTACATCGAGCCGATCTCGGTCTTCCCGCTGGTCATGACGATCACGATGATCGTGATGGTGCTCTTCGGCGGCAAGGGTACGATCTGGGGGCCGGTGCTCGGGGCGACCCTGCTCTTCGCATTCCAAGAGGCGGTGTGGGCGCGCTTCATCTATCTCCACCAGCTCCTGTTCGGCGCCATCATCGTGGCGGTGGTGCTGCTGATGCCGCGCGGCATCCTGGGTGTGCTCCAGCAGAAGTACAACCTGCCACGGACGATCTAGCCGGGCATGTCACCGATCTTGGAAGTCCGGGGAGTGATCAAGCGCTTCGGCGGCGTCGCCGCGGTCAACGGAGTGTCGCTCGCGCTCGAGCCCGGCCGGATCTACGGGCTCATCGGCCCCAACGGCTCGGGCAAGACCACGCTCTTCAACTGCATCACCGGCGTGGACCAGGCCGACGAGGGCGAGATCCTGTTCAAGGGCCGCCGCATCGAGCGGCTCAAGCCGCACCAGATCTTCCACCTCGGCATGGGCCGCACCTTCCAGGTAATCCGGGTCTTCCCCGAGCTGACCGCGCTCGAGAACCTGCTGGTGGTGACGACGAGCGGCTACTCGGAAGCGCGACGCCGCGCCCAGGAGCTGCTCGCGCTCGTCAAGCTCGAGCGGCTCGCGGAGGAGTTCGCGGGCAATCTCTCCTACGGCCAGCAGAAGCTGGTGGAGTTCATCCGCGTGCTCATGACCGATCCCGAGATGATCCTGCTCGACGAGCCGGCGGCGGGTGTCAACCGCACGCTGCTCAACGAGCTGCTCGACGCGGTCCGGCGGCTGCGCGACCAGGGCAAGACGGTGCTGCTGGTCGAGCACGACATGAAGGTGGTGATGGGCCTCTGCGAGACGGTGTTCGTACTCGATCACGGCGAGAATCTGGCCCAGGGGGCGCCCGGCGTCATCCAGGCCGACGAGCGGGTCATTGAGGCTTATTTCGGCCGCTAGCGCGGTGCTGCTCGCGTACCTGGTCTGGGCCTCGCGCGCCTGGCCCCTGATCCACGACGCGCCGCTGATGCACTACATCGCCTGGGTGGTCGGCCAGGGCGGAGTGCCCTATCGCGACGCGTTCGACATGAACCTGCCCGGAGTGTACCTCTTGCATCTCGCGGTGCTCCGGGTGGGCGGCGCAGGCGACCTCGCCTGGCGGCTCTTCGATCTCGGTTGGCTCGGCGCGATCTGTGCGCTGCTCTTCGCCTATAGCCGGCCGCTGAACGACGCGGTCGCGGCCGGGTCGGGCGCCGTGCTGTTCGGCCTCTATCATCTCGGCGGCGGGCCGTGGCGCGCCGGCCAGCGCGATTTCCTGCTCTGCCTCTTCCTGCTGGCCGGCGCCTATGGCGTCGCGCGGGGGCTCGAGGAGCAGGACGGCCGGCTGGCCCTGCTCGCGGGTGGGCTCGCCCTGGGCGCCGGCCTGACGATCAAGCCCCACGCCGGCCTGTTCTGGCTCGCGTGCGCGGCGGCCGCGGGCTGGTTCACCCATCGCGCCGGCCGCTCCGGATGGGCACCCGCCGCGATGGTGCTGGGCGGGGGCCTGCTCGTCCCCGGGCTGGTGTTCGGCTGGCTCGCCGGCCGCGGCGGGCTCGGACCGTTCGTGGCCATTCTCACCGGTTATGTGTTGCCGCTCTACAGCCAGGTGGGCCGCGTCTCGGTGATCGAGGCCACCGGCTATCACGCCTACGGCCGCGCCCTCTTCGGCCTGCTCGCGCTCCTGGCCGCCCTCGGCCTGCTCGCGCGCGCCCGCTCGTGGTCGCCGCGCGTGATGCTGGCCGGCCTCGGGGTGCTCTACGGCGCCGCCCACTTCGCGTTGCAGGGCAAGGGCTGGGAGTATCAGCTCTATCCCCTCGCGCTCTTCCTCTGCGCGCTGGCCCCGGTGGCGGCGGCGCGGCGCGACGCCCTGCATCGCTCGCGTGCGCTCGACCTGTGGGGCGCCCGTCGCGGCGTCGCGCTCGCCACGTGGGCGCTACTCGTGGTCGTGCTGGGCGCCAAGGGCGTCGAGGCGCGCGAGCCCGGGTGGATCGTCGAGAAGGCGCGGCGCGTGGACGCCCTCACGCGCGACCTGGCGCCGCTCGTCCCCGCGGGAGCGACCGTCCAGGTGCTCGACACCACCGGCGGGGGCGTCCACGCCCTCTTCCGCCTGGGGCTACGGCAGCCCACGCGCTTCATCTACGACTTCCACTTCTTCCACCACGTCGACGATCCGCGCATCCGCGCGCTGCGCGCGGAGCTCGTGTCCGGGCTCGCCGCCCGCCCGCCCGCCGCGGTGGTGGTGCTCGAGGAAAGCTGGCCCGAGCTCGGCTACGCGCGGCTCGCCGCCTTCCCCGAGCTCGCGCAGGCGCTGGAGCACTCGTTCACCCTGGCGGTTTCCGGCGACGGGTACCGGATCTATGCGAAGCGAAGCGATTCGTAGCGTCATCCGCTCCTACGACGATCCGATCGTGCGGGCGTACTGCTGGGGTCGCTTCTGGATCCTGCGCCAGCGCTTCCTCGACGAGATCGGCCAGTACCTGCCGCCGCGCGGTCGGATCCTGGACATGGGCTGCGGTTTCGGCCTCTTCTCGCTCTACTACGCGACCGTGCACCCCGAGCTGGTCGTCGAGGGCTTCGATCGCAATGCGCGCCGCATCGCGATGGCCCGCGCGGCCGCGCAGCGGCTCGGCCTGCCCAACGTGCGCTACGAGGTCGGCGACGTGATGGACTTCCGGGGCGGGGAGCGGTTCGACGCCGCCTACATGCTCGACATCGTCCACCACATCCCTCCGGACGCGGTGCGCCCGCTCGTGGAGCAGGTGGCCAAGACCCTGCCGGCGGGCGGCCGGCTGCTCGTCAAGGATGTCGATCGGCACCCCGCGTACAAGCGCTGGTTCACCCTCGCGCTCGACCGACTGATGGACCCGGCGACGCCCGTGCGCTACTGGGCCACCGAGGAGCTGCAGGCCCTCCTGGAGGACGTGGGCTTCGAGGTGCACCGTCACCTGATGGTTGATGTCCTGCCGTATCCTCACGTGCTCTACGTCGCCCGGCGGCGGCCGTGACCGGCGAGGCGAGCCCCGTCCTGCTGCGCGCCGAGGCCCTGACCGCGGGCTACGGCAAGATGCCCATCCTCCACGACCTGACCCTGGAGGTGCGCGCGGGCGAGATGGTCAGCGTGATCGGCCCCAACGGCGCCGGCAAGTCCACCGCGTTCAAGACCATCGTCGGCTTCCTGCGCCCGACGAGCGGCCGGGTGCGGTTCGACGGCCAGGACATCACCGGGCTCCGGCCCGACCAGGTGCTCCAGCGCGGCCTGGCCTACGTGCCGCAGGGCCGCATCGTCTTTCCCCAGATGACGGTGCTCGAGAACCTCGAGATGGGAGCCTACATCGAGCGCGACGCCCGACGCATCCGCGAGGCGCTCGATCGCGTCTACACCCTGTTTCCGGTCCTGGCCCAGCGCCGGGCCCAGAAGGCCGGGACCATGTCGGGCGGCGAGCAGCAGATGGTCGCCATCGGCCGCGCCCTCATGACCACCCCCAAGCTCATCATGCTCGACGAGCCCTCGCTCGGCCTGGCCCCGAAGTTCGTCTCGCTCATCTTCGACAAGCTCGGCGAGATGCGGCACGCCGGGTTCACCCTGATGGTGGTGGAGCAGAACGCGGCCAAGGCCCTGACGGTGGCCGACCGGGGGTACGTGCTCGAGCTGGGACGCAATCGGTTCGAGGGGGCGGGGCGGGCGCTGCTGGAGGACCCCGAGGTCAAGCGGCTCTACCTCGGCGGGTGACCAGCGAGATAGAATCCCGGCCATGAGGCGTCGGCGGCCGCTGCTGCACCTGGCTCTCCTCTGCTTCGTCACGCTCGACTTCTCGCTGCCCGAGATGCCGGGCGCCTTCGTGTTCGACGCGGGCGACTCGGTCGAGAGCATCCAGGCCGGCCGTGGCCGCGCGGCGATCGAGGCGGTGGTGCTGCCCGTCACGTCCGGCCGCGCGGTCGTCCTCCCGGGGTTTCCCGAGCTCGAGGATCACCGGTTGCCGACCCCGCCGGTCGCGCAGCGTCAGCGCCGCACGGTGCGACGGCTGACACGACCGTCCGCCGATCCGACGTCGCCCTCCGAAGACTCCCACTAGTCCCTTCTCGCCGGCCGTGAGACTGGCCATACCCGATCCGGGTTCGGCCTGGTGTTCATGATGGCGCTCACGCTCATCGTCAAACTGATATTCCGAGGAGGCGACCATGCCCAAGGTCGGACGGTTCGTCACGGATCCGCGTGCCGGCGCCTACTGCCAGATCACGCTCGATAGCGGCGACAAGATCGTGGTCCATCACGAGAAGGGCGGCTTCAAGGGAGGTCTCCTGACCGTGGAGGTCACGCGGATGATGGGCCTTCGCTCGGAGCGGATCTTCGCCTGTCACCTGGACAGCCCCCAGGGCGTCGCGGCTCTCGCCCGGCTCACGCGTGACGCCGAGCGCGGGAGCATCGCGGCCACCCCGCTGGCTGCCTTCGTCGCCTACGTGAAGGACACTGGCTCGCTGGACGCGCTCCGGGTCCGGTGCGCGACGCTCATGTCGGGGGCGGAGTCCTAAAGCCCGGTATCCACTGGGCGGCGGGCCCGAATTTCTATCTATGCTTCCTGGGGGATTTTGAGTATATTCGTTGGGGTTTTTCCAGGGAGACAGGCCGAAACTCATGCGCATCGCTCGCTCCGCCGTCGTCGGTAGTGCGGCCATCGCGGCCGTTCTGATCGCGATTCTCATCGGCTTTCCCATCTCCGCCGCCAAGTCGGCCGCCGCGCCGGCTCAGGGCCAGAAGGCGGCTCCCGGGCACGGGAGTGAGGGTGGGGCGGATCCGCGGATCATCGAGCGCGGCAAGGTCACCTTCGGCCAGTACTGCGCCAATTGCCACGGCGTCGAAGGCAAGGGCGATGGCATCGCCGGGCAGAACCTCCCGATCAAGCCCCAGAACCTGAGCGAGGGGCGGGTCCTGAATCCGCTGCCGGATCACTTCCTCCACAGCGTGATCGCGCACGGCGGCCAGGCCGTCGGCCTCTCGCCGCTGATGCCGAACTTCACGCCGTATCTGTCGGAGGTGCAGATCCGCGAGGTGATCGCCTACGTCCGCACCCTCGCCGACCCGCCCTACGACCCGACGAAGGTGCTGCCGGTCGCCACCACGCGCCAGGGCCCGGTGCAGCCGATCTTCTTCAGTCACGTCATCCACGCGGGCTCCTACCAGATCGCCTGCCAGTACTGCCACGCGGGCGCGCGGCGCGGTCCCTCGGCGGGCGTGCCGTCGGTCGAGCGCTGCATGGGTTGCCACAAGATCGTGGCCGCCGAGGGCAACCCCGAGGTGAAGAAGCTCCACGGCTACTGGGATCGGCAGGAGCCCATTCCGTGGGTCCGAATCTTCAAGATCCCGGAGCACGCGCAGTTCCCGCACAAGCCGCACGTGCAGGCCGGCGTGCAGTGCCAGACGTGCCACGGTCGCATCGAGGCCATGGAGCGGGTGCACGCCCAGACCGGGCAGAACATCGTCAACGACCTGATGAGCCTCGTCCTGATCCCGAACCAGCCGCCCAAGCTGACCATGGGCTGGTGCGTGGAGTGCCATCGCAACGCCAACGCCAAGGGCGTGCAGGGCGTGCAGACGGTCGCGGACGCGCCGATCCCGTCGGTCGCCGTGCCGCCGGGCAGCGAGAGCGAGCGCCGCAAGGCGCCGCTCGAGTGCGTGACCTGCCACCACTAGCCTGACCGTTTCTCCTCTCCCCCGGGGAGAGTGGGCACGAGATGCGCCCGGTCTGGACCGCTCTCTTCGTCTACGCGCTCGCGGTGGTGGCCGTGCTCGGCCTGCAGTTCGCGGCCGTCACCGCGCTCGTCGCATGGCGCGGCGGCTCCCTCGACGTCGAGCGCGACGCGCTGGTCACCCTGCTCGCAGGCGTACCCGCCTCCTCGCTGGCCCTGATCGCGATCGCCTTCGTGGCCGGCGGCCGTCCGTCGGGCGTCACCCTCCGCCTCCGGCCGGTCCGCCTGCCGGCCCGCGGGCTCGCGATCGTGGTCCTCGGCACCCTCGCGCTCAGCCAGGCCCTGGAGTCGCTCACCATCCTGCTCGAGGTCGGCCCCGGGCCCGCGCTCGACTGGATCGCGCGGACGATGGCCGCCGCGCCCCCTTCGGGCCTGTTGCTGGCGGTGCTCGTCGTCGGTCTCCTCGCCCCGCTCGGCGAGGAGGTGTTCTTCCGCGGCTACCTGCAGACTCGGCTGCGGCTGGTCTGGAGCCCGGGCCCCGCGATCCTGGTGACCGCGCTGGCGTTCGGGCTCATCCACGGTGAGCTCGTGCACGGTGTGCTCGCCTTCTGCATCGGACTCTACCTGGGGCTGGTGACGGAGCGCTCCGGGAGCGTGATCCCCGCGGTGATCTGCCACGTCGTGAACAACACCGGCTCCGTCGTGCTCTCGGCCTGGCTGGGCTCGCCCGCGGGGATGGCGGTGAACGTGGCGGTCCTGCTCTTGACCGGGCCGGTCGTGGCGGGCGCGATCTGGTGGATGGGGCGGCTCGCGCCCGCCCGCGTCGCGTGATGCGCCGGGCGCTCTAGCGCCCGGAGTCGAGGATCGCGGTCAGGCTCCGGAGATCGGGGCAGGTGTCGAGCGACTCGACCATCTGGGCCACCGAGTCCACGCGGTCCATCGGGAGCACGATTCCAGCGCACTCGCGGAACTTCTCGCGCAGTGCCTCGATCGACAGCGGGTTCTCGGGATGCCCGGGCACCGGACGCGGGCCGAGCGTGACGGTGCGGCCATCCGTGCAGCGGACGGTGACGCGCGTCCACATGTGTCGCTCGAGATCGGTCGGGATCTCCGGATCGACGGTGACGCGCACCCGCTCCATCAGCCGCCGGATCGCGGGATCCTGCACGCGGTCGTCCTGGAACGTGGTGATCCCCACCCGGCCGTCGGTGAGCGCGGCGGCGGCCGAGAACTGAGCCGAGAACTTGCCCTCGAGGCCCGTGCGCGGCCGCGCGTGGATGAGGATGCGGGGCACGCCCGCGGCCACTCCGACCGTCACTTCCTCGACCTCCTCCGGTCGGATACCCTGCGCGCGCCTGAGCTCGAGCGCGGAGTCGATGATCGAGTGCGTGCACGCGCAGGAAGGATAGGGCTTCACCGCGACCCCGGTGGTCAGGATCTTCCACGGCGCGCCCAGGGTGGCGAGGGGCTCGAGCACCCGCTTGCCGGCGCCCAGCACGTTGAAGAAGCCCTGCGGGCCCTCGATCGCGTGCTCCGACGCGGTCCAGCCCTCCCGGGCCATGAGGGCCGAGAGCACGCCGCTCCGTGCCGCGTGACCGGCGTGGAAGGGCTTCGTCATGGTGCCGAAGTTCTCCTTGAGCCCCGAGGACTGCGAGGCGGCCACCGCGAGCGCGTGGCGCGTCTGCGTGCCGTCGAGGCCGAGGAGCCTCGCCGCCGCCGCCGCCGCGCCCAGGGTGCCGAGCGTACAGGTGGCGTGCCAGCCGTGCTCGTAGTGCGCCGGGTTGATGACCTCGGCGAGCGTGGTCTCGACCTCGAAGCCCAGCAGGAAGGCGTGCAGCACCGCGCGGCCGTCGGCCAGCGCCAGCTCCCCGGCCGCGAGGGCGGCCGCCAGCACCGGCGCAGAGGGATGACCCATGAGTGCAAAATTCGTGTCGTCGAAGTCGAGCGCGTGCGCCGCGGTGCCGTTGCAGAGCGCCGCCCACACCGCGCCGGTCCGCCGGCCCGTGCCCACCACCGTGCACAGCGGCATGCCGCCTTCGGCCTGGGCGACCTGCTGGAGGATCCGGGCCGCCGGCTCGATCGATCCGGCCAGCATCACCCCCAGACAGTCCAGGATGGCCCGGCGCGCGGCGTCGAGCGCGGCTTCGGGGCAGTCGTCCATGCGGCTCTTGGTGACGAACTCGGCGAGGACCGTGGTGGTGTTCATGGCCGGGAGCCTACCACACGCCCGGCCGCTGTGTCCGCGGCCGCTCCCGCCTGGCATGCCCGGATGGAGCCGGGTATGATCGGGCCCTCCGATGCGCCGGCTGGCTTGGTTCGTCACGCTCGCTGCCCTGGTGCTGACTCCCGTCTCTGTCCGGGCCCAGCTCTTCGTGGCGGCGCGCCCCGACCCTCCGTTCACCGTCGGACCGCTGCAGATCCGGGCCACCGTGCGTGAAGGTCCCGGGCCGGTGCCGGTGGTGGTGGCCTTCAGCCTCCAGCTGGCGCCGGATCGGAAGCCGGGCGACGCGGCCCAGGATCTCTACCTGCTCTGGCCCGGCGAGGTCGTGAACGACTCACCCGAGCGAAAGCCGGACGCGGCGCTGCTCCGCTACGTGACCGACCAGGGCTTCGACGTGATCGGCGAGGGATGGGTCGGGCTCGCGGCGCGCAACCTGAGCGACGACGGGCGCCTCGAGCCGCTCGCGCCGGGCGCTTCGTTCGTCACGTTTGTGCAGACCGGGGCCCTGGGCCTGAGTCCCCCCGCCACCTTCATCCGCATCCCGTGGACACCGCGGCTCGTCGACCGGAGCTGGCTCATCGAGATCTCGATGAGAACGGCCGGGCTCATCAAGCCCCTGAGGATTGGCTGGGTGGAGCGTCTCGTCCGCGGTATCCACTACCGGGTGGCGGTGGGCTTTCACGAGGTGCGGGACCGGCCGCTGTTTCCCATGTACTTCGCCCATCGCGACCGCGTCGTGCGCCTCGCCGACGCGCCCGCCGAGCTCGTCGTGCAGTTCCCGCAGTCAGACCGCCTGAAGATCGACGAGGTCTACCCGCCCTCGTCCATCCGGCGGCTGAGCGAGACGCTGGAGTCGACGGAGGTGGTGTCGCTCTTCCTCGATCGCTCCGAGGGGCTCACCCCGCAGCAGCTCGCCGTGCAGTTCGGATACTTTTCGCGCACCCAGACCCTGATGCTGGTGGCCGCGCCGATCCTGTTCTTCGCTCTTGGTCAGGCGATGGGCCCGCTCCTCGGACGGGGCCTCGCGCGTGCGGTCGAGGCGGCGGCCGCGCGCGTGCAGCTGGGCTCCTGGCGCGCCGGTGGCCGCGACCGACACCAGGGGGTCATCGTGCCCCGCGAGGTCTTCGAGCGAATCGCCCCCGGCAAGGCCACGCGGGAGGACGTGCTGCGCCTCTGCGGCACCGAGGTCGAGCGGCAGGAGCGGTTCCAGGGCTCGGGGCGCACCACGCTGATCTACCGGGGCAGGCGGCTGGTGCCCGAGGCTCACCGCGTCTTCGGGTGGCTCTCGACGGTGCGACACTGGGACGTCGAGCGGCACGAGGTGCGTATCGAGCTCGAAGGCGACCTCGTCCGCGACGTCCAGGCCGAGGTACGGCGCTATCGGCTGGGACCCGAGGAGCCGCGCTGAGTCATCGGGGGCCGGCAGGGTCCCCTTGACCGCAAGTGCCCCAAGAGGTTACTCTTTCAGGACACCTGTTTGGCGTCCGCCCGAGGAGGGCCGAGGTGAAGTGTCCCCGCTGCCAGTCCCAGAACCGAGAGGGCGTCCGGTTCTGTGAGGACTGCGGCGGCCGCCTCGTGACGACCTGTCCGAGCTGCGGCGCCGAGCTCCTCCCCGACAAGAAATTCTGCGGCTCCTGCGGCTCGCCGGTCAACCCGGCGCCGGTGGAGCGCCCCGCCGCCCCCCCGCAGGGCTATACCCCGAAGCATCTCGCGGAGAAGATCCTCACCTCGCGGCAGGCGCTCGAGGGCGAGCGCAAGCAGGTCACCGTGCTCTTCGCCGATCTCAAGGGCTCGATGGAGCTGCTCGCCGATCAGGATCCCGAGGAAGCGCGTCGGCTCCTCGATCCCGTGCTCGAGCGCATGATGGAAGCGGTGCACCGCTACGAGGGCACGGTCAACCAGGTGATGGGCGACGGGATCATGGCCCTCTTCGGCGCCCCGCTGGCCCACGAGGACCACGCGGTGCGCGCCTGCCACGCCGCGCTCCGCATGCAGCAGACGGTGGGCTGGTACGCCGAGGAGCTGCGGCGTGGCCGCGGGGTGGACGTGCAGATCCGGGTCGGGCTGAACTCCGGTGAGGTCGTGGTGCGCGCCATCGACAGCGACCTGCACATGGACTACTCGGCCATCGGCCAGACCACGCACCTGGCCGCGCGCATGGAGCAGCTCGCGCGTCCCGGCAGCACGCTGGTCTCGCGGGAGACGCTCCGCCTGGCCGAGGGCTACATCGAGGTCAAGCCGCTCGGGCCGGTGCCGGTCAAGGGCATGCCGGAGCCCGTCGAGATCTTCGAGCTGCTGCGCACCGAGAAGGTGCACTCCCGGCTCGAGGCGAGCGCGGCGCGCGGGCTCACCCCCTTCGTCGGGCGCGAGTCCGAGGTCGACATCCTGCACCAGGCGATGGCGCGGGCGGCGGCCGGGCACGGGCAGATCGTGGCGGTGTCGGGCGAGCCCGGGGTGGGGAAGTCACGGCTCTTCTGGGAGTTCACCCACTCCCACCGCGCCCACGGCTGGCTGATAATGGAGGCCGAGGCGACGTCCTACGGCAAGAGCACCTCCTACCTGACGGTCAAGGAGCTGTTGCGGTCGTACTTCCAGCTCGAGGAGGGGGACGATCCGAGGCGGGTTCGCGAGAAGGTCACCGGCAAGCTCCTGACCCTGGACGAGAGCCTGCGCCCCACGCTGCCCGCGTTCCTGCAGCTCCTCGATGTGCCGGTCGACGACGCGGAGTGGGAGACGCCGGACCTGCCGCAGCGCCGTCAGCGGATGGTCGACGCGGTCAAGCGCCTCATCCTGAGAGAAGGCCAGGTGCAGCCGGTGCTCGCGGTGTTCGAGAACCTCCACTGGCTCGACTCCGAGAGTCAGGCGTTCCTCGACAGCCTCGTGGACAGCCTGCCGCTGGCCCGTGCGCTCGTCCTCGTGAGCTACCGGCCGGAGTACCAGCACGGCTGGGCCCGCAAGAGCTACTACACCCAGTTCCGCATGGACCCGCTGCCGCCGCAGAGCTCGGAGGAGCTGCTGAGCGCGCTTGTCGGCGACGATCCGGGCCTCGACCCGCTCAAGCAGCTCCTGATCGAGCGCACCGAGGGCAACCCGTTCTTCCTCGAGGAGAGCGTGCACACTCTCGCCGAGACCAAGGTGCTGGCCGGTACGAGAGGCCGCTACCGCCTCACCCGGGAAGTCCAGAAGGTGCAGATGCCGGCCACCGTCCAGGCGGTGCTGGCCGCGCGCATCGATCGGCTGCCCATCGAGGCCAAGCGCCTGCTGCAGGCCGCCGCGGTCATCGGCAAGGACGTGCCGCTGGCCCCACTGCAGGAGATCGCCGATCTGTCCGAAGAGTTGGTGCGCCGCAATCTCGCCCAGCTCCAGTCCGGCGAGTTCCTGTACGAGATCAGCCTGTTCCCGAGCGTGGAGTACACCTTCCGCCATGCGCTCACCCACGAGGTGGCGTACTCGAGCCTGCTGCAGGATCGCCGGCGGGCGCTGCACGGCCGCGTGGTGCAGGCGATGGAGCAGCTCTACGCCGACCGGCTGCCCGAGCACTTCGAGCGGCTCGCGCATCACGCGGTGCGGGGCGAGGTGTGGGCGAAGGCGGTGTCGTATCTGCGCCAGGCCGGCACCAAGGCGGCCGCCCGCTCCTCCAACCGGGAGGCGGTGATCTTCTTCGAGCAGGCGATGAACGCGCTCACCCGGCTCCCGGAAGGCCGGATCGCCACCGAGCTGGCCATCGATCTGCGCCTCGACCTGCGCTCGCCCCTGCTGCAGTCGGGCCAGCTCGAGCGGGCGCTGACGCTCTCGCAGGAAGCCGAGGCGATGGCCGAGAAGCTCGGCGACGAGCAGCGGCTGGCGCGTGTCTACACCTACCTGATCAACTATCACTACCTGAAGGGCGAGCCCGATCTCGCCATCGAGTACGGCGAGCGCTGCCTGCGCATCGGTGACGCGGCGGGTGACGCGGGACTGCAGGCGCTGGCCCGCAGCTACCTCGGCTACTCCTGCCACGCCCAGGGGCTCTATCGCCGCGCCCACTCGATCCTGCGCGAGACAGTGGAAGCCCTCGAGCTGGTCCAGGGCGACGCCCCGGGCGGCCAGACCGGTGTCTCGTACGTCACCTCGAGCGGCTGGCTCGCCTTCACGCTCGCCGAGCTCGGCGAGTTCGACGCGGCCGCGATGTCGCTCGACCGCGCCCAGCGCGCGGGCGAGGCGAGCGGCCACGCCTACACCCAGACCATCGCGCGCACCATGGCCGGGCTCGCGTGGCTGCGCCGCGGCCAGCTCGAGCGCGCGCTGCCCGCGCTCCAGCGGAGCCTCGACGCGTGCCGCGAGAAGAGTCTCGACGTCTGGCGGCCGATCCCGTCGTCGCTGCTCGGTCTGACCCTGGTGCTGCTGGGCCGCGTCGACGAAGGGCTTCGCCTGCTGGAGGACGGCGTCTCGCTCACCGAGGAGCTCGGGGTGCGCGCCTGCCTCGGCCTCTGGACCGCCCATCTCGGCGAGGGCCTGGCCGCCGCGCGGCAGCCCGATCGTGCCCGCGCGGTGGCGCAGCGCGCGCTCGACCTGTCGCTGCGCCACAAGGAGCGCGGGCACCAGGCCTGGGCGCTCCGGCTGATGGGCGAGCTGGCTGGCCTCGCCGAGCCGCCCGCGGTGGGCGAGGCGGAAGGCTACTTCGCCCAAGCCCTGGCCCTGGCCGAGGAGCTCGAGATGCGCCCGCTGCAGGCCCGCGCGCACCTGGGGCTCGGCCGGGTTCTGCGGGTGGCGGGCCACCGGGATCGCGCCGAGGATCACCTCGCCACCGCGCTCGGTCTCCTGCGGGAGATGGACATGCGCTTCTGGCTCTCGCGCGCGGCCGAGGAGCTCCTGCACCTGGGGCACCTCTTCGTGGTGGCCCGCCACAATATCCAGCTCTACGACTATCTCAAGCGCGAGTACGCGGGCGAGCCGGTCACCGTGATCCTCGACCGACGGCACGGCCAGCGGCGGGAGCGTGAGGAGGCGACGACGTCCGAACGCCGGCAGGCCGACCGCCGCCGGCAGATCCAGGTCGACCAGGCCATCCGCTCCCGCGGCTTCGCGGTGGTCCCGGAGATCATCGGAGGAGCCTGAGCCCTCCCGCCGCCGGCCCGCGCCCGACCGGCGTGAGCCCACGAGTCACCAGCCGTACCTCTGTCGCGCGCTTGCCGTCGGACATCGTCTGCGGCTCGAACGAGACCCGCTCACCCACCCGAGGGATCGCCCCGCGGCCGTCGCGCCCGCGGACGACGTACAGCTCCTGGTCGTCGCCCACGATCAGGCCCCAGGCGGTCGGACGATCGTAGAACTCGATCCGTCCCGTCTTGATCACGGGCCGCATGCTAAGGCGGGCCGGGCCGGCGCCACAATGTCCAGAATTGCGGACACCGACACGGGGACGAAGGAGCGGGGCCGGGCGAAGCCGGTCGTTTCGGTCTAGAATACCCGAGAGCTGCCGCCGGCCGCCGCTACGTACGCGCTCGACTCGCCCGCGAGGAGCCTGAGAGGAGATGGTCATGTCATCACGGATCACGCTCGGCATCGCATGGGGCCGCACGCTCGTGCTCGCGACCCTCCTCACCCTGATCGGGGCGGCGCTGGCCGCGCGAGGCCAGGCCCAGGCGAACACGCTGATCATCGGGCAGGGGAACGACACCGACTCGGTCGATCCGCACAAGACCACCGCGGTTCTCGCGGTCGAGCGGTTGTACAACCTGTACGACACGCTGGTGAACCTCGACTTCAACATGGAGACGATCACGCCCGGCCTGGCCGAGTCGTGGCGCGTCTCGCCGGACGGCAAGACCTACACGTTCGTGCTGAAGCGCGGGGTGAAGTTCCACAGTGGCAAGCCTCTCACCGCCCAGGACGTCAAGTACTCGCTCGACCGGTGGCGGGATCCCAAGACCGCATCGCCCACCCGGAACCGTATCGCGGAGGTCGAGGAGGTCACCGCGCCCGACGACTTCACGGTGGTGATCCGGGTGAAGGACCGCTCGAATTACCTCCTGTTCAATCTGGCCTCTGGCTTCGCGTCCATCGTGAACCCGGAGGCGATCAAGAAGCACGGGGCCAACTACGGCACCCTCGCCGTCGACGGCACCGGCCCGTTCAAGCTCAAGGAGTGGGTGCTGCGCGACCGGTTCGTGCTCGAGCGGAACCCCGAGTACCGGTGGGGACCGCCGATGTTCAAGAACAAGGGCCCCGCCAAGGTCGAGCGTGTGGTCTGGCGCGTCATTCCCGAGGACGCGACCCGGCTCTTCGAGCTGGAGCAGGGCGGTGGGATTAACGTGAGCCGGTGGATCGCGTTCTCCGAGCTGCCGCGTCTGAGGAAGGACCCGAAGCTCCGCGTGATCGACTACAAGGTCGGCTACGTGGTGTACCTGGGCTTCAACATGAACAAGGAGATCGCCCAGGACATCCGGGTGCGCAAGGCGCTGAACCACGCGATCAAGAAGGATGACATCGTCAACGAGATCTTCTACGGCCTGGGCACGCCCGCCCAGGGACCGGTCTCGCCCATCGTGGCCGGCGCGTGGAAGGACGTGGGCAAGGCCGCCTACGAGTACAGCCCGGCCAAGGCCCGGGCCCTGCTGGACGAGGCGGGATGGAAGCCGGGCCCGGACGGCATCCGGGTGAAGGACGGCAAGCGCCTGGTACTGCCGATCCACGCCATCGCGGGCTACGGCTATCCCGACACCCTGACCCTCATCCAGGCGCAGTGCCGCGAGGTCGGCATCGACGTCGAGCAGGTGCTCCTGGAGGAGGCCGCGATCTGGGGACGGCTCGCCGCGGGCGAGCACACCGTCATGGCGATGGGGAATCCCCACTCCAACCCGGACGAGATCCTGATGTTCTACTTCCACTCGAAGAACCGTCCGACCCCGAACCGGTTCGGCTTCGCGGACCCGAAGGTGGACGCGCTCCTCGAGGAAGGCCGCACGAACCCGGACAAGAAGCGGCTCCAGGAGGTCTACGCGGAGGTCCAGAAGAAGGTCATCGAGAGCGCGGTGTGGGTGCCGCTCTGGCATCCGGGACGGGCGATGGTCATGAGCGTCCGGGTCACGGATCTGCGCCCGCACGCGGTCTACGACGTCGGCTACCACAAGCTGCTCGACGTCTCGGTCGCGCCGTAGTCAGCGTTTACGTCGTCAGGCGCTTGCTCCTGACCGTGCCCACGGTGCTGGGCACGTCGCTGCTCGTCTTCCTGATCCTGCACCTGGTGCCCGGGGATCCCGCCACCATCATCGCGGGGCCCACCGCGCCCGCCGACGTGGTCGCGAACATCCGCGCCCAGCTCGGTCTCGACCAGCCGGTGATGGTGCAGTACGGGCGCTATCTCTCACACGCGGTGCGGGGCGACCTTGGCCGCTCGATCCTCACGCGCCGCCAGGTGAGCGACGAGGTCTGGGGCGCCTTCCTCAACACGCTCGAGCTGGTGATCGCGGCCCGGATCTGGTCCTTGCTGGTCGGTATTCCGATCGGGGTGGTGGCCGCGGTCAAGCGCCGCTCGATCTTCGACAAGCTCTCGATGGTCACCGCCCTGCTCGGGCTCTCGCTGCCCATCTTCTGGATCGGGCTCATGGCGATCTGGCTCTTCGCGGTCAAGCTCGGGTGGTTTCCGATCTCCGGCCGCGGCGGCCCCCTCTGGTCCACCGCCGGACTCCAGCACCTCATGCTGCCCGCGCTCACCCTCGGCGGCATCCAGGTGCCGGCCCTCGCCCGGCTCACCCGCTCGAGCATCCTGGAGGCCCTCCAGCAGGACTACGTGCGGACCGCGCGCGCCAAGGGCCTCGCCGAGCGGCTCGTGGTCGCCAAGCACGCGCTCAAGAATGCGATGCTCCCGGTGGTGACGGTGATCGGGCTGCAGTTCGCGGGCCTGCTCGGCGGCGCGGTCGTGACCGAGACGATCTTCAGCTGGCCGGGCCTTGGCCGGCTCGCGGTCACCGCGATCCTCACGCGCGACTTCCCGGTGGTGCAGGGGACGATCCTTGTCACCGCGCTGACGTTCGTCACGATCAACCTGCTGGTGGACTGTCTCTACGCGGTGCTGGACCCGCGCATCAAGTACACGTGAGCGCGTCGCCCGAGCGTTCAGAAGCCGCGCCTCCGGGCCCGGCGCGCGCCGACGCCTGGCGCCGGCTGTGGCGCGACCGCACCTCGGTGGCGGGGGCCGCCTGCCTCGCCCTGCTGGTCCTGATCGCCGCGTTGGCGCCCGCGCTCGCGCCCTACGATCCGCTGCGGGTCGCGATGCGGGAGCGGCTGCAGGGGCCCGGTGCGCTCCACTGGCTCGGCACGGACCAGTTCGGGCGCGATATCCTGAGCCGTATCGTGTACGGGACACGGGTGTCGCTCTCGGTCGGGGTCATCGCGGTCGGCATCGGGCTCGGGGTCGGGGCGACCCTGGGCCTGATCGCGGGCTTCTCACGGCGTCTCGACTATCCGATCACCGCGGTCATGGACGTGCTGCTCTCGTTCCCGCAGATCCTGCTCGCCATCGCCATCGTGGCCGCCCTGGGTCCCGGCATCTTCAACGCGATGATCGCGGTCGGCATCGGCGCGGTGCCCGGCTTCACCCGGCTCACCCGCAGCTCCACCCTCTCGATCCGTGAGCGCGACTACGTGGAGGCGGCCCGCGCGCTCGGGGCCACCAGCGCCCGCATCATCGCCCGGCACATCCTGCCGAACGCGGCCGCGCCCCTGATCGTGGTCTCCACCCTGGCCATGGCCGGGGCCATCCTCGCCGCCGCGATCCTGAGCTTCCTCGGTCTGGGCGCGCGCCCGCCCATGGCCGAGTGGGGTGCGATGGCCGCGGAGGGCCGCGGGCTGATCGCCCAGTACCCGCACGTCTCGACGTTTCCGAGCCTGGCGATCTTCGTGGTGGTCCTGGCCTTCAATCTGCTGGGCGACGGGCTGCGTGACGCGCTCGATCCCCAGCTCGGAGAGTGACCGATGAGACCTGACGAGTTCGCCCGCTACGACGGGCTGGGCCTGGCCGAGCTGGTGCGCCGTCGCGAGGTGAGTCCGGACCAGGTGCTCGAGGCCGCGGTGGCCGCGGTCGAGGCCCGCAACCACGAGATCAACGCGGTGGTGTGCCGGCTCTACGACCAGGCGCGCGCGGCCATCGCGGCGGGGCTGCCCGCGGGGCCGTTCACCGGAGTGCCGTACCTGCTGAAGGATCTGGGCGCACACTACCGGGGTGCGGTCACGAGCTACGGCGGCGCACTGTTCAAGGACTTCGTGGTCGATCACGACAGCGAGATCACCGCGCGCCTCAAGCGGGCCGGGCTCGTGATCTTCGGCAAAACCAACACGCCGGAGCTGGGACTCGCCAGCTCGACCGAGCCGCGCCTGTTCGGCCCGACCCGCAACCCGTGGAGCCTCGCGCACAGCGCGGGCGGCTCGAGCGGTGGCTCGGCGGCGGCGGTGGCTGCGGGCATGGCGCCGATGGCGCACGCCACCGACGGCGGCGGCTCGATCCGCATCCCCGCTTCGGCCTGCGGGCTCTTCGGCCTCAAGCCGACCCGCGCCCGGAATCCGCTGGGGCCCGATCAGGGCGAGGGCTGGGGAGGCGCCTCGGTCGGACACGCGGTCACGCGCACGGTGCGCGACAGCGCCGCGTTGCTCGACGCCACCTCCGGGCCCGACCTGGGCGATCCCTACTGGGCGCCGCCGCCCGCGCGACCGTTTCTCGACGAGGTCGGCCACGATCCCGGCCGCCTGCGTATCGCTGTCACCACTACCCCATGGAATGGCCAGGCCGTCGATGCGGAGTGCGCGGAGGCGGCCCGCGCTGCCGGCCGTCTGTGCGAGAGCCTGGGGCACCACGTCGAGGAGGCGAGCCCGGTCGTGGACGCGGCCGCCCTCGGCGCGGCCACCCTCGTGGTGATCGGGGCCAACCTGCGCGCGGCCCTCGAGGCGCGCGCCGCCGCCCTGGGCCGCACGCTCAGCGAGGGCGACGTGGAGCACATCACCTGGATCCGCGCGATGGACGGCCACACCGCGCGCGCGGCGGACTATGCGCGCGCCATCGGCATCATGCACCGCACCGGCCGCGTGGTCGCGCCGTTCTTCAAGCGGTTCGACGTGCTGCTCACCCCGACCATGTGCCGCCCGCCGCATCCGCTCGGGATCATCGACATGATGACGACCGACGAGGTCGCCTACAGCCAGGCCGTGCTCGGCACGATCGCGTTCACGTCGCTGTGGAATTCCTGCGGCAACCCCGCGATGTCGGTGCCGCTGGCTTGGTCGCGCGCGGGCCTCCCGCTGGGCGTACAGTTCGTGGGCGGCTTCGGGGACGAGGCTACCCTCCTCCGGCTCGGTGCCCAGCTGGAGCGCGCTCAGCCGTGGGCGGACCGGCGCCCTCCCGCGCGCGCATGAGTCGGCGAACGGGGTGGGCTCTCGCGGTGACGCTCCTCGTCGTGCTCGCGTCGTCGTCGGCCGCCGAACAGGTGATCTTCGAGAGCCCTACCACTCCGCCGGTCGAGCTGACCGGGCTGCTGTACCGGCCTGACGGCCCGGGGCCGTTTCCGGCCATGGTGCTGCTGCACGGCTGCTCCGGCATCGTCCGGACCGAGTTCGGCTGGGCCGGCGAGTTCCAGAAGATGGGCTACGCGGCCTTGATCGTCGACAGCTTCCGGCCGCGCGGCCACTCCGAGATCTGCACCGACTTCCGCCGGGTGACCCGGCGCGAGCGCGTGCTCGACGCCTACGCCGCGCTGCGCTGGCTGCGGACCCAGGCCTTCATCGATGGCCGCCGCATCGGGGTGGCCGGCTGGTCGAACGGCGGCTTCACGGTGCTGCAGGTCATGGACGCCGCCCGCGAGCGGCCCGCGGAGGGATTTCGGGCCGCGGTCGCGGTCTACCCGGAGTGCCGATTCGATCGGACCACGCGCTTCTACGCCCCCCTCCTGATCCTGATCGGCGGCCGGGACGACTGGACGGAGGCCGCGACGTGTCAGGCGCTGGTCGCGGATCCAGGCTCGCGCTCCGCCCCACTCCTGCTCCACGTCTATCCGGATGCGTATCACAGCTTCGACAATCCCTCCGCCGGCCGCCAGTACCTGCCCGGCGTCGAGAATGGGAACAAGCCGGGCGGCGGAGCCACGATCGCCTACGATCCCGCGGCCCGCGCCGACGCGATCATCCGCGTGACCGCGTTCCTCCACGAGCACCTCACGGTAGAGTGAAGGCCCAAGGAGACCCGCCATGACGACGAGCCAGAACGAGAAGGCCGCGCGCTTCCGCGCCCTGCACGAGGCGCCGGGCGCCTTCGTGATTCCCAACCCGTGGGACGCCGGCTCGGCGCGCATCCTGGCCGCGCTCGGCTTCCCCGCGCTCGCCACCTCGAGCGGCGCCTCCGCCGGCACCCTCGGGCGCCGCGACGGCAAGGTCACCCGCGAGGAGGCGCTCGCCCATTGCCGCGCGATCGTGGAGGCCACCGACCTGCCGGTCTCGGCCGATCTCGAGAAGGGATTCGGCGACGCGCCCTCCGCCGCGGCCGAGACGATCCGCCTCGCCGCCTCCGTCGGGCTGGTCGGTGGGTCGATCGAGGACGCCACCGGCGACAAGCAGAAGCCGCTCTACGACATCGGTCGGGCGACCGAGCGCGTGGCCGCGGCGGTGGCGGCGGCGCGCGCGCTGTCGTTTCCCTTCACGCTGACCGCGCGGACCGAGAGCTTCCTGCGGGGCAACCCGGATCTCGACGACACCATCAGGCGGCTCCAGGCCTTCGAGAAGGCGGGGGCCGACGTGCTGATGGCCCCGGGCCTGCCCGATCTCGCCGCGGTGCGCGCGGTGTGCGCGGCGGTGTCGAAGCCGGTCAACTTCATGGTGGGCATCCGGGGCAAGTCGTTCACGGTGGCCGACCTGACCGCGGCGGGGGTCAAGCGCATCAGCCTCGCGACCTCGCTCTATCGTACCGCCATGAGCGGCCTGATCGACGCGGCTCGCGAGGTCAAGGACAAGGGGACGTTCGGCTACATCGACCGCGGAGTCTCCTCGCCGGACCTGGCCGCGTACATGCAGGGGTGACGCGAGGCGGGCCCGCGCGCCGGGCCGATCACGACGGACCGGACGCGATGAGCTTCTCCAGACGTCGCAGCTGATCGCCGGTCCCGAGGGCCAGCAGGCGGTCTCCCGCGGCCAGCGCGAGGTCGCCCGGCGGGCTCACCACCGGATTGCCCTCGCGGATCACGACCAGGACGGTGGCCCCGGTCGCGCGTCGCACGTCGAGCGTGTCGAGGGTCTGGCCCAGGCCGGGACTATGGGGGCCCATCGCGAGATCCTCGATGTTGAGCGTGTCGTTGCCCCGACGCATCGCGGTCTCGAAGAAATCCACCACCGCCGGGCTCAGCATCAGGTGCGCGAGCCGGTGGCCACCGATCGCATACGGGCTGACCGCCCGGTTGGCGCCCGCGCGCCCGAGCTTGGTGACGCCGGTCTCGTCCGCCGCTCGCGAGACGATGTGGAGCGCCGGGTTGAGCACCCGCGCGGACAGCACCACGTACACGTTGGTGGCGTCGCTGCCGGTGGTGACGATCAGCCCGCGCGCTCTCGCGATCCCGGCGCGCTCGAGCACCTCGTCCTGGGTCGCGTCGCCGAGCAGGGCCAGGTAGCCGCGCTCGGCCGCGTGCTGGATGGCGGTCTCGCTCGGATCGACGACCACGAACGGCGTCGCCGCCTCGTGCAGCTCGAGGGCCGCCTGCCGTCCCACCCGACCCATCCCGGCGACGATGACATGTCCGGTGAGCTCCCCGATGCGACGCTCCATTCGTCTCCTCCCCAGGGGATCGGCCAGGCGCACCGAGACCAGGTATTCCATGATCACGCCCAGCGTGAAGAACAGGCTGCCGATGCCGGTGATGGCCAGGAAGATGGTGAAGAGCCGTCCGGCGGTGTCGAGCGGCTTGATCTCGCCGTAGCCGATGGTGGTGATGGTGGTCACGGTCATGAAGAGCGCGTCCATCCACGTTCCCCCGACCCCTTGCCAGAGCCAGTGATAGCCGAGCGTGCCGATGCCGACGACGGTGAGCACGAGGGTGAGTGGGGTGAGGAGGCGGACCTTCAAGGAGCGGACCGAGGAGTCGTCGGCCGTCATCGCCCGCTACGCTAGCACAGCTCGATCGCGTCCTCGGATCTTGACGGCGCCCGGGCGCCGGCGCAGGATCGGGATAGGAGAGCACGCCAATGCCCACTGCCGCCCCCCACATCACGATCGCGCCCAACCCGAACCGGGTGATCGTCCGCCTCGGCGGCCGGATCATCGCCGACTCCACCCACGCGCTCGTCATGCGCGCGCCGGGCACCCCGGACGTCCAGTACATCCCGCGGGACGACGTGGACATGGCGAGCCTCGTTCGCACGTCGCACGTCACGCGTTGCCCCTACAAGGGCGATGCCTCGTATTGGAGCATCCGGAGCGGCTCGGGCACCGTGGACAACGCGGTGTGGAGCTACGAGTCACCATTCGACGCGATGGCGCTCATCAAGGGGCACCTCGCGTTCTACTCGGACCGGGTCGACTCGATCGAGGAGCAGGCTCCCTAGGCTCGGTTCACCCGGGGCCGGCGCCCGTGACCAGCGCGACCACGCGACGTCTCCTGCTGGGCCTGCTCGCCGCCGGCGTCTGCTGGCAGCCGGCAGCGCCGAGCGCGGCGTCCCTGCCGGACCGAGCCCCGCCGGCCGGCTTCACGTCGGTCGAGGGCGCCGGCGGCGGCCGCACGCTCGCCGGGACCTTCACCGGCAACGCCCGCTCGGCCGCGGTGGTGCTGGGCGGCATGCTAGGCGCGCTGCGCGGCTACTTCGACGGCGCGCCGGCGGTCTCGGGAGCCGTCGGCGATCCGGGCGACCGCGGCATCATGGCGTTCTTCGACGCGCGCCTGCAGGGCACGGCGGTGCGCGGCGTCGCGCTCGTGCAGCTCAACGACGGCGGCGGGGGCGGCGTGGCCCTCATCTTCGATCGGCCCGGCGACATCGGCCGGTCGTTCGCTCCCATGGCCCGGCAGCTCGCCGGCGTGCGCGTGCCCGGTGGCGAGGCGGCGCGCCCAGTGGCGCTGCAGCAGCAGACCGCGCCCGACGGCAAGGCCGCCATCGGCGTGCCGCCCGGGTGGCGCATCACCGGCTGGGGCAACGGCGCGATCGACGTGGCCGGGCCGCAGGGCCAGCTCGTGGACGTCGGCATCTTCCTGCCGATCATGGTGCAGCCCACGTTCGTCGGTCCCGTCGCCGGGACGATCTACCTGCCCTTCATCGCCGATCCCGCGGTGGCGGTGCGCGCGGTGAGCGAGGCGCAATCGCGGCAGGCGGTGGCACGGGGCGGGCCGGCGGTGACCAACATCGAGGTGCTCGAGCGCTATCCGACGCCGCCGCCCACCGGCGGGGGCCAGGCCGCCTACCTGTTCGCGCGCTCGCGCGTCGGCGGGCGCCCGCACTACCACTTCGCCCTTGTGAACACCGCGCCGATCGATGGCAACTCGTGGACCTACTACTACTCCACGGTGGGGGCGCCCGACGGCGTCTTCCAGCGCGACTTCGCGCTGATGCTCAACGTCTGGCGCTCCTGGTCGCTCAACCAGCAGATGCTGCGCGACCGGCTGCAGGACGCGGCCAGCAAGATGCGCCAGACCGGCGAGATTCTCCGCAGCGCCGCGCGCGGGCAGAGCGAGGCCTTCGATCGGGCCAACCGGGGCTTCGACTACTACATCCGCGGCGTCGAGGTGCTGGAGAATACGCAGTCGGGCCGCCGCGCCAACTTCGATCGCGACTTCGCCGACGCGGTGGTGAAGGCGGACCCGACCAAGTTCCGCCTGGTGCCGCCGAGCCAGTACCGCGTATCCGACTAGAGAGGGACCAGGCGGGGCTGGGCGGCCCGGGCCGCCGCCGCCCCCCGCCGGCTCGATCGGATTCGCCGCCGCCGCCGCCCGGCCTTCTATAGTAGAATCGCCGGCGTGGCGGCACCCCTCGGCATCGACGTCCACGCGCACTTCTTCCCCGAGCGCTTCTTTCGTGCGATCGAGGAGGGCGGCGCGCCGTCCGGCGGCCAGATCGACCGCTCACGCCCACGCGGCCCCGCCATCGTGGTGAAGGGCGGGAGCACCGCGCCGCTGGAGCCGCGCTACTACGATCTGGGCAAGCGCGTGGCCTCCATGAACAAGCAGGGTGTGGCGGTCCAGGCCCTCTCGCTCACCGCCCCGATGGTCTACTGGGCTCAGGGCGACTTCGGCGCCCGGCTCGCGCGCGAGTGGAACGACGGAGCCAGCGAGGCGCACACCGCATACCCCGATCGCTTCGTGGTCTGCGCCACGCTGCCGATGCAGGACACGGGGCAGGCGCTGGCCGAGCTGGATCGCGCGGCAGCCCTGCCGGGAGTGCGCGCGGTCTACATGGGCACCAACGTCAACGGCCGCAACCTCTCCGATCCCGATTTCTTCCCGGTGTTCGAGCGCTGCCAGGCGCTCGGGCTGCCGGTGGGGCTGCATCCGTTCAACGTCAACGGGGCGGACCGGCTCAAGGCGTACTACCTGACGAACCTGCTGGGCAACCCGTACGACACCGGCATCGCAGTGGCCCACCTCATCTTCGGGGGCGTGCTGGATCGGCTGCCGAAGCTCCAGGTGATCCTGCCGCACGCGGGCGGCACCTTCCCGCTGGTGTGGGGGCGTCTGCAGCGCGGGCAGAAGGTGCGGCCGGAGGCCAACAAGGCGGCCAAGAAGCCGGTGCGCGCCTACCTGCGGCGCTTCACCTACGACACGATCAGCCACGACCCGGGCGCCCTGCGCTATCTGATCAACACGGTGGGCGCGGATCGGGTGATGCTCGGCACCGATTTCTGCTTCGACATGGGCTACGAGCGTCCACTGGACGTCATCCGCGACAAAGCGGTGAAGCTCTCGCGGGCCGAGCAGGCCCTGGTCATCCGCGAGAACGCCGCCCGGCTGCTGCGCCTCCGCTGAGACCACGGCTCGGCGCGTGAGCCCCGAGTTCTGGATCGCGCAATCGTTCAACGGCATCTCCTACGGCGCGCTCCTCTTCCTGCTCGCCAGTGGCCTCTCGCTCATCTTCGGCGTCATGCGAGTAGTCAACCTGGCGCACGGCTCCTACTTCATGCTGGGCGGCTACGTGGGGCTCACGGTGGCGCTCCGCACGAAGTCGTTCACGCTGGCGTGCCTGGCCGGCGCGGTCGCCATCGCGCTCGTCGGCATCGGCATGGAGCGCCTGTTCCTGCGCCGCCTGCGCGGCGAGGTGCTCGGCCAGGTGCTGATGACGATCGGCTTCGCCCTGATCTTCCAGGACCTGGCCCTGCTCATCTGGGGCGGCGATCCCTACACGGTGCCGATCCCGGCCGTGCTCACCGGCACCGTGCGGCTCGGCGGCGCCGTCTTCCCGATCTACCGCATCTTCATCGTGGGCGTGGCCATCGTGGTGGGCCTGGCCATGTGGCTGGCCCTCGATCGCACGCGCGCGGGCGCGATGATCCGCGCCGCGGTCGACGACGCCGAGATGGCGCAGGGCGTGGGCATCAACGTGCCGCGGGTGTCGCTGGCCGTCTTCGCCCTCGGCGCGGCGCTCGCCGCGCTCGGGGGGGTGATCGGCGGCGGCTTTCTCGGCGTGTACCCGGGCGCGGACTTCGAGGTGCTGCCCTACGCGTTCGTGGTGGTCATCGTGGGCGGGCTCGGCAGCCTGCCGGGCGCCGTCGCGGGCAGCCTCCTGGTGGGACTGCTCGACAACTTCGGCAAGGCCCTCTTCCCGGAGCTGTCCTACTTCACGCTCTTCGCGCCCATGGCGGTGATCCTAGCGATCCGGCCCACCGGCCTCTTCGGTCGCGTATGATCGCACGCCGCGCGGTGCTCGCCGCGGCGGCGATCGCGGTCCTGGCTCTGGTGGCGCCGGTGCTGCCCGCCTATCCGCTCACCCTGCTCACCCAGGCGCTCATCGTGGGCATCCTGGCCATGAGCCTCGACGTGCTGCTGGGCTATACCGGTCTCACCTCGCTCGGCCACGCCGCCTACTTCGGGGTGGGCGCCTACGCGGTCGCGATCATGACCACCGAGAAGCAGGCCGGGCTCCTCGCCTGCCTGGTGACCGGCGTGCTGCTCGCCGCGGGGACGGCGGCGATCTTTGGCCTGCTCGCCATCCGCGCCACCGGCACCTACTTCCTCATGATCACGCTCGCGCTGGGCATGGTGATCTGGGGGCTTGCGTTCCGCTGGGTCACGCTCACCAAGGGCGACAACGGTATCGCAGGCGTGCCGCGGCCGTCGCTGGGAGCGCTCGACCTGAGCGGGCCGCTGCCGTTCTTCTACTTCTGCCTGGTCTCGGCCGCGCTGGCGTGGGCGCTGATGGGGCTCCTGGTGGTGTCGCCGTTCGGCCTCGGCCTGCGCGGTATCCGCGGCAGCGAGACCCGCATGCTCGCGCTCGGCTACAACGTGTGGCTGCACAAGTACACGGCCTTCGTGATCTCGGGCGTCTTCGCGGGCTTCGGCGGCACGCTCTGGGCCTACTACAATGGCTTCGTCAGCCCGAACGACGTGCAGCTGGTCACCTCGGTCGAGACGCTGCTGATGGTGGCCCTCGGCGGCTCCGGGACCCTGATCGGGCCCGCCATCGGTGCGGGGGTCATCGTGTTCCTGAAGAACTTCGTGAGCGTCTACACCAAGCGGTGGCTCCTGATCCTGGGAGCCGTCTACATCGGCGTGATCCTCTACGCGCCCAGCGGCATCGTCGGCGCCCTGCGCGGGCGGCGGCGATGACCCACAGCGCCCTGCGTCTCGAGGGCGTCTGCCGCTCGTTCGGCGGCCTGCAGGCCGTGGACTCGGTGACGCTCACCGTGCAACCGGGGGAGCGGCGCGCGCTGATCGGCCCCAACGGAGCGGGCAAGACCACGCTGTTCAACCTGATCTCGGGCGCGCTGCCCCTGAGCGCGGGCCGCATCTCGCTGTTCGGCGGCGACGTGACGACCGCGCCCGCGCATCGCCGCGCTGCGCTCGGCCTGGCCCGTACCTTCCAGATCACCAACCTGTTCCCGGACCTCACGGTGCTGGAGAACTGCCTGCTCGCGGTGCAGGCCCACACCCGGACGCGGTTCGCGATGCTGCGCCCGGTGTACCGCTACGCGGGCCTGCTGGAGCGCGCGCGGGCCACCCTGGCCTCGCTCGCCCTCGAAGCCCTCGCCGAGGCGGTGGTGCGCAATCTCTCCCACGGCGAGCAGCGCCAGCTCGAGATCGCGCTGGCCCTGGCCGGGAAGCCTCGGGTGCTGCTGCTCGACGAGCCCACCGCCGGGCTCTCACCCGCGGAGTCGCGTCTGATGGCCGGGCTCCTGCGACGGCTCGATCCCGAGATCACGGTACTGATGATCGAGCACGACATGGATATCGCGCTGGAGCTCTCCGACATGGTGACCGTGCTCCACTACGGGCGGGTCATCGCGGACGGCCCGCGCGAGCAGGTGAAGGCCGATCCGCAGGTGAAGGAGATCTACCTTGGCGCTTGAGGTGGAGGGCGTCCACACCTACTACGGCGAGAGCCACGTCCTGCACGGCGTCTCGCTTCGTGTGGGCGCGGGCGAGGTGCTCGCCATCCTCGGGCGCAACGGCATGGGCAAGACCACCCTGATCCGCTCGATCGTCGGCTTCACCCCGCCACGGGCGGGCCACGTCCGCTACAAGGACGCCGAGCTGACGCGCCTGCCGCCCTACCGCATGGTGGAACTGGGCCTGGCCCTGGTTCCGCAGGGGCGTCGGGTCTTCCCCTCCCTGAGCGTGCGCGAGAACCTCGACGTAGCCCGCCACGGGACCGGCCGCTGGAGCCTCGAGCAGGTGTATGCTCTGTTCCCGCGGCTGCGGGAGCGCGCGGGCAACCGCGCCAACAAGCTCTCGGGCGGCGAGCAGCAGATGCTGGCGATCGGGCGGGCGCTGATGTCGAACCCCGACCTGCTGCTCCTGGACGAGCCGACCGAGGGCCTCGCGCCCTTGCTGGTGCGCGAGGTCGGCCGGGTGATCGCGGAGCTCAAGCGCAGCGGGCTCTCGATCTTGCTTGTGGAGCAGAACCTGGGCCTGGCCCTGTCGGTGGCCGACCGGGTGCACGTGCTGAGCCGAGGGCAGATCGTCCACACCGGGACGCCCGCCGAGCTCATGCGCAACGAAGAGGTGAAGGCTCGCTATCTGGGGGTGGCCTGATGCGATTCGGAACGTATTTCTTCCTGCAGGCGCCGCCGGCTGACCGGCACGCCGACATCGTCCGGCGCGAGCTCGACCAGATGGTGCTCTCGGAAGCGCTGGGCTTCGACGAGGTGTGGCTCACCGAGCACCACTTCATCGACTACGGGCTCTCGGTGGACCCGGCCACCCTCGCCTCCGCGGTGGCGTCGCGGACGTCGCGAGTTCGCATCGGCCTGGCCGCCGCCATCCTGCCCTTCCACGAGCCGATCCGGTTCGCCGAGCAGATGGCCCTCGTCGACATCATCTCCAACGGCCGGCTCGACGTGGGGGTGGGGCGTGGCAATCGCCCGTCGGAGTTCATCGGCTACCGCGTGCCGCAGGTGGAGAACCGCGAGCGCTTCGACGAGGCGGTGCAGATCATCCAGCGCGCGTGGACCGAGGAGCGGTTCAGCTACGACGGCCGCTTCTACCAGATCCCCCAGGTGCGGGTGATCCCGAAGCCCCTGCAGCGGCCGCACCCGCCGGTCTACCAGGTCTGCGTCTCGCCCGACTCCATCGAGAGTACCGCGCTCCGCGGCTGGCCCATGCTCAACTCGATCCTCTTCGGCGGCGTCGAGCAGCTCGTGGCCAGCCGCGACCGCTACGTGACCACGCTGCAGAAAGCCGGGCGCAGCGCCGCCGAGATCCAGGCCCTGCTCTCCCGCTGGGGCGTCTCGCGGCAGATCTACGTGGCGCCCACCGACGCGCAGGCCCTGGCCGAGGCGAAGGACGCGGAGATGTGGTACCAGGAGTCGTTCCGGAAGTTCGTCATCCCGGAGCGCATCGAGGAGAGCCATCCGACCCTGCAGCCCGGCTTCCGCGCGATGGCGGAGCGGCTGTCGAAGATCACGTGGGACGGGCTCGTGGCCGAGACGCTGGCCTTCGGCTCGCCCGAGACGGTCGCGCGGCACATCGAGGAGATGCGCCAGATGGGTGTGGGTCAGCTCCTGTGCTGGATGAACTTCGGTGGGTTGCCGGAAGACAAGGTGCGTCGCTCCATGGAGCTCTTCGCCCGCGAGGTCATGCCCCGCTTCAAGTGACCGAGGGTGCAAGCGGAAGGCGCGGCCTGGCGTCGGCCCGTCACACGACCTTGTAGACGTTCACTTCCTCTGCGCGGCCCTTGACGCGCACCGCGGGCAGCTCCTCGATCGGCACGCTCCCGCCGAGGCGCGTGCGGGTGGCCTCGCTGATCAGGATGTCGACCTCGAAGTCCTTTGTCAGTCCCTGGATGCGCGAGGCGAGGTTGACCGGGTCGCCCACCAGCGCGTAGGAGAGTCGCTCGGCCCCGCCGATGTTGCCGGCCAGCACCGTGCCGGTGTGGATGCCGATGCCGTGGCGCAGCGGCGGCTTGCCCGCGGCCTCGCGCCGCGCGTTCCAGGCCCGTAGGCGGCCGCGCATGTCGAGCGCGGTGCGCACCGCCATCGCGGCGTGATCGGCGGAGGCGATGGGCGCGCCGAACACCGCCTCGATCTCGTCGCCGATGAACTGGAGTACGAGTCCCCGGTGGCCGCGGATGGCCTCGGCCATCTCGGTGAAGTACTCGTTCAGATCGTGCACGACCTCGCGCGGGGCGGTGGCCTCGACCCATGGTGTGAAGTCACGGATGTCCGCGAACAGGATGGTGACCTCCTTCAGCTCGCCCTCGCCGCTGATCCGGCCGGCGAGGATCTCGTCACGGATCTCGGGGGTGACGTACTTGCCGAAGGTCTCCTTGACCATCTCGCGCTCGCGGAGGCCCTGCAGCATGCGGTTGAAGCCCTCGGCCACCGCGCCGATCTCGTCGGTGCTCACGACCGGTGCGCGGCCGTCGAGCCTTCCCCGTCCGACGTCGGTCATGGCGTCCTTCACGTCCTTGAGCGGGCCGGCCACGCTGTTGGCCGCGAAGATCGAGAGGCCGATCGCGGCCGCGATGCCGACGCCAAGGAGGAACAGGATGGTCACGCGCAGCCCGGCCACGATCCCGGCCGCGGTGGCGGGGTCGGCGCCGAGCAGATCGAGCGCTCGGGTGTAAGCGATGATGCCGAGCACCGCGAGCGGCACCACGCCCACCAGCAGGAAGATGGCGAGCAGACGCGTGCGCACCGCCAGCCGCGGCACGCGGGGCACCGCGCTCAGATCGCCCTCCGGAAAGAAGACGGGCAGGCGCCGCCGCCAGATGTGCTCGCCCGCGAAGAAGATGAAGGCGGTGGTTACGCCTCCCGCGATCACCGTGACCCCGAAGAGCTGGCGCACCGCCTGGTACGGGGACAGCTCGCGGCCCATCAGCAGCGGCAGCGCGATGCCGTAGACGAAGCCGGCCGCCACCCAGCCGACGAAGGTGAGGCCGGCCTGGAAGTACGGGAAGAGCAGCATCCGGCGGCGGACCCGCGCGGCCTCCCGGGCGGTGAGCGGCTCCCCCGCGCCGGCCCGGACGATCAGGGCCATCCAGCGCGAGCTGTACCACTGGCCGGCTCCGACCAGCGCCGCGAAGGCGGCGACCGAGTAGACGATCTCGTGGAGGCCGACCCGGGGTGCGTCGGCCGCCGCGGAGTCCACCACGCGGAAGTAGAGGAACGCGACGATGGCGCCGAGGAGGTTGCCGATCGCGTTGATCCACCGAAGCCTGGGGGCCGGATTCGGCGTCGGGGCCATGCCGCGATTGTAAACCGGGGGCTACGTCTCCGGTCGGCGGGGCGGCAGGGCCGCCAGCGCGGTGAGCACCACCGCGAGATCCTCGTCGCCGTGCCCGGCCGCGGCGGCGGCGGCGTAGAGCCGCTCCGCGGCGTCGGTCAGCGGCACCGCGGCGCCCGCGGTGGAGGCCGCGTCCTGGATCAGGTGCATGTCCTTCATGAAGAGGCCGAGCTTCATCTGCGCGGGATACTCCTGCCGCACCATCAGCGGCCCCCGCACCTCGAGCATACGCGAGTTGGCCGCGCTCGCGGTCAGCGCGTCGAGGGCGAGCGCGGGATCGAGCCCTGATCGGCGGATCAGGTGCAGGGCCTCGGCCGCGGCCGCGCTGTGCAGCGCCACCAGCAGGTTCGCGACGAGCTTGAGCGCCATCGCCTGGCCGGGCGCGCCCACGTGGACCGCGCGTGGCAGCATGGACTCGAGCAGGGGTCGCCAGCGCTCGAAGACGGCGCGGTCGCCGCCCACGAACAGGATGCCCTCGCCCCGAGCCACCACGGCGCTGGTGCCGCTGACCGGGCAGTCGAGGAAGTCCAGGCCGCGGGTGCCGCTCTCGCGGGCCAGGCGCGCGGAGAGTCCGGGCGAGATCGTGCTCATCTGGATGACCACCTGGCCAGGCTTGCCGGCTGCCGCGATGCCGTCGGCGCCGAGGATGGCGGCCTCCACGGTCGGTAGCGACGGCAGGAGGGTGCAGACCGCATCGCTCGCGCCCGCAACGGCGCGCGCGGAGCCAGCCGCCTCGCCGCCCATGTTCTGCAGCGCCCGGACGCGGTCCGCCGCAGTGTCGAAGCCGACCACGCGGTGCCCTGCTTTGAGCAGACGGGTGGCCACGGCGGCTCCCAGCAACCCCACGCCGACCAGCCCGACGGTGGCCATGGCACGAGGACATAGCACAGGGCGACCGTCGGTGGGAAGTGGGCGCCGGGATTGGCTATTGACCGCTCCGAGGCCCCCGGGTAGGCTTGGGGGCCGCTCCCACCCCACACGCGACCAACGGAGGGTACGTCGATGCCGACGGAGACGAGGCCATGAGCGCGTGGCGTGCCCCGCTGCTGGGCGCTCTCATTCTCGCCGCGGTGACCGTCGAGGCGGCCGAGCAGCGCAACATGCGCCTGGTCGGCATGGACGATCTCCAGGCGCGCTCGGCCTACCAGCCAGTGATCCACTACCAGCAGAGTGGGCAGCAGAACGGGCGGTGGATCGCCTCCGTCGGCCATCACGGCGGCAAGCGGATGAACCCGCTCACCGGCCAGGTCGAGCTGAACGGCACCTCGATCGTGGACGTGACCGACCCGAAGCAGCCGCGCTACCTGCATCACATTCCGGGCGCGGATGGCGAGGCGGAGGCCGGCGGGGCCGCGATGGTGCGCGTGTGCGACGGCAAGATGCTGCCCAGCGGGGCGCGCGAGAAGACCTATCTCCTGCGCACGCTCGGCAACCTCGCGCACGAGGTCTGGGACGTGACCGACCCGGCGCGGCCGGCGCGGCTCGTCACGGTGCTGGACGGCCTCAAGAGCACGCACAAGAACTGGTGGGAGTGCGACACCGGCATCGCGTACCTGGTCTCCGACGGCGCGCCGGGCGGCTGGCGCACCAATCGCATGACCAAGATCTACGACCTGAGCGATCCCGCGAAGCCGCGCTTCATCCGCGACTTCGGGCTGGTGGGCCAGGAGCCCGGCTCGACCGGGACCGCGCCGGAGGGCGTGCACGGGCCCATCGCGTGGAAGAACCGCGTCTACTTCGCGTACGGCACCGGGGCCAAGGGGGTGCTGCAGATCGTCGACCGCGAGAAGCTGCTCGCGGGCAACCCGCAGGCCGCGGCCCGGTTCGCGCCCACGCCCGAGAACCTCCTGTACCCGCAGATCGGCCGGCTCGACATGTCGCCGGCGTGGGGCGGCCACACCAGCTTCCCGGTGCTGGGAGTGCCGGTGCCGCACTGGGCGCCGAGCGTCCCGGGCCGGACGCGGGACTTCGTGCTGCTGGTCTCGGAATCGCTGCGCAACGAGTGCCAGGAGATCCGCCAGCTCTCGTTCATGGTCGACGTGACCACCGAGCGCATCCCCTACTCGGTGGCCACCTTCGAGGTGCCCGACGCCACCGGCGACTTCTGCCGGCGGGGCGGGCGCTTCGGGCCGCACTCGAGCAACGAGTCGTTCACGCCCGTCTACTACGGCCGCCTCGTGTTCATCGCCTACTTCAACGCGGGCGTTCGCGCGGTGGACATCCCTTCCATCCAGTGGAGGCCGCCTTCTTCATCCCCGACACGACCGCGAAGACCGACAAGCGGTGCATCGAGGTGTCGGGCACGCCGCGCTGCAAGACCGCGATCCAGACCAACAACGTGGAAGTCGACGACCGGGGTTACGTCTATCTCGCGGACCGGGCCGATACGGGGCTGCACATCGTGGAGCTGACCGGGACCGCTCGCACCATCGCCAACCTGCCCAGGTAGCCATTCATGACCCGATTCATCGACCTGTCGGTCACCGTGGACAAGAACACCTTCAGCCCGCCCTCGACCAACATGCGGCTCGAGGTGACGCCGCACCGGCGCGGCCCCGGGTTCTGGCAGGTGTCGAGCGTGAATCAAAGCCTGCACACCGGCGCCCACATCGACTCCCCGCTGCACGTGTTCAAGGACGGCATCACCACCGCCGAGATCACCCTCGACCAGGTCATGGGCGAGGCGCTCGTGGTCGACCTCTCCTGGGTCGGGGCCAACCACGAGATCACCATCGACGACCTGAAGAAGGGCGGGGCGGCCGACGTCAAGCGAGGCGACATCGTGCTGCTCCGGACCGGATGGACCGACAAGATGTACGGGACGTGGCCCGACTACTTCACCCAGTCGCCCTACTTCCCGCCCGCGGTCGCGCAGTGGCTGGTCGATCGGGGACCCAAGAACATCGGCTTCGACTTCTTCGAGGAGTACTGTGCGCGCCTGCCCGACTTCACCTCCGAGGACTTCGCCATGCACCGGGTCATCCTGGGCGCCGGCGTGGTCATCATGGAAGGTCTCACCAACCTGGCCGCGCTGCCGCGGCGGCGGGTGGAGTTCGCGGCGCCGTTCTACAAGATCGCCGGCACCGAGGGGGCGCCCGCGCGCTTCTTCGCGACGGTATGACCGCCCCCCCCGACGGGGTGTTGCTGCAGACCGACCGCCTCACCCGCTCCTTCGGCAGCCTGGTCGCGGTCAACGGCGTCAGCCTGACGGTGCGGAAGGGCGAGCTCCGGTCGATCATCGGCCCCAACGGCGCCGGCAAGACCACGTTCTTCCGGCTGGTCTCGGGCGAGATGGCGCCGTCCTCCGGGCGCGTGATGTTCCAGGGCGCCGACATCACCGGGCTGCCGCAGCACCGCGTGTGCCGGCTCGGCATCGCCAAGTCCTATCAGATCACCAACATCTTCCCGCACCTGTCGGTGCTCGAGAACGTGCGGGTGGCGGTGCAAGGGTACGCGCGCTCGTTCAACTTCTGGTCCCGCGCCGACCACATCGCGGGTTGCCGCGAGCGGGCCCTCGAGATCCTGGCCACCGTGAGCCTGGCCCGTCAGGCCGAGCGGCTCGCCGCGCATCTCTCCCACGGAGAGAAGCGGCACCTCGAGATCGGCATCGCGCTCGCGTCCGACCCGGCGCTGCTCCTGCTGGACGAGCCCACCGCGGGCATGAGCCCGGAGGAGACCGACGAGACCATGGTGCTGATCCGCGAGCTGGCCCGCGGGCGCACGGTGGTGCTGGTCGAGCACAAGATGAAGCTGGTCATGGGTATCTCCGACCGGGTGACCGTGCTGCACCAGGGACAGGTGCTCGCCGACGGCACCCCCGAGGAGATCCGCGGCAACCGACTCGTGCAGGAGACCTATCTCGGAGCCTCGCGATGAGCCTGCTCAGTGTCCAGGACATCCACACCTACTACGGCGAGGCCCACATCCTGCAGGGCGTGTCACTCGTGGTCGGCGAGGGCGAGGTCGTCACCATGATCGGGCGCAACGGCGCCGGGAAGACCACCACGCTGCTCTCGATCATGGGCATCGCGCGGGCCCGGCGCGGAGTCGTGCGCCTGGGCGGCGAGGACATCACACACCTCGAGACGCATGCGATCGTTCGGCGCGGGATCGGCTGGGTGCCCGAGGAGCGGCGAGTGCTGCCGAACCTGACCGTGCTCGAGAACCTGCGGCTCGGCATGATGGCGGGCGACGGCGCCGGCTCGGAGCAGCGGCTGGAGGAGGCGCTCCAGTACTTCCCCCGGCTCCGCGAGCGCATCGCCCAGCGGGGCCGCTTCCTCTCGGGCGGCGAGCAGCAGATGCTGGCCATCGCGCGCGGGCTGGTGGCCCGGCCCAGGATCATGCTGGTCGACGAGCCGACGGAAGGCCTGGCGCCGCTGCTGGTGGCTAGCCTCACCGAGATCCTGCGTGAGATCAACCGGCGCGGGACCACCATCCTGCTGGTGGAGCAGACCCTCGAGGTGGCGATGGCTCTCTCGCACCGCCTCTACGTAATGGACCAGGGCCGCATCCAGTTCGAGGGCACCCCCGAGGCGCTGCGAAGGGATCCGAGCATCCAGCGCCGGTTCTTGCAGCTCTAGCCGGCGCCGCGCCCTCAGCGCTCGGCGAGCGCGAGCTCGGCGCCGAGCGCGACGAACGCCGAGGCGAACGTCCGGCGCATCCAGCTCAAGACCCGCGGGCGAGAGACACGTGGGTCCGAATCGCGGCGGCGAACAGCCCGTAGGCGACGCCCTCCTCGCGCGCCGGGATCGAGCCGGCGGTCGTTGTAGCCGCCTTCCACCCGTTCTGCGTGCTGCCCCGTATACCCGTCGTGATGACCGGGCGGGAGTGGGGGCTGATGGGCGTGCTGGCGATCCTGTGGGGCGTGTCCTTCTTCTTCAGCAAGGTCGCGCTGGCCGAGCTGCCACCGTTCACCCTCGTGGTGGGGCGCTTCGGGATCGCCGCGCTGGCCCTGCTGATGGCCGCGCGCCTGGGCGGGCATCGGATGCCGACCTCGCCGAGGGTATGGGCCGGGTTCTTCGTACTTGGCGCGCTGAATAGCCTCATCCCGTTCGGGCTTATCGCGTGGGGACAGGTGCAGCTCACGAGCGGGCTCGCCTCGATCCTGAACGCGACCACCCCGCTCTTCACCGCGCTGGTCGCGCACACCTGGGGCGACGAGCGGCTCACGTCCAATCGCATCACCGGCGTCCTGGTGGGCCTCGCAGGGGTCTGCGTGCTGATCGGCCCCGGCGTCCTCGGCCACCTCGGCGCGCACACCCTGGCCGAATTGGCGATCCTGGGCGCGGCAGTTTCCTACGCCTTCGCGGGCACCTATGGGCGGCGCTTCCGCGCGATGCCGCCGGTGGCGGCGGTGGCCGGCATGATGAGTACCGCCGCGCTCATGGCGCTGCCGGTCGCGCTCGTGATGGACCAGCCGTGGACGCTCGTGGTGGGCGTGCGGACCTGGGGCGCCCTGCTCGGGCTCGCCCTGCTCAGCACCGCGCTCGGCTTCGTGATCTACTTCCGCGTGCTAGCGACGGCGGGCGCCACCAATGTCATGCTCGTGACCCTGCTCATGCCGATCGTCGCGCTCCTGGTCGGCTCGCTGATCCTGGACGAGTCGGTGACCGGCGCCGCGCTCGCGGGCATGGCCCTCATCGGCGCGGGTCTGCTCGCCATCGACGGCCGCCTGCTGGGCGCCCGGCGCGCCGCCGCGATCCGACGCCCTCCGCTTCGAGCGACTAAGCTACGGCGCTTCGACTAGCCGGCGGCCGGAACTCGGGCATCACCTTCTCCGCGAACAGCCGCAGGCTCGCCATCGCCTTGTCGTGGCCGTAGTAGGGCGGGTAGTGGAGGAGCAGCGAGGTGAGCCCGGTCTTGTGGCGCAGCTCGCGGAGCTTGGCGATCACGGTAGCGGGCGAGCCGTGGAGCAGCGTGGAGGCGGCGAGGTCGTCGTAGTCGAGGCTCTCCGCTCGGTTCTTCTCGGACACGTTGCCGAGATAGCCCGCGGTACCCGCGCCCATGAAGTGGCTGATGTGGCGCACGATGCCCTGCTCGGTGTCGCGCTTGGCCGCCGCGTCGCTCTCGGCCACGTACACCCAGCGCGCGATGTCCACCTTGCCGGCGCCCGGGTTCTGGTCGAGCGGCGCGGGCGCCTCCTTGAGGTGGCTCCGGTAGAGGCCGATCTGCTTGGCCAGGGTGTCGGCCGAGGGCAGCGTCGAGAGCATCAGCCCGAAGCCGTGGCGCGCTGCGTAAGACAGCGAGCGGTCGGTGGCCCCGGCCATGAACAGGGGCGGGTGAGGCTGCTGCTCGCTGACCGGGAAGATCTCGTACTCACCCTCGATCACCGAGTGGAAGTGCGGGCCCTCGTGGCGCGTCCGCCGCTTGTGGAGGAGCTCGAGGATGAGGTCGATGGATTCTTCCTGGATATCGCGCCGGCTGTCGAAGTCGCGCCCGAAGCCCTCGAACTCGTAGGGGCGGTAGCCCGAGCCGAGCCCCAGCACCACGCGGCCGCCCGAGAGGATGTCCACGAAGGCCATGTTCTCCACCACGCGAATCGGGTCGTAGAGCGGCACGGTCACCACCGCGGTGCCCAGGCGGATGCGCGAGGTCTTGGCGGCCAGATAGCCCATGTAGGTGAAGACGTCCGGCATGATGCCGTATTGATTCGAGAAGTGATGCTCGGCCACCCAGGCCGTGTCGTAGCCCAGACGGTCGGCGGCCTGGATCTCGGCGGTGACGCGCGCGTGGACGGCCCGGTGCGGGTAAGGCTCGGTGGCGTGATTGGGGTGCGACGTAAACAAGACGCCGAATTCCATGTGGAACCCTCCGGATGCGGATTGGCGATCGTGCGTGAGTTGGCGTCGAGTCTAGCAGAAAGCGTCTTGCCAGGGACCGGCCGGCTCGTGTATGTTCCGTGGACCCAACGCCCTCGGTCCGGACTCAATCGACCCGTAGTGAGGAGACCCCAAAGGAGGGGAACGCCATGGCCGATCCGGTACCT
>DATIWG010000103.1:0-3153 GCA_035519555.1 Nitrosotalea sp. | reverse complement strand
CAGGTCCGCGACGTGAAAGATCGCCGCGGACTCGACGAGCGTGCGCATGGGGCCGGCAAGGGGAATGCTGAACTCGCCCACGACGCCGCTCGCGATGGAGCCGTGATGCGCCACCAGGAGCATCCGCTCGCCGTCCCGTCGGAAGATGCTCACGTCGGCGGCCTGGCAGAGGCGCCCGGCGCTCTGCGCGATGACGTCGAACACGGGTCGGAGGTCCTCCGGCGACGTCGAGATCGCCCGCAGGATCTCGCTCGTCGCCGTCTGCTGGGCGAGCATCTCCGTCAGGTCGTCGTTTCGCGCCTGCAGCTCGCCGAAGAGCCGGACGTTCTCGATCGCGATCACCGCCTGATCGGCGAAGATCTGGAGCAGGGCAAGCTGACTGTCCGTGAACGGATTCACCTCGGCGCGCCGAAGATTGATCGTGCCCAGGGCCGTCCCCTCGCGTAGCAGCGGAACGACCATGCATGTCCGATATCCAAACTCTCGAGCCAAGGCGCTGCCCACGGGGAACTCGTCCGCCTCGGCCTGAAGGTCAGTTACGTGAACGGCACGCCGCTCGAGCACGGCGCGCCCGGCCATGCTCCCTCGCACGACCGGGATCCCGCGGCCAACGGGACTCGGAATAGGGCCGTAGTGAGTGGCCACCATGAGGCGCTCCCCGTCCAGATTGAAGATTTCTGCGTCGTCAGCTCCGCAGAATCGCGCGGCGCTCGTGACCACCGTATCCAGAACGGGCTGGAGATTGGTGGGTGAAGTGCTGATGACCCTCAGGATCTCAGCCGTCGCGGTCTGTTGCGCCAGGGTCTCGGTCAGGTCGCGATTGCGCTCCTGCACCTCGGCGAGCAGCCGGGCGTTCTCGATGGCGATGACCGCCTGATCCGCGAAGGTTTCGACGAGATCGATCTGCGAGGCCGCGAACGGCTTGACCGTCCGCCGCGCACAGCCGATCACCCCGATCGGCACGCCGGCCCTCATGATCGGAACCGCCAGGAAGGTGCGATATCCGGTTGCCTGGAGCAGGGCGCGGTGGGTCCGCCGGTCGTAGTGCGGGTCGGCGAGGACGTCCGCGATGTGGACGGTCGCACCGTCCACGACCGCGCGGCCTAGGGCGAAGCCTCGCTCCGGCGGGCGCGGGAACAGCCGGCGGTAGACGTCGGCCTCCTCGGGCGAGACATTGCTGAACCCGACCAGGTGGAGCCGGCCGTCGGAGATGCGGGCCACCGCACTGAGCTCGGAGTCGCACAGGCGCTCCGCGTTCTTCACGATGGCGTCGAAGACCGGTTGGAGATCGGCGCCCGAGCTCGAGATCACCCGCAGGAGCTCGCTGGTGGCGGCCTGCTGCGCGAGCGCGTCGGCAAGACGCGTCTCGGAGGCCGGGCGGGCCGCCGGGGCACCGGGCGGGATCCGGCGGGCGGCCGGCGCCTTCCGGGCGGCGGCCGTCTTGGGTTTGCCCCGGGCCTTCTTGGCGCCCCCCTTCGGCCTGGAACCCCGGCGCATCGCACCTCCTGGACAAAAGGCTCAACCCCGCGAGCGCGAGAGTGGCCGCCCAAGGCTAAGCGAACGGGCGCGGCTTCACAAGAGGAAAGCGGGCGCCGGTCGCTTGACGGGCCCGCGGCCTGCCCCGATACTCGACGCTCATGAGCCCCGACATCGACGCCAGACCCACGGTCTCCGACGAAGCCCTCGACCTCCTCTTCCGCCGGGCGCGCACCCACCGGGCCTGGCTCGACCGGCCGGTTCCCGACGACCTCCTGCGCCGCGTCTACGATCTGGCCGCCGAGGGGCCGACCAGCGCCAACTGCAGCCCGATGCGGGTGCTCTTCGTGAGGTCGAGCGAAGCCAAGGAGCGGCTGCGCCCGGCCCTGACCCCGGGCAACGTGGACAAGACCATGCAGGCGCCGGTCACCGCGATCATCGGGCACGATCTCGAGTTCTACGAGCTGCTCCCGCGGCTGTTTCCCGCCGCCGACATGCGGGCCAACTTCGTGGGCAAGCCCGAGCTGATCGCGGCAACCGCCTTCCGGAACGGCAGCCTCCAGGGCGCCTACCTGATGCTGGCCGCCCGCGCGTTCGGGCTCGACTGCGGAGCCATGTCCGGCTTCGACAACGCCAAGGTCGATGCCGCGTTCTTCCCGGACGGGCGGGTGAAATCCAACTTCCTGTGCAATCTCGGCTACGGCGACGCGAGCAAGCTTCCGCCTCGGCCCCCGCGACAGCCGTTCGACGAAGCCTGCCGCATCATCTAAAGGAGATCCGGTCATGGCCTCCAAGCTCCTGGGAGCGCACGTCAAGCGCAAGGAAGACCCGCGGCTGATCACCGGTACGTCCCAGTACGTCGGCGACATCGCGCTGCCGGGGCTGCAGCACGTGGCCTTCGTGCGCAGCCCGCACGCCCACGCGCGCGTCCGCGCGATCAAGTTCGCTGCCGCGCTGAAGCGGCCCGGGGTGGTGGCGGTGGTGACCGGTCAGGAGCTCAAGCCCCATGTCACCCCGATCCCGACCGCGGTGGCCTCCGCGGAGGGCGGCGAGGTGGCCGAGGTCAAGGTCGGCCGCCAGCACTACCCGCTGTCGATCGATCGTGTCCGCTACGTGGGCGAGCCGGTGGCGGCGGTGATCGGCGTGTCGCCGGAGGCGGCCGCGGACGGCGCCGGGGACGTGGAAGTCGACTGGGAGCCGCTGCCCGCGGTGGCCGATGCCTTCGCGGCCATGGCCGACGGGGCGCCCCAGCTCTTCGGCGACGCCCCCAAGAACATCGAGCACACCAACACCATCAAGGCCGGGGACCCCGACGCCGCGTTCGCGAAGGCCCACAAGGTCGTCAAGCAGCGCATGAACAGCCAGCGCCTATCGGGCATCCCGATGGAGACGCGCGCGGTCATGGCCGCCCCCGATTTCGCGAGCGGTGGGCTCACGGTGTGGTCGACCCACCAGGCCCCGCACGTGCTCCGCGGCGGCCTGGCCGACGCGCTCAAGATGCCGCAGAACCAGATCCGGGTGATCGCGCCCGAGGTCGGCGGCGGCTTCGGGGTGAAGTTCGGAACCTATCCGGAGGACGTGACGGTGGCGGCGCTGGCGCGCCTGCGGCGCGTGCCCCTGCGCTGGGTCGAGAGCCGTGTCGAGCACATGACCGGCACCACCCACGGTCGCGCCCAG
>DATIWG010000102.1:0-2276 GCA_035519555.1 Nitrosotalea sp. | reverse complement strand
CTCGAGGGCGTCACGGTGACGCTCGAGCACTCCCGGATCCACGCGGTGGACTGCGCCGAGTGCGAGACGAAGGAGGGCATGCTCGACCGGATCGAACGGCGGATCAGGCTGGCCGGGTCGTTGACTGCGGAGCAACAGCATCGGCTGCTCGAGATCGCGGACCGCTGCCCGGTGCACCGAACGCTCACCTCGGAGATCAGCATCCGTACCCGGCTCGTCTAGGGGCGGCGCGTGGGTGGCGTCCTGCCGTCCATGCCGCGAACCGGGTGTACCCTATCGGGGGGGGATTCGAGACATGAGCGCTGAAATGGAGAGCAGGACCTCACGACGGAGGGTGCTGCGGGTGGGGCTGGGCGTGCTGGCCGTCGCCCTCGCGCCGGCGCGGGCGTTCGCCCAGACCAAGATCGCCCAGAAGCTGGTCCAGTATCAGGAGAAGCCGAAGGGGCCGCAGGAGTGCGACAACTGCCTGCACTTCGTGGCGCCGGCGAGCTGCAAGATGGTGGAGGGGAAGATCAATCCGAAGGGCTGGTGCCAGCTCTACGCTCCGAAGCCGAAGTAGCCGCCCTCCAATCTAGTCGCGCGCGCGTCCGCAGAGGACGTTGACCACCGCCTGACGGCCCTCGCGCACCGCCGCGAGCGCCCGACGGAGGGCGGGAAGCACCTCCACCGGGCTCTCGACCCGCTCGCCATGGCCGTCGAACGCGCGCACGATCTCCTCGTAGCGCGGGGCGGGGCCGAGATCGGTGAGCGGGAACCGGCCGGTGGACCGCGCGTACCCGTCGGGATGCACGGCGAGCGTGCTCTGCTTGACCGCCTCCCACTGCTGGTTGTTGAAGATGACGGTCAGCACGGGCAGGCCCTGCTGGCGCGCGGCGAGGTGGCAGGCCGCGGGCTCGTTGAAGAGATACGCGCCGTCGCCCAGCGCCGCGATCACGGTGCGGTCGGGCGCGCCGAGCTTGAGGCCGAGCGCGGTGGGCAGGCCCCAGCCGAGGCCGCTCGAGTGCGGCTGGCCGAAGAAGCTACCCGGCCGGTCGAAGGCCAGGTAGCGACGATCGATCGGGTATTCGTTGACCACGATCGTGGAGTCGTCGATCACTTCCTGCAGACACCGCATCACCCACGCAAAGCCCGGTCGCGGCCACCCGGCCTGGGCCTGGGCCTCCGCGGCCCACCGCGCGCGCCGGCCGCGGTGCGCCTCCTCGACCGCCGCGCACCGCGCCCGGACGGCCGTGGGCTCGGCGAGCCGGCGCACCGCCTCGGCCAGCAGCGGCAGGGCCACCGCCGGGTGCGCGGCGATCGGCACGTCGCACGGGAAGCTCCGCATCGGATAGCGGGAGAACGACGGGTCGACCGCGAGGTGAATCACCTGCGCGTCGGCCGGGGGCCGGGCGAGGGCGGGGTACCACGGCACGTCGGCGTCCACCACGAGCACCACGTCGGCGTCGGTGAGCGTCGGATCGGTGCCCGACGGCTGGGTGAAGCCCACGTGGAGCGGATGGCCCTGCGGGAAGTTCACGTGGGTCGGATCCACCTCCACGACCCCGATCCCGCCGGCCTCGGCGAGGGCCACCAGCGCGGGCACCGCGGCGGGATCGCGCCCCGCTCCCGAGACCAGCACGAGCGGGCGGCGGGCCCGCGCCAGGAGGTGCGCGGCTTCCTCGACGCGCGCGGGATCGGGATGGCGCCGGGCGGCCACGTGACGGCGGCCCGGCGAGCTGATCGTCAGCGACTCGACCGGTGTGGCCAGCACCTCGCGCGGCAGGGTGAGGTAGACCGGCCCGCGTGGCTCGGCCAGCATCAGCTCGAGCGCGCGGTCGACCACCGCCTCGAGCTGCGCGGGCGTCCGCAGCTCGTAGTCCCACTTGACGTACTCACGCAGCATCGCGGCCTGGTCGAAGCTCTCCTGGGCCCAGTGGATGTGCAGGTCGCGCGAGCCCAGCTGCCCTTCTTCCGTGACCGGCGTTCGCCCGGCCGACATCAAGATCGGGACGTTCGCCCGGGCGGCGGTGATGATGGCCGTGGAGGCGTTCCCGGTGCCGACGTTGACGTGCACCATCACCGCCGCCGGCCGGCCGCCCGCCGCATAGTAACCGTGCGCCATCGACACCGCGACGAACTCGTGCGGGATCACCAGCGGCCGCGGGACTCGTCCACCCTCGGCCTCGCTGCGCGAGAAGGCCTCCACCAGCGACGCGAAGTCGGTGCCGGCGTTGCCGAGGAAGACGTCGATGCCACGGTCCTTCAGCAGCTCGAGGTACGCCTCCGCCGTTGTCTCA
>DATIWG010000101.1:0-1364 GCA_035519555.1 Nitrosotalea sp. | reverse complement strand
GGCGATGCCCGCGGAGAGGGTGCCGAGCGCGGCGAGCTTGTCCGACTGGCGCGCCGCCCGCTGGAAGGCCAGACGCTCGCTGATGTCGGTGATGAAGGCGATGGCGCGGGTGCCCTCGTCGGTCTGCACGTAGCTCAGGCTCACCTCCACCGGGAACTCGACGCCGCTTTTCTTGAGCCCGGCCAGATCGAGACCGCGACCCATCGAGCGCACCCGGGGCGCCGCCATGTAGTCGGCCCGGTGGCCGACGTGCGTCTCCCGCAGCCGGGTCGGGATCAGCAGCTCCACCGGCTGCCCGATCAGCTCGGCTCTCGGATAGCCGAACATCACCTCGGTCTGCGCGTTCACGAACAGGATGCGGCCGGCTGCGTCCGCGACGACGATGCTCTCGGACGCGGACTCGAGGAACGCGCGGGAGGTGGCCTCGCTGCGCCGCAGGGCTTCCTCGGCGAGCGCCTGCGCGGTGAAGTCGCGGCCGACCACCGAGATGCCCACCAGGCCGTCCGGGGCGTCACGGATCGGCGAGACCGTGAGCAGGACGTGCAATCTCCGCCCGTCGCGGGCGACGTGCTCGATCTCGAGCTGCTCGATCGTGTGATCGGTCTGGACCCGGCCCAGGCGGGCCGCGAGCTCCCCGGCGGGCGCCCCCGCGAGCAGGACGTCCAGCGATCGGCCCCGCATCTCGTCCTCGGGGACGCCGAACAGCTTCTCGGCGCCCGGGTTCCAGGTGAGGACCCGGCCGTCGAGGCCGAGCCCGATCACCGCGTCGTCGGACGACCGCACGATGGACGCGAGCAGGGAGCTGGCCTGCTCGCTCGTGGCCACCTGGGTCTGGAGCGCGTCGCGGGTGCTACGCATCTCTCCGGCCCGCCGCCGGCTCTCGAGCGCGAGGAGGATCAGGATCAGGAAGGTCAGGACGGTGAGCGTGGAAAGGGCGAGGAAGATCTTTCGGCCCTGCTCCGCGTGGCGGGCCGACTGGTCGGTGAGGAGCCGTCGCTCTTCCGTCTGCATCGTGGCCACCGTGGAGCGGATGGTCTCCATCAACTGAAGGCCGCGGCCGGTGAGGACTCGCTGCAGCGCCGCGTCGGGGCGCCGCTCGCGGCGGAGCTGGAGCGTCTCGCGCAGCTCGCCGAACTTGTCGGCGATGACCGACGTCAGGAGATCCAGACGTTGTCGGAGGCGTGCGTCCCCCTTGGTGAGGGCGCGCAGCGTCTGCAGGTGCATCTCGGCCGTCTCGGTTGCGGTAAGGTAGGGCGCGAGATATCGCTCGTCGCCCGTGATGAGGTAGCCACGCTGGCCGGTCTCGGCGTCGGTGACCGCGGACAGCACACCGTCCAGCTCGGTGAGGACCTCGGTGGTGAGCC
>DATIWG010000100.1:0-57987 GCA_035519555.1 Nitrosotalea sp. | reverse complement strand
GGAGAGCTCGGAGTCCGCGAGCCCTGGCAGTTCTTCTGGGCGGCCGGCACCTTGTCGTCGTTCCTCGACAACGCGCCGACCTACCTCACCTTCCTGGCCCTCGCCCAGGGCCTCGGGCTCGCCCCGGAGGTGGTGGGGATGCCCCACGTGATCCTGGCCGCCATCAGCGTGGGCGCGGTCGCCATGGGAGCCAACTCCTACATCGGCAACGCGCCGAACTTCATGGTCAAGGCCATCGCGGAGACGTCCGGGGTACGCATGCCGAGCTTCTTCGGCTACATGGCCTACAGCGGCGCGATCCTGCTCCCCCTGTTCGTGGCGGTGACGCTCCTGTACTTCTAGCCGCGCGGCTAGGCGGACGGCTCCGGGGGCGCCGACCGGCGGAGGCCGTAGCGCTGCATCTTGTCCGAGAAGTTCTTCGGGTCCATGTCCGCGTGCTTGGCCGCGGCGGTGAGCTTGCCTCCGTGGCTCTTGAGGAGGCCGTCGATGTAGGCGCGCTCGAAGTCCTCCACCACCCGAGCCTTGGCGTCGCGAAACGGCAGCGAGAGATCGACCGGGGCGTGGGCGCCGGTGGGCGCTAAGAAGCGCTCCACGTCCGAGAGGGTGTCACCCTGGGCCACGATCACCGCGCGCTCGATGACGTTCTCCAGCTCCCGCACGTTGCCGGGCCACGGGTAGCGCATCAGGGGCCCGAGGCTCTCGGGCGAGATTCCCCGCACCGCCTTCTTCAGACGGCGACTCCCCTGCTCCACGAAGTGGCGGGCCAGCAACGGGATGTCCTCCGGCCGCTCGCGCAGCGCGGGCACCCGTACCGGCATGACCGAGAGCCGGTAGAAGAGATCGCGCCGGAACGTTCCGCGCTCGACCTCGGCCTGCAGATCCTTGTTGGTGGTGGCGATGAAGCGCACGTCGATGTCCACCGGACGGTCGGCCCCGATCGACGTCACCTTCTTCTCCTCGATCGCCCGCAGCAGCTTCGACTGCAGGTGCAGCGGCATCTCCCCGATCTCGTCGAGGAGCAGGGTGCCCCCGTTGGCCATCTGGAAGTGCCCGCGCCGGTGCTCGGTGGCCCCGGTGAAGGCGCCACGGCGCGAGCCGAACAGCTCGGACTCGAAGAGCTCCGCGGGGATCGCCGCGCAGTTGACCGGCACGAAGGGGCGGTCCCGCCGCGCCCCCGAGAAATGGATCGAGCGGGCCAGCAGCTCCTTGCCGGTACCGGTCTCCCCGTAGATCAGCACGGTGGTATCGAGGTCGACCACCGACCGGAGCAGATCGAAGACGGCCTGCATGCCCGCGCTGGCCGCCACGATGTTGCCGAACGTGAATCGCTCCTGGTTGCGGCGGATCGTGCGCCGGTTCGCCGACTTGAGCTCCTGGAACTCGATGGCCCGCCGGATCACCAGCAGCAGCTCGGCAGCCTCGAACGGCTTCACCAGGTAGTCCTCGGCCCCGAGCCGCATTGCCTCCACCGCAGACTCGATGGTGCCATAGGCGGTCATGACCACGACCGCGAGGTCCGGATGATCGGTCTTGATCTGTCGCACAAGCTCGACGCCGTCCATGCCGGGCAGGCGCCGATCCGTGAGCACGAGGTCCACGTCCTCGGCCTTGAGGGACTCGAGCGCCTCCTCGGCACTCTGGACCGGCAGCACCTCGTAGCCCTTGAGCTCGAGGGTGCGGTGCAGTGGACGGAGAAAGACCTCGTCGTCCTCGACCAGCAGGAGCCGTCGCTTCATGGTGTGCCTCCAGCCACCGGCAGGGTCACGGCCACCGCCGGCAGTGAGATCCGGACACGCGTGCCGCGGCCCGGGGCGCTCTCGATCGCGATGTCCCCCGCGTGGAGATCCACGATCTTTTTCACGATGGACATGCCGAGGCCGGTCCCCGCTGGCTTGGTGGTGAAGAACGGGAGGAAGATCTTATCCCGGTCCTCGGCCGCGATCCCTACGCCGTCGTCGGCGACCTCGACCACCGCGCGCCCATCCTCGACGAACAGGTCCACGGTCACCCGCCCGGCTCCGCGTCGGGGGTCGATCGCCTCCACCGCGTTCTTCATGACGTTGGTGAACACCTGGCGGAGCTTCTGCCCGTCGACCGCCGCCACCGCCTCGCGCCCGACTCGTCCGTAGCCGACCTGGACGCCCCGCGCCCGTGCCTCGGCGGCCACCGCCTCCACCACGGGATCCAGGATGCGATGGAGCTCGTACTCGTTGCGCTCGAGCCGCGCGTCCCGCGTCCAGTCCAGGAGATTGTTGATGATGCCCTCGATCTCCGAGATGCCGGACAGGATCGAGCGCGTCATCTCCTGGGAGAGGGGGCTGCCGTCAACCTCGGGTGAGGAGAGCAGGTTCGTCGCCATCTTGATCCCCCCGAGCGGGTTGCGGATCTCGTGGGCAACCCCCGCCGCCATCTCGCCGAGAGAGGCGAGCTTCTCGCGCTGGATGAGCCGCCGCTGCGTCTCCACCTGCTCGGTCAGGTCGTGGAGCACGCCGACCGTTCCCATGCGCTGACCGCGGTCGTCGAAGAGCGAGGTCATCGCCACGTGGGCCGGGAACGCGTCGTCGCGCGCGGTCCGGCCCGTGACCTGCCCGCTCCATCCGCGTCCCGCCTCGAGCGCGGCCACGATGGCCGCGGCACGCCCGCGCTCGTCGGCGCTGAGCAGATCGGGATACCGCAACCCGCTCACCTCCCACGCCGAGTAGCCCAGCAGCCGCCGCCCGGCCGGATTCATGGTCACGAGGCGGCCGGTGGTGTCGGCGGTGAAGATGCAGTCGTCCACGCTCTCCACCACCGAGGCGAGCAGGCGCTCCCCTCGCTTCACCTCCTCCTCGGTGACCCGGAGCGACTGCTGCATCCGCTGGAAGGAGGCCACGAGCTGCTCGGCCTCCTCCTTCGAGATCGTGAAGTGGTCTTCCACGATCATGCGGGCCGCCGCCGCCCCCAGGGAGGCCGCGAGCAGCCGCTCGAAGCGGATGCGCATCTCGAGCAGCTCCGGCACCGACAGGTCGGCCGGGGCCTTGGCGCCGAACAGCTCGCGCACGATGGCCTCCGCGTCCTCGTCGCCCACGTAGTGGTGAACCAGCCGCTCGATCTCCGGCGCGGACAGGATCGCGGGCGCACTCGGCGCCGGCTTGTCCTCGCCCGCCACCCCGACGAACGCGGCGGCCTGGGCCCGATCGTCGGCGTCCTGCTCGGTGAGCAGCGACACCATCACGAAGAGGCCCACGTTGAAGAAGAAGGACCAGAAGACACCGTGGCTGATGGTGTCGAGGCCCTCGAGGCCGAGAAAGGCGGTGGGCCGCAGCAGGCCCAGGCCGAAGGGCCCGTCGGCCTGGAAGGAGGCGGCGACGACGTTCTCCTTGCCGAGGGCGGGAATGATCAGCGTGTAGAACCACACGAAGAAGCCCGCCGAGATCCCGGCGAAGGCGCCCTTGCGATTGCCGCGCCGCCAGTAGAGCCCGAGCAGGATCGCGGGGCCGCACTGGGCCACCGCGATGAACGAGAGCAGGCCCATCTCGACGAGCAGGAGCTGACCGTGTTCCATGCGCGCCCACGCGAAGCCCAGCGCCACCACCGCCAGCATGGCCAGCCGGGTGTAGAAGAGCGTGATCCAGTAGATGTCCTCCATGCGCCGCCGGCGCAACAGCATGGGCAGGATGATGTCGTTGGTGATCATCTTGGACAGGGCGAGCGAGTCCACCACGATCATCGCGGTGGCCGCCGAGAAGCCACCGAGGAACACGATCACCGAGATGAGCTGGCTGTCGAAGAAGAGGGGCAGGCGCAGGATAAAGCCGTCCGCCCCCGCCCCCGCCTCCGGGAACACGAGCAGGCCGGCGAACGCGATCGGCAGCACGAAGACGTTGATCAGGAGCAGGTAGAGCGGGAAGGACCACGACACCGCGTTGACGTCGCGCTCGCGCGGGTTCTGGACCACGAGCACGTGGAACTGCCGCGGCAGGAACATCACCGCGAGCATCGAGATCAGCAGCATGGCGGTCCAGCGCGCGTAGGAGGCGGTGGCCGGCTGGTCGAGGGCGACGAGCTGCCGCCACTCGGGATGCTGGACGACCCGGCCGAAGATGTCCGCGAAGCCCCCGAAGAGCCCCCAGGTCACGTACGCCCCGACCAGCAGAAACGCGGCCAGCTTCACCACCGATTCCACCGCCACCGCGGTCATGAGCCCGGTCTGTCGCTTGGTGAAGTCGAGATTGCGGGCGCCGAAGAGGATCCCGAAGAGGGCGAGGGTCACCGCCACCACCAGCGTGGGGTCGAACACGTCCAGCACCGATTCCTCGCGGAGGATCATCTTGAACGACGCCGACACCGCCTTCAGCTGGAGCGCGATGTACGGGATCATGCCGCAGACGACGAGCACAGCCACCAGCGTGCCCAGCGAGGCGGATTTGCCGTAGCGGCTCGAGATGAAGTCGGAGACCGAGGTGATGCGTTGCTCCTTCGAGACGCGCACGAGCTTGCGGAGGAGGAGCGGCCACAGGAGCGCCACGCAGGCCGGACCGAGATAGATGGTGAGGAACTCGAGCCCTCGGTTGGCCGCGAGACCGACGCTGCCGTAGAAGGTCCACGCGGTGCAGTAGACCGAGGCCGCGAGCACGTAGGTCAGGGTCCGCAGCCGCCCCCGCCCGAGCCGCGAGGCGAAGGCTTCCGCCACCGAGGCCACCAGGAAGAGGAAGGCCAGGTAGCCGAGGACGATGGTCAGTAGGGCGGTGGGCGACAGGCCGCTCACGGCTCATCCTCCGGCTGGCGGAACCGACGGGCCAGCGCGATCAGGACCGCGACCATCCCCGCCCAGGCTACGAAGAGGTACACGACCAGCGCGGGCACACCCAGGATCAGCACGGGCCGATTGGCGATGGCGAGCAGGGGCCAGACGAGGCATGCCCCGAACAGCAGGAAGCAGGCAACCACCAGCTCCGCGGCCTTCATTGGCTGCGCGGATTATAGCGCACGGCGGGCCCCCGCCGGGGCCCCGCGCCCCGCCTAGCGGGGCGGTCCCAGGAACCGCCGCACCACCAGATCCTGGAAGCCGGCTTCCAGTTCCGCCGCGACCTGTTCGGCCACCGTCGCCGCGTCCCCGGGCCGCTCGGTGTCCGGACCGGGCGCCCAGCCCTCGAGGTAGGCGTCACTCTCCGATCCCCCTTCCCGCATGGCCACGGCGTCGATCAGATCCTGGAAGCGCGACGACAGCGGCAGGCGCACGGTGCGCTCGCCGTCCTCCGCCTCCACGAGGGACGGCAGGTCGCGCCACTGGATGATCCGGTATCGTGCCATCGCGGCGCTATTGTAGCGGAAGCGGTCCGCTCCCTTGACAAGCCAGAAGGCCCCCCGTAGCCTCCGTGGCAAGGAGACGCACATGATCGACGTGAAGACGGCGGATCGCGAGCTGCAGACGTATCTGCGCCCGCAGACGTTCCCGGTGGCGATCCGCATGCTCAAGACGGGCGAGGAGATCCCGGAGCGCGCCCGGCGCCCCGCTCGCGACTTCAAGAAGCTCAGCATGAGCTGCCAGGTCATCGACATGGCCCGGCGCTACGGCTGGACCATCGCGCTTACCCGCGAGGACCACATCTGCTCGCTCGGCATCACCGCGATCGGCTTCGACAAGCCACTGCCCATCTACAACGTCGGCACGCTGTGCGAGGGCATGTACACCGAGACCAAGGAGGCGGGCCAGCGCTCCGAGGCTGCGATCGACAAGTTCGCGCCCGGTCAGTATCACTGCGTGCTGGTGGCCCCGCTCGATCGGGCGACCTTCGAGCCGCACGTGGTCTGCGTCTACGCCAATCCGGCCCAGGTGATGCGGCTCACCCAGGCCGCGCTGTGGAAGCGGGGCGGCCGGCTCACCTCCTCCTTCGAGGGCCGGGCGGTGTGTGCCGACATCATCGTCACCACCATGCAGACTGGCGAGCCCCAGGTGATCCTCCCCTGCTCCGGAGACCGGATCTTCGGCCAGACCCAGGATCACGAGATGGCGTTCTCGATCCCGTGGGAACGGATGGAGGAGATCGTCGAGGGGCTCCGGGGCACCCACAACGGTGGCATCCGCTACCCCATCACCCAGTTCATGGAGTACGAGGCCAAACTGCCCCCCCGCTACATGGAGGTGAACAAGCTCTGGGACGCCCAGAAGGGCAAGACGAGCCTAGTCAACCGTGACCGGGTGGTGGCGGCCTACAAGCGCTCGTTCGCGGACCGCGTCCCGGTCTACCCGATCGTCGCTTCCTTCGCGGGCACCCTCGACGGGCTCAGCATCGAGGAGTACTGCACCAACCCCGCGCGGGCCATCACCGCCATGATGAACTACTACGAGCGCTACCAGCCGGACGTGGTGCTCGCCTACAACGATCTCGCCAAGGAGGCGGAGGCCTTCGGCTGCGGCGTGAAGTACTCGGACTACGTGGTGCCGTCCATCGAGACGCACGTGCTCGAGGACAAGGCGCGCCTGGGCAAGCTCCAGATGCCCGATCCCTACAAGACGGCGCGGCTGCCCGGCTTCCTCGAGCAGTGCGAGGCACTGGTCAAGGCGGCCCCGCCCGCAGCCACGGGCGCGGTCGCGGTGGGGCCGTGGACGATCGCGATGCTACTGCGCAATCCCGAGATGATGTTGCTCGACACCTTCGAAGATCCCCAGTTCATCCACGATCTCATGCGGATCTCGACGGACTTCTGCAAGATCTGGGGCGACGCGATCGTGAAGACCCGGATCGGGCTCTCGTTCTCCGAGCCCACCGCGTCGATCAGCCTGATCTCGCCGGACAACTACCGCGAGTTCATCGCGCCGTACCACAAGGAGCTCGTCGAGCACTTCAAGGCGAAGAAGGTGGGCGTCACCACCCACATCTGCGGGGTGACCTATCCGATCTTCGAGGATCTGATCGGCTGCGGCTTCACCACCGTGTCCTTCGATCTGGACCAGCAGTCCGACCCGACCCTGCACGTGGACCAGCTCGAGCGCTTCATGCAGGTGGCCAGGGGCCGCGCGGTGGCGATCGGCAACGTCGATGCCACCATGTTCGAGAAGGCGACCCAGCTGCAGATCGAGGCCGAGGTGCGCCGTTGCATCGACACCGCGGCCAAGCATTCCGGCTTCATCCTCTCCACCTCGTGCGAGATCCCGCCGCGGTCCAACCCCGACATCGTGAAGTGGTTCATGGACGCGGCCCACGACTACGGCCGCTACGAGCGCATCTTGTAGTCGGAGAGCCGCGCGAGCGCGGAAAAAGAAGAGGGGCGCGGTGGTGATCACCGCGCCCCTTGACGTTGTCTTGGGCGTGTCTAGACGGCTACCAGCGGAATGGCTTCTTCGAGGGCGGGACGCCGTAGGCGCCGCGATCTCCACCACCACCGCGGGGGCCCCCCGGGCCACGACCGCCACCACGCGGCCCGCCGGGGCCACGCCCACCGCCGGAGCCCGGCGTGCGGGGATTCGAGACGTTGACGGTGATCTTGCGGCCGTCGAGATCCTTGCCGTTCAGTTCGGAGATGGCGCGCTGCGCCTCCTCGGCGGTGGCCATCTCGACAAACCCGAAGCCCCGGGACTGCCCCGAGAACTTGTCAGTGATCACGGAAGCCGACTCGACGGTGCCGCACTGGGCGAAATACTCCCGCAGCGTCTCGCTAGTCGTGGAATAGGACAGACCACCCACGTAGAGTTTCGCAGCCATGTGATTCTCCTTCGGTCACTCTTCCGCTCCGTACGCGCCCCAATACTCGGAAGAGCCAATATCGGAGGCGAGGGCGCCGCCGGCGGCGGCGCATCGGCCCTTAGTCTACACTAGGACCTCCGCGTCCGCCACGCAGCCGGAAGCGCTAGTACGTGACCAGGAGGCCGCTGCCGTGATACATCGGACCGGTCTGGGGCTCGACCGGCGGAGCGGCGTGCGCCGCGCCCGGATCGACCAGCGCTCCCCTCGGCTCGACCACGCCGTGGATGGACTCGCTCGTGAATGCGAGCAGCCCGATCAGACCGAGCGCGATGGTCAGTGTCAGCAGCCCGAAGATCCAGCTCTTGCCCATGATCGCCCGCGCCCCGTCTATCCGCACACCGTCTCGACCCGCGCGCGAGCATCGCGGCGGGCGGGGGCCAGCTTCACGGGGGCCTCCACCTTCGCGAGCAGATCGCGCAGCGCGAACGGCCGGCTCACCGAGTGAAACCCCTGCAGCTCCAGGTCCACCAGATCCTCGACCCGCGCGCCGGCGTCGACTGCGAGCACGACCGGCACCCCCGGCGCCACCGAATCGAACAGCCGCGCCTGATCGGCACCGGCCATCCGCAGCATCCCGGCCTCGGCCAGGACCAGCGACACCGGCGCGTCGAGCAGATAGCGCACGCCCTCACACAGCGTCTCCGCCATCCGCACGGCCACCCCGTGCTCGAGACACTCCATGGCCAGGGCTTGCGCCCGGCTCCGGTTCCCATCGATCGTCAATACGCGGATCATGTCTCCCCCTTTGTGTGTACGCCTCGAACCAGGGCTAGAGATTCAACGCTCGTGCCATTGGATTCACAAATCTGGAACTCATCAGATAACAATAAGTTGCCCGCAGGTTCACGACGCCGCCGGAGGGTCCCGACCGGGCGTTCTGCCCGATCGCGGTTACCACCTACGGCAGCCAGTGACGCGTCTTTATACTACTTGGGCCATGCCCGACCTGGTCGCGCGGTTCGCTCGCGCCCTGCGCCGCCGGTGCCCGAACTGCGGGACCGGGCCGGTGACGGCACGCTGGTTCGGCCTCCGCCCGGCGTGTCCGCGCTGCCGGCTGCGGTTCGACCGCGGGGAGCCCGACTACTTCCTGGGCGCGATCGTATTCAACATGGCCTTCGCGGAAGGGCTCTTCGCGCTGGGACTGCTCCTGGTCCTGCTCTGGACCTGGCCCAATCCGCCGTGGGACGCGCTCTACTACGGGGGCATCGCCGGCATGATCCTGGCGCCGATCTTCTTCTACCCGTTCTCGAAGCTCTGCTGGCTGGCCTTCGACCTGACGTTCCGCCCGCCGCGGCCGGAGGACTTCGAGCCGCCCGGCGCCGCCCACACCCCCCGCGCCTGAGCGCCCCGCCTACTTGTAGTGCTCCGGCGTGATCCCGTATGTCTGGATCTTGCGGTAGAGCGTCTTGGGATCGATGCGGAGGACGGTGGCCGCCTTCGCGCGATGCCCGCCGACCGTACGCAGGGTGGAGATGATGTGCTGGCGCTCCATGTCCTCCATGCTGCCACCCGGTGACGCGGCGGTCGGCCGGCCGCCGCGGATCTCCTCGGGAAAATCGGTGGGCTGCACCAGATCGGCCGGCGAGAGGATCACTGCCCGCTGCACCACGTGCTGCAGCTCCCGGACGTTGCCGGGCCAGTCGTAGCGCTCGAGGCACTCGATCGCCGCGTCGGACAGCCGCTTCCGCCCGTAGCTCGCGTTCTGCTCGAGGAAGTGCTCGACGAGCCGGCGGATGTCCTCGCGCCGCTCGCGCAGCGGCGGCAGGGTGATCGTGATCGTGTTGATGCGGTAGAAGAGATCCTGACGGAACTCGCCGCTCTTGATGGCCTCGGCCAGATCCTTGTTGGTGGCGGCCACCAATCGCATGTCGACCGTCCGCCGGCGCGTCCCGCCCACCCGGAAGAAGGCGTGCGACTCCAGCACGCGGAGCAGCTTCACCTGGCTCTCGGGCTCCATCTCCCCGATCTCGTCGAGGAAGAGAGTGCCCCCGTCCGCCAGCTCGATCAGTCCGGCCTTGGTCGCCACCGCACCGGTGAACGCCCCCTTCTCGTGGCCGAACAGCTCGCTCTCCAACACCTCCCGCGCGAGCGCCCCGCAGTGGATCGGCACGAACGCCTGCTGGGCCCGGGTCGAGCGGTCGTGGATGGCGCGCGCCACCAGCTCCTTGCCGGTGCCGCTCTCGCCCAGCACCAGCACCGAGGAGTCGGTCGGCGCCACCCGGTCGATGAGGTGGAGCACTTCCTCCATCCGCGGGCTGCCCGTGATGATGCCCTGATAGCCCGGCTCCTCGAGCTGGCCGCGCATCACCACGTTCTGGCGCAGCAGCCGGCCCTTCTCCGCCGCCTTGTGGATCAGGATGTCGAGCTCCTCGATGCGGGCGGGCTTCGTCAGGTAATCGTAAGCGCCGAGCTTCATCGCCTCGACCGCGGTGGTCACCTCCTGGAAGCCGGTCATGACGATGACCTGCGGGGCCTCCGGGAAGTCCTGCAGCTCGCGCAGCACGTCGATGCCTTCCACAAACGGCATCTTCATGTCGAGCAGCAGCACGTCGGGCGACTCCTCCCGCAACCGCTCGAGCGCGGCCCGCCCGTCCGCGACGCCAGTGGCCGCGTGCCCCTTCCGCCCGAGCTCCCGCACCAGCAGCTCACGCAGGTTCTTCTCGTCGTCGGCCACCAGCACCCGGATGGGAGCGGTCACGGCCGCGCTCGATGCGCCTCGCCCGGGTGCACGGGCAAGATGACGCGAAAGGTGGTACCGGCGCCGACGCGCGTGTCGACCTCGAAGCGCCCGTCGTGGTCGGCCACGATCCCCTGCGCGATCGCGAGGCCGAGGCCGGTACCCTGTCCCGGCGGTTTGGTCGTGAAGAAGGGATCGAAGACGCGTGGCAGGACGTGATCCGGGATGCCCGGCCCCTCGTCCGCGAAGGCGATCTCGACTTCTCGAGCGTTCCGTCGGCGCGTGGCGACGGTCAGGGTCCCGCGCCCGTCCATCGCGTCGAGCGCGTTGCTGGCGAGCCCGAGGAAGACCTGGCGGAGCTGGCCCTCGTTGACCACCACGTCGGGCATCTCGGGATCCAGGCGGCGCAGGAGGCGGGTGTGCGCGTACCGGGACTGGTGCCCGATCAGCTCCAGCACCTTGTCGACGAGAACGTTCAGGTCGGTCGGCACCCGACGGCTACCCGGATCCCGCACGAAGTGGAGCAGGCTCCCGGTGATCTCCTTGCAGCGGAACGCCTCCTCCTCGATCAGCGAGAGATAGCTGGGGAAGTCCTTGAAGGCGTCCAGGCCGTGCAGGCTCGGATCACCCGCGCGCTCCTTCAGCGCCTCCGCGCAGCCCGCGATGGTGGCGAGCGGGTTGTTCAGCTCGTGGGCCACCCCCGCCGCGAGCCGGCCCGCGGTGGTGAGGCGCTCGGTCAGCAGCATCTGCCGCTCGAGGCGCTTCGGCAGCGTGATGTCCTCGACCAGCACCAGTAGATGCGTGGTGCGCGGGGCCCGCAGCGGCGTCGCGGTAAGGCGCACCGTAAGGGTCTCGCCACCCGCCGGCAGCTCCTGCTCCATGTGACGCACCTCGCGCGCGGCCACCGCCGATTCGAGGAATCCGCGGACCGCCTCCACCTTGGCGGGAGGCATGAGCTCCGCGAAGGCCGGCCGCGCAGAGATCTCCACCGGGACGAGCGCCGCCCCCTCGCGATTGAGGCTGATCACGCGCAGCTCGGCGTCGAGCACGAAGAGGCCCAGGGGCAGGGTCTCGAGCACCACCTCGATGAAGCGCTTCTCCTCGTCGAGCTCGTGCGTCCGCGCGTCCACCATCGCCTCCAGACGCTCGGAGTAGGTGCGGACCGAGCTGAACAGGCGCGCGTGCTCGAGGGCCATGGCCGCCTGGTCGGCGAACGCGGACACGAGCGACTCCTCCTCGGCGGTGAAGTGATGGACGTCGGTGCGGAGCACGGTCAGCGCGCCGATGGCTTGATCGCCCACGATCAGGGGCGCCGCGAGCATCGAGCGGAGCCCGGACTGGGGATAGAGCACCCGCGGGTCGCGGTAGAGATCGGTGGTCTGCACCGGCCGCCGCTCCTTGACCGCCACGCCGGTGATGCCCTCGCCCACCCGGAGCCGGATCGCGGCCAGATCCTCGGGGGGCAGGTCGAGGCTCGCCGTCGCGGCCAGCTCTCCGGTGGCGGCGTCGAGCGTGAACAAACCGCACGATTGCACCTCGAGCACCTCGCGGGCCTGATTGAGGATGAGTCGCACCGTCTCACCCACGTCGAGGCTCTGGTTCACCGCGTGTCCGGCGCGCAGCAGCGCCTGGGTCTCCCGCGCCCGGCGCTGAGTCTCCTCGAAGAGCCGCGCGTTCTGGATCGCGATGCCCGCCTGGTCCGCGAAGCTCTCCAGCAGCGTCTGGTGCCGATCACCGAAAGCACCCGGGTCGGTCGAGAAGGCGGAGATGACGCCGATGATCTGGCCGCCCACCCGGAGCGGCACGCTCAGCAGGGCGCGGATCCCCTCCTTCTCGTCGACGTCGGGGCGGGCCGATCGTGGGTCTTGCAGGAGATCGTCCGAGCGCACCGCCCGCCCCGAGGAGGCCGCGAGACCGATGACGCCCTCCCCGACCCGGACCGAGAGATGCCGCCACTCCGGGGTGCGAAACCCATGCGCGGCCGCGTGCTGGATCAGGCTGCGGTCGGCGCTCATGAGCCCGATGCCGCAGCCGGTGCTGCCCATGAGCGCGGTGACGGACCGGCTGATCGTCTCGAGCACCGACGGCAGGTCGAGCCGCGCTGTGATGAGCTGGCTCGTCCGATTCAGGGCGGCCAGCTCCTCGGCGCGGCGCACCGTCTCGGCGTGCAGACGCGTGTGCTCGACGGCGGACGCGAGAGGGCGTGCGACGTCCATCAACACCTCGACGTCGACGTCGGTGAAGGCGCGCGGCTCCCGATGGGTCACGTAGAGCGTTCCGATGACCTGGCCCTGCGAGAGAAGGGGCGCCAGGACCAAGGACCGGAACCCGCGGCGCGAGAGCAGCTCTCGGCTGACCTGCGAGATCGAGCCATCGGTGCTGGCATCGTCGACCCGCCGGGGCGCCTGCTGGCTCGCCACCCAGTCCACCAGCGTGCCCGCGATCGGGATCCGGATGTCGAAGACCTCCGGCAGCGCGGTGCGCGTCGCGACGTCCAGCACGCGGAACTCGCCACGCTCGCGGTCGATCATGGTCACACCGAGGGCGTCGAACCGGATGAGGCGGCCCACCGCCTCGGCCACCTTCTCGTAGATCTGATCCAGCGAGAGCGTGGTGGCGGTCAGCGCGGTGACCTGGTTGATGACCTCGAGACGGATCGTCCGCTGGTGGAGGCGCCACACGTGCTCGAGGGCGTGGCCGAACTCTCGCGGGAAGCTCGGGGGGATCGTCTCGCGATTGAGTCCGCGAGCACCCCCCGGCCCCAGCAGCACGAGCCCGCCCACGGGATGGGCCGAATCGCCGAGCGTCGCCGAGAGCAGTGTGGCGTCGCGGCCACTGAGCCCGGGCGGCAGGTCCGGCGCCTTCTCCAGCCGTACTCCCCGGGCGGGGCGGTCGAGTCGGGTCCGCAGCCACCGCTCGAGCGGCGAGCCGCGTCGGGCGCCCACGATCACGTCCATCGGGGTGGCGTCCGTGGGCCGGAAGCGCAGCGCGCCGGCTCGGGCGCCGGAGAGCATCACCAGCTTCTTGAGGGTCCGCGCGAAGCCCGCCTCGGAGGAGGCGGCGCGGCCCAGCGTCGCCAGCAGGTCGGGAAAGAGGCGCCCGATCTTCATCGATGGCGGCTCAGAGGGGCGGCGCGGCGTCGAAGCCGATCGCGCGCTCGCACCAGGCAGCGGCCGCGAGCAGCCTCGCCTCGCCCCACGCCGGGCCGATGAGCTGCAGGGACAGCGGCAGGCCGAACCCGTCCACTCCCGTCGGGAGCGCGATGGCGGGCATGCCCGCGAAGGTGAAGGGTGCGCAGAACGACGGATCGCCGGTCGCGGTGAGCCCGCGGGGCGCTGGCGCGCCGATGGTGGGCGCGAGGAGCGCATCGTAGCGCGTGGCGAGCGGGTTCAGGTCGTCGCGGGCGGCCCGTCGCGCCGCCTGGGCGGCGAGATACTGGGTGGCCGATACGCGGTGTCCCAGATCGATCAGCTCCTTGATCTTGGGCGGGTAGTCGGCGGCGTGCCGAGCGTAGAGCGCGGCGTGGGCGGCGGCGGCCTCCGCGCGCAGCACGGTCGTGCCCGCCTCCGAGAGCCCGGCAAAGGAGGCGGGCAGCGTCACCTCGGCGAGCCGGGCCCCGGCCCCCTCGAGGCCGCGCATGACCGCGTCCAGGTGCTTCGCCATGTCGGGCGTCGCCCGCGCCACCAGCGAGGCGAGAACGCCGATGCGCGGGACGGCCGGCTCGGCGACCGCGGCGAGGTAGTCGTCCACCGGCGCCGCGCCCGCGTGCCGATCGGTCGCTTCGCGGCCCGCCAGGAGCGAGAGGGCCAGCGCGCAGTCCTCCACCACCCGCGCGAAGACACCCACGTGGTCCAGGCTCTCGGCCAGGGCCAGGACCCCGGCCGCGCTGATCCGGCCGTGGGTGGGCTTGAAGCCGACGACGCCACAGTAGGCCGCCGGCCTCAGCACCGAGCCCACCGTCTGCGAGCCGAGGGCGAGCGGCAGCATGCGCGCGCCGACCGCGGCGGCGGGCCCGCTCGACGAGCCCCCGGGCGTGTGCTCGACGTTCCACGGGTTGCGGGTGGCGCTGGGATCGAGAAACGCGAACGGGGTCGTGGCGAGCTTGCCCATCGGCACTGCCCCCGCCCCGCGCAGGCGCGCCACCGAGACCGCGTCCGTGACGGGGGTCCGGGTGGCCCAGGCGGGAGCCCCCGACGTGGTGGGCACCCCGGCCGCGTCGAAGATGTCCTTGAGCGCGATCGGCACGCCGTGGAGAGGGCCCATGAGCCGCCCCTCACGCGCCTCGATGTCCCGCTGGACGGCCACCCGCGCCGCCGCGTCACGGTCGAGCCGCACCCAGGCGCCCACCGCCGGCTCGACTGCGTCGATGCGCTTGAGACAGGCGGCGAGCAGATTGGACGGCGAAAGCGTCCCGGCCCGGATGCGCCGGGCCGCCTCGGCGGCTCCCAGCTCGTACATGGCCGCCATGGTCAGCGCAGCGCGTCCAGCACCTCGGCGACTACCTCGAAGCGCCCGAAAGACGGCATGAGATAGGCGCCCGCGTAGCGGGCGTGCACGTCGCGGAGCAGAGCCTGCGCCGTCTCGATCCCGACGCGCAGACCGCGCTCGCCCGCCTCCTTCATGTGGGCGCGCACCCCGTCGGGCACCGTGATCCCGGGCACCTCGTTGTGCAGGAACTCGGCGTGGCGCGAGGAGTGCAGCGGCATGAGGCCGACCAGCAGCGGGATCGGCGAGGGGCTGCGCGCAAAGAATCGCTCGAGCACCTCGAGATCGTAGATGGGCTGGGTCTGCACCCAGCGGGCGCCCGCCTCGACCTTGGCGAGGAATCGCTCCATCTCGCGCCCGGGCTCGGCCGTGCCCGGGTCGAGGGCCACTCCCACGCAGAAGGCCGTGGGCTCCCCAATCGAGGTCCCGGTGGCGTCGAGGCCGCGGTTCATGCCGGCGAGGATGCGGATGAGCCCGATGGCGTCCACGTCGAACACCGCGGTCGCGTTGACGTAGTCGCCGGCGCGCGGGGGGTCGCCGGTCATGGCCAGGATGTTGCGGATGTCGACCGCGTGGGCCCCGAGGAGATCGGCCTGGATCCCCATGAGGTTCCGGTCGCGACACGTGAAGTGCATGTTGATGTCGAGCCCGGTCGCCTCGCGCACGAGCATGGCGGTGGGCAGCACCGACATCCGGACGCGTCCGAGCGAGCCGTCGTTGATGTCGACGATCTCGACGCCGCGCTCCTTGAGGAGCTTGGCCCCCTGCACCAGCTTCTCGATGTTGTGGCCGCGGGGCGGATCGAGCTCGACCGTGACCAGGAACTCGCCGGCCTCGACCTTCCGCTGCAGCAGCGTGGGGGCCGCGGCGGTGGCGAGACCAGTCGGCTCGTCGGCCTCCACCCGCGTCCGGCGCACCGGCTTCACGCGCGCGGGTTGGCGCTGCGGCGCCACGCGGTCGAGGGCCTCGCGCATCGCCCGGATGTGCTGGGGCGTGGTCCCGCAGCAGCCGCCGACCAGCCGCGCGCCGCTGGCGATCATCCGCGCCGCGTAGTCGGCCATGTATCCCGGCGAAGACAGATACATGAGCCGCTCGCCCACCCGGCTTGGCAGGCCCGCGTTGGGCTGGATGGCCACGTGGAGGCCGCCCGCCTCGGGCAGCATCTGCTCGAGGATGTCGTAGAGCACGCTCGAGCCCACCGAGCAGTTGGCCCCGATCGCCTGGATGGGCATCTCGCGCAGCGCCCGCACGACCTCGGCGGCGGTGCGACCCGTGAACGTGACCCCGTCGTCGGTGAAGGCCAACTCGGTGATGATCGGCAGATCGCTGATCGCGCGCACCGCCTCGACCGCCATCCGCACCTCGGTCAGGTCGGAGAAGGTCTCGATGACGAAGGCATCCACCCCACCCTCGAGGAGGCCTTCGGCCTGCTCGCGGAAGGCCTCGCGCGCCTCCTCGGGCTCGATGGTCCCGATCGGGGCCAGGTACTTGCCGAGCGGCCCGATCGACCCCAGGACGAGGACGTCGCGGCCCATGCTCTCGCGCACGTCGCGCGCCAGCTTGGCTCCCCGCAGATTGATCTCTCGCACGCGCGACTGCTGGCCGTGGATGCCGAGCTTGAAGCGGTTGGCGCCGAACGTGTTCGTCTCGATCACGTCGGAGCCTGCCGCGATGTACTCGGAATGGATCGCCTGCACGATCTTGGGGTCGGTGAGGTTGAGCACATCGAAGCAGGCGTCGAGCGTGATCCCTCGAGCGTAGAGCATGGTGCCCATGGCGCCGTCGCAGAGAAGCGGCCGCGCGCCGAGACGGGTGAGGAGGGGAGACGGCATCGCGGCTATCCGGGCCCCTCGTCCTGTCCTCTCCCCAGGGAGGAGAGGGAGAGTCGCTCGCGGAGAGCCAGGAGGACGCGCGTGGCGACCTGGTCGGGGCCGATGCCGGTGGTGTCCACCGTGAGGTCGGCCTGCCGGTAGTACGGCTCGCGCGCGCGATAGAGCGCCTCGATCTCTTCGCGGCCGCGCCCCGCCAGCATGGGGCGCTCCCCTGCGCGCCGCGCGCGCTCGTAGAGCGTGTCGAAATCGCCCCGGAGCCACACCACGGTGCCGAGCGCCTTCAGCGCCTCCGGCCGCCCTTCGCGGCAGTAGAGCCCGCCCCCGGTGGCGATCACGTCGCCCGACTTGAGCGCGAGGAGCCTCACCGTCTCCTCCTCCAGCGCGCGGAAATAGGCCTCGCCCCGCTCCGCGAAGATCTCGGGGATCGAGTGGCCCTCTCGGGCCGTGATCATGTCGTCGGTCTCGACGAAGCACCGGCCCAGCTGCCGGGCCAGCAGCCGCCCGACCGACGACTTCCCCGCCCCCATGAAGCCGACCAGGACCACGTTATCGCCCATCAGGCTCTCAGCCTATCACCACCCGCCCTTACCCCGCGCGGACGGTCGCGGCGGCCGGAGCCCGGCGATAGGCGCAGTCACGCATCCAGCAGCGGCGGCACTGGGTGAAGTAGTGGTCGACGCGCGCCTCCCGGCCCACCCCCACGAGCCAGCTGATGCTCTTGCCGGGGGTCATGAAGCAGGCCTCGTTGAGGGTCACCCCGATCGGCTGGCCCGGACAGAGACGGAAGAGCCGAGCCTGCTCGGCGGTGTCCCATCCCGCGTAGCCGGGACTGATTCGATTGGTGACCTTGAGCCCATCCGGCAGGGCGGCCTGGCAGAGCAGATCGTTGGCGTACTCGGCCAGGCTCTCAACCGCGGCCGAGCCCACGCTGTCGAGCATGACCGCGAGCGGGAACTCCCGCGCCTCGAAGAGGTCGCGCGCGCGCGTCTCGATGGCGTCGCCCACCGTGCAGATGCCCGCCCCCACCGCCTCCACCGGACCCCAGAGGCGGCCGATCTGCGGGATGTGCAGGAACTCGCGGTCCGCCTCGATGAGGTCGGGAGCGCGGGCGGTGACCGCGGCGGCCCGATAGACGAAGCGAGGCGACATGAGGCGCTCGCCGAGCGCCAGCGCGTCCTCGAAGATCGTGAGGACCTCGGTGGTCGGGAGGTCGAGGCCCTTCCGGTAGCCCTGGAAGCGCAGGACCTCGTCGCGGTCGATGGACAGCGGCAGCCCCTCGAGAACGACGGGCTCGGGAGAGAGGACCGAGAGGGCCGCCGTCACCGTGCGCGACGGGAACGGACCACGTCGGCGATGAGGCGGATGTGCTCGGGGCCCGAGCCGCAGCACGCGCCCACGATGTTGCAGCCGGCGTCGAGCAGGGCCGGGTAGTCCTTGGCCATCGCCTCCGGCCCGAGCTCGTAGGTGGTCCGGCCGCCGGTGGTGATCGGCAGGCCCGCGTTCGGATACGCGATGAGCGGCATGTCGGTGACCTGGCGCATCTCGCGGATGATCACGATGGCCCGGTCCGGCCCCCGCCCGCAGTTCATGCCCACCACATCGGCGCCCGCCTCGATCAGCTGGCGCGCCACATCGGCCGGGCTGTCGCCCCACATCGTCCGGTCGCGATCGTGCAGCTCCTCGTACTGGAAGAACATGGTGGCCGTCACCGGCAGGTCCACGACCGCCTTGCACGCCTTGATCGCGGCGGCCGCCTCCTGCGGGAACATCATGGTCTCGACCGCGAAGCAATCCACTCCGCCAGCGGCGAGAGCCTCGGCCTGCTCCTTGAAGGTCTCGAAGTACTCCTCGTCGGTGGCTACGTTCTTGCCAACCCCGTAGTCCACCGGGAGGTAGCTCGTCGGCCCGATGGAGCCGGCCACGTACCCGCCGGCCGGACAGGCGGCCCGGGCGAGCCGCGCGCCCTTCTCGTTCAGCTCGCGGGTCCGCGCGCCCATGTCGTGGCCGTAGCGCTCGTCGTACTCGTGGAGCTTGAGCGCAGTGCCCCCGAAGGTGTTGGTCTCGACGAAGTCCGAGCCCGCCTCGAAGTAGCCGCGGTGGATGCCGCGCACCACGTCGGGATGCGTGTCGTTCCACAGCTCGGGGCAGTGGCCGTTCTCGAGGCCCGCGTCGAAGAGGGCGGTGCCGTAGCCCCCGTCGAAGACCAGGCGCTCGCCGGCCCGGACACGCTCCACGATCTCCCAGCCGCGGGCGCGCGTCGCCATCAGGCATTCACCGGGACGCCGAGCAGCTCCTTGGCGCGGACCACGGCCAGGGTGGAATCCCTCGCGTAGCCGTCCGCCCCGATCTCGTCGGCGTAGGCCTGGTTCACCGGCGCCCCACCGATCATCACCTTCACCCGCTCGCGGAGCCCCGCCTTCTGGAGCGCATCGATGGTGCGCTTCATGGCCGGCATCGTGGTGGTCATGAGGGCGGAGATGCCGACGATCTGCGCCTCGTGCTCCTCCACCGCGGCCACGAACTTCTCGGGCGCCACGTCGCGGCCGAGGTTGACGACCTTGAAGCCGGCGCCCTCGAGCATCATCGCCACCAGATTCTTGCCGATGTCGTGCAGATCGCCCTGCGCGGTCCCGATGACCACCACGCCCAGGTTCTGCCCCTCTCCGCCCGCCCGCGTGATGAGCGGCTTCAGCAGATCGAGGCCCGCGTACATGGCCCGCGCCGACAGCAGCACCTGGGGCACGTAGTACTCGTTGCGGCGGAACTTCTCGCCGACCACGTCCATGCCCGGGATGAGGCCGCGAAAGATCAGGTCCTTCGGGTCCATCGCGAGGTCGAGGCCCTCCTGGGTCTTCTTGGCCACCGTATCCTTGTCACCGAGGATCAGGGCTCGCGCCATCTTCGGATAGTCGAAGCGGTCGTCGGTCAACGCTTCACCGTGCTGTAGCCGCTCTTCTGCCAGGCGGTCATGCCGCCGATGACGTTGTGGAAGTTGGTGAGCCCGGCGCGGCTCAGCGCGCTGATCACCGTGCTCGATCGCAGCCCGCCCGCGCACAGCACCGCCTTGGGCCGCCCATCGGGAACCAGATCCTTCCGGGCCAGCGCCTCGGACATGGGCAGGTGCAGCGCCCCGTCGATGTGTCCCTCGTCCCACTCGAACGGCTCCCGGACGTCGATGACCACGAGGTCGGGCCGCTCGTCCTTCATGGTCGCGAGGTCGTGCACCGTGATCTGGGGCACGCGCTCGACCGGGAAGCCCTGGCTCTTCCACTCCGTCATCCCCCACTGCAGCTGCCCGGCGATCGCATCGAGGCCGATGCGGCCGAGTCCGTGCACCGCGCGGTCCAGGTCGGTGGGGCTCGACACCACCAGCACCACCGGCGCGTCGGCGGGCACGAAGAGCCCGACGCGATTGGCGAACTGCGGGCTCTCGATCCACACGTGGATGGCGCCGGGAATGTGGGCGTCGCCAAACTCCTCGGGGCTGCGCACGTCCAGCACCCACGCGCCCTTGTCCACCGCCTCACGAGTCTGCGCGGCCGAGAGAGGGCGGGGCGCGCCGGTCGGCGGCAGCGCCTGGGCGCGGTTGCGGGCGATGATCCGGTCGAAGTTCGGGGGCTTCGGCGGCAGGCCGGTCATCAGCCGAGTCACGAAGTCGTCGACGCCTCTCGCCTGCAGCGCCGTGTTGAAGCGGCGCTCGAACCCGATCGTGGTGGCGGTCTTGCTGGACATGGCGCGACCGCAGCTGGAACCGGCGCCGTGCGCGGGGTATACCTCCACGCTGTCGGGCAGGCGCAGCAGACGCTCGGTGAGGCTCTTATAGAGGTGGGCGGCCGCCTGTTCCCCCCCGAAGTCGGGCCGTCCGACGTCGCCCACGAACAGGGTGTCGCCGGTGAGCACGAACCAGGGCTCGGTCCCGCGGCTCAGGTCAGTCACGAGCAGTGCGATGCTGTCGGGCGTGTGTCCGGGCGTGTGGATGACCTGCAGAGCCACGTTGCCGATGCGCAGCTCGCGGCCGTGCTCCACCGGATCGTGGGCGAAAGCCGCGTTGGCTGCCGGGTGGATGTGGATGCGCGCGCCGGTTTTGGCCGCAAGAGCCTGGTTGCCCGAGATGTGGTCGGCGTGCACGTGGGTCTCGACGATGTCGGTGATCGCGAGCCCCTTCTTCCGGGCCAGGGCCACGTAGTCGTCGACCCGATCCCGGGCCGGATCCACGATCACCGCCTGGCCGGCCTGCGAGCAGCCGATCAGGTAGGAGAGGCAGCCGGCCTCCTCGTTCAGAATCTGCTGAAAGATCACGTCGGAAGTATGCCACACCCACCGTACGAGGCGCCACGTCGTCGGTCCACGCGACCGGGCAATTAAATGACGCCGGCGTGCAATGCTTGACTGGATGAAGTGGACACGGACCGGACTGTTGGTCGTGGGCCTGACGACACCGCTGGCGCTGGCGGGCTGCGCCGCCCAGATGTCGCCACCCTATTCCGACGCGGAGCAGGCCCGCATCGACGAGTACGAGAAGGCCGCGCAGCGGGTGCTCAAGTCCCGCGAGATCGAGGGGCGGCCCCCGGGCGTGCGGGTGGGGTCCGACCCGGTCCTCGTCAACGCAGGGCACCCCACGGCTTACTACCAGTCACGGGCCGGCCTGGGGGACGTGGGGCGTCCCGGCACCATCGTCGTCAACCGCCCGGTCCTGGCCGACGACTACATCGCCCAGGCCGTCCTCAGCCACGAGCTCGCCCACTTCGTCCTCGGCCACACGGAGGCTCGTTGTCGGGACCGGCAGCATGAGTGCGAGGTCGAGGCATACGTGGCCAGTGTCGAGATCCTCATGACGGGGTGGGGCCAGAGCTACGCGGACGCCGTCCGGTTGCAGTACGCCTACCTCAAGAGCGTCGTGCTCGCGATTCAGCGGGGCGAGGCGACGGTGGCCAGCGGGCACGTCGATCCCTGCCGGGAGCTCCAGGACTTCTCGGCGCGGTTTCAGACCTCCGCAACCTGCGACTGAGGTTGAGGGTTGGGCCGAATCTCGCCACCGGGATGGACAGTTGCGCGCTTCGGGTCCTCCAATTCCCTCGGCTTGACCCCCGGCTCGCTGCTAGACTAGGATCCGCAGATCGCCAATCGCCCAAACAGGGGGAACTTCGGCCTCATGAAGGGCTCCGGTGAAGATTAGGGTCCTGGGAACGTTCGGGAGCGAGGGACCGGGACAGCGGCCCTCGGCGTTCCTTGTCGACGACCGGGTCCTGGTCGACGCCGGAACGGTCGGAGGCGCCCTATCGGTGCCGGAGCAGATTCAGATTCAACACGCGCTCCTTACCCACGCCCACCTCGACCATACCGCCGGCCTGGCATTCCTGACCGACACGCTCGCGATGGTGGCGGCAGACCGGCGGGTCACGGCCTGCAGCATTGCTCCCGTAGTCGAGTCACTGAGAACCCACGCCTTCAACGACGTGCTGTGGCCAGACTTCACCAATATCCCCTCGGCGGGCCAGTCCGTCCTCGGCTTCCGGACCCTGCCGGAGGAGGCGGAGTCGCGAGTCGGGCAGCTCTGGGTGACGCCGGTGCTCGTGGAGCACACCGTCGCCACGACCGGGTTCGTGATCCATGACGGCGAGACCGGCTTCGTCTTCAGCGGCGACACAGGGCCCACCAAGCGGATCTGGCAGATCGCCCGCGAGATGCGCGGGCTCAAGGCGCTGATCGTGGAGACCGCGTTCCCGAACCGGCTCGCGCCGCTGGCCAAGGCCTCGGGCCACCTCACCCCCGAGATGCTTCGGCAGGAGATCGACAAGATGCCGCCGGACATTCCGATCTGGGTGTATCACATCAAACCGCAGCTCTATCAGGAGACCGCGGAAGAGCTGGCCAACATCGACCCGACCCGTATCCACATCCTCGAGCAGGGAAAGACCTACACCATCTAGCAGCCCTTACTGTTCGGCCGCCCCGTCGATCAGGGTCGTCAGTCGCTCCCGGAACGGAAACAGGCTGTAGAGCCCTCCCGTGTGGATGAAGCAGACGCGCTGCCCGAGCGCTTTCGGATCGCGCGAGAGCGTCTCCACCAGCGCGCGAAATCCCTTCGCGGTGTAGACCGGGTCGAGCAGCATCCCCTCTGCCCGCGCGACCCCCACGACGAGATCGAGCTCGGCGTCGGTGACTTCCGAGTGGCCCGCCCCCTGGTAGCCGTCGAGCAGATGCACTACCTTCGGCACCTCGATCGAGAAGCCGTAGCGCGCGATGGCGGCGCTCATCGTGCGCGCGACGTGGTCGCGCACGCGGTCGGCCGGTGACGCGACCGGCACGCCCACGATCTCGCCGGGCAGCCCCGCGAGCTGCTTGCCCATCAGCAGGCCCGCCTGGCTGGTGCCCGTGAACGCGCTCATCACCACCGCGTCGAAGCGCGGCGCCCCGTGGTGGCTCTGCTCGGCCAGCTCCACCGCGCACTCGAGATAGCCGAGGGCCCCGATCTCGTTGCCTCCGCTCTCCGGAATGACGTAGGGCTGGCCGCCCCCCTCGCGCACGGCCGCCGCGAGCGCGGCCATCACCTCGTCGACCCGCAGGAACTCCGCCTCGGTGCAGTAGCGCACCTGCGCCCCGAGCAGCCGGTCGAGGAGCAGGTTGCCGTCGTAGGCCGGCGGTCGATCGCCCTTCACCACGAGCAGGGCGCGCATGCCGAGGCGCGCGGCCACCGCCGCGACGGCCCGGCAGCCGTTGGACTGGAGCGCACCGCAGGTGATCAGCGTGTCGGCGCCCTGCTGGAGGGCGTCGCCCACCAGGAACTCGAGCTTGCGCACCTTGTTGCCCGACTCGAGCAGACCGGTCAGGTCGTCGCGCTTGATGTAGAGCTCCACGCCGAGCCGGTGTGAGAGGCGATCGAGCTTGAGGAGCGGGGTGGGGGCCAGGGCCAGCTGCAGTCGGGCAGGAGCGGGCATGCGGCGCCGCTACGCGTGCTCCGTCTTCAGCTGGGCCGCGATCGGCGCGAAATCGTAAGAGGGGAACACCTGGTACCGGAACGCGCCCCAAGCCTTCTGCTCCATGAACCGGTTGAGGTTGCGGACCTTGTCGGCGTCCACCCGCAGGTGAATGATGAAGCCGAACGACATGGCCACGACCCACGAGACCAGCTCGCTGCCCTCGGGCGGGAAGTCCCGGTAGAAGCCGGTCCGCTTGAGGTGGCCCATGATCTCGTCCAGGGTCTTGGCCTGGTCGTGGTGGAGCAGCACGGTCAGCATCACCCGGTTGTCGGCGGCCATGGGCTCGCGGCGTACCCTACCACAGACGGCATCAGTTCGGGCATTGACAGCGGACCGCCCTCCGAGTACCGTGCCTCCATGCGCATCGAGGTGCACGATAACCAGGTGGAATCCGCGCTCAAGACCATGAAGAAGCTCATGCTCAAGGATGGGCTCTTCAAGGAGATGAAGAAGCGCGCGTACTACGAGAAGCCGTCGGTCAAGCGGAAGCGCAAGCAGGCCGAGGCGCGGAAGAAGCGCCGGAAGGCCATGAAGCGCGCCGAGACGGACGACTGAGCCTCGCCCCGGGCCCCCCGGGCCCGACCCCCGCCCCCGTCTTCCGGCTTCCGCCGCCACCGCCCGTCTCCGGGTGACTTCAGCGCCGGAGTCTCTCGCGAACCAGCGGCTGTGGCTCGCCTTCACGACCATGCTGCTGGTCGCGGGAACCACCAATACCTTTCCGGTCTTCCTGCCCGCCCTGCTGACCGAGTTCGGCGGCTCGCGGGCCGCCACCGCCTCCACCGTATCCCTGCTCTGGCTGGGGGGCGCCGTGCTGAGCCCGGCGGCCGGCTATCTGGTGGCCCGCTGGAACCCCCGGCTCCTGGTGAGCCTCGGGCTGGGCATCGTGGCGGTCGGGATGACCCTCGGCAGCCTGGCCCCGACCCTGCCTCTATTCCTCGCGGCGATGGGCATCCTTGGTGGGATCGGGCTCGGCCTCACCGGCATGACGACCCACGCCGCCCTCATCGCCGACGCCTACGTGCGTCGCCGCGGGCTCGCCACCGGCATCGCCTTCGGCGGCTCCATGGCGGCCTACGCCTTGGCCCCGCCGGCCCAGTGGGTCATCACCCACTGGGGCTGGCGGGCGGCGTTCTGGTGCTACGCCGCGATCATCCTGGCCGTGATCCCGTGGGCGCTGCGCACGCATCCCACGCGCCTGCTGTCCTCGTCGGATCGGGGCACCGCGCGCGTCGGCGGGCCGGCGGTCACCGTCTCGAGCATCGTCCGCTCGCTCGGTTTCTGGAGTCTGCTCGTGATGTTCACGACGCCGCCCCTCTTCGGGTATCTCGCCACCACGCAGCACTCCCTCTACTTCGCGGCGCGAGGCTTCACCGCCGCGGAGGCCTCCATGCTGCTGGCCATCGGCGGCGTCCTGGCCGGGCTCGGCCGCGCGCTGGCGGGCCTGGTGGCCGATCGCTTCGGCGGGCCGACCGCGGGCTTCCTCTCGTTCTCGTGCTCGCTGCTGGGAATGCTGTGCCTGCTCGGGATGGAGGTGCGGCCCCTCTGGGTGCTGGCGGCGGGCTACGTGCTCTTCCTCTTCCTGCCCCTTGGCTCGCGCGCAAGCATCGTCACCGTGCTACTGAGCCGCATCGCGCCGCCGGCGCACTATGGAGTAATCTTCGGCCTGCTCGGCATCGGCAACAACCTAGGGGCCGCGACCGGGCCGTGGCTATCGGGGATGCTGTTCGATCGGACCGGGTCCTACCTGGTGATCTACCTCTGGGCGTTCGGCCTCGCGTTGACCGGGCTCTCGGCGCTGGCGGTGTTCAGCTCGGTCACGCGGTCAGCGCGCGGATGGCCGTGACCCCTTTTCAGCGGCGGGGGCCCCGAAATGGCCCCCGCACTCCCCCAGTCGGCGGACAGCCCGCAGCGCGCGGACAGCGGTGGCCCCTCTTCAGCTGCGGGGGCCTCGACATGGCCCCCGCACTCCCCCAGTCGGCTGACCTGCGTCAGCGGCTCGCGCGGAGCGGCTTGGGGGGCTAGCCGATGCGGGAGGACAGGGCCGCGTACTTGTCGAGGAGGGGAAGGACCTGGTCGCGACCGGCCGGGGGCAGGCCGAAGATCGCGCGGGTGACGCCGGCGTCGCGCAGGCCGGCGAGGCGCGCCTCGTCGGTGGGGGCCCCGAAGATGGACACGGTGACCGCGCCCGGATCCTGGCCCGCCTTCTCGGCGCGCGCCTTCAGGTCCGCGATGGTCTCGCCGATGGGCTCGCTGTAGGCGCGCCCGCCGATCGGGAGCCAGTGCCCGCCGAAGTCGACCGCGCGCTGGCGCGCGTGGGGACCGGCGCCGCCCATCAGAATGGGCGGGTGAGGCTTCTGGACCGGCTTGGGAAACGACCAGAGCTTGTCGAAGTTGACGAACTTGCCGTGGTACTCCGCCTCATCCTTGGTCCAGATCGCCTGCATCGCGGCGATCCGCTCGCGTAGGACCTTCCAGCGGCTGTCGAAGTCCGTCCCGTGGTGGGCCATCTCCTCGGCGTTCCATCCGCCGCCAATGCCGAACAGCACCCGGCCGCGCGAGAGATAGTCCAGGCTCGCGACCTCCTTGGCCAGGACGATCGGATCCCTCTCGATCACCAGGCAGATCCCCGTGCCGAGCTTGAGCTTCGTGGTCACCGCAGCGGCCACGGCCAGCCCCACGAAGGGATCGACGGTGTGCCAGTACTCGCGTGGCAGGTCGGCCCCACCCGGCCACGGGCTCTTTCGGCTCGCCGGGATGTGCGTGTGCTCGGGAACGAAGAGCGACTCGAAGCCGCGGCCCTCGACCTCCCGGGCCAGGTCGTCGATCCGGATCGTATAGTCGGTGGAGAACTGGAACACGCCGTATTTCATGGCCGGGGCGTCTCCTCGCAGGAGTCGTGGAGCATCGTCGCCTCATGACGGTCTCGCCAGGGCTCGGTGTTACCATGAATTCGGGTTCAAGCCAACCGAGGCCAACGGAGGGAGATCCGGAAGATGCGGAGAGCGTGCGCGATGCTGGTCACGCTGGCAATCGCGGCGGTCGAGCTCGGGAACGGCCCCGCGATGGCGGCCGACAGCACCCAGGTGGACGCGGCCACCAGGCAGGTGGAGCGAGGGGCCGGTCAGATCGGCCACGGCAAGGTCATCGAGGGCGTCGGCGAGACCGCCAAGGGGATCGGCAACACCGTGGTCGAGGGCGCCAAGTACACCGGCCGGAAGTTCGAGGACGCGGGCCGGGCCGCGGAACCCGCCGCGAAGACGACGTGGCAGCGCACCAAGGAAGGCGCGGTGGCCTTCGGCACGACCGTGCGGGAGTTCTTCACAAACCTCTTCCAGTAGCCACCGCCTGGCCCGGCCGCGGGCCGAGGGCCCTACCGGCGAGGCGTCTTGGGGGGCTTGGCGAGATAGGCGGCGAGCGCCGCCGATTCCCGCTCCTGGAAGCGGACCGCGATCTGCAACTGCTCGAGGTACTGCTCGAGCGTCTTGCCGCCGAGGACGATCTTCCGGGTCGCGAAGAAGTCGCGCACGTCCTGCTCCCACTCCCGGCCGACCAGCGCGGTCACCCCCTCGTACATGCGCCGGTACGCGCTGCCCGGGTACTGCCGCGCCATGGTCTCCCAGCTGGCCTTGACGTACTCCCAGGCGGGACCCCGGCTGTAGACGGACACGAGCAGCGCCCGTATCAGGAACGGGGCGTCCTGGCTCCGCACCTCGCCGTTGGTCGTCTTTTCGAGCGTTCGCCGGATCAGGTCCGGCTGGCGGAAGGCGGCGAGCGCGTACAGATACCGCTGCTCCTCTTGCGGGGTGCGGGCGGACTTGAACCGCTGCAGGAATTCCTCGTACTCGCTCTCCCCACCCGCCGCGGCCACGGTGGCGATCAGCGCGGGGAGCACGTCGGGGTCCACCGCCGTCTCGTCCTCGCGATAGCGCGCGTAGAGCGACCGGGCGCGCTCCTGCGCCTCCGGGTCGCCGCCGAGCGTGCCCAGGGTTCGGAGGAGGTCGCCACGCAGCTGCCGCTCCAGCTCGTCCTCACCGGGCTGCGCCTCCCAGCCGAGCCGCTCCACCGCCGGGCCGACCCGGTGGCGCACCAGCGCTTCGAGGTCCGCGCGCTGCTCGTCCCGGATCGTCCGGTTGACGTAGCCCCAGGAGCCGATGAGCGCCGTCCACACGTTACGGTCGGTCTCGTCGAGGAAGCGCGCGGTGAGATCGAGATAGTCGGGCGCGGGCATCGCGCCGGCCTGGGTCAGGGCGAAGCAGTCGCTGACCAGGTTGAACCGCTCGATCGGCGCGAGCTTCTTGAGCGCGCCCGCCATCTTCCTGAGCAGCGGCGGCGCGTACTGCACGCGGTAGAAGCCGTGCCCACCCGCGTTGACGACCACCCAATCGGGCGGCGCGGGCATCGCGACCCCGAGATCCTCGTTGCCGAGCAGCACCGGCTTGTCCACGAACCCCCGCTTCACCGACGCGCGCACCCGCACCGGAATCTGCCACCGCTCGCCGTCGGCGCCGTCCGTGGGCAGGTACGTGAAGCGGCGCTGGGTGAGCTTGATCCCCCCGCCTTCCGGGGTCGCGATCACGAGCGGGTAGCCCGGGCGGAAGATCCAGCCGTTCATCACCTCGGGAATCGGCAGGCGAGCCGCGTCACCGAGGGCCTTCCACAGGTCCGTCGTCTCCGCGTTGCCAAAGCGATGGCGCTCCAGATAGAGGCGCACCCCGTCACGGAACACATCGCCGCTCAGGTGCTGCTCGAGCATGCGCAGCACCGAGGCGCCCTTCTCGTAGGTCAGGAGGTCGAACATGGCCTCGCAGTCGCGGGGGTGCCGCACCTCGAACTCGATGGGACGAGTGTTGTCGAGACCGTCCACGCCCATCGCGGCGGCCCGCGACACACCGAAGGTGGTCCACCGCTTCCACTCGGGCTTCCAGGCGTCGACGGCGAGCAGCTCCATGAAGGTCGCGAACGCCTCGTTGAGCCAGATGCCGTTCCACCAGAGCATCGTCACCAGATCGCCGAACCACATGTGGGCGATCTCGTGAGCCACCACGTCGGCCACCCGCTCGCGCTCGGCGTGGGAGGCCGCCGCCTCGTCGACCAGGAGGGCGGTCTCGCGGTAGGTGATCGCGCCCAGGTTCTCCATGGCGCCCGCCGCGAAGTCGGGAATGGCGAGCATGTCGAGCTTGTCGCCCGGGTACGGCAGGCCGTAGTAGCGCTCGAACCACTCGAGCGTGAACGCCCCGATGTCGAGCGCGAACCGCGTGAGGTGCACCTTGCCCGGCACGCACCAGACGCGCAGCGGCGTCGGCCCCACCATGACCGGCTCGCTGGCCTCCAGCTCGCCGACCACGAAGGCCACCAGATAGGTGGACATCTTGATGGTGTCGGCGAACGCGACCGCCTTCTTGCCCGGTCCCGCCGGCGTCTCCCGGATCACCCGCGTGTTCGACACCGCGACCAGGCGTTCGGGAATCACCAGGGTGGCCGCGAAGACCGCCTTCAGCGCCGGCTCGTCCCAGCACGGGAAGCAGCGCCGCGCGTCGGTGGCCTCGAACTGGGTCGCCGCGATCGTGTGGGAAGCGCCCGCCGGGTCCTTGTACGTGCTCCGGTAGAAGCCGTGGAGCCGGTCGTTCAGGACGCCGGTGAAGGCGATCGCGAGGCGATGCTCGCCCGCCGGGATCGGGGACGGGAACAGCAACCGCGCCCGCTCCGCCTCCTCCTCGAGCGCCGCGCTCCCCTGCACCACCGTCCCGTCGGCCAGCTGCACGCTCGCGGCCTCGATCGCCAGCTCCGCCGCGTTGAGCACGATCTCGGTCACCGGCCCCGTCACCGTGATCGCGACCGTCTCCTCGCCCGCGAACGTGGCCGCCTCGAGGTCGGGCTCGAGCCGGAGATCGTACCGAGAAGGCACGACGGTGGTCGGTAAACGGTAATCCATCGCGCCAAGAAGGATACCACCGGGTCGTCGCGGACACACTTGACTCTCTCCACGGCGGGCGCGACACTCGGCGCCGTGCCTCTCACCAGCCTGAAGGACCGCACCGCGGTGGTCACGGGTGGCGCCAGCGGAATCGGGCGCGCCCTCTCCTTACTGTTTGCCCGCGAGGGCGCGAACGTGGTGGTGGCCGATCTCGACGAAGCCGGCATGGCCGAGACGGTGGCGGGGGTGGGCAAGGCGGGCCGCCGCGGGCTGGCGGTGCGCACCGACGTGAGTCGCCTGACCGACGTTAAGGCCCTCGCCGACCGGGCGTTCGGGGAATTCGGTGGGGTCCACGTCGTCTGCAACAACGCGGGCGTTGCGCTCTGGGGCGGCCTCGAGTCCGTCAGCCACAAGGACTGGGAGTGGGCGATGGGCGTCAACCTCTGGGGTGTCATCCACGGAGTCGAGGCCTTCGTCCCGCGCATGGTGGCCCAGAAGCAGCCCGGTCACGTCGTCAACACCGCGTCCATGGCCGGGCTCATCGCCTCGCAGGGCCTCGGCGTCTACAACACCACCAAGTACGCGGTGGTCGGCCTCTCCGAGACGCTGCAGAAGGATCTGCGCGGCTACGACATCGGCGTCTCGGTCCTCTGCCCGATGGGCGTGAACACCGCCATCCGCCAGAGCGACCGCAACCGGCCGGCCGCGCTCCGCAACGAGGAGACGGCGCGCGAGGGGCAGGCGGTCGAGCTGATCGGGCGCTACCTCTCCCCCGAGCACGTCGCAGAGCGGGTGCTGCGCGCGATCTACGCCAACCGGCTCTACGTGATCACCCACGAGGAAGGTCTGACCCCGCTCAAGCGGCGCTTCGAGCGCATGGCCCGGGCCATCGAGGAGTCGAAATGAAGTTCTCGGTCATCGAGGGCTGGGGCAGGCTACCCGACGGGTGGACGTATCGAGAGGTGGCCGGCGTCGCGGTGGATCGGCAGGATCGCGCCTTCGTCTTCACGCGCGGGGAGCACCCCGTCATCGTCTTCGACCGGGACGGCAACTTCCTGCGCTCGTGGGGCGAGGGTGTCATCCGGCGCGCCCACGGCATCACCATCGACGCCGACGACATGGTGTGGCTCACCGACGATCTCCATCACACCGTGCGCAAGTTCACGCCGGAGGGCAAGCCGCTACTGACCATCGGCGATCCCGACAAGCCGGCCGAGCTGCAGGGCGGCAAGCCGTTCAACCGTCCCACCCACGTGGCGATCTGCCCGAAGAGCGGCTACCTCTTCGTCTCCGACGGCTACGGCAACTCGCGCGTGCACAAGTACGCGCCCGACGGGACGTACGTCATGTCGTGGGGCGAGCCGGGCACGGATCCCGGCCAGTTCAACCTCCCCCACAATCTGGTCACCGACCGGGACGGCACCGTCTACGTGGCCGATCGCGAGAACCACCGCGTGCAGATCTTCGACGGCAAGGGCGGCTACCAGGGCCAGTGGAACAACCTCCACCGTCCCTGCGGTCTCTTCGTGGACCGAGCGGCCGGGCTCTTCTTCGTGGGCGAGCTGGGCTCGGGAATGCCGGTCACCGAGAAGACGCCAAACCTGGGGCCGCGCGTGAGCGTGCTCGATGCCAAAGGCCAGCGGGTGGCTCGCTTCGGGGGTCAGTTCCCGAGCGAGAAGCCGGGGGAGTTCTTCGCCCCGCACGGGCTGGTGGTGGACTCGCGCGGCGACGTCTACGTGGGAGAGGTCTCCTACACCGGCTACGGGCAGTTCCTCAACCCGCCCCGGGTGCTGCGGTCGTTCCAGAAGTTCAAGCGCGGCGACTAGGTAGTCAGGCGCCTCGCATCGGGAAGAACCGGCCGGTGGCCTTCGCCACCACCTCGTGCGTCTCCCAGTCCTCGATGACGCCTTCCAGGTCGAGGTACTTGCCGGAATCACGCACCGCCCGGCCCCGGCCCAGCAGCGGACGCTCGATCGGCATGCCCTTCACGTACCGCACGCTCAGCTCGCCGGTCACGTAGAGCCGTCCCGTGTGGTTGACCGCGGCGCCCGCCAGCACCTCGTCCAGATAGGCGGCCACGATGCCGCCGTGGGTCGCGCCGGGCGGCCCCTCGAAGCGCCGCGGCACCACGATCGGCGCGAGCACCTCCTCGCCCGCGCTGAACGTGCGGACCCGGAGACCGATCTCGTGCTGCGGCCCGCAGCCGAAGCAGCCGTGAAACCTGGAGCGGGGGCCACTGAACTTCACCTCGGACAGGAGCGCGAACCGCTCGACGAACGGCGGCGGCAGGGGCGGATCGTGGCTCACTTGAAGTAGGACCGGAGGAGCCGCTCCCAGGTCTCGAGCGGGCGCGTCACGCGGCCGACCACCTTGGCCTGGTCGTCCCACCGACGCAACCGGAGGGCATCGGCAATCCAGGGATGCGCGGCATGTCGCGCGACCTCTTCCGGCGTCATCAGGCCGCCCTGGAGGGTGAGCGTGTGCTGCGAGGCGGGCGACAGCGTCGCGTGATAGCCCGGCTCGGTGGTGCACAGGTAGCGCTTGGCGTCGGCGTGCATGCGCACGAGCCACGCGACGCGCTCGGGCACGAACGGGGCGAGCAGCTCGGCGCCGACCTCGTGGTGGCCACGGGTGCCCGCTCGCGCGCCGCCGACCCGATCGAAGATCAGCGCTTGATCCACCGCGAAGCGCCCCACGTCGTGGAGCAGGCAGGCCAGCGTCAGCTGCTCGTCGGCGCCCGCGGCTTCGGCCAGCTCGGCGCACTGCAGGGCGTGAGCCAGCTCCGAGACGCGCTCGGCGCCGTAGCGACGCGCGCCCGAGTGCGCCATCGCCTGGAGGAGGCGGTCGGTCATGTCGATGGAGTATACTCGGCCCGCGACGGTCGGGTCATCACGATGTCGTGAACACGCATCCCCAAGGAGAGTGTCGATGCCAGTGACTGTGAAGGTGATCACGGACGGCCCCTTGATGGTGAAGGGTGAATGCGAGATGCAGGACAACCAGGGCAACGCCATGCCCCCCAAGGGTGGGGATGCGATCTTCCTCTGCCGCTGCGGCAGCTCGGCAAACAAGCCCTACTGCGACGGCACCCACAAGAAGGTCAGCTTCAAGGGCTAGGCCCCGGGTGGTCGGGGGCGGGCGTGGTCTAAGCTCGCAAGAGCCTCACCGCGATCGCGAATGACGCCGCCCCGACCGCCACGATGAACAGCGGCGTGTGGGCTTCGCCCAGCACGCCGCAGATGAGCGGGCCCAGGAAGATCGCGCCGTCCACCCCGACGCGATAGACACCCGTCCGCCAGCCGAGCCGCGCGAGGTCGGTGTGCTCGCGGATCACCCCGAGGGGAAGCATCCAGCCCGCCATCCCGAGGCCGAAGAGCGCGCAGCCGAGCGCCAGCAGGGGCAGCGAGCCCAGCCCCACCGCGAGGAGCCCGACCCCGAGGATGGTCGCCATCCCGATCAGCACCGGCGGCCGTCCGACACGATCGGCGAGCCAGCCCACCGGGAGCAGCACCACGAGGTCCACGACCTGGGCCAGTGACAGCAGGCCCGAGATGCCGGCGCGATCGAGCCCGAACTCGCGCGTGCCGCGGAGGGGGATCACGAACTGGCTCACCGCGGACCAGGCCAGCGCCATCACCACCCCGAGCGTGAACATCAGGCGCACGATCGGCGGAAGCGTCCCGCGGTGGGCCGGTGCCGCGATGGCGGCCGCCGCGGCGGGCCGCGGCGAGCCGAGCCGCGACGGAACGTAGCGGGTCAGCGCGAGCGTTGCCCCCAGCGCCACCAGCACCGGCGCGGAGGCCACGAGGAGGGTGGTGTTCCAGGACCAGCGCTCGGGCAGCAGGCCTACCAGGACGAGACCGCCGAGCACCCCCAGCATGCCGGAGAACTCGAGGGTGTTCAGTCGCATCGACGCCCGACGGCCCTGGGGACCCTGGAGCACCGCGGTGAGGCTGCCGACCATGATCAGCGTGTGCGCCAGGCCGGTGAGGAGGCGGCCCAGCACCAGGACGGGCAGCGGCCCCGCGGTGGCCAGCAGCAGCATGCCCGCCAGCAGGGTGACCGGGGCGAGGGTGAGCGCGGTGGCGAGCCGGCGCGTGGCGAGCGCGCCCACCGGGAGGTCGGCGGCCATGCGGGCGAAGCCGAAGGAGCCGGCGAGGACGCCGAGCTCCCAGTCGGGCAGCCCCTGCGCGCGGGCGATCTCGGGCAGGAGCGGACCGAAGGCGCCGATGCAGACCGTGCTCGAGAAGACGACGAGGCACAGCAGCGCCGTGCCCGCGATTGAGCTCCCGCTCACGGCCGAGGGCGTGACCGAGGGCCCGGGTGGCTCAGGGCTCGAACGAGCGCTCGCGCCACCAGGGATAGAACGGCGGCATGTCGGCGCTGGGACGCAGCGTGAACCGAGCGGGACGCTTCTCGAGAAAGGCGGTCACGCCCTCGTAGGCGTCCGCGGAGCGGCCCGTCCAGTCCATGCACTTCGAATCCAGCCGGTGCGCCTCCATCGGATGGTCGGCGCCGAGCAGGCGCCACATCATCTGGCGCGCGAGCGCCACCGAGATCGCCGAGGTGTTCTGCGCGATCTCGAGCGCCAGCTCGCGCGCGATCGGCAGGAGCCGGTCGGGCGGGACGACCCGGCTCACGAGGCGACCCTGCAGCGCCTCCTCGGCCGAGAACACGCGGCCGGTGTAGACCCACTCCGCGGCCTGGCTCGGTCCCACCAGGCGCGGCAGGAACCAGGTGCTGGCCGCCTCCGGCACCACGCCGCGCCGGGCGAAGACGAAGCCGACGCGTGCCGCGGTCGAGGCGATACGGATGTCCATCGGCAGCGTCATCGTGATACCGAAGCCCACCGCGGGACCATTGATCGCGGCGATCAGCGGCTTCTTCATGTCGAAGATGCGCAGGGTAACCCGCCCGCCCCCGTCGCGATGCTCTCCGGGCCCCTCGCCCCGACCCCGCGCGACCCGATCGAAGGTCTTGGCTCCTCCCGAGAGGTCGGCCCCCGCGCAAAAGCCGCGGCCGGCTCCGGTGACGATGAGGGCGCGGACGGCGTCGTCGGCATCGGCCTGCTCCAGCACCGCGAGCAGCTCCTCCAGCATCACGGTGTTGAGCGCGTTGAGCTTGTCGGGCCGGTTCAAGGTGATGGTGCCGACGCCGTCGGCCACGTCGAAGCGGAGCGTCTCGAGCGCCAACGAGCTCAGCGGGCCCCGCCGCTCTCACCGGGGGCCAGATCGTCGGCCTCGCCCTGCTTGAGCTTGCGGAACACGGTCTTGGGATCGATGCCGAGCATCTTGGCGGTGAGGGTCTTGTTGCCGTGGTTGATGCGCAGCGTCTCCTCCAGGAGCCGCTGCTCGACCTCGGCCAGCGGGGTGCCCACGCGGATCTGGAAGACGCCCTCCGGCACCCCACCCGCCCCCGCGCCCTCGGCCGACGCGCCGGGCCGCAGCAGCATGACCGAGCGCTCCCGCACCGCGTCCGGAAGATCGGTCGCCTCGACCCGCGAGCCCCGGGCCAGCACCACCGCGCGCTCCACCACGTTCTCCAGCTCGCGCACGTTGCCTGGCCACGAATAGGCCTCGAGGCAGCCCAGCGCCTCGTCGGTGAAGCCGTCGAGCTGGCGGTTGTTCTTGGCCGCGTACAGCCGGAGGAAGTGCTGGGCCAGCACCGGCACGTCCTCCCGCTTTTCCCGGAGCGGGGGGACCTGGATCGTGATCACGTTCAAGCGGTAGAAGAGGTCTTCCCGGAAGCGCTTGTCCCGCACGAGGGTGGCCAGGTCCTGATTGGTGGCGGTCACGATGCGCACGTCCACCCGGATCGTCTTGGTGCCGCCCACCCGCTCGAACTCGCCCTCCTGCAGCACCCGCAGGATCTTGGGCTGGGTCACCGGGGAGAGGTCGGCGATCTCGTCGAGGAACAGGGTGCCGCCGTCCGCCAGCTCGAAGCGGCCTTCCTTGCGGCCGGCCGCGCCGGTGAACGCGCCCTTCTCGTAGCCGAACAGCTCGGACTCGAGCAGGGTCTCGGGCAGGGCCGCGCAGTTGACCGCGATGAACGGCCCGCTGCGCCGGCTCGAGCGCTCGTGGATGGCGCGCGCCACCAGCTCCTTGCCGGTCCCGCTCTCGCCCTGGATGAGCACGGTGGCCGAGCTGTCCGCCACCTGCTGCACCAGCGTCATGAGCTTCCGGAAGGCCGGACTGGTACCGATCATGCTGCCCTGCCGCAGGAGGTCGTCGAGGCGCTTCTGCAGCGCACGGTTCTGGGCGATCAGATCGCGCCGCTCGAGGGCCTGGCGCACCACCTTGGTGAGCTGGGCGCGCTGGAACGGCTTGGTGAGGAAGTCGATGGCGCCGTCCTTCATCGCCCTCACCGCCTCTTCCACGGTGCCGAAGGCGGTGAGCAGGATCACGTCCACCTCCGGGGCGACCGCCTTGGCCTCGCGCAGCAGCTCGAGGCCGGTGAGACCGGGCATCTTGAGATCGGAGAGCACGAGGTCCACCCCGCCTGCCTGCAGGCGCTCGAGCGCCGCCTGCCCGTCAGGGGCCAGCACCACCGCGTAGCCCTCACGCGTGAGCGCGCGCTCGAGGCTCTGGCGCACCGCCGGATCGTCGTCGGCGACCAGGAGCGTGGCGAGTGGGGCGGTGGGCTCAGGCATGCTCGGCCGCTTTCTTGATCGGCAAGGTCATCGTGAACGTGGCGCCCTCGCCCGGCGTGCTGCTCCAGCGGATCTTGCCCCCGTGCTCCTCGACGATCTGGCGCGAGATGGAGAGCCCCAGGCCAGTCCCCTGCGGCTTGGTGGTGAAGAACTGCTCGAACAGCCGGCGACCCACTTCCGGCGGTATGCCGGCCCCGGTGTCCGATACCGCGATTTCCACCGAGTCGTCCAGCTGCGAGGTGGTGAGGGTCAGCGTGCCGCCGTGGGCCAGCGCCTCGAGCCCATTCTTGACGAGGTTCAGCACCGCCTGCCGCAGCAGGGTGCGGTCGAACTCCATCGGCGGCACCATCGCGTCGGTGGCCACCTTCACGCTGATCCCCTGACGCGCGGCGAGTGGTCGGATGAACTCTGCCACGGCACTGACCATGTCGTTGACCGAATCTTCCTCGAACTGGGGCCGCGGGAATCGCGCGAAGGCCAGGTACTCCTCGGTGAGCGCGTCGAGGGCGGCGACCTGGTCGCGGATGGCCCCGACCAGCGCGGTGGCTTCGGTCCCATCCTCGCTCACCCGCCCCTGCACCATGTCGCCCAGTAGCTCGGCGTTCAGCCCGATGGCCGCGATGGGGTTGCGCACCTCGTGGGCGACCTTGAGCGAGAGCCGGCCCACCGTGGCCATGCGCTCGGCCTCCACCAGGTTCTCCTGGGCCGCCTGCAGCCGGGTCAGCGTGCCCGTCACCTCGGCGTTGAGCCGCTCCACTTCCACGCGGGCGCGGCGCTCACGATCGGCCACGTGACCGAGCGCGAAGGCGGGCAGGGCCAGCTGCCCCATGACGATCGCGACCGCCGTCCACGCCGCGTCCGGCGGGGCGAACCGCGCCGCCATCCAGTAGAGCAGCCCGGCGACCCCGGTCAGCAGCAGACCGACCCAGCGGCCGAAGTAGTAGGCGTTGATCACCACCAGCGGGAAGAACAGGTTGACGAACGGGCTGTCGCCGCCCCCGGTGAGGTAGAGGAGCGCGAACACGAGGAGCAGATCGATGCAGAGCGCGGCCGTGAAAATGCGCCGCGTGGCTCCGGGGTTCACCGTGACCAGGGCAAGGATCCCGGCCTTGTAGAGCCCGAACCAGATGACCAGAGAGTAGACGTCGACCCGATGGCGGGGGCGCAGTGGCACCAGACCGAGCGCGGCAAGACCACCGACCATCACGACGGCGAGCAGCACCGCGAACAGCCGCTCGTCTCGCTCGAGGAGCCGCCGGAGCGCGGCCCCGGGCACGCGGGTGGTGACAGTCACCGCCATGACGGAGGACACACTATCACGCGCCCTCCGAGGGTCAAGCCGGTCGGGCCGGGGCGGGCGCCGACTCCTCGGCGACGGGCGGAGGCGTCTCCTCTCGCCGGAGGAGGGGCAGGGCGAGCAGCGGGAGCAGCCCGATCAGGCCGACCGCGATGAGCAAGCGCCCCAGGCCCGAGTAGTCCTGCTGGGTCACGCCGAAGAACGAGTTGAGATAACGGGTGCCGAGCTCGCTCCCGGAGAGAGCCAGATTCATCAGCGAGGCCATGATCGCGAACATGGTGGCCTCGGCGCCCCGCGGCGCCGTGCGCGCGATCAGCGCGAGCATCGGCACCATGCTGAGCTGCCCGAGCGGCGCCGAGATCGTCGTGTCGATGAACGCGAACATGCGCGGGCTCAGCCCGAACCACTCGTTGACGCCGTAGAAGAGCCCGATCGTGGGCAGGTACAGCACCGCGCCCGCGACGGTCACCCAGAAGAGGGTGTAGCTGACCGGCCGGTGGGTGATCGGCTTGCGGAACACGATGAGGCCCACCAGGCTCAGCACCGCGCTCACCTGCGCGAGCACACCCAGGAACTCCTGATCGAACCCGAGGTGGTCGATGGCCCAGTAGTTGAAGCCCTGCCCCGCCCCCGGTACCGCCCGGAAGCAGAAGATGGCGAAGGCGGCGACCGCGACCGCGCGGGAGATGCCGACGCGGCTGAGCAGCATCACGATGAGCGCGCCCGAGACGACCAGGACGATCTCCTGGCCGAACGGCACCGACAGCGCCTCCAGGACGACCCCGAGCGCCGCGTAGCCCAGGCCGACGAGCACGACGAGGCGGGCCTTGCCGGCCCCCAGCGGATTGGTGGCATCGTCGGATGCCGGCGGCCGCACCGCCGGCCGGGGGACGAAGCAGGCCGCCACCGCGACCATCGCCGGCAGCACCAGGGCGAGGGCGAACACGGGGCGCGCGCCGAGCGTGCCGGCGAGCCATCCGCTCAGGTAGCCGACGCTGATCGAACCGGTGAGCAGCGCCATGCGCCCAAGCGTCTGGATCTGCTTCATCTCCTCGTCGTTGCGCGCGACCTCCACGCTGAGGGCATCGGCAACCACGTCCTGGACCATGAAGCCCACCGCGATCACCACCATCGCCGCGAGATAGGTTCCCTTGGTGGAGACGGTCGTGGCCAGCCACGCGTAGCCGGCGAACGTGAGCAGCGCCCCCACCAGCAGGTACGAGACGCGGCGGCTGCCGAAGATCGGGTACACGTCGGACGCCACCCCCGCCACCATCTTCGTGCTCCAGGGCAGCGCCACCCAGAAGGCGATGCCGGCCGCCTCGGCGGGGGTGATGTGGAGCGCGTCCTTCTGGAAATAGAGAAGCGCGATACCCACGATCCCGCTCGCCCCGTAGCAGAAGTAGGTGACGAGGACCGGGAGATAGGCCAGGCGCATGCTGCCCAGGAGCCCGCGAGCGACGGAGCCGCCGACCGGCGCGGCGGTCGACGTCGTCTCGGAGGGCTCGACCATGCTCCCAGTGTAGCGTACCTGCCGGTCTTCGCTTGACGGAGGGGCGCCGTGCCATTACCGTCGGCGCCATGACGATGGCCGGTCAGGGTGTCCTTGCGTTCTGGCACGACGTCGCTCCCGGTGGCGAGGGGGAATTCGACCAGTGGCATCTGCGCGAGCACATCCCGGAGCGCGTCGCGGTGCCGGGCTTCCTGCGCGCGCGCCGCTACACCACGCTGGGCGGCCCCCCCACGTACTTCTACTTCTACGAGACGGAGTCGGTCGGCACCCTGCAGAGCCCGCCATATCTGGCACGGCTCGCCGACCCCACGCCGTGGACCCGGCGGACCATGCCGCTGGTCCGGAACAACAAGCGCACCGCCTGCCGTGTGGTGACGAGCCAAGGCGAGGGGCTGGGCGGCGTCATCGCCACGGTCGAGCTCGGGCCCGGCACCGGACGAGAGGACGAGCTGCGCTCCTGGCTCACCGGCACCGCGCTGCGCTCGGCCGTCGAGCATCCCGGCATCGTGGCCACCCATCTGCTGGAGGGCGACGCGGGCGTGAGCACCGCCGCCAAGAGCGACGAGAAGAAGCTGCTCGCCACCCCCGATGCCCTGGTGCGCTGGGTGGTGCTGATCGAGGGGATCGACCCCGCGGTGCCCGAGACCGTCTGCGGCGCGCTCCTCGGCCGCGACGCCCTCACCCGCCGCGGCGCCACCGACGACGTCACGCTCGGCTTCTACCGCCTTCAGCTGGTTTACGCGAAGTAACGCCTGGCGACCCGGGGCGGGTCGTCCGCTATCTGGGGGGGTGCGGGGGCCATTTTCTGGGCCCCCGCATTGAATAGAGAAGCTCACGGCGTTCCCGCCACCGCGCCCGGCTCAGGCCAGCTCGGGCACCCGCTCGTGCCAGTCCGTGACGGACTGGTACGCGTGGCCGACGCGCAGCACCGTCGCCTCGTCGAACGGGCGGCCCACGATCTGGAAGGCCAGCGGCAGGCCGGCCCGAGAGAACCCGCAGGACAGGCTCAGTGCGGGCAGGCCGAGGCCGTTGAACGGGCGCGTGAAGCGGGAGAAGCGGCCCTGCCGCACGGTGATCTCGTCGATCGACCCGTCGAGCGCGGCGGTGAGCGGCGGGGCCGGCTCGGGGATGACCGGCGCGGCCAGAACGTCTACGCGGCTCCACACGTCCTGCGAGAACGCCCGGGCCAGCCGGGCGCGCAGGCGGAGCGCCTGCAGGTAATCGTGGGCCGGGATGCGCAGGCCCAGCTCGAGACGGGCACGCGTGAAGGCGCCGAGCTCGTGCGACCGCTCGCGGAGCAGGCCGCCGTGCAGCGCGGTGGCTTCGCTCCGCGAGATGATGTTCGTGACGTCGCTCATCGTCTGCGGATCGGGCAGTCGGATCTCCTCGACGTGCACGCCGAGCGTGGCCAGCGCCGCGATCGCCGCGCGCACACCCGCCTCCATCTCGCCATCCAACCCCTCGAAGAAGAAGTTATCGGGCACGCCGATCCGCAGCCCTCGCACCGGCTGGACGAGCGCGGCCCGATAGTCGGGCACCGGATACGGGCTCGCCGTCGCGTCCAGGGGATCCGGCCCGGCGATCACCTGCAGCATGAGCGCGCAGTCCTCCGCGGTCCGGGCCATCGGACCGAGGTGGTCGTTCGACCACGACAGCGCCATGGCGCCGGCGCGACTCACCCGCCCATAGGTGGGCTTGAGGCCGGCGATGCCGCACACCGCCGAGGGCAGCCTGATCGATCCGCCCGTATCGGTCCCGATCGCCCCCGGGGCGAGGCCCGCGGCCACCGCCACGCCCGATCCACTCGAGGAGCCGCCCGTGCAGCGGTCGAGATTCCACGGATTGCGCGCGTGGCCGTGGTGCGGGTTGTCCCCGAAGGCCCCCATCGCCAGCTCGGTCATGTTGAGCTTGCCGAGGGCCACCGCCCCCGCGTCGACGAGGCGCGCGACCGCGGTGCAATCGTGGTCAGCGGTGAAATACTCGGCGGTCTTCGTGCCGCACGAGGTGGGCAGCCCCCGGATGAAGCACAGATCCTTGAACGCCAGCGGCACGCCGTGCAACGGGCCGCGCCACGCCTGCCGGCTCTGCTCGGCCTCGAGCGTGCGGGCGGTCGCCAGCGCGCGCTCGCCATCCACCGTGATGAAGGCCCGGAGGCGGTCGTCGAGCCGGGCGATCCGGTCCAGGCACTGGTGCGTGACCTCGACCGGTGAGATCTTGCGGGCGCGGATCGCGGAGGTGAGGGCGGCGATCGTGGGGAGGGCTGCGAGCTTTGGGAGGTTGGGCAACGCCCTCTTCTGTCTAATGCGGGGGCCCAGAAATGGCCCCCGCACTCCCCCCCGCCGCGGACGCTCCTTCCGGTGCGGACGCTCCCCTTGGTGCCGAAGCGGCGGTTTCGAGGGCGGCGATGAAGCGGGAGGGTTCTTCGGCGAGCGAGAGCTCGCCGGCGAGGCGCTCGATCACGCCGAGGAGGGCGGCCACCTCGGCCTGCTGAAACTTGTTCTCGGCCATGGCGGAAGCATACTACGCTCAGGCCGGTGTCGAAGGGAACCGTGAGCCGAGCCGGCGGGTTATCCGGTGTCAGAAAGGAGACCATCATGCGGAGGACTCAGCTTGTCTCGTGGCTGGTGCTCGGGCTCGTGGCCCTGCTCGTGGCCCCTGCACCGGCCCTGGCCCAGAAGAAGACGCTCGTCATCGCCCTGAACCAGGATCCCGATCTCCTGGATCCGACCCTCTCGCGCACCTACGTCGGCCGGATCATCTTCGCCCAGATGTGCGAGAAGCTCTACGAGATCGACGAGAACCTCCGCATCGCCCCGCAGCTCGCGGCCGCCATGCCGGTCGTCTCCGACGGCGGCAAGACGGTCACGATCAAGCTGCGCAGCGGCGTGAAGTTCAACGACGGGACCGCGATGAGCGCGGAGGCGGTGAAGTTCTCGCTCGATCGCCACCGGGAGATGAAGGGCTCGAACCGGCGCAGCGAGCTCGACTCCGTCACCGCGGTGGAGGTGGTGGACCCGGTCACGGTGCGCCTGCGTCTGAAGGCGCCGTTCGCGCCGCTGGTGGCCACCCTCGCCGACCGCTCCGGGATGCCGGTCTCGCCCGCCGCGGTCAACAAGCTCGGGGACAAGTTCGCCACCGCGCCGGTGTGCGTGGGCCCGTGGTCCTTCGTCGAGCGCGTGCCGCAGGACCGGATCGTGCTCGAGAAATCCACCCACTACTTCGATCCCGGTCAGGCGCGCTTCGATCGGCTCGTGTTCCGCATCATTCCCGACGACAACGTGCGCCTCGCGAACCTGCGCTCCGGCGACGTCGACTTCATGCATCTGGTCGCCCCCACCGACTCGGTCAACATCAAGAAGGAAGGACGGTTCGAGGTCGCGAGCGTCACCGGGATCGCCTACACCGGCATCACGATCAACCTCCGCAACAAGACCGGCAAGACCCAGCCCGCGGGCGACCTCGGCACACCGCTCGCCAACGACCCCCGGGTGCGCGAGGCCCTGGACCTGAGCCTCGACCGCGAGGCCCTCAACCAGGTGGCGTGGGACGGGCAGTACACACCGGGCTGCACCCCGATCTCACCGGTGAGCCCCTTCTACGACAAGGCCCGGAAGTGTCCCACCCGGGACGTGGCGAAGGCGAAACAGCTCCTCGCCGCGGCGGGCCTGGCGAGCGGCTACGCCTTCGAGCTCACGATCGTGAACGACCCGCAGCAGCGCCGGTTCGGCGAGGTCATCCAGGGCATGGCTCGCGAGGCCGGCTTCAACATCAGCCTGCGGCCCAGCGAGTTCGCCTCCGCGCTGACCGACGACGACAACGGCAAGCTCCAGGCGTTCGCCATCGGCTGGAGCGGGCGCGTGGACCCGGACGGCAACATCCACCAGTTCCACACCTGCGGCGGCAGCCTCAACACCACCCACGTTTGCGACGAGGGCGTCGACGCGCTCTTGAACAAGGCGCGCGAGGTGAGCGACCCGGGTGAGCGCGCGAAGCTCTACCGCGAGGCGATCGACAAGATCAACGCGCGCCGCAACATCATCTACCTCTACCACGCGAACTACATCGTGGCGTATCCGAAGAACCTGAAGGGCTACCGGGCGGTGCCCGACGGCCTGATCCGCATCAAGGGAGTGTCCTGGAACTAGCGCACCGCCGTGCTCGACTTCCTGATCCGGCGGGTCGCGATCTCGATCGTGACCCTGTTCGTGATCAGCCTCATCGTGTTCACCGGCGTCCGGATGATCCCCGGCGACCCGGCCCGCGTGATGGGCGGCACCGACGCCGACGCGGCCGGGCTCGCCGAGATCCGGCAGAAGTACGGGCTGGACGATCCGGTCCCGATCCAGTATCTGCGCTGGATCGGACTCGCGCTGCGGGGTGACCTCGGCGAGTCCATCCGGACGCGCGAATCGGTGGTGTGGACGGTCGCCCGCAAGCTGCCGATCACGATCGAGTTGGCGCTCCTCTCCCTCCTGGTCGCGCTCGCGATCGCGATCCCCGCCGGCGTCTTCTCCGCGGTCCGGCGCAACACGGTGTGGGACTTCCTCGCCAACGCGGTCTCGCTCTGCGGGCTGTCGGTGCCGAGCTTTTGGCTCGGCATCATGCTGATCCTGCTTCTGTCCGTGCGCCTGCACTGGCTCCCCGCCTCGGGCTTCGTGCCCCTCTGGGAGAACCCGCTCGGCAACCTGCAGCGCATGCTGATGCCCGCCTTCGTGCTGGGCGCCGGGCTCGCGGCGGTGCTGATGCGCCAGACCCGCAACAGCATGATCGACATCCTGAGCGCGGACTACATCCGCACCGCCTGGAGCAAGGGCCTCGCCGACCGCGCGGTCATCTTCCGCCACGCGTTTCGCAACGGTCTGATCCCGGTGGTCACGATCCTCGGCCTGCAGACCGGCGCGTTGATGGGCGGCGCGGTCGTCACCGAGCAGATCTTCGTGGTGCCCGGCTTCGGGCGTCTGATCGTGGAGGCGGTCTTCACCCGAGACTACCCGCTCGTACAGGGCGTGGTGCTGATCACCGCCAGCACCTACGTCCTCGTCAACCTGCTCGTCGACCTGTCCTACTCCGTGCTCAACCCGCGTATCCGCATCGGAGGGCCGGCGGGTGGCGGCTGATTCGGCCGGGCGACTCTGGCGACGGCTGTGGCGACGCCCGCCCGCGGTGGCGGGCGCCGCGGTGGTGCTCGTCTTCGTGCTGGTGGCCCTGGGCGCGCCGTGGATCGCGACGTCGGACCCGCAGCGCTCCGACTACTCCCGGATCCGCAAGCCGCCGAGCGTCGCGAACCTGTTCGGCACCGACGATCTCGGCCGCGACATCTTCTCGCGCGTGGTGTGGGGCACCCGCATCTCGATGCAGGCGGGCGTATTCTCCATCCTGCTCGCCATCGCGATCGGGGTGCCGGCCGGGCTCCTGTCCGGCTCCCGTCACGGGCTCACCGACCAGCTGATCATGCGCCTGACCGACGCGTGGCTGGCCTTCCCGTTCCTCATCCTGGCCATCGGGCTCGTCACCATCATGGGAGCGTCGCTCACCAACGCCACCGTGGCGATCGGCCTCGCGGCCACCCCGACCTACATCCGTCTCACGCGGGGGCTCGTGCTGTCGACCCAGGAGGAGGACTACGTGCAGGCGGCGCGCGCGCTCGGTGCCGGCGGTCTCCGCACGATCCTGCGCCACGTCCTGCCCAACATCGTGAGCGCCCTGCTGGTGCAGGCGACCGTCTCGATCCCGGCCGCCATCATCGCGGAGGCCATCCTGTCGTTCCTCGGCCTGGGCGTGCAGCCGCCGACGCCGAGCTGGGGCACCATGCTGAACACCGCGCAGCAGTTCCTGGAGACCGCCCCCTGGATGGCGTGGTGGCCGGGCCTGGCCATCTTCGCGCTGACCCTCTCGTTCAACCTGGCCGGCGACGGCCTGCGCGACCTCCTCGACCCCAAGGACTACTAGCGGGCTGGCCGGCGGGCGCGAGCAGCGCGGTCAGGTCGCGCACGTCCTTGAGCGCTTCGGTCTCGCCGACCACCCGAACGACCTCGCGCGCCCGCTCGTCCCCGAGCGGGCCGGCGGCCAGCGCGAGGAACTTCTCCACGATCTCCTCGGCAGGAACCGGATCCTGGAAGTCGCCGCGCACCACGGTCGTCGAGCCCGACCGGGTGCGCCCGTCCTTCAGCACGACCTCGACCACCGCCGTCGGATGGTCGGATCGGCGTGGCGACATCCGGGGATCGACGCGCACCTCGACGCGGGCGGCGAGCGCACGGATGCGCGGGTCGCCGAGCGCCGGCTCCCCGAATGCGGAGACGTCAGCTCGTCCCAGCACCAGGGCCGCCGCCACCGCGTACGGGATCGAGAACTTGGCGCCGAGCATCGAGGCGGGCGCCGGATCGGCCATGCGCGGCCCGAAGGGGATCGTCGTCACGACCACGCGCGCGACCTGTTCGGCCGAGATCTGCTCCGCGTGGGTCATCGCGAGCAGCGCGTCCAGGGCGAAGTGGTTGTAGCGGCAGCAGGCGTAGAGCTTGAAGTAGTTCTGCTGGATGCGGAGCGGCCCCCCCAGCGCCTCGAGCGCGCGCTCGGGCTCGAAGGAGTCGGCCAAAATCGTGCCGTAAACATCGCTCGGCGCGTCGGGCAGTCCGGTGAACCCGGCGCGGTGGAGATCCACCGCCAGGATGCCATCGAGCCCGGAGCGCCCCGGATAGGCGTTGCGGATCGTCACGCCCTCGAGCGCGGTCGTCCACGTGTTGGCCGGGCTCATGCTCGCGGACAGGTTGATCACCGCCTTGACTCCGGCGGCGTCGAGCGCGGCGAGCTTGGCCACCGCCACCGCCGTGCCGATGGTGCCCCAGGTGCCGTGGGAGTGGACGTTGGGCCGGGGCGTGGTGGCGCTACCGAGGCGCGAGCAGATCTCGTAGCCCGCGATGATGCTCTCGAGGAGCCGCCGCCCGTCGGCGCCGACGTCCTCCGCCACCGCGAGAGCCGCCGGCACCACGTGAATGGCGGGGTGGCCGCCACCGAGCCGGTTGCCCTCGTCCACCTCGAGGGCGACGCCGGCGGTGGCATTCGCGAACGTGGCCAGGAGCGGGTCGACGCGGCCGCCGTGGCCCAGCAGGGTCGCGCCGGCGCGGGACCGGCGCTCGTGCATGGACTCGGCGAGGCGCCGGTTCTCGGGCAGCGCGCTGCCCGCCACCATGGCACCGATGGTGTCGAGCAGCACGAGGCGCGCGGCCGGTAACGCCCCGTCGGGCAGGCGCTCGAGGCTCGTCTCCTCGACGAAGCGCGCCAGTCGATCGAGATAGTCCACCGTCGGCGGGCTCCCTACCCGGCGGTGCCCGCGATCGGGGCCACCGGTCCCGTCCTCGCGAGGAACTGGCCGTAGCCCGGCCTCTGCTCGAGCCGCCCCTGATTGAGCAGCACCTGGCCGCGCAGGATCGTCATCCACGGTCGCCCGCGCGACTTCCAGCCCTCGTAGAGCGTCCAGCCCGCCACTCCGTGGTGATCAGCCACTCTGATGGTCCCGTCCGCATCCGGATCGATGATGGTCAGATCCGCATCCGCGCCCACCCGGATGGCCCCCTTCCGCGGGTAGAGCCCGAAGATGCGCGCGGGGTTCTCGGCCATGACCCGCGCCAGCCACGTCACCGGCAGGCCGCGCCGCACCACGCCCTCACTCCACATCAGCGGCACCAGCGTCTCGATGGACGGGCTGCCGAACGGGATCGGCTTCCCCTCGCCGTCCACGAAGATGTTCTTCCAGCCCGGCTCCTTGAGCTCCTTGCGCCGCGGGGAATGATCGCTCGCCACCGTCGCGATGTAGCCCTCCCGGCTGCCGCCCCAGAGCGCGTCGCCGTCGCCACCGCCCACCGGGCGCAGCGGAGGGCCGATCTTGGCGAGCGGGCCCCACGTCTCCATCTCCTTCTCGGTGAGGAGCATGTACTGGGGGCACGTCTCGGTCCACACGCGCTGCCCGCGCGCCTGCGCATCCTTGATGCGCTCGAGGCCGAGCCGGGTGGACAGATGCACGACGTAGACCGGGCACTTGGTCATCTCGCCGATGAGGATGGCGCGGTTGATCGCCTCCTCCTCGGTCCACGGCGGGCAGGTCGCCGGGAAATCGGTTGGCTTCACCCGCCCCGCGGCGATCGCCTTGTTCTCCAGGTGGTAGAGAATGTCGCCGTTCTCGCAGTGGAGCTGGCACACGCCGCCCAGCGCTGCGATGCGCTCCATGACCTGGGCGATGAACTCGTCCGAGCACATGCGGTTCGGCCGCTTCTTGTAGGTCATGAAAATCTTGTAGGACGTGACGCCCTGCTCGAACGCCTCGGCCAGCCCGTCCAGGATGTAGGGCTGGTTGTTCAGGATGAAGTGGAAGCCGAAGTCGAGCACCGACTGCTGCGAGGCCTCGTCGCGCAGGCGCTTGAGCGCCTGGGGCAGCGTCTCGCGCGCCTGGTCGTCGTACTCCACGAACGAGAGCAGGGTCGTGAGCCCGGCGTGGGCGGCGGCCACCGGCCCGGTGTGCCAGTCGTCGTAGACCGCTCCCAGGTGCACGTGGCAGTCGATGAGCCCGGGCAGGACGTACTTGCCGGTGGCGTCGATGGTCCGCTCGGCGGGCGGCAGCATCGCCTCGGCGCCCAGAGCCACGATCTTGCCGCCGCTGACCGCCACCGCGGTCTCCAGCATCTCGGTCGGGGTGACGACACGCCCACCGCGGACGATGAGGTCTATCGAAGGGCTCTTCGCGCCACCGCTCATCGGGCGCCTCGCTTGGTCGGTTGAGTCAACAGGCCGTAGTGCTCGGGGTGGCGACGGCCGAGGAAGTCCCAGCGCTTTCGGGCAGGGATCATCTGGTCGAGATCGATGCGGGCCGCGATCAGCTCGTCGCCGGTGGTGGCGGCCTTGGCGACCACCTGCCCCATCGGATTCACGATGCACGAGCCCCCGATCAGCTCCATGCCGTCCTCGATGCCGGCCTTGGCGATGCCGACCACGAACAGGTTGTTCTGGTAGGCACCCGCGCGCAAGCAGAGCTCGTTGAGATCGAGTGCCAGCGGCGACAGCGGGGTGTTGTAGCCGATCAAGACGATCTCGGCGCCGAGCAAGCCCAGGCTCCGGTAGGACTCCGGGAAGCGCCGGTCCTGGCAGATCGCGATGCCGACCTTGGTCCCAGCCGCGTCGAAGACCCGATAGCCACTGTTGCCGGACTCGAAGAAGTGGGGCTCGTAGACCTGGGCGTGACCGTCGGGCGTGCGCACACCCGGCAGATGAATCTTTCTGAAAGTCCCGGCGAGCTTGCCCGACTCGTCGGTCAGGAGCGCGGTGTTGAAGTAGCGGCCGTGATCCTTCTCGCAGAAGCCCACGTGACAGGCGATGCGCGCCTCGCGCGCCCGCTGCAGCAGCGGAGCGAGCGCCTTCGGCGGCATCTCGGTCTCGAAGAACTGGTCGAAGTCGTCGCGCACACGCTTGGGGAAATAGGTGGTCAGCGCCATCTCCGGGTAGGCCAGGATCTCGACGCCTTCCACCACCGCCTGCTCCAGCAGGCCGAGCATCCGCTCGACGATCTCCTCCCGGCTCGTGCCCTCGTTGTTGGGGCCCATCTGAGCGGCCGCGACTTTGACGTAGCGTGCCATGACGGTCTCCTTTGCGCTCTTGATACGTCAGGAGCGCGCCATCCGCAAGACGGTCGCGCTACGAGGCGCGCCGGCGGCAGTCGCCCAGCATCTCGATCAAGACGGCCCGGCACTGCTCGGCGCTGGTGACCTCGCGCGGAAAGCCGATCCGGCGCCCGTGCAGGCCGTCGGCGGCGTGGACCCGCAGCTTGAAGCCGAGCCGATCGACCGCGACCATCTCCGCGGTGTCGGCCGGCAGCCCACCGAGCACGCGCGCGTAGAGGACCAGCGCGTCCGCGTGGTCGCGGTTCATGTGCTCGATGATGCCCGGCGCCGCCTCGGCCAGTGGATCAGGGTGGGCCGTTTCGTAGCCGGAGACGGTCAGCCAGTCCATCGCGCCGAAGCCACCCACGTAGTAGACGTCGCTGAGGTCGAGGCGCCAGAACGCGAAGTCGTCGAAGTCGACCCAGTGCACCGCGTTCGGGTGGCGCGCGAGGTAAGCATCGCGCGCGCCGACGCGCTCCTCGGTCGTGAGGCGCCGGGCCCGACCCATCAGGGTGACACGCGCGAGCGCGAGCGGGTCTTCCCCGGGCTGGGCGACGAGCAGACTCGCGCGCGCATCGGTGTCGAGATTCTGCGTGTGCATGGCGAGGGTGCTGATGAGCACGAGGGGCCGGCCACGCTCGTCCGGCGCGTACGGCATGAGCGAGACGAACGGGTGGCCGGGGTGGCGCCGGGAGAGCGTGCCGAGTGTCCCGGTCCGCCCCAGGTGCACGAGCGTCCGCGCCTGCTCCGCGAAGGTGGGCTCGGGCGCGGTCGGCTCCGGCGGGCCTGCCGTGTGGCCGTGGCGGCTCATGCGATCAATTCTCCTTGCCGGCATCGACTCTAGCACCACCGCGGACCAGCCGCTCCGCCAGCCGGCCCGCGCTCGGGACCACGAAGATGGCGAGCGGGGCCTCGCGGTTGCGCACGGTCAGCTCGTGGCGCTCGTGATCGGACACGTCGAGAGCCGCGAGCACGGCGACCTCCTCGGAGAGCACCAGCTCGGCGCCGTAGTCCTTGGTGAGGGCCTCCAGGCGGGCGGCCACGTGCACGGTGTCGCCCACCGCGGTCAGATAGGTGGTCGTCGCGTAGCCCATCTGGCCCACCACGGTGGGGCCGGTGTGGACCCCGATCCCGAGGCGCAGCGGGGTAGTCAGATCCTCCACCATCGTGCGGCTGAGCTCGCGGACGCGCGCGATCATCGCGGCGGCGGCGCGCACGGCCTGGCGGCAGCCTTCCTCCGGCCCGACGTCCACCCCGAACAGCGCCATCACCCCGTCCCCGGTGAACTGGTTGACGATGCCGCCCACGTCGGTGATGGCTCCGCCGACCGCCTCGAAGTAGCGGTTGAGGATGAACACCACGTCGTACGGCAGCTTGCGCTCGGCCAGGCGCGTGAAGCCGCGCAGATCGGCGAACAGCACCGCGATGGTGAGCTCCTCGCCCCCGCGGTGGTCCCCCGTCCCCCCGCCGGCCGCCGCGGCCGGGCCGGCTCCCGCGGGGACGAGCGGCACCACCGACAGATCCCGCCGGGGTCGCACCTGGCAGGCCAGACGCACGTGCGCCGGCGCGCCCACTCGACCGAGCACGCGCAGCTCGTCGGCGGACGCGCCGGGCAGGAACTCGGCGCCGCGGATCACGCGGACGCGGCACGTGGAGCAGCGTCCGCGACCACCGCAGACGGAGGCGTGCGGGATCCCCGCGAAGCGGCTCGCCTCGAGAATCGTGAAGCCGGCGGGCACGAGCACGTCGCGGCCGTCGGGGTACGTGATGCGCACGCCCTGGCGCCGGCGAGCGCGCTCGCGCACCGCGCGCACGACCAGGATCAGAGCGATGACGCCCAGGTGCCCCCAGAAGATCGAGCGCGAGACGCCGCCGAGGACCACCCGCTGCTCCGGGCTGGGGAGGCCCGCCGCCGCGATCACCCCCGGAACGAAGGCCGGGCCCTCGGCAAGCCGCGAGATCTCGCGCCCCGCCTCCGCGAATCCCAGGAGCGCCAGCACCGGCAGGAGCAGGAACCCGCTGTAGATCGCCCGGGCCAGGCGCGGGTACCAGGGGCGCAGCCGCAGCCAGAAGTGCAGGCCCACGCAGCCGTGCACCCAGGCGATCACCAGCACGGTCGCCTGGCGCCATCCCGCGAGCGGATCGAGCTTCCAGAGGACCAGCAGCACGAGCGTGTAGGAGTCCCGCGTGCCGACCATCTCGTGGGCGAGGCGGGTGCCGACCACGTGCCAGACGAGCAGCAGTGGGATGGTCAGGCCGAGCGTGAGCTGCGTCGCCTCCCACGGCGGCATGCGGAAGGTGCGCCGCCGGTAGAGCGACCAGTAGGCGAGCAGGATGTGAACGGTGAAGGCGGTGTAGAGCGCGAGGGTGCCGAGCCGGCTCCGCCAGAGCACGACGAACCACTCGCGGCCCGCCAGCATGGCGTCGATCGAGACGAGCCCGAGCGAGTGGTTGAGGAAGTGCGTCGTGAGATACGTGAACAGCACGAGGCCCGCCCAGAGGCGGATCTGTCTGACGACGGCCGCCGCTGATCGGGCCGGGGGCATGGAGCCGACGGTATGCTCTAGAGCTTGGTCCGGCCGCTCAGCTTGTCGAGGAAGCCTCCGAGCGCGCGGTTGAACTCTTCGGGCTGCTCGACGTTGGAGAGGTGCGAGGCCCGGCACAGCACCGCGAGGTCCGCGATGGGTAGCGCGGCGTGGATGTCGCGCGCCATCTCCACCGGGGTGCCCGGGTCGTCCTCGCCCACGATCACCAGCGCCGGGCAGCGCACGTCCCGGAGTCGCTCGGTGACGTTGATCTTGGGAAGCGCGTGGCAGCAGCCGATGTAGCCCGGCGCGGGCGTGCTCCGGATCATGGCGCCCACGCGATCCATCAGGTCCTTGCGCCGGGCGCGGAAGGGGGCGGTGAACCACCGCTCGAGCGTGGCCGCGACCATCGGCTCCATGCCCTTGGCCCCCACCGTCCTGATGCGCTCCTCCCACACCGCGGCGGCGCCCGGCGCGTAGCGGCTGGTCGTGTCGCAGAGGGCGAGGCTCTGCACCATCGCCGGGTATTTGAGCGCGAAGACCTGGCCGATCATTCCGCCCATCGACAGACCGACGAAGTGGGTTGCGCTGACGCCGAGGCCGTCCAGCAGCCCCTTCAGGTCGTCGGCGAGCTGATCGAGCGAGTAGGCCCCCGCGGGCGCGCTGGTCTGGCCGTGGCCGCGCGTGTCGTAGCGCAGGACCCGGTAGCGACCCTTGAGCGCGCGCACCTGCTCGTCCCACATGGACAGGTTGCAGGCGAGCGAGTGACTGAACGTCACCCAGGGGCCGTCGCCGTCGATCTCGTAGTTGATCTCGATGCCGTTCGCCTTGAGTTTCATGGGATCACTCCTGGGTGGCGGTGCTGGGGCAGATCTGGTTGTAGGGACAGTACCGGCACGTCTGGTAGCCGGGCGTGGCCTCGAACTCCCGCTGGCGGATGCCCCGGGCCGCTTCCGCGATGGCCTCGCGCGCCACCGCCAGGTCGTCGGCGGTGGGCTCGTGGCGCCCGGTCAGGCCGGACTCCAGGAAGCGCAGCTCCACCCGCGCGGGGAGCCGGCCCGTCATCTCGTGCTGAGCCAGCGCGTAGATCTGGAGCTGGAGGCTCTCCTTCGCGCGCTGGTCGGCCTTCTTCTGCTCGGTGACGTCGCTCGACTTGTAGTCGACGATGACGAGACCCTCGGGCGTCTCGTCCACGCGGTCGAAGCGGCCACGCACCCGGTTGAGGCCGAGGCTGAACCCGAACTCCCGCTCCACGTCGGTGGGCTTCTGGCCGGAGGCCTCCTCCCCGTGGTAGAAGCGCGTCAGGGCGGCCACCCCGGCTCGCTTCCGCTGCTCCTCGTGCTCGCGGGTGAGGAAGCCCTCGTTGCGCCACGCGTTATCGAACGCGAGGAGAAAGTCCTCGAGCGAGGTGTAGTTGCCGGCGGCGCGGCGGCGCAGGTAGAACTCGACCGCGTTGTGGAGCGCGCTACCGTAGACCACGGCGTGGTGCTGTCGCAGCGGGATGCGCAGGATGTGGACGTACTGGTACTTGAGCGGGCAGGTCTGGTAGTCGTCGACCTGGCGATGGCTGACCGCGAGCGGCTCGTCGTCGGCCATCGGGACGAGCCCGAGCCCCTGGCCCTCGGGCGGAGGGGCCAGCCGCCGCAGCTGCTCGATGGCCTGAGCCCGGAAGGGCCGCGCGGCGTCCTTCGGCAGATCGAGCGCCTCCAGCACGAACTGGCTCACCTTCCACTTGCGCTTGCCGCCCATGTCCTCCGCGCTCGTGAGGTAGAGCCGCTCCTTGGCGCGGGTCATCCCGACGTAGAACAGGCGGCGCTCCTCCTGCTCGTGGAAGTCGCCGGTAGGCAGCAGGTCCTTGATGAGCCCGGGCGGGATCTCGACCGGGTCGGAGCGCCGCGTGGACGGGAAGCGATTCTGTACGCAGTCCACCATGAACACCACCGGCCACTCGAGACCCTTGGACTTGTGCACGGTGAGCACGTGCACCGCCGGAGTCTCGGTGTCGGCCTCGGCCACCGCCGGATCGTCGCCCGCGTCGACGAGCGCGTCGAGGTGGTTGACGAACTCGCGCACGTTGTCGTACTTGAGCACCCGCGCCGCGTCCTTCACTCGCGTGAAGAACTTGCTGACGTTCTGCACCTCCTGCTCCAGCTCGGCGGGGGCCTTGGCGTAGCGGGTCATGAGACCCGAGTCCACCAGGAACTGGTAGAGCACCTCGCCGGTCGGGTGCTCGCGCGCCAGCTCCATGTAACGCTGCAGGTCCGCGATCAACCGACCGACCGCGCCCGCGCCCTCCTCGCTCAGCTCCACCTCCACGGGCACCGCGCGCAGCACGTCGAAGAGCCAGCGGTGCTTGCGATCGGCGTAGGTCGCGCACTTGGTGAGGTCGACGATCGGCACCTGGTAGACATCGGAGGAGGCCAGGTAGTGCAGGCTCACCGAGTCGTCGGGATGCGCCACGGATCGCAGGAACGCGATCAGCAGGCGGACCTCGGGACGACCGTACAGCCCGGCGTTGCCGGAGAAGGTCCACGGGATCCCACGCATGTTGAGCGCACGCAGGTAGTGGTCGGCGTCGTGGTTGGCCCGCACCAGCACCGCGAAGTCGCGATAGGGCCGGCCGGCTTCGTGACCCTCCCGGATCATCTCGGCCACCTGGTCGGACTCGGTGGAGACGGTGTCGAAGGCCAGGTGCTCCGGCGCCACTCCGGCGCCCACGGTGGAGATCAGGCGCTTGTCGATCTTCTGCGCCACCTCCAGGCGGTCCGGATTGTTGTGCTGGATCAGGCGATAGGCCGCGTCGAGCACGGCCTGGGGCGACCGGCGATTCTCCTGGAGGACGACCTGACGCGCGTCCGGATACGTGCGGTCGAAGTCGAGGATGTTGCTCATCGACGCCCCCCGGAAGCGGAAGATGGCCTGGTCGTCGTCGCCCACCACCGCCACGTTGCGGTGGCGGCCCGCCAGCAGCTTGACCAGCTCGAACTGGGCGTAGTTGGTGTCCTGGAACTCGTCGACCAGGATGTGCCTGAACCGCTCCTGGTAGCGCCGCAGGATGTGCGCGCGCGTGCGGAACAGGCGCAGCGCCTCGACGATCTGATCCCCGAAATCCACCTGCCCCAGGCGCGCCATCAGGGTCTGGTACTGGGCGTAGGTGCGCGCCAGCTCGAGGTGCTGCTCGGCGTGCAGCCGCGTCTCGTCGTCGACCGCAGCGGCCAGGAGCGCTTCGGCGTGGGTCAGGTACTCGTCGGGCCCCACGTCCTCGTCCTTCAGCCGGCTGAACTGACTCAGGATGGCCTGGAGGTGCCGGGTCGGATCCCCCAGGGGCCGGTAGTGCTTCAGCGGGAACTCGAAGAGGTGGTCGCGCAGGAAGATGACCTGCTCGGCCCGGGTGAGCACCCGGAAGTCCGGCGTGAGCCCCAGCTCGAGCGCGTTCTCCTTGATCAGCCGGTCGCCGAAGGCGTGGAACGTGGAGATGTGCACGTCGGCGTAGCCGTAGGGCACGAGGGTGTCCACGCGCTCTTCCATCTCCGCCGCCGCCTTGTCGGTGAAGGTGAGCGCGAGGATCTCGGAGGGCCGGGCCCGGCGCGTGGCGATCAGGTAAGCGATACGGCGCGTGATGACGGTGGTCTTTCCGGTGCCGGCACCCGCGATGATCAGCAGCGGGCCCGTCTCGTGAGTGACGGCGGCCGCCTGGGGCGCGTTCAGGCCCTCGAGGATGCGCTCGGCGCCCCGCGCCGCTTCCGCCATCAGGCGTGACTATACCACCTAGGGGACGACGAGGGAGAGGGCGGCGGGCACGCACTCGAAGCTGACCGGGAGCGGGCCGAGCAGCTCGCCGTCGACGTGCACGAAGCGGCTGTCCGGACCGTGGGCGACCACCCGGCGCGCCTTCAGGTACGTGACGCCGTCCATGCCGAGATGGGAGCCGGTGAACGCGGCGGCCAGGTAGCGCGCGAACCGGTGACGCTGCGTCGAGTCGAACAGAACCACGTCGAGCAGGTCGTCGTCCATGCTGGCCTCGGGAGCGAAGCGCAGGCCGCCCCCGTAGGACGCCGCGTTGGCCACCACCGCGAAGGTGGCGCCGTGCTGGGCGCCTTCCGTCTCGATGAGGAACTGGATGGGGTTCCAGTCGGTGAGCTGCCGGAGGCCGGCCATCCAGTAGGCACTCTCGCCGGTGAGACGCTTGAGCCCGGGGTGCACCGCCCGGACGACGTCGGCATCCAGGCCCACTCCCGCCATCAGCAGGAAGTAGCGCTCGCCGGCGCGCCCCACCGAGACCCGTCGCGTGCGCCCCGCCGCGATGATCTGGGCCAGGAGATCGATCCCGCCGGGCAGGGCCAGCTCGCGGGCGAGCACGTTGGACGTGCCGCCGGGCCACACCGCGAGGGGCGTGGAGGTGCCCACCAGGACCTGCATGGTCTCGTTGATGGTCCCGTCGCCGCCGTGAACGATGACCATGTCCGTGCCGGCCTGCACCGCCGCGGTCGTGAGGCGGATGGCGTCGGTGGGGCCCGTGGTGATCTGAGGCGTGGCGGCAATGCCACGCAGGCGGAGGGCATCCACCATGCGCGTGACCGAATGGAACCGGTCGCGCTGCTGGCCGGAGCCGGGATTGTGGATGAGGGCGGCTGACCGCAGTGCAGCCTCTCCGCTACCGGCGGATCTCGGTGCTGTCGGTGGCCAGGAGCTCCTCCAGCTCGGCTCGGGTCACGAGCGGCACGTCTCCCCAGATCGTGCACTTGAGCGCGGCCAGCGCGGTGGCCGCGTCGACAGCCTGCTGCGGGCCGCGTCCGATCAGGGTGGCCCACAGGAAGCCGGCCGCGTAGGCGTCGCCGGCGCCGACCCGGTCCACCACGGAAACGGTGAACCGCTTCGATGGCCGCGCCACGCCTTCGGAGGTGAGCACCGCGGAGCCGGCCTCGCCCAGCGTGAGCGCGATGGTGGCCGACGGCGCCAGCCGGCGCAGCGCCTCGAGCACGCGCTCGGGCGCTCCCTCCAGCTCGAACACGGTCGCCGCGTCGTCCGCCCCGATGAAGAGGTAGCGGAGGCGCGGCAGGATCTCGAGGAGGAAATCGCGCGCTTCCTTCGGGCTCCACAGCCGCGAGCGGTAGTTGACGTCGAAGGACACCGGCACCCCGGCGGCCCCGGCCTCGTCGATCGCGCGGCGGACCACGTCCCGCACGTTGCTGCCGAGGGCCGCGGTGACCCCGGTGAGATGCGCAACCCGCGCGCCGTGCACCAGCGTCCAGTCCACCTCGTCCGGGACGAGACGGCTGAAGGCGGAGTCGCGACGGTCGTAGAGCACGCGCACCGGCCGCGGGGCCATGCCGTACTCGATGAAGTAGAGCCCCATGCGCTGGCCGGGACGCCGGAGCACGCCGCGACAGTCCACGCCGTGGCCGGTCAGCTCACGGACGGTGCGGTCACCCCACGCGTGCTCGGAGGGAAGTACCGAGATGAAGGCCGTGCGCAGCCCGAGCCGCGCGCAGGCGGCCATCACGTTGGCCTCCGTTCCCCCAATCTGGACGTCCAGGTCGGACGCCTGCTCGAGGCGCTGAGGCGGTCGCGCAGCCAGCCTCAGCATCACCTCGCCGAGCCCGACCAGGTCGTATGGCGCTACCGGTCGGCTCACGCGTTGGCCGTCACGCGCACCGAGAGCGTGGTGCCCAGGATGAGCGCCGACTCCACGGACTCGAGCTGCCGGTCCGCGGCGAAGGTCACGCGCGCCGGCTGATCCGAGCGGGCCCAGGACGAGAACCGGGTGATGTCGATGAGCGCAACCAGACGACCGGCGGCCCCGTCCGGGGCCGGCCGGAAGCGGAGCGGCACCAGCTCGGCACGATAGCCATCGGGCGAGACGTCGTCCGGACCCTCATTCTCGGCCCGGGCTCGGCGGACGACCCAGGTGTGGTATGTCCCGTCAGCTTCGCGTTCCAGCGTGTTGGCGGCGAAGTTGAGCTCGGCCGAGATGAGGTCGTCCACGTGACGCCCCTGGGGCAGCGCGATCGTGTCATCGATCTGCCGGCGGCGGCCCAGCAGAAGCGTGTGGGCCACGGCATGGAGCTCGGCCCGTTGCCGCTCGTAGTCATATGTGGTGACCGAGGTATTCTGCCGCCCACGGAACACGTGGACGCTCCGGCTCTCCAGCGGCTTGAACCGGCCGTCCTGGACTATGCCGGTGGCCTCGGTCCTGGTACTGATCGCGGTCCCCTGCCCCTCCATCGTCACCCGGTAGCGGCCCGCTTTCCGGTCGATCTCCTGCGTCACCGTCCCGGCCAGGGAAAGCGTTATAAGATTAAATAAAACAGATAGATCGAGCTTATACCCCATGACGGACTGGCCATCTTCCAGCGCCTGTGCCCAGCCACGGGTGAGCAGAAGCCCAGCAGGAATGGCAGCCAGGAGCTGGCGGCGGGTCAGCAGGTGCGACATATGCACGCATTCTACCCGACGTACCGAGGGCACGGGATTTGGTTTTAGATTGATTTCCTGCTAGGTTATAGAGGCTATCCCACCTTTACTCATGCACCCTTAGAGGCCACGGGCTCATGAAGAACCCCCGTCGGGTCGTCATTACCGGGTTGGGTGTCGTCGCCCCCAACGGTATCGGTAAGGACACCTTCTGGCAGAACCTGATCGCCGGCAAATCCGCCATCGACTACATCACCGCGTTCGACCCCTCGCCGTACCCGTGCCACGTCGCCGGCGAGGTTCGCGACTTCGATCCGAAGGCGTTCA
>DATIWG010000099.1:0-24638 GCA_035519555.1 Nitrosotalea sp. | reverse complement strand
TCTCCGCGAAGAGGTCGGGCGGGGTGCCGCGGTGGCGCACCGGGACCGAGGTCTGACCGTCGGAGAGGGTGAAGCGCAGGTCGAGGCTCTTCGGGTCCCACTTGAGCGTGCCCGGCTGCACCATGCCGCCCAGCCGGTACGACTTGCCGGCGACCGGGGCCGCGCCCAGCTCGGTCGGCGTGACGAAGTAGACCACGGACTGGCTCACTCCCGCGTAGACGAGGTACGCGAGCGCGACCACGATGACGAAGCCGCCCGAGAGGAACTTGGTCTTGCGGTTCATGCCGCCCGCGCCTTCGCGGCCGGACGCGCCGTCAGCGCGCGGGCGCGGCGCGCCAGACGGCGCCAGTAGCCGAAGAGCGCGACCGCGGCGATGCCGTACGCGGCGATCACGTAGCCCCAGTTGGCCGGCATCATGTCTCTCCCTCGAGCCGGGCGATCTCCATCCGCCGCGACAGGAAGTAGGCGAATAGCAGGGTGAAGGCGATCCAGTTGACGAACAGGGCCAGGCCGATCGCGGGATCGATCGGCGAGGGCTCGGGCCCGAGGATGGTCGAGGGCTGGTGGAGCGCCCGCCACCACTTCACCGAGAAGTGCACGATCGGAATGTTGACCGCGCCGAGGATGCCGACCACCGCCGCGTAGCGGGCCCGGGCGTCGGGGTCCTCGATCAGGCTCCGCAGCAGCAGGTAGCCGACGTACACGCAGAAGAGCACCGCGGTCGAGGTGAGCCGCGCGTCCCACGTCCACCAGGTGCCCCAGGTGGGCTTGCCCCAGATGGAGCCGGAGACGATGGTGATGCCGGTGAAGAGCACGCCGAGCTCACCCGCGGAGCCCGCGAGCCGGTCCCAGCCCGGGCGCCGCGTGGCCAGGTACGCGATGCTGCCGATCAGCACGAGGCCGAAGGCCAGGTAGGCGGTGAGCACCGACGGCACGTGCAGGTACATGATGCGCTGCACGTTGCCCTGCACGGCCTCGGACGGCGCGTAGCCGAAGCCCGCCGCGAGCCCCGCGAGCAATCCGAGCACCGCCAGCCAGCCGAGCACCCGCGTCATCGGACCGCTCGCCTCATCCCTCGAGCACGAACTCGAAGGTGAGCAGGCCGATCGTCACGTAGACGAGATCGGCGCCGGCCAGCAGCTTGAGCCAGTGGGCCACGTCGGCCAGTGGCTGCCCGAGCAGGAGGGCCTGCGTCGCGCTCACGGTGGCCAGCAGCACCGGCACCTGCACGGGGAGGAGCAGGACCGGGAAGAGCAGCTCGCGCGCCCGCACGTGCGTGGTCATCGCGGCGAAGAGGGTGCCGACCGCGGCCAAGCCGACCGTGCCGAGGGCCAGGACCAGGGCGAGCGGCGCGGCCGGCGTCCAGAGATCGACGTTGTAGAACACGCCGAAGAGTACCACCAGAATGATCTCCACGGCGGTCATCAGCACGCAGTTGCCCGCGAGCTTGCCGAGGTAGATGGCCGATTTGTCGCCGGGGGTGAGGCGTAGGCCCTCCCAGCAGTCGTTCTCGCGCTCGGCGAGGAAGCTGCGCGCGAGGCCGAGCAGCCCGGCCAGGATGAAGCCGAGCCAGAGCAGCCCGGGCAGCGCGGCGGCGAGCCGCTCGCGATCGGGGCCGAGCGCGAACTGGAAGAGGAAGAGCAGGAGCAGGCAGAAGAAGAGGAGCGCGTTGAGCTGCTCCTTGGATCGCCGCTCCACCAGCAGATCCTTCCAGAGGATGATCCACGCCCGTCGCGCGTAGCTCACGGGGCCTCCTCGACGGAGTCGGTCAGGCTCTCGTAGAGCCGGTGCAGCTCCTCGGCGGAGAGATCCGCAGTGGGGCGATCCACCAGCAGCCGGCCCTGGCCGAGGATGCCGACGCGATCGGCCATCCCGAGCCCGTCCCCGAAGCTGTGGGTGGCGACCACCGCGGCCCCGCCGCGGGCCTTGAAGGCGAGGAGGAATTCGTTCACCCACTTGCGTCCGCGCCGGTCGAGGCCCGTGAAGGGCTCGTCGAGCAGCAGGACGCGGGCCTGGCCCAGGAGCACGCGAGCCAGCGCGAGGCGCCGCTTCATGCCCGCCGAGAACGTGCGAACGCGCTGGTCGGCGACGCCGTCGAGCTCGACCTGGGAGAGAGCGCCGGCGAGGCGGGCCGGGGAGACGTCGCCGCCGCGCAGGGTCTCCCAGAAGCGCAGGTTCTCGCGCGCGGTCAGGTCCTCGTACACGTGAGCGCCGTGGGCCACCATCGAGAGCAGCGGACGCACCCGCTCGGGCTCCCGCAGCGCGTCGACGTCGTTGATGCGGAGCGCGCCCGCGGTGGGTCGCAGCAGCGTCGCCAGGATCCGCAGCAGGGTCGTCTTGCCCGCGCCGTTGGGGCCGAGGAGGGCCAGGCACTGGCCCGCCGCCACGACGAAGGAGACGTCGTCGATCACGACGTTCGAGCCGTAGGCCTTCCGGAGGTCGTGCGCGGCGATCATGTCCGCGAAAAAGGGGAGACGGTCACCCGTCTCCCCCCGAAACGCTGCCTGTGACGGAGCCGATGATCGGCTACCGAGCCTGAGAGTTGGACATGGCGCGCAGGCGCGCCACTCGCTCCGCGATGGGGGGATGCGTCGAGAACAGGCTGCTCCAGCCGCCGCCGGTCAGGGGATTGACGATGAACAGATGCGCCGTCGCCGGGGTGGCCTGCATCGGGGCCATCTTCGACGCCATCTCGAGCTTCTCGAGCGCCTTGGCGAGCCCCCAGGGCTGCCCGGCCATGTGGGCACCGCTGGCGTCGGCCTGATACTCCCGCGAGCGCGAGACCGCGAGCTGGATGAGCATGGCCGCGATCGGGGCCAGCACGATCATGAGCAGACCGCCGACCACGCCGCCGGCGCCGGACTCGCGCTCGTCGCTGTCACGCCGGCCGCCGCCGAAGATCATCGCCCACTGCGCCATCTGGGCCATGTAGGTGATGGCCCCGGCCAGGGTCGCCGCGATGGCCATGATCAGGGTGTCACGGTTCTGCACGTGGGAGAGCTCGTGGGCCAGCACGCCCTCCAGCTCTTCCTCGCTCATGATGCGCAGGATGCCCTCGGTCACCGAGACCGCGGCATGCTCGGGATTCCGGCCCGTGGCGAAGGCGTTCGGGGCCTCATCGGGGAGGATGTACACGCGTGGCATCGGGATGCCGGCCCGGGTGGCCAGGGTTCGGACGATCCGATAGAGGCCGGGTGCCTGCGCTTCGTCCACCGGCTGCGCCCGGTACATGGCCAGCACGATGCGGTCGGAGAACCAGTAGCTGCCGAAGTTCATTATCATGGCCATCCCGAAGGCCAGGATCATGCCGTGCTGGCCGCCGAGGGCCCCGCCGATGAGTACGAGCAGCACCGTCAGCGCCGCCAGCAGGACACCGGTTTTCACGAGGTTACCCATAGCGCCCGTCCTCCCGTCCGAATGCTAGCAGCCGACCCCCAGACCGTCAAGCCGACGGGCATTTACGGGCTTTTCGGTTGACAAGGGGTACCCCGGTGCATATACTGACGCGTCTGTATGAAAACGCCTTAATTGATAGAAACTTACGCACAGAAGCCAGGTGAGGTCCTCCAGGTGCTCATCCGTGTCGCCGAGATTCCAGCCGAGGGTCTGCGCATCGAAGGGGTTGCGGATTTCCCGCGCCCGTTCCAGGATGCCGCGTGGGCGCTCGACGACCTCTCGCTGACCGTCGAGAAGGACGGCGACACCGTATTCGTCCGCGGCGACTTCTCGGCCCGGGTTCCGCTCGCCTGCGGGCGGTGTCTCGAGCCCTACGACGTCGCGGTGAGCCCGTCGGTGGACGCCCGCTTCGTGCCGGGCCCGGCCACGCGCGGCGAGGAGCGTGAGCTCGGCGTCGACGACCTGGAGACAGACGTCTATCACAATGGCCAGCTGGATCTCACGGCGCTGCTCGAGACGGAGACCACCCTCGCCCTGCCCATGAAGCCGCTGTGCCGCGAGGACTGCCGGGGCCTGTGCCCGGTCTGCGGCGGCAACCGCAACGTCACCGCCTGCGCGTGCGAGCCGCACGCCCCCGATCCCCGCTGGGCGGCCCTCAAAGGCTGGGCCGAGCGTACGAGATAGGAGACCAACCATGCCTCTGCCAAAGAGACGCCACTCCAAGACGCGGGGCCGCAAGCGGCGCACGCACTACAAGATGGTCGCGCCCACGCGCTCGCTCTGCCCACAGTGCCGCGAGGTCAAGCCGCCCCACCGCATCTGCCCCCACTGCGGGTTCTACAAGGGCCGGGAAGTCATCTCGGTCGAGGGAGAATAGTTCTTTCCGGCTGAGCCCCGCCGTGCCATAAGATCGGCGCCATGAAGATCGCGGTCGACGCCATGGGAGGCGACTTCGGTCCTGCCGTCGTGGTCGAGGGCGCGGTGGCGGCTTGCCGCGAGTTCGGCCTCGCCTCGATGCTGGTCGGAGACAAGGCAGCCATCGAGCGCGAGATCACCCGGCTCGGGGCCCAGGACGTACCGGTCACGGTCCGGCACGCCTCACAGGTGGTGGGTATGGCGGAATCGCCGTCGCAGGCCCTGCGTCGCAAGCGCGACTCGTCGCTGCGGGTTGCCGCCGAGCTGGTGAAGGACGGCGAATGCGGCGCGATCGTCTCCGCCGGCAACACCGGAGCGGCCATGGCCATCAGCATGTTCGTGATGGGGGTCCTGCCCGGGGTGGACCGGCCCGCGATCGCGGCGCCCCTGCCGAGCCTCTCCGGCTACACCGTGCTCATCGACGCGGGCGCCAACGTCGACCCCAAGCCGCGCCACCTCTTCCAGTTCGCGGTCATGGGCCACGTCTACTCGCGGCACATCGTGGGCAAGGCCAACCCGCGGGTGGGCCTGCTCTCGGTCGGCGAGGAAGAGGGCAAGGGCAACGAGCTGACCAAGGAAGCGTACGAGGGGCTGCGGGGCTCCTCGCTGAACTTCATCGGCAACATCGAGGGGCGCGACATCTATAACGGCCGCTGCGACGTGGTGGTGACGGACGGCTTCACCGGCAACGTCTGTCTGAAGGTCTCCGAGAGCCTGGCCGAGATGCTCACCGCGATGATCCGGGAGGAGCTCTCGCGAGACATCCTCTCGGTGGCGGGCGCCGCCCTGTCCCGACGGGCCTTCGCGCGGCTGAAGCGGCGGGTGGATTACACCGAGATGGGCGGGGCCCCGCTGCTCGGCATGAACGGCGCGGCCATCATCTGTCACGGCGCCTCGCCGGTGAAGGCGATCAAGAACGCGGTCCGGGTGGCGGCGGAATGGGTTCGCAACGACGTGAACCAGCACATCAAGACCGCGCTCGAGGCCGAAGCTGTTCTGGCCGAGGGTCGGGAGGGAGGCCGGGAATGAGCCGGGCCCGCATCGTCGGTATCGGAGCCTACGCGCCCAAGCGGATCCTCACCAACCAAGATCTCGAGAAGATGGTCGAGACCTCCGACGAGTGGATCGTCCAGCGTACCGGCATCCGCGAGCGGCACATCGTCGACGAGGGGGAGGGGCCCTCGGACCTCGCCATCCGTGCCGCCCGGCAGGCGATGGAGCGGGCCCAGGTGGGCCCGGAGGAGATCGACTTCATCGTGGTGGGCACCACCGCGGGCGACATGAACTTCCCGACCACCGCCAACCTGGTGCAGCACCGCCTGGGCTGCCGCAACGCGGGCTCGGTGGACGTGTACGCGGCCTGCTCGGGATCGGTCTACAGCCTGTCCATCGGCGCCCAGTACGTGCAGACGGGCAAGTACCGGACCGTGCTCTGCATCGGGGCGGAGTGCCTCTCGCGGATCACCGATTTCACCGACCGCGGCACGTGCATCCTGCTCGCCGACGCGGCGGGGGCGGCGGTGCTGAGACCGTCCACCGACGACCATGCGGGCATCATCGACACCGACCTCTACTCGGACGGTCGCTACGGTGAGCTCCTGATCCAGCCCGCGGGCGGCTCGCTGCGGCCGGCGACCCACGAGACGGTGGACAAGCGGATGCACTTCGCACGGATGAAGGGCAACGAGGTGTTCAAGGTGGCGGTGCGGATGTTCGGCGACTGCGCCGAGCGCATCCTCAAGAACAACGGCTTCACCGCCGCCGATCTCGATCTGTTCGTGCCGCACCAGGCCAACCTGCGCATCATCGAGGCCGCGGTGAAGCGGCTCAAGCTGCCGATGGAGCGCGTGATGGTCAACGTCGATCGCTACGGCAACACCGGCGCCGCGTCGGTGTACGTGGCCCTCGAGGAGGCCTGGACGACCGGGCGGGTCAAGCCGAGCGATCTGATCCTGCTCGCCGCCTTCGGGGGCGGCTTCACGTGGGGGGCGGTCCTGCTGCGATGGTAGCGGGCATGATCGCGTTCCTCTTTCCCGGCCAGGGCTCGCAGGAGGTCGGGATGGGCCGGGCCCTCGCCGAGACCTCGAAGGCGGCGGCCGCGGTGTGGGCCGAGGCGGACGCCGCGCTCGGCTTCCCGCTCTCGCGCCTCTGCTTCGAGGGCCCGTCCGAAGATCTCGCGCTGACCACCAACACCCAGCCGGCGGTGCTGACCGCGAGCGTGGCCGCGGCGGCGGCCCTGGCCGAGCGGGGCGTGACCCCCGGCCTCGCCGCCGGCCACAGCCTCGGCGAGTACTCGGCCCTGGTGGTGGGCGGCGCGCTGCGGTTCGCCGATGCGGTGCGACTCGTGCGCCGGCGCGGCGAGTTCATGCAGGAGGCGGTACCGGTGGGCACCGGAGCGATGGCGGCCCTGCTCGGCGTCGATCTCGCGGTGGCGGAGCAGGTGTGCGCGGAGGCCGCCCAGGGCGAGGTGGTGGGCGTGGCCAACATCAACTCGCCCGGCCAGATCGCCATCGCGGGGCATCGGGCTGCGGTGGAGCGCGCGGTGGCCGCGGCGGCGGCGCGCGGGGCCAAGAAGAGCGTGATGCTCCCGGTGAGCGCGCCGTTCCACTGTGCGCTGATGAAACCGGCGGCGGATCGCCTGGCCGCGGAGCTGGAGCGCGTGGCGGTGACCGCGCCGCGCATTCCCATCGTCCGGAACGTCGACGCGGGGCTGACGACGACCGCGGACGAGGTGAAGCCGTTCCTCGTGCAGCAGGTGGCGAGCCCGGTGCGGTGGACGGAGTGCACGGAGCGCCTGCAGCGCGAGGGAGCCGGCACCTTCCTCGAGGTCGGTCCCGGACGCGTGCTGACCGGGCTGCTCAGGCGCACGCTCGAGGGGGTCCGCGGCCACAGCGTCGAGGATCCGACCTCGCTCGAGAAGGCGGTCGCGGCGGTCACGGGAGGCTCCGCGTGAGCGAGGCCAAGTCGCTGGCCGGCAAGGTCGCGATCGTCACCGGGGGCAGCCGCGGAATCGGTCTCGCCATCGCCCGGTCGCTAGCCGACGACGGCGCCTCCGTGGTAGTCTCGGGCCGCGACGCGGCGCGGCTCGACGCGGCGGTGAAAGAGCTGGAATCGCTGGGCGCGGCCGCCCTGGGGGTCACCGCGGACGCGGCGAAGCGCGAGGACGTGGATCGCCTCGTGGAAGCGACCCGGGAGCGCTTCGGGCGCATCGACGTGGCGGTGAACAACGCGGGAATCACGCGCGATCAGCTCCTGGTCCGCATGAAGGACGACGACTGGGATCAGGTGCTGGACACGAACCTCCGCGGCGTGTTCCTGCTGACGCGCGCGGTGGGCAAAGTGATGATGAGGCAGAAGAGTGGACGCATCATCAATATCGCGTCCACCGCCGGGGTGACGGGCAATCCCGGGCAGGTGAACTACTCGGCGGCCAAGGCCGGAGTGATCGGGCTCACCAAGGCCGCCGCGCGCGAGCTCGCGCACTGGAACATCCTCGTGAACGCGGTGGCCCCCGGGCTCATCGAGACCGACATGGCGGCCGCGATTCCCGCCGAGGCGCGGGAGGCGATGCTCCAGCAGGTGCCGCTGAAACGGATCGGGCAGGGGCGCGAGGTCGCGGAGGTGGTGCGGTTCCTGGCCGGTGAGGGGGCGAGCTACATCACCGGGCAGACGATTCACGTCAACGGTGGGCTGTACGTGTGACCACGGAGCCTTTCAGATCAAGCGAAGTCAGGAGGGAGGGCATGGCCAAGCCGGTTGAGGAGCGGGTGAAAGAGATCATCGTGGAGCAGCTCGGGGTGGAGGAAGACGAAGTGCTGCCCGCCGCGAAGTTCATCGAGGACCTCGGGGCGGATTCTCTCGACACCGTCGAGCTCGTGATGGCCTTCGAGGAGGAGTTCGACCTCGAGATCCCCGACGAGGACGCCGAGAAGATCGCCACCGTCGGGGACGCGATCAGCTACATCAAAGAGAACTCCTAGGGCGCAGCGGAGTCGAGGATGGTGGACACGCGTCGAGTCGTCATCACCGGCGTGGGGGCCGTCACGCCCGTGGGCAACACGGCCGAGGAGTTCTGGGCCGCGCTGATCCAGGGCAAGTCGGGCATCGGCCCCATCACGCGCTTCGACGCAGGTCCTCTGCCCACGAAGATCGCGGGAGAGGTGAAGGGGTTCGACTCTCTCCGTTACATCGACAAGAAGGACGACCGCAAGTTCGACCCGTTCCTCAAGTACGCGATCGCCTGCGCAGCGATGGCGGTGGAGGACTCGGGGCTGAACGTGGAGCGGGTGGACCGTACCCGGTTCGGAGTGATGGTCGGCTCCGGGATCGGGGGCATCACCACGCTGCTGGAGACCCACAAGACCCTGCTCGAGAAGGGGCCGGATCGGGTGTCGCCGTTCTTCATCCCGATGCTGATCATCAACATGGCCTCCGGGCTCATCTCGATGCGGTTCGGGGCCAAGGGCCCCAACTCGTCGATCGTCACCGCCTGCGCCACCGGCAACCACGCGATCGGCGACGCGATGAAGATCATCCAGCGCAACGACGCCGACATCATGATCGCGGGCGGGGCGGAGGCGATCATCTTGCCCCTCACCTTCGCGGGCTTCTGCCAGATGAAGGCGATGTCCACCAGAAACGATGATCCGAGTCGCGCGAGCCGGCCGTTCGACGCGACCCGCGACGGCTTCGTGTGCGGCGAGGGGGGCGGGCTGGTGGTGCTGGAGTCCCTCGAGCACGCCCTCGCGCGGGACGCGCGCATCTACGCGGAGGTGGTGGGCTACGGCATGACCGGCGACGCCTACCACATGACCGCGCCGGATCCGGAGGCGGACGGCGCCGCGCGGGCGATGGCGCTCGCGATGAAGGACGCGGGGGTGGAGCCGTCGACGGTCGGCTACATCAACGCGCACGGGACCTCGACGCCCTACAACGACAAGTCGGAGACCATGGCGATCAAGCGGGTGTTCGGTGAGCACGCGCGCAAGCTGGCGGTCTCCTCGACCAAGTCGATGACCGGACACCTCCTCGGGGCGGCCGGGGGCATCGAGGCCATCGCGACCGCGCTGGCCGTCCATCACGGGGTGCTGCCCCCGACCATCAACTACGAGAACCCGGATCCGGACTGCGATCTCGACTACGTCCCGAACCAGGCGCGCAAGCAGGACGTCGAGATCGCCCTCAGCAACGCCTTCGGCTTCGGGGGCACCAACGCGACCATCGTCTTCCGGAAGTATCGCGCCTAGTTGACCGCCGCGGTCGATCCGCGGGAGGTGCTGGGCGCGCGCCTCGGTCACGTCTTCCGCGATCCTGATCTGCTGCTCGAAGCGCTCACGCACCGATCCTTCTCCAACGAGAACACCGGCTGCCCGGACAACGAGCGGCTCGCCCTGCTCGGCGACGCGGTCCTCGCCCTCGTGGTCGCGGAGCGCCTGCTCGCGACCGCGCCCGGAGAGCCGGTCGGCGTGCTGACGCCTCGGCGCGCCGCGCTGGTCTCCGGCGAGAACCTCGCGGGCTGGGCGGAGAGGCTGGGCCTCGGCGCGCACCTGCGGCTCGGCCACGGCGAGGAGCAGACCGGCGGGCGGGGCAAGGAGTCGGTGCTGGCCACCGCGCTGGAGGCCGTGCTCGGCGCGATCTACCGGGAAGGTGGCCTCGACGCGTGCCGGAGGGCGATCGGTTCGCTGGCCGTGTGGTAACCTGCTCCTATGCGCCTCTGGCCCTTCTCGTCGACCGCGCACGATGTGAACGGGACGACGCCCGAGGGCTACCCGGTCATCGAGGATCTGCTGCGCCGCAATGTTGAGGACATCTTCCGCGTCGAGCGGCAGGAGGTCCGGGGGGCCACCTTCGCGTGGGGCGGGGCCCTGCTCGTCGAGCCCGCGCGCGCCCTCGCCCTGCTCGAGCCGCGCTTGAAGCGGTTCGGATACACGCCGTTCCTGGGTCGGCAGGGCGATCTGGTCTGGATCCGCGCGGTGCCTCTGGCCGACGTGGGCGAGCGGGGGCGGTCCAGCACCAACCTCGTGCTGTTCGTGCTCACCGTGCTCTCCACGCTGGCCGCCGGCTACATGTTCACTGGCTCGTTGCCGTTCGTGACCTTCAATCCGTTCCTGACTCCGGGCAAGCTGCTCGACGGCGTCCCGTTCGCGTTCACCCTGCTCGCGATCCTGGGCACCCACGAGTTCGGGCACTACTTCACCGCGCGCCACTACGGCGCCTCGGTGAGCCTGCCGTTCTTCATCCCGGCGCCGCCGCCGCTCTTTCTGTTCGGCACCCTGGGCGCGATCATCCGGATGCGCTCGCCCGCGCGCGACCGCAACTCGCTCTTCGACATCGCGGTGGCGGGCCCGCTGGCCGGTCTGGTGGTGGCGGTCCCGGCGCTCCTGCTCGGGCTCAGTTGGTCACGGGTGGGGATGGTGCTGCCCGAGCACACCGGCCTCACTTTCGGCGACTCGATCCTCATGCGGTTTCTGACCTGGCTGGTGTTCGGGCCGATCCCGCAGGGCATGGATGTCTTCGTCCACCCGGTCGCGCTGGCTGGGTGGGTCGGTCTGTTCGTCACCGCGCTCAACCTGTTCCCGGTGGGCCAGCTCGACGGCGGGCGCATCGCCTACGCCCTGTTCGGGCCGTGGCACCGCCAGATCTCGATCGCGACCTTCGCGGGGCTCATGGCCCTCGGGGCGGTGTTTCGCTCCCCCAACTGGATCGTCTTCGCCGGATTGATCCTGCTGCTGATGGGCTTCCACCACGCTCCGCCGCTCGACGACCTGACCCCGATCTCGCGCCGTCGCTACGTCCTCGGGGTCATCTGCCTCATCCTTCTGGTTCTCCTGATCCCGCCCGTCCCGATCAGCTGAGGGGGTCAGGTCTTACATTCCGACATTTCCCCCGGTCGGGGTGTGTCGCCTCCCGCCCCGAAATGTCGGAATGTAAGACCTGACCCCGCTGTCGTATTGCCAGGCCTGACCCCGTGCGGGTAAGATTGCGGCGGCTTGCGTCGCCTCCTTCTCGTCATCGTGCGGGTCACCACCGGGGAGAAATGCTCTCGTGCCTGAAGATCGGGCGGATCCGAAGGGCCTGGAGTCGCTGATCAGGAAGGGCGAGGTGGACACCGTGCTCACGGTGTTCGCCGACGGCATGGGCCGCCTGCTGGGCAAGCGTGTGGTCGGCCGCTACTTCCTCGATCACGTCCTGCACGACGGCGTGCACGCTTGCATCTACCTGTTCACGGTGGACATGGAGATGGAGCCGCTGCCAGGGTTCAAGCTCACCTCGTGGGAGCGCGGCTACGGCGACATGAAGCTGGTCCCCGACCTCACGACCTGGCGCCCGCTCCCGTGGCTGCCCAAGACCGCGCTCGTGTTCTGCGACGTGTACACCGAGGAGGGTGAGCCTATCGAGGAGGCCCCGCGCTGGGTGCTGCGGCGGCAGCTCGAGCGGGCGGCCAAGATCGGCTACCGGGTGAAGACGGCGTCGGAGCTCGAGCTGTACCTGTTCAAGGAGTCCTTCGACGAAGCGCGGGCGAAGCGCTTTCACGGCCTCACCCCGGTCTCCAGCTACCTGGAGGACTACCACATCCTGCAGACCTCCAAGGAGGAGCCGCTGGTGCGGGCCATCCGCAACGGGATGGAGGCGGCGCGGGTGCCGGTGGAGTTCTCGAAGGGCGAGTGGGGGCGCGGGCAGGAAGAGATCAACCTGCGCTACGCCGACGCGCTCGAGATGGCCGACCGCCACGTGCTCTACAAGCACGGGGTCAAGGAGATCGCCTGGCAGCAGGGTTGCTCGGTGACGTTCATGGCCAAGTACGACATGGGGGCGGCCGGCTCGTCGTTCCACCTGCACTCTTCGGTGTGGGACGCGGCCGGGCGCCGCAACCTCTTCGCGGCCAAGGGCTCCCGGGAGGGCACGCCGCTGTTCCAGCAGTGGCTCGCCGGCCAGATGACGATGGCGCGGGAGCTCGCCTATTTCTACGCGCCGACCATCAACGCCTATAAGCGCTACCAGGCGGGCTCGTTCGCGCCCACCCGCATCGCGTGGGGCTGGGACAACCGCACGTGCGGCTTCCGCATCTGCGGTGAGCAGGGCGGCTTCCGGGTGGAGAATCGCATTCCCGGAGCGGACGCCAACCCCTACCTGGCCTTCGCGGCCACCATCGCGGCCGGGCTGCATGGGGTCGAGAAGAAGCTGAAGCCGCCGGCGATGTTCGACGGCAACGCTTACGAGGACACCACGCTGCCCCAGGTGCCGAAGACGCTGCGCGACGCGCTGGCCGAGCTGGAGCGCTCCAAGGTGGCCCGCGACGCCTTCGGGCCGACGGTGGTCGAGCACTACCTGCAACACGGACGGCTCGAGCAACAAGCTTTCGACCAGTCCGTCACCGACTGGGAGCTCCTGAGAAACTTCGAGCGCATCTGACGACAACCGGCGAGAGGTCGGCAGGAGCCGGGGAGACCGGCCGAAATACAAGCAGCGCGACAGCAACCTTACAGAGGTCATCCCTTGGGATGACCGTCAGATCAATAAAAAAACCCAACGGAGAACCATTAGATGGCCGGCAGGCTAGAAAACAAGATCGCCCTCATCACCGGGGCCGGCATGGGCATGGGCCGCGAGGCCTCGATGCTCTTCGCGGAGCAGGGCGCGCGCATCGTGGTCTGCGACTTGAACGCCCAGGCCGCGACCGAGACCGTCGAGCTCGTGAGGAAGGCGGGCGGTGAGGCTCTGGCGGTGATCGGCGACGTGGCCGTCGAGGCGGAAGTCCGGCGCATGGTCGAGGAAGGGGTGCGCCGATTCGGGGGGCTGCACATCCTCTATAACAACGCGGGCGTGCTGTGGAAGGACCGGGACCGGTCCGTGCTGGAGACCGACGGGGAGCAGTGGGATCGGGTGATGGCGATCAACCTCAAGAGCGTCTTCTGGGTCACCAAGTACGGCATCCCGCACCTCCGGGCGGCGGGCGGGGGCTCCATCATCCTGATCGGCTCGGTCTCGGCGCTGGCCGGGTTCACCCGGGCCCAGGACGCCTACACCGCGGCCAAGGGAGCCCTGATCGCCCTCAACAAGTCGCTGGCCATCCAGTTCGCCAAGGACAACATCCGCTCGAACGTCATCCATCCGGGGATCATCGAGACCCCGTTGCAGGCCCCGTATCTCAACGACGCGCTGCGGGCGGAGTTCAAGACCGGCATCCCGCTGGGTCGGATCGGTCAGCCCCGCGACATCGCGAACGCCGCGCTCTTCCTCGCCTCCGACGAGTCGTCCTTCATGACCGGAGCCGAGATGATCGTGGACGGCGGATTCATGGCGCAGTGAGGGTCCACTGGTGAACATGTCCCACCCGCATCTTCCAAGGAGGCGTTTCATGCTGACACGCGTGCGCGGCGCCCTCGCCCTGGTCGTGGCGCTCGTGGTCCTCGCGGCCACGACGCCGGCGGCGGCCCAGAAGCAGACCGTGATCATCTACACCGCGATCGAGAACGAGCAGATCGCCGAGTACAAGAAGGCCTACGAGAAGTCGCTGCCCAATCTGGACGTGAAGATGCTACGGCTGTCCACCGGGGACATCGCGGCGCGGTTCATGGCCGAGAAGGACAACATGCAGGCCGACGTGATCTGGGGCGTGGGCGCCACCAACATGCTCCAGTTCAAGAACACGGGTCTGCTCGAGCCCTACGCCCCCAAGGGGCTCGATCGCGTCCAGCCCCTCTTCCGCGACAAGGCAAATCCGCCCGCCTGGGTCGGGCTCGACATCTACATGTCCGCGTTCTGCTTCAACACCGAGACCGGCAAGAAGCACAACCTGCCCAAGCCGGAGTCGTGGGCCGATCTCACCAAGCCGGTGTACAAGGGCCATGTGGTGATGCCCAATCCGGCCTCCTCGGGCACCGGCTACCTCTCGGTGGTGTCGATCCTGCAGCGCATGGGGGAGGCGGAGGGCTGGAAGTACCTCGACGCGCTGGACAAGAACATCGCGGAGTACACCAAGTCCGGTTCCAAGCCCTGCAAGGACTCGGCGGCGGGCGAGCGGGCCGTCGGCGTCTCGTTCGAGTACGTGGCCCACGAGATGATCAAGAAGGGCTCTCCGGTGGCGATGGTCCTCCCCAAGGAGGGCTCAGGCTACGAGATCGAGGCCAACGGCCTCACCAAGAAGGGCGCGAGGAACCCGGCGGCCAAGCAGTTCCTCGACTGGGCCATCACCGACGAGTCGCTCAAGATCGCCGCGCAGTTCTTCGCGGCGGTGAGCGTGCCTGGCTTCTCGGTGCCGGAGGGGCTGCCCAAGGACATCAGCAAGGTCGTGTTCCCGAACGACTTCGACTGGTCCGCGAAGAACCGCGACCGCATCCTGGCCGAGTGGCAGAAGCGGTACGCCAAGTAGGCTCGCGCGAGTCAGGGCATTTTTTGTATCCGCTCGGCTCGCCTTCGGCGGTACCTCGCCATGCGATCGACGCCGCTCTCGCGCGGCTCGGCTACGCGGCCTTCCGGCCGGGCCAGCGCGAGGCGGTGGAGACCTTGCTCGCCGAGGGCCGCCTGCTGCTGGTGGCGCCGACCGGCGGCGGCAAGAGCCTCAGCTACCAGCTGCCCGCCACGCTGCTGCCCGGCACCACGCTGGTCATCTCGCCCCTGGTCGCGCTGATGGCCGACCAGGTGCAGGCGCTCGAGGCGCGGGGCGTGGCCGCGACCTACCTGGCCGCTACCCTCGACGTCGCCGAGATGCGCCGGCGCATGGCGCGGCTGGCCGCGGGCGCCTTCTCGCTGGTATACGTGGCGCCGGAGCGGCTGGCCTTCCCCGGCTTCCGGGCCATGCTGCGGGAGCTGGACGTGCCGCTCGTCGCGATCGACGAGGCCCACTGCATCAGCGAGTGGGGCCACGACTTCCGTCCGGAGTACCTGGGGATCGGGGCGGTGATCGCCGACTTCCCGGGTGCCCGCGTTCTCGCGTGCACGGCGACCGCGACGCCGATCGTGCGCGACGAGATCCTCGCGCGCCTGGGCCTGCCGCCCGACACCCCACAGATGGTGCGCGGCTTCGCGCGGCCGAACCTGGCCCTCCGGGCCGAGGAGGTGGACGGTCGCCGGGAGCGGGATCGCCTGGTGGACGACGCCCTGGTGGAAGCGCTCGGGGGCCCGGGCAAGGGCGGGGGCACCGCCATCGTGTACGCGCCCACCCGGAAACGCTCGGAGGAGGAGGCCGAGCGCCTGTCGTCGCGCGGCTGGCGGGCCGTCGCGTACCACGCCGGGCTCGAGGGCCGGACGCGCGAGATCGCCCAGCGCGACTTCGCCGAGGGGCGGGTCGAGATCGTGGTGGCGACCAACGCCTTCGGCATGGGGATCGACCGGCCGGATGTGCGCGCCGTCATCCATCTGGGACCCCCCGGATCGATCGAGGCCTACTACCAGGAGGTGGGTCGCGCCGGGCGCGACGGGGCGCCGGCTCTCGGCCTGCTGCTGGTCGGCGCGGGGGATCTGGCGCTCCGCCGGGCGCTCCTCGAGCGGGGATCGGAAGGCTCCACGCCGGACCCGACGATGGTCGAGCACAAGTGGGGAATGTTCCTCGAGCTGATTCGCTGGGTAGAGGGCGGAAGTTGTCGCCACGATGCAATTCTTCGCTATTTCGGCGACGAAGCAGAGACCCTGGCCGGATGTGGCCGGTGCGACGTGTGCCGCGGCCTCCAGGTCGACCAGGAGGCCGGCGATCAGGAGCGCACCGCCCTGGTCGTGCGCAAGGCCCTCTCGGGCGTGGCGCGCGTGCACGACCGGTTCGGGCTGCAGACCGTGGTGAAGCTCATCCACGGCGAGCCGGACGAGCGCATCGAACGGGCGGGCCTCACGCGGGTGCCCACGTTCGGCAACCTGAAGGAGCACCCCGCGCCCTGGCTGCTGGCCCTGCTGCGCCGCTGCGTGTCCGCCGGCTGGGTCAGCTTCAACGGGCGCGAGCGGCCGGTGGTGGTCCTCACCGAGGAAGGGCGCGCGGTGATGAAGGGGGAGCGGCCGGCTCGGCTGCTGCTGCCCCCGTTGACTCGCCGCACCCCGGACGCCCGCGCCACTGAGGCGGGCCGGCGGCGTCCCGCGCGCGAGGCCGCCGAGCTCGACGCGGCCGCCCAGGCGCTGTTCGAGGCGCTGCGTCGCCACCGTCTCGCGCTGGCGCGGGCCGAGGGCGTCGCGCCATTCATCGTGGCGAGCGACCGGACGCTCCGCGAGATCGCCATGCTGAGGCCCCGCAACCTCGACGAGCTCCAGGAGGCCCACGGGGTGGGCCGGCACAAGGCGGAGCGGTACGGGGCCGGGCTCCTCCAGGTCGTGGCGGACGCCGCGGGTCCCGCGACGCGGGCGTGAGCATGGACGCCTCCCGGCCTGCCGCGGTGGCGCTCGAGGGCATCGCCAAGAAGTTCGGCCAGTTCGTGGCCTTGAACGGCGTGAGCCTGTCCGTGGCGGCCGGCGAGTTCGTCTGCTTCCTCGGCCCGAGCGGCTGCGGCAAGACCACGCTGCTCCGGATCATCGCGGGCCTGGAGCGCCAGAACGCGGGTGTGGTCAGGATGAGCGGGCGCGATGTGTCGACGCTGCCGCCGAGCCAGCGCAACTACGGTATCGTCTTCCAGTCGTACGCCCTGTTCCCGAACCTCACCGTGGCGCGCAATGTGGCCTACGGGCTCGAGACGCGCCGGGTGGCTCGTGCCGAGATCCAGCGGCGGGTCGACGAGCTGCTGGCGCTGGTGGGCCTGCAGGCGCACCGGCACAAGTACCCGGCGCAGCTGTCGGGGGGCGAGCAGCAGCGGATCGCGCTGGCCCGGGCACTGGCGCCGTCGCCCGCGCTGCTCCTGCTGGACGAGCCGCTCTCCGCGCTCGACGCCCGGGTGCGCCAGTCGCTGCGCCATGAGGTCCGGGCGCTGCAGCGGCGGCTCGGTGTCACCACGATCATGGTCACCCACGACCAGGAGGAGGCGCTCGCCATGGCCGACCGGATCGTGGTGATGAACCACGGGGTGGTGGAGCAGGTGGGGGCGCCGGTCGAGGTCTATACTCGTCCGCGCTCGCCGTTCGTGGCGCGCTTCGTCGGCCAGATGAACTTCATCGAGGCGACCGCCTGCGAGCGAGCGGGCTGGGCGCGGCTCGGCGGGGTCGAGATGCGGCACGGGGGGACCGAGCCGATCAGCTCCGGCACGCGGCTGACCCTGGCCATCCGGCCCGAGGAGATCGTGGTGGGCAACGTCGCAGCGGGGACCGAGAACCGGCTGGTGACCCGGATCCGGGCCATCCAGTTCCTGGGGCCGTTCACGCGGCTGAGCCTCGCCCTGCCGGACGGCGCGCCCGCCCTCGAGTGCGACGTGGCTGCGACCGCCTTCGCCGCGCTGGGCGCGGTGGAGGGCTCCGAGCTCGCGCTGGCCCTGAAGCCCGAGGCGCTCCGGGTGTTTCCGGCTGCCGGCTAGCCGGGTGGGACGCGCGCTGCCCGCGGCGATTCCCGATCGGACCGTCCGGCATCGGCTGGGCGGGGAGGACGTCGTCCGCTACGGGCTGGTGGCCATCTTCGCGGCGATCCTGTACCTGTTCGTCCTCTACCCGCTCATCCACGTCGTCTGGCGCAGCCTGCTCGCCAACGACGGCGCGTTCGTGGGGATCGCCAACTATCGCCGCTACTTCGGCACGCCCGCCATCGCGGCTTCCATCGGCAACAGCCTGTTCGTCTCCGTGGTCTCCATGGCGATCACGGTGGTGCTGGCCTTCGTCTACGCCTACGGGCTCACCCGTACCCTGATGCCGTGCCGCGGCCTCTTTCGGATCGTGGCGATGCTGCCGTTCTTCGCGCCCTCGTTGGTGCAGGCCCTCGCCTTCATCTACGTGTTCGGCAACAACGGGATCCTCACGCGCACCACCGGCTTCAACGTGGGCATCTACGGGGCCAAGGGCATCGTGGCCGCCGAGGTCTTCTACTGCTTCCCGCACGCCCTCCTGATCCTGGTCGCCGCGCTGGCCGCCACCGACGCGCGACTCTACGACGCCGCGCGGACGCTGGGGGCCTCGCCGCTCAAGACCTTTCTCACCGTGACCCTGCCCGGGGCGAAGTTCGGGCTGGTGAGCGCCTGTTTCGTGGTCTTCACGCTCGTGATCACCGACTTCGGCGCCCCCAAGGCCATCGGCGGCAAGTTCTCGGTGATGGCGACCGAGATCTACAACCAGGTCTCCGGCCAGCAGAACTTCACGATGGGCGCCACCGTCTCGGTGGTCCTGCTGATCCCGGCGGTGCTCGCCTTCCTCGTCGACCGCATGGTCCAGCGCCGGCAGTACGCGCTGGTCACCTCGTCCTCGCGACCGCTCGCGCCCGTCCGCCGGCCCGCCGCCGACTGGGGCTGCTTCGCCTACTGCGCGCTGATCGCGGGCGCCATCGCGGGCATGTACCTCGCGATCCTCGCCTACTCGCTCGTCACGCGGTGGCCCTACAACTTCACGCCGACCCTGCGGCATTACACGTTCGACACGGTCGGCGGCTACGCGCCCCTGGCCAACAGCGTCTACGTGGCGGCGCTGACCGCGCTGGTGGGGACCGTCCTCACCTTCGTGGGGGCGTACGTGGTCGAGAAGTGCCGGACCGCGTGGAGCGGGGTGCTCTACCTCCTGGCGGTGCTCCCGGTGTCCATCCCCGGGATGGTGCTCGGACTAGCTTACATCTTCGCGTTCAACGCCCCGGGCAGCGCGCTCAACGTGCTCTACGGCACCCTCGCCATCCTGATCATCTCCAACGTCGTCCACTACTTCACGGTCGGCTTTCTGACCGCCACCACCGCGCTGCGCCAGATGGACGCGGAGTTCGAGAACGTCTCGGCCTCCCTCGGGGTGCCGTTCTATCGCACCTTCTGGCGGGTGACGGTGCCGATGGCGCTGCCCTCCATCGTGGCCATCAGCATGTACTTCTTCCTCAACGCGATGGTGACGCTCTCCGCGGTGGTGTTCCTGGTGGCGCCCGGCACGGAGCTAGCCGCGGTGGCGGTGCTCCTGATGGACGACGCCGGCGACACCGCCCAGGCCGCCGCGATGTCGGTCTGCATCATCCTGATCGGCCTGACCGTGCGCATAGGGTACTGGGCCCTGCTGCGCGGCGTCAACCGCCGCACCCAGGCCTGGCGCGACCCCCCCGAAACCTCTACCCTACGGCCATGAATCCTGGCGCCATGCGCGCAATTCGGAACAACGCGAAGCCACCTCAGAGCGGTCATCGCGAGCGATGACCGTCAGAACAAAGAGGGTGTGATGGCAACCGCCGCCGTGGTCGATATTCCCCGCTACAAGGGCCAGTTCTTCGAGATCCTCCAGGAGACGGCGCGCACCCAGACTGCGGTGATGACCATCGGACCCGGTCGTGACGGCGGCCCGGAGGAAACGCACGCCGGCGACCAGGTCGTGTACGTCGTCGAGGGCGAGGCGATCGTGACCATCGAGGGTGAGCCTCACCATGCCAAGCCCGGAGCGTGCGCCCTGATCCCGGCGGGGGCGCGTCATCACGTGAAGAATGCGGGCGCGGGACCGCTCTTTTTCCTCACGATCTATGCGCCGCCCGCCTACTAGGCCATGACCCACCCCAGGACCGCGCTCGTCACCGGGGCCGCCCGCGGCATCGGACTCGCCATCGCCACGCGTTTGGCCGCGGACGGCCTGCGCGTGGCCCTGCTCGACCAGGATCGCGATGGCGTGGACGCCGCCGCCCGCGCGGTGGCCCGCGGCGCCATGGCTCTGGTCGGCGACGTCACCCGCGCCAAGGATGTCGACGGGGCGATCGGCCGCGTCGAGAGCACGTGGGGCCGGCTCGACGTCCTCGTCAACAACGCGGGGATCACCGGCCGCTCCTTCCCGATCTGGGAGCTCTCCGAGGAGGACTGGCGGCGCGTGATCGACGTCGACCTCACCAGCGTGTTCCTCTGCTGCCGGGCGGCGGTCAAGGTGATGCTGCGGCAGGGCGGGGGGCGGATCATCAATATCGCCTCGATCGCGGGCAAGGAGGGCAACCCGACGCTGGTGCCGTACTCCACCGCCAAGGCCGGCGTGATCGGTCTCACCAAGGCGCTGGCCAAGGAAGTCGCGACGCGCGGCATCCTGGTCAACGCGGTCGCGCCCGCCGTCATCGGCACCGAGCTCCTCAAGCAGATGGAGCAGAGCACGGTGGATCTCCTCGTGTCCAAGATCCCGATGGGCCGGGTGGGTAAGCCGGAAGAGGTGGCGGCGCTCGTCGCGTGGCTGGCCTCGGACGAGTGCTCGTTCAGCACCGGCGCGGTCTATGATCTCTCGGGCGGGCGGGCGACCTACTAGGGCAGGGATGCTCGGGGGCCGGCCGGTGTCGGAGGTGCGCATGAGCAGAGCGCTGATGTGTCTCATGGGCATGATGCTGGGCGCGGTGCCGGCGGTGACCGCCCAGGTGCGGGACGTGGGCGCCATGATCACCGAGATCAGGACGGGTCGCGGGCGCATCGAGGTGCGCGGGCCGGGAGCGCCGGAGTGGCGGCCGGCGGGGCCGCTGCTGGCCCTGAAGGTGGGCGACAGCCTCCGCGCCACCGAGGACGCGACCGCCGTCGTGGTACTGGCCGGACGGCGCGGCACCGTGCAGGTGGACGCGGCCCGCTCGCCCTTCGTGGTGACCGCGGCGCCGGCGGAGACGAAGCTGCAGAAGGCGTTCCTGCTGGTGGAGGGCGGTCTGGGCTTCCTGAGCAGCGGCCCGCGCGAGATGCCGAAGCCCGTGCTGTCGACGCGGAGCACCGGGCGGCCGCCCGTGATCCTGAGCCCGCGCACCGGTCCAGTGATGCCGGAGGCCTTGCAGTTCGAGTGGCAGGGCTACCAGTTCGCGCGCTACACGATCCGCGTCAGCGGCCCCTCCGGCATCGTGTTGGAGCGCCCCGGCGTGACCGGCGCGCGCGTCGCGTACCCGACCGACGCGCCGCCTCTGGTGGCGGGCGCCACCTACACGCTCGAGCTCTACTCGGGCCAGACTCGGGTGGACATCGCCCAGTTCGAGGTGGCCGACGGCCAACGGGCGGAGGACGTGCGGCGCGACCTGCGCGAGATCGAGCAGGCGCTGGGTCCGAGCGCGCCCGCCAGCTCGCGCGCGGTCGTGCAGGCCGGCGTCCTGGCCAGCCGCGGCTTCTTGCACGATGCCCGCAGCGTGGTGGTGGCAGCCCTGGTCGCCGACCCCGACCAGCCGAGCCTCCACTCTCTCCTCGGCGATCTCTACGCGCGCACGGGCCTGCCTCGCGAGGCGGACGAAGCGCACGACCAGGCGCGCCTGCTCCTCACCGACCCGCCGCGGCGCTGAGCGTGCGCGGCGGCGGGGATGGCCGGGCCGGCGGCGGGCGGGGGGGCCTCCGCGAAACCGTGTCTTCTGCGCGCTGGCGAAGCGCCACGCTCTCCGTCTCGTGGCCCGTTCGAGAGCCCACGCGGCAAAGCAACTCAGCGTGTTTCGCGGAGGCCCCCCGCCCGCCGCCGGCCCGGCCATCCCCGCCGGTCACCCATTCGAGTCTCGGGGTGTCGGTTCTACGCTCGTGTCTTACGGCTGGAGGCCGAGCTTCAGGGCGGCGGCGAGGAGGGCGAGCTTGGAGACGGATTCGGTGATGCGGTCGTCGAGGGCCATGGCGACGGCCTCGCGAAAGGGCACGACGCGGCGCTCGAAGAACTCGTCGTCGTCGGAGGCCAGCGGATCCGCGACCAGCTCCTCGCCGATGAAGCAGTGGGCCGTCTCGTCGAGGTACGCGGCAGACGGGAGGAAGCGCGCGAGGAACGTGAGCCGCCCGGCCCGGTAGCCGCCCTCCTCGCGCAGCTCGCGCTGCGCGGCCACCTCCGGCGTCTCGCCAGGCAGCCCACCGCCGCCCGGGAGCTCCCAGGAGTCGGCGCGGGCCAGGTGCCGGAACTGCCGCACGAGCAGGATCTGCTCGGAGTCTACGAACGGCACCACCCCCACCGTGAGGCCGACGTGCAGGATTGGATAGGTTTTCTCGACGCCGGTGGGCAGGCGCCACACGTCCTCGCGGAGGGTGAGCTTGCCGAGCCGCTCACGCGGCGTCGACCGGAGGAATCGCCATGCGGGGATCGAGCCGTCGGGGGGCACGGGAGGCCTCGTCGGATCAGTGTGCTATCGTAAGGCCCATGACGCAAGAGCGCCCCGCGGACCGGCTGATGGAGAAGCTGCTCCGGGCCATCGAGCTGTCGCTCAAGGCCACCGAGGCCTCGCGCGAGGCGGTGCAGGAGATCCTCCGGCGCGGCGCCGAGACCGGCATCTTCTTCTCGGGCGCGCGAGCCGCCGAAGCAGCCGAGGGCTTCGACCTGACCGAGCAGGACCGGGATTTCCTCCGCTCGCTCTCGATCCGCCCCGATCCTCGCTGACCGCGCCATGCGCGCGCTGCTGATCCTGGCCGTCCTCTTCGTCGTCGCGATCGCGCTCTCGCGGCTGCCGTCGGGCCTGCGCGCGAAGCTGCCCTCGGCGCCTCCAAAGCGAGACGAGCTGGTCAAGGACCCGGTGTGCCAGACCTACGTGTTGATGTCGCGGGCGGTTCGCGGTGAGTCGGGCGGCGCCCCCACGTTCTTCTGCAGTCGCGAGTGCGCGGCTCGGTTCCAGCAAGGAGAGCGGCGGGTGTGAGGCCCGCCGCGGGCGAAGGCGCCGCCGAGTACGATCTGCTGGTCTGCGATCTCGATGGCACGCTGCTCGACCAATCGATGACGCTCGAGGCCCCGCTGGTGGAGGCCTTTCATCGGGCCTCCGCGCGCGGGCTCGCCATCTCGCTCGCCACCGGCCGGATGCCCGCGGCGGCCGACCGCTATCGCGACGAGCTCGGCATCACCGCGCCGGTCATCTACTACAACGGCGCGCTCGTGCGCGGCGGGAGCGGCGGTCCCGATCTCGTGTCGCTGACGCTGCCGCGAGGCGTGCTCGGCCGGGCCTGGGTGGTCTTCTCGCAGGCTCCCGTGCACCCGATCTTCTATCGCGACGAGCGCCTCTTCTGCGTCGAGAAGACGCTGGCCGTGCGCCGGTACTGTGACGAGGAGGGGCTGCGGGTCGACGTGGTGGACGATCCCGCCGAGTTCTTGAGGCTGGGCTCGTTCGTCAAGACCCTGCTGATCGGTCATCCCCGGGATCTCGACATCGTCCGGGAGGAGCTCACCCCGATCGTGGCCGAGCACGGCCGCCTGGTGCGCACCCGGCGCGAATACCTCGAGATCATTCCGGTGGCGGCCTCCAAGGGCGCCGCCCTGTCGCGGCTGGCCGCGCACCTCAGCTTGCCGCTCGCGCGGGTGGTGGCGGTGGGCGATCAGGAGAACGATCTCGAGATGCTGCGCGAGGCCGGGCTCGGCGTGGCGATGCCGCACGCGCCCGAGCCGGTGCGCCGCGCGGCAGACCGAGTCGCGCCCGCCTCCGCCGAGGGGGGCCTGCTGGCCCTGTTCGGAGAGCTCTTTCCCGGTCGATTCGACTGAGGACGTCCGTGGCCCCGCATCCCGATCCCTGGCGAGCGATCGATCGCCAGCCCGATCCCGCGCGATACGTCCGCATGATGGAAACGCGCGGCCAGACCCCGACCCAGGCGCGCCTGCGGCGCCGCTTCCTGCGCTTCTGCGGTGTTGTGCCCGGCTGGCGCGTGGTCGAGGTCGGCTGCGGCAGCGGTGTGGTGGCCCGCGACCTGGCCGCGATGGTGGGTCCGCGCGGGCACGTCACGGGAGTGGACAAGAGCCGTGTGCTGCTGGCGGCGGCGCGGCGGCGAGCGCGTGAGGAGGGGCTGGACGCCCGCACCGACTTCCGGCTCGCGGACGCGGCGGCGCTGCCGCTGCGGAGCGGACGCTTCGACTGCGCGCTCGCGGTGACCGTGCTGCTGCATGTGCCCCGACCGCAGGCCATGCTGCGCGAGCTGGTGCGGGTCACCCGGCCGGGCGGGATGGTGGGGCTGCAGGACCAGGACTTCGGCACCCAAGTGCTGGACCATCCGGATCGCGCGCTGACTCGGCTGATCTTCGAGGGCGTCGCCGCGCGGATGTATCCCGAGCCCTTCTCGGGCCGCACCCTGGTGCGGCGGCTCGTCGAGCTGGGGCTCGAGCGTGTGCGCCTGCTCGCCGACGTCTACCAGGTGCGGAGCCTCGATCCGTTCACTCACTCGCTGCTCCAGCGTCGCGCCGACACCGCGGTGAAGTTCGGGCTCGTCGGGGCGGCGCGCGCGGCGCGCTGGGTGGCCGCGATCGAGCGGGCGGACGCGGCGGGGCACTTCGTCTTCACCTTCAACTACTACGGCGCTTCCGGTCTCAAGCCTGTTGTCGTCTAGGCCCGGGGGGGGGGGGGGGGGGGGGGGGGGGGGGGGGGGGGGGGGGGGGGGGGG
>DATIWG010000098.1:0-45412 GCA_035519555.1 Nitrosotalea sp. | reverse complement strand
CCGGCGGCCAGTACTCGGCGCATTCGCCGGTGCAGTTCGACTTGCCGGCCGTGTCCTTGTCGTAGGTGTAGAGCGTCATGCCCTGGGCATCGGTCAGCACCTCGCCCGCCGAACTGCTCATGGTCTTGAACGGGCCGTAATCCTCGGCCTTGGCGGAAAGGGCCAGGCCGACGGACAAGGTGAGACCGGCGGCCAACGCGATCATCATGGTTCTACGCATCTTCCCTCCTCACGGGGTCCGTTGAAAAATTCGCCCGCATGGGGAGGACGATAAGCCGCGCCGGGCGGCTATGGATGACGGGTCACGTCGATGTGACGGCCGCCGCTGGCCGCTCACCGAGTTGTGACGAAGGTCCATGGCCGGCAGGGGAGAAGGGCCGGTCCTTTTCGCAGCTGCGCACGAAGTGGGCCGGCAGCTACGGCGTGCGCCTTGCCGGACGCGCGATCGTCAGACTTGGCGTCACGCCAGCATCGAAGCCCAGCGTCCCGGCGGCAGGCCGTAAGCTTGCTTGAAGTGGCGGGTCATGTGGCTCTGGTCGGCAAACCTAGACGCGGCGGCGGCCTCGGCCAGCGGCAGCCCCTGCCGGATCAGCCCACGCGCCCGGTCGAGCCGGCGCAGGGTCAGATAGCGATAGGGGCTGGTGCCCAGGCAGGCGCGGAACTGCCGCGCCAGGTCGTAGCGCGAGAGGCCGGTCGCAGCCTCGAGCTCGCGCGAGGCGACGCTACCCTCGAGCCGCTCCTCGAGCAGCGCCCGCGCCAGAGTGACGGCAGGCCAGTGACGAGCGGGCGACGGCCTCGGGCCGGCCGAGGGATCGGCCGCGGCCAGCGCCTCCGCCAGATCGAGGATGAGCTGGTCGCGCTGCAGCTCCTCGAGCGGCCGCGCCAGGTCCTCCAGCGCCGGGAGGATCGCCGCCCGCAGCCGCGCGTTGTTCGACACGGCCGCGCGGACGAAAGGCAAGGTGCCGCGCTTGGGCCCCAGCGCCTCCTGGATGAGCGCGGGCTCGATATAAACGATCCGGTAGCGGAAGCCGGCTTCCGACCCGGCGTGGCCGTCATGGAGCTCGTCAGGATGGAGCACGAAGACCTGGCCCGGGATGCTGTGCTGTGCCGTGCCGCGATAGCGGAAGGACTGCACGCCGAGAAGCGTGTAGCCGATGGCGTAGGTGTCGTGGCGATGCGGGTCGAAGCCGTGCCCGGGGAACCACGCCTCGAGCAGCTCCAGCCCGTCGGAGAGCGCGCGGCTGCGCAGCCATTCCGCGGGCCTGGTCCTGCACGAACGTTCAAGACCCGGGCCCCCGGCGCCGGGTACCTTGATGGCCATGTTCGGTCGCCCCTCCGACATCATGCCACTGGAGCAGGTGGTCGGCTTCGTGCTCTTTGCCGTGGCCGCCGCGGGCACTCCGGGACCCAGCAACGTCCTGCTGACCGCGGCGGGCGCCAGCGCGGGCGTGCTGCGCGGGCTGCCCTGCCTGCTCGGGGTGAGCGGCGGCATGGGCGTGATGATGTCCGTGGTGGCGTTCGGGCTGGGCAGCGCCGTCCTCGGGAATCCCACCGTGCTGCGGGCGCTCAACTGGCTCGGCGCCGCCTTCCTGCTATGGCTGGCCTGGAAGATCGCGACGGCGCGGCGCAGCGACGCGGCCGGCGGGAGCAGGCCGGTCGGCTTCGTCGGCGCGGCGGCGTTTCAGTGGATCAACCCGAAGTCGTGGCTGGTCTGCGCCAGCGCGGCGGGCACCTACCTCCACGCCGGGTCTGGCAGCGCCCTCCCGCAGGCCGCGGCCCTCGGCGCGCTGTTCATCCTGGCCTCGCTGCCGTGCTGCTTCGTGTGGCTCGCCTTCGGCGCCTCCGCGCAGCGGCTCCTGCGCACCGAGCGCGCCCGGCGGACGTTCAACATCGCGATGGGTCTGCTCCTGGCCGGATCGGTCGCGCTCATCATGTGATGGCGGGCGGATGTGATCGATGAAAAGAAATGCATGCACCTTCGTTACCCAGCCGGACCTCGCCCTTGTCCACCATGTAAATTCGACATTGCGCCGATGACAGCCCGCTGACACGGGTTCGCCGGGTCGAGCCGACTCGGCGGCACAACTCCTCGACGAGCTTGACGGATCGATCGCGCGAGCACGTGGTACGGGGCTTGCGTGAGGCCGCGGCCCATGGAGTCCGCCCCGCTCCCCCTGCACGAAGCCGTCAGCGCCTTCAAGCGGAAGCTCGTGCTCGAGGTGCTCGAGCGTTTTTCCGGCAATCGCAGCCGGGCCGCCGCCGCGCTCCAGATCGAGCGGACGTCGCTCCTCCGCCTCCTCCGCGAGCTCGAGATCGCGGACCTGGTGCCCGGTCACCGCGGGCGCCCCTCGTCGCGCCGCTAGTCCATCCGCTCCGCCGGTCGACTCACCCCCGCTTCGCCCGCGTCCGAGTAAACGTGCCGTAGATGTCACATTGACCCTTCTCCGCGCGACGTCCTAGATTTCCCGAACACCAGCACTCGACGTCGGTCCGAGCGAATCGCCTCGCACGCGAGGAGGGTCACATGACGAAGACGCGGATGGTTCTGGCAGTGCTCGCCGTTCTGCTTGGCGTGTTGATGGGCGTGGTGAGCGCTCCCTACGCACAGCTCCATCTACGCGCGCGCGATCCCGGGCCTCGCGGCGGACCCGACGCCGCCGGCGGCCCGCTGCCCGGTCTCACCGCGGCACAGCTCGCCGTCTTCGAGGCCGGTCAGCAGGAGTTCAACGACGAGGAAGGCGTGGGGGACGGCCTGGGGCCGCGCTTCAACATGAACAGCTGTGGCGGCTGCCACGCGCAGGGAGGCGTCGGAGGGACGAGCCCGGCGGTGAATCCGCAGGTCGCGATCGCCACCGCCTCGGGTGCCCGCAACAGCGTCCCCTTCTTCGTGAAGCCCGACGGCCCGGTGCGGGAAGCGCGATTCAAGTACAAGCCCGACGGGACGCGGGATGGCGGCGTGCACGCCCTCTTCGTCATCAGCGGGCGGCTCGATGACAGCGGAAACGCGGGTAGGTGCGGCATCCGGCAAGAGGACTTCGCGGCTCAGGCCCGGGCCGGCAATCTGATCTTCCGGATTCCCACTCCCGTCTTCGGGGCCGGGCTGATCGAGCAGATCGCGGACGGCGCGATCGTGGCGAATCAGGCCGCGAACTCCGGCCGCAAGGGCTCGCTCGGTATCCGAGGCCGGCCGCACCGGGTCCCGCTCAACGGGACGACCAACGTGAACGGCAACGACGGCACCATCGCGCGCTTCGGCTGGAAGGCCCAGAACAAGTCGCTGCTCCTCTTCTCGGGCGAGGCCTACAACGTGGAGATGGGCATCAGCAACGAGCTCTTCCAGACCGAGCGCGATGAGACCGCGAACTGCCAGTTCGCACCCACGCCCAACGACATCACCAAGGCCGACGCGGTCAACCCGGTCGAGGGCCTGAGCGCGATCGAGAAGTTCGCCCACTTCATGCGGTTCCTGGCACCGCCGACCCCCTCTCCGAGCAAGCCGGGCGGCGCCACCTCGATCGCCAACGGGCGCGCCCTCTTCCAGACCGTGGGCTGTGCCCTCTGCCACACGCCGACGCTGACCACCGGGAACGCCGCGGTGGCGGCCCTGCGCAACCAGCCGGTGAATCTCTACTCGGACCTGTTGCTCCACAACATGGGGTCGGGCCTGGCCGACGATATTCTCCAGGTGCAGGCCGGCCCCGACGAGTTCCGGACGGCGCCCCTCTGGGGCCTGGGCCAGCGGCTCTTCTTCCTCCACGACGGGCGCACGAACGACTTGCCGGAGGCGATCCAGGCACACGCCGGCGGGCCGAGCGGGAAGTACGTGGCTTCGGAGGCCAATGGGGTCATCGCGGCCTACAACCGCCTCACCGAGCAACAGAAGCAGGACGTCTTGAATTTCCTCCGGTCACTCTAGGAGCGCTCCATTGGGCGAGGCGGCGCAGCCGGCGCGCGGAGATCGAGTCGCCCGCGGCGCCGCCTTGCCCGATGAGGCGCTGCGCGCCCTCGCGGGTCGACGGGGGCTGCGCTTTCTGTCGGCCGGCGAGCTGCCCGCGGCCTTGCCCCTGGTGCCGAATCTCTCGCCCAAGTATCTCCGCCACTACGTCGCGTGCCCGGTGACGATCGAAGGCGACATCGTCACGGTAGCCACCACCGATCCCGACAACGCGCTCCTCCTCGACGACTTGCGTCAGCACCTCGGGCCCGCGGTCCGGCTCTGCGTGGCGCCGGCGAGCGCCATCCTCGAGGCGATCGAGCGCACCTACGAGGCCACCACCGCGCTCCAGAAGATCGTCGACGACATCGAGCCCGGCGCGATGGATCCCGAGCGAGAGGGCGACGCGGACATCTCCCAGCTCCGCGACATGGCCTCGGAGGCCCCGGTGGTCCGGCTCGTCAACCTCCTGCTCGAGGAGGCGGTCGAGCGCGACGCCTCGGACGTCCACATCGAGCCGTTCGAGGACACGCTCCGCGTCCGCTATCGGATCGACGGGCTCCTGTATGAGCAGGAGGCGCCGCCGCGAGGGCTCCAGGCCGCGCTCACCTCCAGGATCAAGATCATGGCGGAGCTGAACATCGCGGAGCGCCGGCTGCCCCAGGACGGCCGGATCCGCGTCACCACCCAGGGCCGGCGCGTCGACATCCGGGTCTCCACCATCCCCACGATCCACGGGGAGTCGATCGTGATGCGGCTTCTGGACCGATCGTCGGTCTTTCTGCCCTTCGACCGACTCGGCCTGGCTCCGCGCGTGGCCGAGCACTTCGAGGGCTTGATCCACCGGCCCCACGGCATCGTGCTCGTGACCGGGCCTACCGGCTCCGGCAAGACGACCACGCTCTACGCCGCGCTCGACAAGATCAACCGGCCGGATCTCAAGATCATCACGGTCGAGGATCCGGTCGAGTACCAGCTCAAGGGCGTCAACCAGATTCCAGTCCGGCCCAAGATCGGCCTGTCCTTTGCCTCCGGCTTGCGCCACATCGTGCGCCAGGATCCGGACGTGATCATGGTCGGCGAGATCCGCGATCTCGAGACCGCCGAGATCGCCATACAGGCCGCGCTCACCGGCCATCTCGTGTTTTCCACGCTTCACACGAACGACGCGCCCGGAGCCGTGACCCGGCTGCAGGACATGGGGTGCGAGCCCTATCTCGTCTGCTCGGTGCTCGGCGGGGTGCTGGCGCAGCGCCTCGTCCGGCGGATCTGCCGGGTGTGCCGGGCTCCCGACCACCCCGATCCGGCGGACCTCCTGGGCATCGGGGTGACGGACGCGACCGGGGCGGATCTGTTTCGCGGCAAGGGCTGCGACGAGTGCCGGGGCACCGGCTATCGTGGGCGCACCGGGATCTACGAGCTGCTCCGGATCACCGACGATACGCGGAGCCTGATCCTCGGGAAGGCGCCGACCGCCGCCATCCGTCGCCACGCCGCCGACCACGGGATGGTCAGCCTGCGCGAGGACGGGTGGGCCAAGGCGTGTGCCGGCGTCACCACGGTGGCGGAGATCCTCCGCGTGACCCAGGAGGACACGTAGTGGCGACCTTCGCCTACCGGGCGGCCGACCGGCGAGGTCAGACCATCGACGGCGTCATGGAAGCGCCCGACGTTCGTGCGGTCATCGAGCAGCTCCAGCGCGACACCTACTTTCCAATCCAGGTGGTCCCCCGGGACCCGGCGGGCCGGGACGTGGCCGGTGATCGTGCGGTCCGCCCGAGCTGGGCCGCACTCGCCTCGCGACGCGTCGCCGGACGCGATCTCGTCGCGTTCACGCAGCGGCTCGCGACGCTGCTCGAGGCGGGCGTTCCACTCGACCGCGCCCTGGCCATCCAGGCCGAGCTCGCCCCGACCGATCGGCTCCGGGCGATCACGAACGGCCTCCTGCGCGATGTCCGCGGCGGCGCATCCCTCGCCGATGCCTTCGCGAAGCACCACCCGAACCCATTCTCGCGCCTCTACGTCAACATGGTGCGCGCCGGGGAGCGCGGCGGCGTGCTCGAGGTCACGCTCAAGCGCCTGGCCGAGTTCCTCGAGGAAGCTCAGGCGCTCCGCGACGCGGTCGTCTCCGCTCTCATCTACCCGGCCCTGCTCACGGTGGTGGGCGCCGCCGCGGTGGTCTTCCTGATGACGTTCGTCATCCCGCGCTTCAGCGACATCTTCCGCGACCTGGGCGGGGCGATCCCGGCCCCGACTCGTCTCCTGCTCGCGGTGAGCGGGTGGCTCCAGCATTTCTGGTGGCTGCTCGGCCTGGGTGGGCTGGGCGCGACGCTCGGCGGTCGCATGATCCTCTCGACGGCCGGGGGTCGACTCTGGGCGGACCGGCTCGTGCTGCGCCTTCCCGCGATTCGCCACGTCCTGCTCGAGTACGAGGTCGCGCGGCTCGCGCGCACGCTGGGCACGCTGCTGCACAGCGGGGTGCCCCTGGTCTCGGCGCTCGCCCTCGTCAAGGAGACGATCTCGAATCGCCACCTCGGCCGCGCGGTGGGCGGTCTCGGGGAGGGCGTGAAGCGTGGAGCGGGGCTGGCCAGGCCCATGGCCGCGGCCGGCGTGTTCCCTCCACTGGCCATCCACATGGTGCGGGTCGGCGAGGAGACGGGGCGGATGGAGGACATGCTGCTGACGGTCGGCGCCACCTTCGAGGCCGACACGCGGCGCCGGCTCAAGCGTCTGATCGCGCTGGCCGAGCCCGGCATCATCCTGGTCATGGGCCTCGCGGTCGGATTCATCGTCGTGGCGATGCTGCTGGCGATCTTCTCGATCAGCGAGATTCCGCTATGAGCCGCCCGACGCTGCTGACGATCCTCCGGAGCCAGCGCGGCTTCTCGCTCATCGAGCTGCTCGTGGTGATCATCATCCTCGGCCTGATCGTGGGACTCGTGGGCCCGCGGCTCTTCGGCCGTGTCGGCCAGTCCAAGCAGGCGGCGGCCCGCGCGCAGATCGAGCTGCTCGGCGCCGCCCTCGATCAGTACCGCCTGGACGTCGGGGCGTACCCGCCGTCGGCGGTCGGTCTCCCGGCGCTGGTGCAGAACCCGAACGTGCCGAACTGGAACGGTCCGTACCTCAAGAAGAACGCGCTGCCGCCGGATCCCTGGGGGAAGCCCTACCAGTACAAGTGCTGTCCCGGCGACCACGGCGACTACGACGTGTGGAGCCTCGGCGCCGACGGGACGCCGGGCGGAGAGGGCGAGAACGCGGACGTCGCCTCGTGGGAGACGAAATGAGACGCGGCTTCACCCTGATCGAGACCGCGGTCGTGCTCCTCGTCCTGGCCCTGACCGCCGCGCTCGTGGCCCCGGCCGTCGGGCGGGGAGTGGACACGATCCGGCTCCGTGCGGAGGTGGCGGGTGTTGCCTCCTTCCTGCGGGCGGCGCGGGAGCGGGCGATCGCGCAGCACCGGGCTCTCGAGGTGGGGATCGACGGTGAGGGACGGACGCTCGTGATGAAGGACCGCGAGGTGGGGACCGTGGGCGGAGCCGACGGGGTGAGCGCGGTCAGGCGGATGCCACCGTTCGTGCACATCGTGGCCGATCCGCCGGCCGCGCGCACCGTGACTTTCTTTGCCTACGGCCTCTCGACCGGCGGCCGGTTCCGGATCGAGGCGCCGGGACCCGTGGTCTACCTCGTGACCGTCAGCGCGCTGACCGGGCGCGTGTCGACCCGCCGAGGTGAATCGTGAAGGCCGAGCGCGGGTTCACGCTGCTCGAGGTGCTCGTCGCGACGCTGATTCTCGGCCTCGCCGTCGTGGCGTTGATCCAGCTGACCGCGCAGGGACTGCGGCTGGCCAAGCTCTCGGACGACCAGCAGCAGGCTGCGCTCCTTGCCGATCGGCTCGCCCGGGCCGCCGAACCACTCGGCGAAGGCGCGGAGAGCGGACAGGACGGAGCGATGACGTGGGAGCGCCGGGTCGTGCTCATGGCCGGTCCCGAGGAGCTGATTCCGCCGAGCGGACCCACCCCCGAGCTTCGCGCGCTCACCGTCACCGTCCGCTGGGGGCCCGGCCGCTCGATCGCGCTCGCGAGCCTGCGCCTCATCCCGCGGCCACCGGAGGCCGGACGATGACGAGGGAGTCCGCCGCCGGGTTCACGTTGATCGAGGTCGTGATCGCGCTGACGCTGGTCGCCGCGCTGCTCGCCATCACCTTCAGTGGTCTCCGGGTGGGCCTGGCCGCCTGGCGCCAGGGAGATGCCCGGGCGGAGCACCTGCAGCGCGTGCGCAGCCTGAACCAGCTGCTGGTTCGCGCTCTGGGCGGCGCGCATCCCTATCGAGGCGACGCGGCGGGAGCGGAGCCGGCGCCCCCCGCCTTCCAGGGCGAGCGCGATCGCCTCTCCTTCGTGACCGCCCGGCCGCCGGTCCCGCTGGCCGCGCCGATCGCGTTCACCGCGGTGTCCCTGTCGCTCGAGGACATCGGGCTCACCGTCCGTGAAGCGGCCCTGCCGAGCCGGGAGCTGTTCGGGGCCCTCGTTCCCGTCCTCGCCGATCCGAGCGTCGGGGCGCTGCAGTTTCGGTACCTCCGCAGCGAAGACCGGACGTGGGTGGAGCGCTGGGATGGGGCCGCCGAGCAGGCGCTGCCGGCCGCGATCGAGATCACGCTCACCGATCAGCCGCCCCTCGTCGTGCCGATCCGGGTGGCCGCACCATGACGCGTGAGCGCGGGTTCGCCCTTCTGGGTGTGCTGCTGGTGGTGGCGCTCCTCACCGTCGTCGTGCTGGAGCTGGCGGTCGGGATGCGCCTGGAGGCCTCGGCCGGCCGATCGTTCAGGGAAGAGCTGCTGGCGTCCCACCTGGCGGAGGCCGGCGTCCAGCAGGCGCTGCGCGAAGTGGTGAGCCAGGCCCCGATCCAGGCGGTGAGCGAGACCGGCGCCCTCGTCTTCTGCCGCATCGTGCCCGGATCGACGTTGCCGGTGCGACTGCCCGTCTTGCCGCGTGACCGGGTGCCCCTCGGCGCCGGCGAGTTCAGCTACCGGATCACCGACGAGGAGGCGCGGATCAACCTCAACGCGGCTCCCCCGGCTCGCGTGGACCGCCTGCTCCAGGCACTCGGGCTCGACCGCCGGATCCGCGACATCGTGGTCGACTCGCTGCAGGACTGGAAGGATCCGGACGACCTGCCCCGCGCCAACGGCGCGGAGAGTGGGGACTACTACCTGAAGCTGCCCGTCCCGTACCGGGCGCGGAACGCGCGGCTCCAGGACTCCACGGAGCTGCTCCAGATCCGCGGAGTCACTCGCGAGCTCTATCTGGGTCGGGACACGCAGCCCGGCCTCGCCGAGCTGACGACGGTATTCGGCCGCGAGACGGTGAACCTCAACACCGCGGCGGCCCCCGTGCTGGCCGCGCTCGGGCTGTCGGATGCCGAGATCACCGACGTCGTCCAGACGAGGATTCGTACGCCCTACACGGTGGTGCCGGCCCGGTTCACCGGGCGCGGCCTCGGTGTCGGAAGCGCCACCTTCCGCGTCGAGGCCGAGGGCTGGGTGGCGGGGGCGCCCAGGGCCCGCATCGTGGCCATCGTTCAGCGCGGGGCGCCTTCCGCGGCGCGCGCCGGGGCGGACGATCTGGCCGCGCTCGGTCTCACCATCCTTTCGTGGCGCGCAGGAGGCGACCCGTGAGGCGGTCCCGCGTCGGCCTCACGTTCGACGAGGGGCACGTCGTGGTCACCGCGGTCCGCGGGCCCGGCCGGCTCGAGCAGTTCCGCCTCGAGCCCGACGCGACGGTGGCCGCACGACTCGCCACCGAGCTCGATGCGCGCGGGCTCGGTCGGGAGCGCGTGCGGGTCGGACTCGACCGGAGCCTTGCCGTCGTCAAGACGCTCGAGCTTCCGCGCACGGCGGGCGGGAGCCTCCGGCCGATGGTGGCCTTCGAGCTCGAGCGCCACGTGCCCTTTCCGCCCCAGGACATCCGGTTCGATTGCGTTCCGCTCGAAGGGGCACCCAAGGCGGTCCGGCGGGTGCTCGTCATGGCGGCCGAGGGCCGAACGGTCGACGGGGCCCTGCGTCTCCTCGATACCCTCAAGCGGCCGCCCCAGTCCGTGACTGCGGCGTGCCACGATCTCCCGGCGCTCCTGTCGCGGCGGCGCGCGGTCGGCCGGGTGGTCTGGGCTCACCGGCATGGACCGCACACGGATCTCCTCTGCGTCGACGAAGGCGCGGTCCGACTGAGCCGCAGCCTCCCGACCGCAAGCGATGCCGACCTCGGCGCCGAGATCGCCCGCAGCCTGCCCCTGGTCGGGTGGACGGACTGCGACGCGATCTGGGTCTCCGGCGACGACGCCGAGCGCGTCCGGGTGGCGATGAGGCGCAGCGGGCCTGGAGTTCCGGTGTCTGGCCCCCCGTTCGGCCGGGCGGGCGCGCGTCTGATCGCGCGGCTGCCCATTCGCCGTCGCGGCGCCGGGCTGCTCGCCCTCGCGGTCGCGGTCGGGGGCCGCCGTCCTCGCCTCGACCTCTTGCCCACCGGGATGCGCTCGCTGTCGATGGCGTGGCTGCCGCGGCTCACGGCCGGGCTGGCCGCGGCCACCGCGGTGCTGGGTCTCGGGCTGCTGCTGGCGCACGGTCATGCCCAGGAGCGGTATCTCGCGCGGGTGTCGGAGGAGATCCGCCGGCTCGAGCCCGAGGTCAAGGCGGTGGAGCGCCTCGCGGCCGAGATCGTCACACAGAAGCGGCTCCTCGCGGTGATGCGATCGGCCGAGACCGGAGGACTCCGCCCGCTACCCGTCCTGAAGGAGCTGACCGAGATCATCCCGACCGACGCATGGCTCCATTCGCTGAGCATGGACCGCCAGGGCCTCGAGCTCACCGGGCAGGCGACGACCGCGAGCCAGCTCATCCCGCTCCTCGAAGGATCGCCCTCGCTCGAGCGGGTGGAGTTCACCGCACCCGTCACCAGGGTTCAGGCCAAGGAGCAGTTCCGGATCCGGGCGGGCTGGGAGGAGCCGGCGCCCCGCGCCGGCCCACCCGGCGGATCGGAGCAATGACATGGCCATGCTGAGTCGGCGCGAGCGCATGTTGATCGGTTTCGGCGTCGTCGGGTTAGTCATCGCCGGCGGCTACCTGCTGGTGGTCGAGCCCATGCTGGCCCGGCAGCGCGAGGTGGCGGAGCTGATCCCGATCCGCGAGGCGACACTCGAGCGCCGACGCCTCATGGTTGCCCAGCGCCAACAGCTGACCGGCGAGCTGGAGGCGCTGGGCCAGAAGGTCGAGGCCGCCTCCTCGAGGTTTCTCTCCGGGCCCACCGCGCCCCTCGCCGCGTCGGAGCTCCAGAAGGTCGTGAAGGAGCTGGCGACGACCGCCGACGTCGACGTGCGGAGCGAACGGGTCATGGCCCCGGTGGACCTCACCGGCGTCCTCGAGATCCCCATCGAGCTGACGGTGGCCGGTACGACCGGCCAGGTCGTCGCTCTGCTCTCCCGGCTGGAGCAGACGCCGCGGCTGCTCCGGGTGAAGGACCTCAAGATCCGGGTGGCAGCTCCCGGCCAGCCCCGCGAGCTCCTCACCACGCTCACCGTATCGGGCTACCTGCGGTCCAACGCGGCGCCGCCGAAGCCCGCCGCTCGGCCGACATCCGGCAATCCGACATGATCTTCAGACGGTGGCGCTGGCTGCTGCTCGATCTGGTCCTGGTGTCGCTGGCCTCCGCGGCCGGGATCGGTCTGGTCCGGGAAGTGGTCGAGGGCCGGCCGCTACCCCCGCCGCCCGTCACGTCGGAATCCAGCCCGCACCTGGCGGCGCCCGACGACTCGGTCCCGGCCTCCACGGACCAGACAGGGGCAGCTCCGGAGCAGTACCGCGTCGTCGCGGCCGGCAACCTGTTCGCGGCGTCCCGGGGCACAGCAGCCGCGATCGTGGCCGTCCCGGCGGGCGTCAAGCTCCTCCTGCACGGCGTTGTCATCGACGGCGACCGGAGCCGGGCCTATCTCGACGACCCGGTCGCCAAGCGGGTCTTCGGCTATGCGGTGGGGGACTCCGTTGCCGGTGGCCGCCTCGAGCGGATCCTGGACGACCGCGTGCTGATCCGCGGATCGGACGGGCTCGTGGAGATCCTGCTCCAGGATCCTGCGAAGCCACAGAGCACGGAGCCCGCAGTGGCCGCCGCGGCGCCGACAAGAGGGCGCAGGTCAGGCCCCAGGTCGGCACCGGAGACGCCGGCGCCCCAGTCGCCGGCGCCGGAGTCTCCGGGACCGGCCCCCGTCCCGGGCCAGGTGCCACGATGACCGCCACCATCTGGCGTCTGATCGGGCTCGCTCTCCTCACCGTCCTCGCCCTGTCCGCCTGCGCCCAGTCGACCCGCCCGGGCCCGAGCGTCCCCACGGCGGCCCCCGAGCCGCCGCCGACTCGGGTCGAGGTCACGACCGAGGCGGGTCCTCCGTCGAAGACCGTCGAGGCTCCGCCACCCCCGCCCGTCCTGTCCATCGGCCCGGCCCCGCAAGCCGAGTCTTCGCCGCTGCCACCCCCGCCGCCGCCCGCGCCATCGCCTCCGCCACGCGCCCCCGCCCCGCCCGCCCGCGGCCGCCAGGTCGTGCTCAACTTCGACAATGCCGACGTCGAGGTCGTGATCCAGGCGGCTGCCGACATCGTCCGCTTCAACTACATCCTGGGGCCCAACGTCCGCGGGAGGAAGGTGACGCTCCAGACCATCGGCAAGATCGGGACCGATGAGGTGTTCCCGCTGCTGCTGACCATCCTCGACGTCAATGGGCTGGCCGCGGTGAAGTCGGGCAGCGTCTACCGGATCATCACCCGCGAAGGCGCCCCGCAGTCGCCGCTCCGGACCATCGTCGGCCGCGAGGCCGCAGCCGGCCCGAGCGCGGACGAGGTGGTGACCCAGATCGTGCCGCTCCAGTTCCTCGACGCCGCGGAGGCGATGAACCTCATCCGGCCCTTCGTCGCTCAGGACGGCGGCCTCGGCGCGCACCAGGGCACCAACCTCCTCATCATCACCGACACCGCGGCCAACGTTCGCCGGCTGCTCGACATCCTGAAGAGTGTCGACGTGGCCGATTCCCACGATGAGCCGCAGATCATCCCGCTCAAGCACGCGGACGCCCAGGAGCTGGCCCCGGTCCTGCTCCAGCTCTTCGCGAGCGGGCGGCTGCGGACGGGCGGTGTGCCGGGAGGGTTCGGGATCCCAGGCCCGTCTCCGGCCCCCGGCGCCCCGCCGCGGGCCCCGGTCGCCCCCTTCGAAGTCGGTGGCGCGAGCGACCGCCCTCCCCTCGTGGTGGCCGACCGGCGCTCGAATTCCTTGCTCGTCAACGCCCGGAAACCCGAGCTGGAGACGATCCGGAGGCTCGTCGCCAAGCTCGACATGAACGTCAACGGAGGTCAGCGCGTCTTCGTCTACTTCGCCGAGAACACGAAGGCCCGCGATCTCGCCGCAACGCTCGACGCCATCTACGGCCCCGGGGACCGCACGCCCGGCTCGGCCACCCCGGGGGCGCGCGCGCCGGTGCCCATTCAACCCGTGGCTGCGCCGCGGCCCTCCGGGGCGGGACCCTCGGGCGTCACGGTCGAAGGGGTCCCGCCCCAGGCCGAGATCCGCATCGTGGCCGACGAGATCGCGAACGCCATCGTCGTCACCACGTACCCGCGCCTCTGGAAGGAAATCGGGGAGACGATCAAGCTGCTCGACCGGATGCCCCGTCAGGTCCTGATCGAGGTGCTCGCCGCGGAGGTGGCGCTGAACGACAACACCAAGCTAGGGATCGAGTGGGCGGTGCGGAGCGGGAACTTCGATGCGATCTCCTCGCCGTCGGGCAACCTGCCGGGCCGGCCGCCGCGCAGCCTGATTCCTCTCGGGGGGCTCGTTCCCCCCGGGCTCAGCCTGTTCGCCTTCGCGACCGACAAGTTCCTGGCGGCGCTGAACGCGCTGGCCAGCGAGAACAAGGTCAACGTGCTCTCGAATCCCTCGATCATGACCACCGAGAACAAGAAGGCGGTCATCAACGTGTCGACGTCCGTGCCCATCGTGACCTCGCAGCAGGTTCCCGTCGCGACGGGCGGCACCACCGGCAACTCGATCACCCAGACCGTCGAGTACAAGGACGTGGGCGTCATCCTCACCGTCACTCCGCGGATCGGCGAGCAGGGCACGGTGGCGCTCGACGTCCGGCAGGAAGTCAACCAGGTCGGCGCCACGGAGCCCCCACCGATCAACTCGCCGCGCTTCAGCAAGCGCGAGGCCGAGACCTCCGTCGTGCTGCTGAGCAACCAGACGCTGATCCTCGGAGGCCTCATCCAGACCCGGCGCACGAACACCCGCATCGGCATCCCCGGGCTCAGCCGCATTCCGATTCTCGGCCTGCTCTTCGGCTCCCAGGAAGAGCTGATCGAGAAGACCGAGCTCGTGCTCGTGATCACGCCGCGCGTCGTGGGGACGGCGCTCGAGGCCGCGCGCATCACCGAGGAGATGCGGCGGGCCACCCCCGAGCTGGAGGAGTCCATACGCCGGGCTCCGCGCCCCCCCGCGCCGGCGCCGCGCTGATTCCCCGGCCGGGCCTATTGACAACCCGGCCGGGCGGTTGTAGGTTGCGCCCCACTCTCTCGTCATCCGAACTGTCCGGCCCTCAGGGGAACGAATGCCCTGGAGTGGATCCCTGGACAACCTTTCGGGACGGACGTGGGTCGAAGAGGCCGGCGTGGAGGCCTGCGCCGGGCTCCCGGGTCGATCGCGGGCCGGCGGTGTCGCGTGGCCCTCCTGAGCCTCGACGGCGTCCACCTGCAGTTCGGCGGCGTGACGGCCCTGGCCGGCGTCAGCGTCGAGGCGCACCCGCAAGACTTCCTCGCCATCATCGGGCCGAACGGCGCCGGGAAGACCAGCATCTTCAACTGCATCAGCGGCATCTACACGCCCACCAAGGGGCGCATCCGGTTCGACGGGCAGGACATCACCGAGATCGCCCCGCACCGGCGCGCCCGGCTCGGCATCGCGCGCACCTTCCAGAACATCGCCCTCTTCAAGGGCATGAGCGTGCTCGACAACATCAAGATCGGCCGCCACGTCCATCTCCGGGCCGGCGTCCTCGCCGCCGGACTCTACTACGGCAAGGCCGCCCGCGAGGAGCGCGAGCATCGCGCGACCATCGAGCGGGAGATCATCGATCTGCTCGAGCTGCAGGACATCCGGCACAAGATCGTCGGCACGCTGCCCTACGGTCTGCAGAAGCGGGTGGAGCTGGCGCGGGCCCTCGCCCTCGACCCGACGCTGCTGCTGCTCGACGAGCCCACCGCCGGCATGAACGCGGAAGAGACCGAGGACATGGTGCGGTTCGTCCTCTACGTCAAGCAGGTGAAGCGCCTCGCGGTGGTGATGATCGAGCACGACATGGGCGTCGTCATGGACATCTCCGACCGGGTGGTCGTGCTCGACTTCGGCCGGAAGATCGCCGAAGGCACGCCGGCCGAGGTGCAGAAGGACGACGCGGTGATCAAGGCGTACCTGGGCGAAGCGCTGGAGACGGTGTAGGCGGCCATGGAACCCGCGAGCGACAGGGCGCACGGCACGTTCCCGGGTCGGCTCGCGGAGCAGGCCCGGCGGCGTCCCGGCGGGGTCGCGCTGCGGGAGAAGAAGTACGGGATCTGGCAGGAGGTGACGTGGGGCCAGTACGCGGCCCACGTCCGGGCGCTGGCGCTCGGCCTCGAGCATCTCGGGCTGCGGCGTGGCGACACGGTGGCGGTCATCTCCGGCAACCGACCCGCCTGGCTCTACGTGGAGCTGGCCGCGCAATCGATCGGAGCCGTCCCGCTCGGGATCTTCGTGGACGCGCCGCCCGAGCAGATCCGCCGCGTCCTCGAGCACAGCGAGGCGCGGATCGTGCTGGCCGAGGACCAGGAGCAGGCCGACAAGGTCGTCGGGGTGCGCGAGAGCCTGCCGCGGCTCGAGCGGATCATCGTGGACGACATGCGCGGGCTCGAGACGTACCAGGACCCCATGATCGAGAGCCTCGACCGGGTCGAGACGGTCGGCCAGAACATCGACGCGGGGGACCGGGAGCGGTACGAGCGGCTGCTGGCCCAGGGCCGTCCGGACGATGTGGCGCTCCTCTCCTATACCTCGGGCACGACAGGCCTCGCGAAGGCCGCGATGATCAGCCACGCCAATCTCCTCGCCATGGCCGCGGGTGTCACCGAGGTCGATCCGGTGCGGGCGGGCGACGAGATCGTCTCGTTCCTGCCCTTCGCCTGGGTCGGCGAGCAGCTCATCAGCGTGGCGATGGCGCTGCACGTGGGCGCCACCGTGAACTTCCCGGAAGAGCCGGAGACGGTCCGCGAGGACCTGCGCGAGATCGGGCCGCACGTGATGATCGCGCCGCCCCGCTTCTGGGAGGCGATGTGCTCGGAGTACCAGATCAAGATCAGCGACGTCGGGATGGCGAAGCGTCTGGCCACGCGCGCCGCCCTCGCGCTCGGCGAGCGGGCCGCCGCCCGCGAGCGCGACGGCGGGTCACTCGGCTGGCTCGCCCGGCTGCAGCGCCGGCTCGCGTGGGCGCTGGCGTTCCGCTCGCTGCTCGACAAGCTCGGGCTCGCCCGCATTCGGCGCGCCTATACCGGGGGAGCACCCCTGGGCCCGGAGATCTTCGCGTTCTTCCGGGCCATCGGCCTGAATCTCAAGCAGGTGTACGGGCAGACCGAGACGTCCGGGATCTGCTTCGTTCACCCGGACAGCGAGGTCCGGGCCGCGACGGTGGGCAAGCCGACCCCGGGCACGCGCGTGCGGATCGCGGAGAGCGGCGAGATCCTCGTGGCGGGCGAGAGCGTTTTCCTGGGCTACTACAAGAACCCGGAGGCCACCGCCCGGGCCCTCGAGGACGGCTGGCTGCGCACCGGCGACGCCGGGTTCCTCGACGAGCGCGGCCACCTCGTGATGATCGACCGCGTCACCGACGTGCTGAAGATGGCGGACGGCTCCCGCTTCTCCCCGGCCCTCATCGAGAACAAGCTGAAGTTCAGCCCCCACATCCGCGAAGCGGTGGTCGTCGGCGAGGAGCGACCGTATGTGGTCGCGCTGATCCAGATCGACATGGGCAACGTCGGGAACTGGGCGGAGGCCCGCCGGCTGCCCTTCACCACGTTCAAGGATCTCTCGGGCAAGCCGGAGGTGGCGGCGCTGATCGGGGAAGCGGTGGCCCGGGTCAACGAGGGTCTTCCCGACGGGGCCAGGATCCGGGAGTTCGCGCTGTTCGACAAGGAGCTCGACGCCGACGACGAGGAGCTGACCCGCACGCAGAAGGTCCGGCGCGCCACCGTCCTGGCCAAGTACCGGGACATGATCGAGCGGCTCTACGCCGGGACGGCGGCGAGCCTCGCGGGAGGGCGGTGAGGGGACGACGATGGGCGAGCAGATCGTCTTCATGCTCCAGCTGATCATCACGGGCGTGGCGGTGGGCGGCGTGTACTCGCTGATGGCGCTGGGGTTCGTGCTGATCTTCAAGGCCTCCAGCGTCGTGAACTTCGGACCGGGTGAGCTGGTGCTGTTCGGCGCCTACATCGCCTGGGCCACCATCCTGCCCATGAAGCTACCCCTCTACGTGGCGCTGCCGCTGACCCTCGTGGTGGCGATCTTGCTCGGGCTGGTGATCGAGCGGGGTGTGCTCCGCCCCCTCATCGGCGAGCCGATCATCTCGGTGATCATGGTCACCTTCGGCGTGGCCAGCGTGATCCGAGGCTTCCTCAACATGACCTGGGGCAGCGACACGCGGCCGTTCCCGGTGCTGTTCTCCCCGGAGCCGTTCCACCTCGGGCCGGTGCCGGTGTCCCCGGTGCACCTGTGGAGCTTCGTGGGCGTGCTCATCCTGCTCGCCGGGTTCTCCCTCTTCTTCAAGTTCTCGCTCACCGGCATGGCCATGCGGGCCACCGCGGACAACCAGCAGGTCGCCCAGTCCCTGGGCGTGAGCGTCAAGTGGGTGTTCGCCCTGTCGTGGTGCATCGCCACCGTGGTGTCGACCCTCGGCGGGATCATCCTCGGCAGCGTGCGCGGCGGGGTGGACTTCTCGCTCGCCGATCTCGGACTCAAGGTGTTCCCGGTGGTGATCCTGGGCGGGCTCGACAGCGTCGCGGGCGCGATCATCGGGGGTGTGCTCATCGGGGTGCTGGAGAACCTCTCGGGCGGGTACCTCGATCCGGTCATGGGCGGCGGGGTCAAGGAGGTGGCGCCGTTCGTGGTCCTGGTGATCATCCTGATGCTGCGGCCCCACGGTCTCTTCGGCAAGGTCGAGATCGAGCGCGTCTGATGCAGTGCGGCGGATTCCGGATCAGCTATCGCTCGGACGAGCGGATCTTCGACACGGCCCTGCCGATCGTGGGGGTGGTCCTTCTCGTCGCGGCGCTCGCGGTCGTGCCCCGGTTCGCCACCACGTACTGGCTCGACGTGATGAACCGGATCGGCATCGCGATCATCGGGGCGCTGGGTCTCAACATCCTGGTCGGCTACACCGGACAGATCTCGATCGGCCACGCCGCGTTCCTGGCCGTGGGCGCCTATGCCACCGCGATCCTCGAGATCAACGCGGGGCTGCCATTCTACCTCGCGATCCCGCTGGCCGCGCTGATCGCCTCGGGATTCGGCCTCGTCTTCGGCATCCCGTCCCTGCGGCTGAAGGGCCTCTACCTGGCCATCGCCACGCTCGCCGCACACTTCATCACCTCGTACGGCATCATCCACTGGGAGAGCCTGACGAAGGGCGTGCTGGGCCTGATGGTACCCCCCGCCACCGTGTTCGGCATCCCGCTCGACTCGGACGGCCGGATCTACTACCTCATCTTCGCGCTGGTGATCCCGGCCACGTTCTTCGCCAAGAACCTGTTCCGGACCAAGATCGGCCGGGCGTTCATCGCGATCCGGGACCGCGACGTGGCGGCGGGGGTCATGGGAGTCAGCCTGTATCGCTACAAGCTCCTCGCCTTCGTGATCAGCTCGTTCTACGCGGGCATGGCGGGCGGATTGATGGCGCACCACTCCCGCATCCTCTTCCCCGACGCCTTCACCCTGCTGGTGGCGATCGACTACCTCGCGATGATCATCATCGGGGGCCTCGGCAGCATCCTCGGCGCCATCTTCGGGGCGGTCTTCATGACCCTGCTGCCCGAGGTGCTCAAGCTGAGCGCGACGTCGCTGACCGGGGTGTACCCGAACGCCTTCGGTCTCATCGCCTCGACGCGAGACATCGTCTTCGGCCTCGCGGTCATCCTGTTCCTGATGTACGAGCCCCTGGGACTGGCGCGCATCTGGCTGCGGGTGCGCAGCTACTGGAAGCTGTGGCCGTATGCGTACTGAGCCCCACCACTCACGTTCTCCGAAGGAGGGCCCCATGAGCTACGCGCGTGATCTCCTCGTCCGGATCGTCCTCATCGGCCTGTTCGTCGTGGGTCTCGGCGCGTCGCCGGGCGAGGCCCAGGGGGTCATCAAGATCGGCAACCTCGTGGACCTCACCGGCCCCACCTCCGACCAGGGCAAGGACATCGCCCAGGGCCGGATCGACGCCGTGCAGTACTTCAACGAGCGCGGCGGCGTCAACGGTAAGAAGGTGGAGCTGGTCAGCGTGGAGTACGGCTTCCAGCCGCCCCGGGCGGTGGCCGCCTACAAGCGGTTCGTCGAGGAAGACAAGGTTCTCCTCGTGCTGGGCTACGGGACGCCGGACACCGAGGCCCTGCGCCCCTACATCACCAAGGACAAGATCCCGTACGTGTCCGGGTCGTACTCGGGGCATCTCACCGATCCGCGCCAGACCCCGTACAACTTTCCGGGCGGCATCGACTACACGAGCCAGATCCGCATCTTCCTCAACTACGTGAAGGAGACGTGGAAGGACACGAGCCGCAAGCCGCGCGTGGCCTTCATCTTCGCCGACAACGCCTACGGGCGGGCGCCCATCGAGGCGGGGCGTCTCTACGCCAAGGAGATCGGCGTCGATCTGGTGGACGAGGAGATCATCCCGACCGTCCTGACCGACGCGACCTCGCAGCTCCTGACTATGAAGAAGAAGGACCCGGACTACGCGTACATCAACACGAACACCCAGTGGGTCCCGGTGGTGCTGAAGGACTCCTACAAGCTCGGCCTCAAGACCAAGTACGTCGTCAACAACTACGGGATCGACGAGCGGACCCCGAAGCTGGCCGCCGAGGCCGCCGAGGGCGTGATGGGCATCCAGGACGTTGCGTACTGGGGCGAGAACGTGCCGGGAATGAAGACCCTCATGGAGTTCCACCAGAAGCACCACCCCGGCGACACCCACGCCTCGCCGTACATGCGCGGGTGGCTCTGGGTGATCGTGTCGGTCGAGGCGATGAAGCGGGCGGGCGACAACCCGACCGGGGAGTCGATCAAGAAAGCGCTCGAGAGCCTGAAGGACTTCGACACCTGGGGGATCACCCCGCCGTTCTCCTACACCAACGAGGACCATCGCCCGACCAACCGGGCCCGGCTGGTGATGATCCAGGGCGGCAAGATCGTGCAGATGAAGGAGGTCTCGGTCGAGCGGGACATGAAGTGGATCGGGAAGTAGATGCTGCGTCTGAACAACGTCCAGGTCATCTACAGCGACGTCATCCTCGTCCTGAAGGGCCTATCGCTCGAGGTGCCGGACGGGCAGATCGTGGCCCTGCTGGGCGCCAACGGGGCGGGCAAGACGACGACGCTGAAGGCGATCTCGGGCCTGCTCAAGACCGAGGACGGCGCGGTCACCGACGGCAGCATCGAGTTCATGGAGCGCCGGATCGACGGGCGCGACCCGGACGCGATCTGCCGGCTGGGGATCGTGCAGGTGATGGAGGGGCGAAAGGTCCTCGAGAGCATGACCGTCGAGGAGAACCTGCGCATCGGCGGATACTCGCGGCGGGACCCCGAGGGGGTCCGGCGCGACATGCAGATGGTCTACGAGTACTTTCCCCGCCTGATCGAGCGCCGGGAGCAGCTCGCCGGCTACCTGTCGGGCGGCGAGCAGCAGATGCTGGTGATCGGGCGCGCGCTGATGGCCAAGCCGCGCCTGCTGCTGCTCGACGAGCCGTCGCTCGGCCTCGCGCCATTGCTGGTGCGTGAGATCTTCTCGATCATCCAGAAGATCAATCAGGAGCGTGGCACCACGTTCCTGCTCGTCGAGCAGAACGCCCAGATCGCGCTCGGCATCGCCGACTACGGGTACATCATGGAGAACGGCCGGGTCGTCCTCGACGGCCCGGCCGACAAGCTCCGCGGCAACGACGACGTGCGGGAGTTCTACCTGGGCCTCAGCGAGGCGGGCCGCCGCAAGAGCTTCCGCGAGGTGAAGTTTTACAAGCGACGCAAGCGGTGGGTGTTCTAGCCGGCCCCCGGATTGCTCGCGCGATCGCGGCTCTGGCGCCTCGATCGGTCAGGATCACCCTCCCTTGAGCCGCGGATCCAGCAGGTCGCGCAGCGCGTCGCCCAGCATGTTGAAGCCGAAGACGGCGAGCGACAGGGCCACCGCGGGCCAGATGGCCAGCCACGGGGCCCGGTACATGTGGTCGAGGCCGGCCAGGGAGAGCATGCCGCCCCAGGTCGGATAGGGCGGCGGCACGCCTAAGCCCAGGAACGACAGGCTCGCCTCGGTGAGGATCACGGTGGAGAGCCCGGTGGTGGCGACCACGATGATCGTGGGCATGACGTTGGGCAGGATGTGGATCAGCGCGGTGCGGAGGTGGCCGGCGCCGAGGGCCTGGGCGCTCTCCACGAAGGTGTGCTCCTTCACGAGCAGGGCGACGCCGCGGACCACGCGCGAGTTCTGGATGCCGAAGGCCACGCCGAGCACGATCGTGATGTTCCACGCGCTCGGGCCGAGCAGCGACATGATCGAGAGGAGGAGCAGCAGCGGCGGGAAGGCCATCCAGGCGTCCACCGCGCGCTGGACGAGCAGGTCGAAGCGCCCGCCGAAGTAGCCCGAGAGCATACCGAGCGCGGTAGCCAGCACGCTGCCGATGGCGATGGCTCCGAATCCCACGTAGAGCGAGATGCGCGCGCCGTAGATCAGTCGGGTCAGCAGGTCGCGGCCGAGCTCGTCGGTGCCGAGCCAGTGGGCGCCGCTCACCGAGATGAAGCGCTCGCGGAGGCTCGTCTGCGCGAAGCCGTAGGGCGCGATCCAGTCGGCGAGGATCGCGGCCGCGAGCATCACCACCACGATCACGCCGCCGATGGTGCCGAGCGGCTTGCTGACCAGCATGCGCACCCACACGTCGAGCCACCAGGGTCGGGTGGCCGGCCGGCTCGCGCCGTGGGTCCGCGCTTCGAGCGCCGGCTCCGCCGGCGCAATCCTGGGGGAGGCATCGGAGGGGGCCGTCGAGGCCCCCTCCGACTCAATATCGGATGCGGGGGTCGAGGAAGGCATACGAGATGTCGATGAGCAGGTTCAGGCCGACGACCAGGGCCGCGATGATCAGGTTCACGGACTGCACGACCGGATAGTCGAGACGGGTCAGCGCCTCGAAGAAGAACAGGCCGACCCCGGGCAGACGGAAGATCGACTCGATGATCACCGACCCGCCGATGTAGAGCGGGATCTGCAGGCCTACCAGGCTGATCACCGGGATCAGGGCGTTCTTGAGCGCGTGCCGAAGGACGATCGGCCGCTCGGCGAGGCCTTTCGACCACGCGGTCCGGATGTAGTCCTGCCGCAGCACGTCGAGCAGGGCGGAGCGCATGATGCGCATGACCGGGCCGGCCCGCGTTACCCCGAAGACCAGCGCGGGCACGATCATGATCTTGAGGTTCTCGAGCGGATCGGTGGTGAAGGAGACGTAGCTCCACACCGGTGTCCACTTGAACCAGATGGACGGCAGCACCACCACGAGCACCGCGAGGCCGAAGTAGGGCACCGACAGGGCCAGGATTGCGAGCACGCGCCCGACGTAGTCGGAGGCGCTGTCCTGGCGCACCGCCGACACGATGCCCACCGCGATGCCGAGCACCACCGAGACGAGAATGGTGAGCAGGGCCAGCTCGATCGTCACCGGGAAGCGCCGCACGAACTCGTCGAGGATCGGCTGGCGCGTCCAGTAGGAGCGACCGAAGTCGCCTTTGAGCACGATGCCGCCGATCCACTCGAGGTACTGCGTGTAGACCGGCCGATCCAGACCGAGGTCGTGTCGGAGCGCGGCGAGGGTCGGCGCGTAGGCGTGCCCCTCCACCATGCGGGTGGCCACGTCGCCCGGCATGAGGCGCATGAGGGCGAAGACCAGGACACTCACCAGGAAGAGCGTCGGGATCGCCAGGGCCAGCCGGCTGAGCAGATACCGCTTCACGGGGTGGAACCGCCGCTCGGGCTAGGCGCCGCCTGCTTCTACTTGTCCAGCCACGTGTAGACCAGCCGCATGCCGAGCCCGTAGCCGTCGTGGTGCCGGAAGCCCTTCACGTAGGGCGGATGCGCCACGTACTGCGGCCACTGCGGCACGTAGACGTAGTACGCCTTGTCGGCCAGATACCGCTGGATGTCGTCGACGATCTGCTTGCGGTTCCTCGGGTCCATCTCCCGACGCTGGGCGACCAGCATCTTGGTCAGCTCGGCGTCGGCCACCCGGCTCTGGTTGGTGGTCAGCTCGGGATAGAACCGGCCGAAGAGGAAGTCGTCCACCTCGGTGAACGGGGTGGAGGGGCCCATCGCGGCCTTGTCGTACTTGCCGAGCGCGGTCGTGGAGATGTACTTGCCGTACTCCTCCGGCTTGAGCTCGACCTTGATCCCGATCTTTCCGAGGTCCTCCGCGGCCAGCTCGTAGTAGCTGCGCCAGGGCACGACGTAGCCCGGCCAGTGGTAGATCGGCATCGTGAAGCCGTTCGGGAACCCGGCTTCGGCCAGCAGCTTCTTGGCCTCCGCCGGGTCGTGGCCGAGCAGGGCCTTGGCTCGGGCGGGCTCGAGCTTGGCCGCGTCGAGCTTCCAGTCGGTCAGCGCGCAGGGCACCGGGCCCGCGTCCACGCAGCCCTCGCCGAAGAGCAGGGCGTCGTTCCAGCCCTTGCGGTCGATGGCGAGCGACACCGCCCGCCGTACCCGCACGTCGTTGAAGGGCGGCTGGTCGGTGCGCATGTAGATGAAGCCCTGGCCGATGACGCGGTACGGGGTCACCACCATGTCCGGCGTCGTCTGCTTGAGCGACCGCGCTTCCTCCGGGCTGATCCAGCCCCAGACGTGCGGCAGCTCGGCCTTGCCCGCGCGCAGGACGGCCAGGCGTGCGGCCGCGTCGGGGGTGATGTCGATGGTCACCCCGTCGAGGTACGGAAGCCCCTTCATGAAGTAGTCGGGGTTCCGCTCGAAGACCATCCGGACGCCCTTGTCGTAGGACTTGAGCACGAAGGGCCCGGTGCCGATCACCGCGTCCGGATGGTTGAAGTCCTTGAACTTGTCCTCCGCCTCGCGAGGCAGGATGGCGCAGAAGCTCGGGCTCGCCAGGTGATTGAGGAACGGCGCGTACGGCTCCTTCAGCGTGATGCGCACGGTGTGGCGGTCCACCACGTCGACGGACTGCACCGGCTCGAAGCGCTCGCGGAAGCCAGACTTGGCCATGAACCGCTCGAGCGAGTACTTGACGTCCTCGGCGGTGACCTCGCGCCCGTTCACCGGCGGCTTGTTGTGGAAGCGCACGTTCTTCCGGAGATTGAAGGTGTAGATCCGGCCGTCCTTGGACACCACCCACTTCTCGGCCAGGTCGGGCAGGATCGAGAAGTCGGTGGGCGACTTCTGCTCGGGCCCGTTGGGGAACCGGACGAGCTGGCTGTAGGACAGGCTCACGTAGGAGTGGGTGAGGAAGCTGATCGTGAGGTGGGGGTCCAGCCCCGGCGCCTCCCGCTCCGCGATCCGGATCACCCCGCCCCGCTTGGGGCTCTGGGCCGGCGCGGGGTCCGCGACGAGGAGAACGGCAAGGAGGGCCAGGAGGACACGAAGAGCGCTGCGATGCGCCATGGGCCGATTCTCCTCTTCCCTGATACGGGCCAGTTCCCTGATATGGGCCGGGTACGTCCGAAGAAGGAGCGAATGGGTCCGAAAGTCGGCCTATTTATCCCCAATGCTCCGCGCTTGTCAATCTTTAGGCCGGCGGCCAGGGGATCTTCATCGTGTCGAGCCGCCGCAGCCGGTCCTGGCCCAGCGCGCGGTCCCACAGCTCGGCGAGCTGCTCGGCCGTCCAGTCCCCCGGCGCGCTGACCGTGCGGAGCGGGGCCGGGTGCGAGAAGATGCTCACCTCGCTGCCGCGCACCCCGATCACCTGGCCGGTGATGTGGCGGGCGCGGTCGCTGGCCAGGAACGTCGCGACCGGGGCGATCGCCTCGGGCGGCGTGGCGGTGGCGGCTCCGCGGCGCTCGCCGGGCAGGCGCTGGGTCATGCGGGTGTCCGCGGTCGGCGAGATCGCGTTGCAGCGCACGCCGTACTTGGCCATGGCCAGCGCGGTCGAGCGGGTGAGGCCCACGATGCCTTCCTTGGCCGCCGAGTAGTTCGGCTGGCCGGGGCTGCCCTCGAGGCCCGCGGTCGACGTGAACGTGATGATGCTGCCACTCTTGCGCTCGCGCATGTGCCGGGTGGCGGGCTGCATCACGGTGAAGTGGCCCTTGAGGTGCACCGCGATGACCGCGTCCCATTCCTCCTCGCTCATGTTGAAGATCATCCGCTCGCGCAGGATGCCCGCGCAGCAGACCAGCACGTGGAGGTCGCCGAACTCCTTCAGCGCGAGGTCGACCACCGCCCGGCCGCCCGCCATCGTGGCCACGCTGTCCGCGGCGGCCACCGCCCGGCCGCCCGCCTTGCGGATCTCGGCCACCACCTGGTTCGCGGGCTCGCTGGAGGGATCGAGCCCGTCGACGCTGACCCCGTAGTCGTTGACCACGACGCGCGCGCCCGCGGCGGCCAGGCCGATCGAAACCGCGCGCCCGATGCCCGTGCCGCCGCCCGTCACCACCGCCACCTTGCCGTCGAGCAGTGCCATTGCGTGCCTCCTCGCGCTGCGGTTGCGTCTCTCCTCACGCTGCCGTATCGTCGGCGCGTTCACGTCGACGCCGCCGATCCTGCGCGACGCCGACCGGGCAGTCAAGGGCGCATCCAACGGGGAGCGAGGCCATGGCCAAGACGCGCGGCACCGGGTTGCTGATGCTGTGGACCGACGTGGACGCGGCGTACGAGGCGGAGTTCAACCGCTGGTACGACGAGGAGCATCTCGATCGGCTCCTGAAAGTGCCGGGCTTTCTCTCCGCGGCGCGCTACGAGGCCCTCCGCGGCGGGCCCAAGTACCTCGCGATGTACGAGCTGGAGGAGGCGGGCGTGCTCCGCACCGCCGCCTTCCTCGACGAGGTACGCTTCCGTCCCTCCGCCCGGCGTCAGCAGGCCTCCGGCGGCCACGTCGGCCGCAACTATCTGCTCAACGGCTACCGGCAAATCTTCCCGGCGCGCACGAACCCGGTGGAGCTCACGATGGGCCCGTCTCCGTATCTGCAGATGGGGCGCATGGACATTCCCGCCCACATGGAGGAGGAGTGGAACGACTGGTACAACTGGGTCTACATCCCGGACTACCTCACGGTGCCGGGGGTGATCCGGGCCCGCCGCTTCATGGCGGTGGAGGGCCAGCCCAAGTACCTCACCGTCTACGAGTTCGAGCGTCCGGATGTCCCGGACAGCGAGCCGTGGAACCGGGTGCGCGACGCGAATCCGTGGACGCGCCGGGTGCGCCACCACATGCGGCTCGACGCGGGCTCGCCCGTCGTCTACAAGCGGATCAATCCTAATCTGGGCCCCAAGCTCGCCTGAGGTCGGCCATGATCAAGCGCGTCTCCCTGCTCACCCGGAAGGACGGCATGACGCGTGAGCAGTTCACGCGTCACTGGCTCGAGATCCACGCGCCGCTCGCCCGGCCCGTCCCGGGCCTCAAGCGCTACGTGCAGTCGCACATCGTCGAGGAGTTCCGGCGGGCGGACATCCCCACCTCCCCGGTGCAGGTGGACGGCATCGCCGAGCTCTGGTTCGAGGACCGCGCGAGCATGGAGCGGGCGCTGGCCTCGCCCGAGATGGCGGCGCTGCACGCCGACGGCGCGCTGTTCATCGGCAGCAACAAGACCTTCGTGGTGGAGGAGAAGGTGATCATCGGTTAGAGTGCGGCCGCGGTGGCCGGCGACCAGATCGCGCTGTGGGTCAAGGTTCTCTACACGCTGTTCCTCTCGGTCCTCGTCCCGGTGTACTGGGCCCACTACGGTCCGGGGAATTTCCTCTGGTTCTCCGACATCGCGCTCTTCATCACCGCCGTCGCCCTCTGGACGGAGAGCCCGCTCCTGGCCAGCATGATGGCGCTGGCCGTGCTCCTGCCCGAGATGATCTGGAACGCGGATTTCTTCGGCCGCCTGCTCACCGGGCACCGGATGTTCGGCATGAGCGCCTACATGTTCGACGCGCGGATACCACGCTCCATCCGGGCGCTGTCGCTCTTCCACGTGCCGCTCCCGATCGGGCTCGTGTGGCTGGTGGCCCGCCTGGGGTACGACCGCCGGGCGTGGCTGAGCCAGAGCCTGCTCGCGCTGGTGGTGTTGCCCCTGACCTATTGGCTCACCGATCCGGCCGAGAACGTGAACTGGGTGCACGGGCTCGGCAAGCCTCAGCGCGCACTGGCGCCGTGGCTCTACCTGGTCCTGCTGATCGTCGCGTTCTCCCTGGTCCTCTACCTTCCGCCGCACCTCGCGTTCTGCTACTTGCTCTTCAGCGCCACGTCCTCGTAGGGCGCCGAGTAGGCGTGGCCCGCGATCAGGCCGAGGCCGGACTCGCGCACGCGCGGGCCCACCCCGTTCAGGAACGCCAGCTCCCAGATCGGGGCGTACAGCACCTTCTCGTGGACGAGCTGCTGGATGCGGTGGAGCGTGACCTCGCGGCGCTTCGGATCGTTCTCGGCGGCCTGCTCCTGGAATAGCCCGTCGATGTCCGGGTACCCGCCGTAGACGTAGGCGCCGCCGGTGGCCACGAAGGCCTCGAGGCGCGTGGCCGCGTTGCCGAAGGCACCGCTCGAGCCCTGGATGAGGTTCTTGAACTTCTTCTCGGAGTAGCCGCTGAAGAAGGCCACACGCTCGAGCGGGCGCAGCTTCACCCGGATCCCCACCTGCTGCAGGGAGTTGGCGATCGCCTCGCCCAGGTTGGCGTAGGAGCCGTCGCAGTAGTATTCGCCGGCGTCGAAGCCCGCCGGATACCCGGCCTCGGCCAGGAGCTGCTTGGCCCGGGCGCGGTCGTACACGGGGGCGGGAGGCTGCCAGAAGTACTCGAACGACGTCGGGATGATGGAGCCGCTGAGCCTGGAGTGGCCCAGCGTCAGCGCCTGGTTGATGGACGGCCGGTCGATGGCGAGGCTCACGGCCTGACGCACCCGTCGGTCGTGCCAGGGCGATTTGGGATCCCACTGGTCGGCGAAGTAGAGCCAGAACGGGGCCTGGATCACCGCGGGCTTGAGGGTCAGCCCGGGTGTCTTCTGCAGCTCCTCGGCCAGCTCGCCGCGGATCGAGTAGGCGATGTCGACCTCGCCCCGCTTGAGCGCGGCCAGGCGGGTGGCCTCGTCGGGGATGACCCGCAGCACCAGCCGCTTCACGCTCGGGCTCTTGCGCCAATACTGCTCGAAGGCCTCCAGCACCAGCTCCACACCGGGGTGAACGAGACGAACTTGTACGGGCCCGCTGGCCGGGCATGGGCTTCACCAGCGCGTCGTGCAGCGCATAGAGGACCATGTACGGCGTGATCATGCCCGGCGTCTCGGCTGGGTCGAACCACGTCGGGGCCAGCGAGATGTGCACCGCCCAGGTGAGCTGGCCCTCGGACGCGGCGAGCAGCGTCGCGGGGAGCGCGAGGACGAGCACGGCCACCAGGATCAGGACGAGAGCGCGCAGCATCATGAGCACGCCTCCTTCGAGCGAAAGGTCCGGCTCTGTCAACCGGGGCTCCCCGGGGAGTTCCCTCCCGGCCGCCTTCCGTGGTATCCCTACGCGGTGAGCAGCGTCGCTCCGACGGCGGCCGCCCTGGTCGCCCCCTCCGCCTTCGCCTCCATCCTCCGCGAGAGCGCCTATCGCCGGCTCTGGTGCTCCGGCCTCTGCGTCAACGCCGCGCGCTGGATGGATCTGGTCCTGCTCGGCTGGCTCGCGTTCCAGCTCACCGACTCGCCGTTCATGGTGGGCCTCGCCGCCTTCGCCCGGTCGGCGCCGCTGATGGTGCTGGGGCCCTTCACCGGCATCCTTGCCGACCGGATGCACCGCGGCCGGGTGCTGATCTTCACGCAGGCGCTCGGGCTCGTGACCGCCATCGCGCTGGCCGCGGTCTTCGCGATGGGCCGCGGCGGCTTCTGGCCGCTTGTCGGCCTCGAGACATTGTTCGGCGCGCTGTGGGCGATCGACTTCCCGGCGCGGCGCACCGCGCTCTATGCCCTCGTGGGCTCGCGCCGCGTGGCGACGGCGGTGTCGCTGGAGACGGTGTCGATGCAGGTGGCGAAGATGGTCGGGCCGGTGCTGGCCGGCGTCGGCCTGGCGCGCTTCGGGCCCGCGCCGTGCTACGTCGCGGTCGCCGCGCTGTACGTGCTGGGCCTGCTCGTCTTCGCCGGGCTGCCCGCCCGCATCGGCGGGCCCGGCCCGCGGGATACCGCCTCGGTGGCCGCGAGCCTGGGCGCCGGCGTCCGCGAGGCGTGGCGCGAGCCGACGGTGCGCGCGGTGCTGATGATCACGGTCCTGATGAATGTGCTCTTCTTCCCGTACCAGCACATGCTGCCGGTGTTCGCGCGCCAGGTGCTGCGCGTGGGCCCGGAGTGGCTGGGGGCCCTGATCGCGGCCGACGGCCTCGGCGCGCTGCTCGGCGCGCTGGCCATCGCCTCGCGCCGCGGCTTCCTGCCCCACGGGCGCCTCTTCGCGGTGTCGGTCCTGGTGGCCCCGTTCCTGCTGCTGGCCTTCACGAGCCTGCGGTGGCCGTGGGCCTGCATGGCCGTCCTGGTCGTGATCGGCGCCTGCGAGTCGGGCTTCGCGGCCATGCAGAGCACGCTGGTGCTGCTCTCCGCGAAGGAGGCGAGTCGCGGGCGGGCCATGGGCATCCTGTCGGCGTGCATCGGCACCCAGCCGGCCGGCACGCTCTGGATCGGGCTCCTGTCGGGCGGGATCGGGGTGCCGGCGGCGATGGCGATCAACGGGTTGGCCGCGCTCCTCGCCATGCTCCCGGCCGCCTGGCCCCTGGCCCGCCGGGGCCGCGTTTGACCCGTATTGACCGGATTTAGGAAGTACCCTAAGTTTGTGGCCGATCGCCGCGGCCGCCGGGATGGTCCCGGCGGGTCTCGATCGTATTCCGTCGCCCAGGAGGGATTGAAGATGATGCGTGTCGTCCTCGTGCTGGTCCTGGTGGCCGCCGTCGGCCTTTCGCTTCCCGGAGCCACCTCGCTCGCCCAAGAAGTGCTGACGAACGATTCCGTGGTCCAGATGATCAAGGCGGGCCTGCCCGAGGCGGTCGTCATCGCCAAGATCAAGTCGACCGCGACCAAGTTCGATCTCAAGACGGATTCGCTGGTGAGCCTGAAGAAGGCCGGCGTGTCCGACAAGGTACTGGAGGCCATGGTGGCGGCCGGCTCTGGCTCCGCGACCACCGCGATGCCCGCTCCGCCGGCGCCGGCGATGGCCGCGGGGGCGCTCAAGAACCAGGACGTGATCTATCAGCTCGTCGGCGACAAGTACGTCGAGATGTTTCCGACCGCGGCCAACCTCGAGACCAACATGGCGTTCTTCCAGACCAAGAGCGAGGTCGTCCTGGAAGGACGGAAGGCGAAGCTCCGGATCACGGAGAAGCAGCCCGTGTTCCTCAGCACGTACTCATCGACGGACGCGCCGCTGGTGAAGCTCAAGCCGGGGGACGACCACAACGATCGGAACCTGAAGATCGGCAGCGGGGCCTTCATGCCCTTCGGCGGCACGCAGCGGATGGGCGTGCGCCAGGAGGACAAGATCGAGATCAACATCGAGCGCGACCCGCGCGGTTTCTACCGGGTGACCCCGACGGCGCCGCTGCCGCCCGGCGAGTACGGTTTCATCCTCGCCACCGGCTTCGGGGCCGGCTCGGGCAAGATCTACGATTTCGGGGTGGACTAAAACGGACCTGGACGATGCGCGCGGCCCGCTCGAGCGGGCCCGCGCGCTGGGCCCGCTCCTCGAGGATCTGAGCGAGCGCACCGAGCAGGAGCGCCGGCTGCCCGAGCCGGTGCTTCGCGCGCTCCACGACGCCTCGCTCTTCCGCCTCCTCCTGCCTCGCTTCCTCGACGGCGGGGAGGTCGATCCCCTCGCGTTCGTCCAGGTCATCGAGGAGATCGCCAAGCACGACGCCAGTGCCGCGTGGTGTCTCTGCCAGGCCTCGGGCTGCTCGATGACCGCGGCGTATCTCGCCCCAGAGACGGCGCGCGAGATCTTCGCGCCTCGGCGCGCGGTGCTGGCCTGGGGACCGAGCAACGACGCGCGCGCGGTGGCCGTCGACGGCGGCTACCGTATCGACGGCACCTGGAGCTTTGCGAGCGGCTGCCGGCACGCCACCTGGCTCGGCGGCTACTGTCCCATCCAGGAGCCCGACGGCACGACGCGCCGGCGCCCGGACGGCGCCGCCGACGGGCGCACGATGCTGTTCCCGGTCGAGCAGGCCACCATCGTGGACGTCTGGCACGTGACCGGGCTGCGCGGCACCGGCAGCGACGCGTTCACGGTCACCGACCTGTTCGTCCCGCACGAGCACACCGTCTCGCGCGACGATCCGGCGGAGCGTCGGCACCCCGCGCCGCTGTACTGCTTCCCCTCCGGTAGCCTCTACGCGGCCGGTTTCTCCGGGGTGGCGATGGGCATCGCGCGCAGCAGCCTCGACGCCTTCATCGAGCTGGCCCGCGACAAGGAGCCGCGCTCGTCCAAGCGGCTCGTCCGGGACAGCGCGCTCGTCCAGTTCCAGGTCGCCGAGGCCGAGGCGCGGCTGGGAGCGGCGCGGGTCTTCTTGCACGACGCACTCGCGCGCATCTGGGCCGACGTGAGCCGCTCCGGCCGCCCCCTCGACCTGGAGCAGCGGGTCGAGATCCGCCTGGCCTCCACCTACGGCATCCACCAGGCCAAGCAGGTGGTCGACACGGTGCACCACGCGGCCGGCTCGAGCGCCATCTTCACGAGCAGCGCCTTCGAGCGGCGGTTCCGCGACATCCACACGGTCACCCAGCAGCTCCAGGGCCGCCAGGCCCATCTCGAGACGGTCGGCCGCTACCTGCTCGGCCTGCCCCCCGACCAGACGTTTCTGTAGGCAGGAGCTCTCTGGGGGCCCGGGTACGGCTTGACCCGTCGCGCCGTCGCGCCTCGGCCGGTGGCTCTCGCAGAATTAGGAGTGAAAATCATCTCGTGTATAGAATGATCGTGAGCCTCGAGCCTCGTTCGGCGCGCCGAACAGGAGGATGCCATCGCTCGACACTCGCGACGAAGTCCCTCCGACACCCGCCGTGGTGGCTTGCCTTGAGTGACATCCCGGCCGAAACCCCCCGCGTTGCCCGCGCATACTGTCCCGCCTGCGAGCCGGATGCCGATACCTTGCTGGAGATCCTGGAAGTCCAGTGGTGCAACGTCCACATGCCGATGCGCGAGGGTGTGGACGACGCGCGGGTCATGTCCGACGCGATGCTGACCGGCAGCGCGGAGGCGGGGGGCGACGAGAATCGCCGCTGGTGCGACGTCATCCACGGCGATCATCACCGCCGTCGACGGGGTCGGTAGGCCGAGCGGCTAGATCAGCGGCCAGGGGTAGCGGACGCCGCTGTGGTCCACCGGGTAGTGCCCTGACCGCAGCAGCCCGCGCGCTCGCCGCTTGAGCGCGCGCAGCTCGTCCGGATCGAGCAGGTCCGCCAGCGCCGCGGGCAGCCCGGTGTCGAGCGCGCGCCTGAGATCCTCGAGCAGCGCGGGCGCGATCGGCTCCTCCCCGAAGTCCCAGATCACCGTGCGCAGCTTCGACTCCACGTGGAAGGTGAGCCCGTTGTCGATCGCGTAGATCCGGTCGTCGGGCACGTAGAGGCAGTGGCCGCTCTTGCGATCGGCGTTGTTGGCCACCAGATCGAAGAGGCAGATCCGCTGGAGCGCCTCCCGGTGCTCGGGCTGCTCGAGCAGCGTGAAGTAGTGGTGGCGGAAGTCGGCCGGCACGAAGAGCTGGAGCGACCCCTCTCCCAGGGGGCCTTCCCGCGGCATGGTTGGGGGAACGAGCCCCCAGCCGAGCGCTTCCGAGAGCAGGTAGGCGGCGATCTCCCGGCGGTACAGCCCGGGCGGGAAGTCCCAGAGGGGTCGCTCGCCGCGCTCCGGCTTGTAGACGGCCAGCGCGGTGGTCCCGTCGAGGCCGAGCTCGACCAGGAACGTCGCGTTGCTGCTCCGGGGCATGCGCCCCTTGACGGTCACCTCACCGCGGGTCAGCAGGTCGAGCGCGACGGCCGGATCCGCTCGCCCGGTCATGGCTAGTGTTGGACGTGGCCGTTGGAGCGAGGGCAGACGTGGCCCTCCGGATCCATGGGGAGGCTGCAGACGGGGCAGCTCGGCCGCCCGCCCTTCATCAGCTCGTTCGCCCGCTCCACGAAGGCGGCGGCCTGGGTGCGGGTGATGCGGAAGCGAGCCATCGCGGGCTGCTCCGCGCTCTCCTCGGCCGTCTCCGACTCCGCATCCTCCGCCTCTTCCTGCAGCTCGCTCGCCTCCACCACCACGCGATCCTGGCCCTCGTCGTAGCCGACCGCGAGCGAGCCGACGTCCCACGCCGCCTCGACCGGCTCGAGCAGCTCGGCATCACCCCGCACCGGGCCCGACGCTCCTTTCACGCGGGCGAGTAGCCCGGTCAGGTATTCGGCCAGTGCGCGCACGTGCTCCTTCTCGACCTTCAGGGTGACGAGGTGGCCTCCGTCCCGGGCTTGCAGGTAGAAGACGCGCTGTCCGGGCGGGCCGATGGCGCCGGCGGTGAAGTGATCGGGCGAGTCGATCTCGAACGAGGGGTTGTCGCTCATGCCTTTCCGCCCCCGAGCCAGGCGAGGTCGCCGGTGAGGGAGTTGACAGTGAGGACGGCCGGCCCGCCGCGGCGATAGGACACTATGGTGATGGACGACGGCGCGATCATGATGCGCTGGAAGAGGTCGAGCGGGGTGCCGAGGGCCTGGGCCACCGCGGCCTTGATCGGATCGGCGTGGGAGACCGCCACCACCACCTGCCCGGGGTGCCGGGCCACGATCTTGCCGAGCGCGGAGGTCATGCGGGTCTGCATCTCGGGGAAGGACTCGCCGCCCGGGAACCGGAAGCTGCTCGGGTTGCGCTGAACGGTCTCCCATTCGGGCCGCCGGGCCGCCTGCTTGAGCGTCATGCCCGTCCACTCCCCGATGTCGAGGTCGGCCAGGTCCCGCTCGATGCGGAGGGCGCGCTTCACCACCCGCGCGATGGGCTGGGCGGTCTCGCGCGCGCGCGTGATCGGCGAGCAGTAGACCGCGGCCACCTTCGGGAGCGTGCCGATGCGCTCGGCGGCGGCGGCGGCCTGGCGCCGGCCCTCCTCGGAGAGATGCAGGCCGGGAGCGCGGCCCGGCAGCTTGATCCCGGTGGTGGGCGTCAGCCCGTGGCGCACGAGCAGGACGACCGACGCGGCGTCCGCCATCGAGCGAGGCGGCTAGAAGACGGCCCGGCGCTTGGCGCGGACGAAGTCCACGAGCACGTACTCACCGAGGCGGTCGGACGTCGCGAAGAAGGCGCGGCCGCGGTTGATGCGGGTCATCTGCTCCACGAAGGCGGTCAGGGCGTGGCTCTGCTCGAGCATGAAGGTGTTGATCGTGATGCCGTCGCGCGTACACCGCTGCACTTCCTTGAGCGTCTCCTGCAGCGTCCGCCGCGTCGGGGGGTAGGCGAACTCGGGTTCGCTGCCCTCCATGTGGGCGGTGGGCTCGCCGTCGGTGATCATGATGACCTGCTTGTTGCCGCCCTTGTGCCGGGCCAGGAGCTGTCGCGCGAGCAGGAAGCCGGCGTGCATGTTGGTGCCCACGCTCCACTCGCCGGGGGCCAGGTGCGGGAGCTGGGCCGCGGTGAACTCGCGCGCGTAGAGCGAGAAGCCCACGATGTACAGGCTGTCGCGCGGGAACTGGCCGCGAATGAGGGCGTTGAGCGCGAGCGCGACCTTCTTGGCGGGCAGGAAGCAGCCGTTGAAGATCATCGAGCGGCTCATGTCCAGCATGAGCACGGTGGCGGCCTGGGTCTGGGTCTCGGTGCGCGCGACCTCGAAGTCTTCGGGAACGAGGCGCACCGGGACGCCGGCGCCGTTGCGCTCGACCGCGTTCATCAGGGTCTCGCGCAGCTCGAGCAGGAACGGATCGCCGAACTCGTAGGGCTTGGACTGGTCGGTGCGGTCGCCGCCCGCCCCCCGCCGCTCGAGCGCGTGGCCCCCGAAGCGGTCGCGCTTGAGGTGGCCGAAGATGTCGCGCAGGGCCTTGTCGCCGATCTTGCGGATGGCCCGCGCGGTCAGCTCGAGCCGGTCGCCTTTTCTCTCCAGGTACCCGGCTTCTTCCAGCTTCTTGGTCATCTCCCGCAGGCGCTCGAGGTCCCGGGCCGCGTCCTCGCCGAGGAGGTGCTCGACCTGCTGCGGGTCGATCTTCTCGAGATCGTTGGGGTCGCGCACCTTCTGGATCTGCCGCTCGAGCTCGTCGAGCTGGCGGAGCTCGTCCATCAGCTCCATGGCCTGCTTCATGGTGAGGTCGTCGTCGCCGCGGAAGTTGTAGCGCCGCCCGTCGGGGGGCGGCATGAGCTGGCTCAGGTTCATGCCGAGCTGGCGCAGCTCCGCCTCCAGCCGCTCGTCCTGCATGAACAGCGACTGCATCATGTCCTGGAGCTGGCGGCGCTGGCCGGGCGACATGCTCGAGAGCAGCGACTGCATCTGGCCGGCCTGCTGGGCGAGCTGCTCCAGGAGCTGGTCGAGGTTCTGGGCGCCCGGGAAGTGATCGCCCCACTTCTGCTTGAAGGCCTCGAAGTCCGGCTCGCGCCCCTCCGCCCGGTCCTGGAGCATGCGGTTGAGGTCGCGCATCATCTCCCGAATCCGCTCGAGATCCTGGGGGCTCATGTTGCCGAGCGCCTTCTGCATGTTCGACAGGAACGGCTGCAGCATCTGCTGCTGGAGGCCCTTCATCAGCTCCCAGAACAGGCGATGCGCGTCGGGGTCCATGAACTCGTAGTTCTGCAAGTTCTGGATGCGCCCGGCCGGGGTCTCCGGCATCTCGTCGAGAGTCTTCCGGTGCTCGGCGGCCGCCTGCTCCATCGCCTGGCGGAACGACTCGGGCGCCTCGCCGCGCGCGGCCCGCTCCTTCGCGTCGGCTACCCGCCGCTCGATGCCCTCGCGCTCCGTCTTCAGGATGTTGTCGAGCTTCTGCTTGATGTCGTCCAGCACCGAGGAGAGATCGTACCGGTCGAGCTGTTGCTGGCGCTGTCGGCGCAGGCGGTTGAGCAGGTCCTGGAGCCCCGGGAGATTGGCCCCGTCCGGATTCTTGGTGCCGCGCTGGAAGAGCCGCCGCAGTGCGCTCCAGGGATCGCCGTCCGACAGCAGATCGTCGGACATGGCGTCGAGCAGCTGATCGGCGTCGAGGTCGTCGAGGCGCTGGGAGCCGTCCCAGCGCGAGTACCAGATCGGCGGCACTAGCGCCTCACGCCACCCGGTAGCGCGCCTGCCCGGCCTGCACGTCCTTGTTCAGCTTCTTGCTGAGATGCAGGCCCTCCAGCACGAACTCGACGGCGGCGGCCACGCTGGCCGGATCCTGCGCGCCGAGCTTGCGCACCGCGGCCTGCAGCGGGCGGACCTGGCCGAGGTGCCGGAGGTAGGCGTCGGAGGGCATGGAGTCCGAGACCTCGATCTTGAGCCCGTCCTGGAAGGCGCCCACCACCTCGTCGAGCTCCCCGGAGGAGAAGCTGCGGTTGAAGACGTTCAGCAGCGCGCGCTGCATGATCTTGCCGAGAACCTTGTCCTCGCTCGCGTCGCCCATGCTCTCCAGCTCGATCTTGCCGCCGGTGGAGGCGGCGATGGCGCCCAGGTCGCTGACCCGCGGCGCGGCCACCGGCTCCCCGAGCCGCAGCGCGCGCTTGAGCGCGCTCGACAGGAGATTCTCGTAGTTGCAGATGGTCACGCGCACCGACACTCCCGAGCGCTGGCTGATCTCGGGCGAGCGGCGGGCCAGGTGGGTGACCTCGGCCACGAGCTGCTTCATGAAGTCCGGGCTCCGGGTCTCGGGTCCTGCGTCGGGGTAGGCGGTGCGCTCGGCCTCCATGATCGTGATCTCGTCCTCCACCCGTCTCGGATAGTGGGTGCGGATCTGGGAGCCGAAGCGGTCCTTGAGCGGGGTGATGATGCGCCCGCGGTTGGTGTAGTCCTCTGGGTTCGCACTCGCCACCACGTAGAGATCGATGGGCAGCCGCACCTTGTAGCCGCGGATCTGCACGTCGCGCTCCTCCATGATGTTGAGCAGCCCCACCTGGATCCGCTCGGCCAGGTCGGGCAGCTCGTTGAGGGCGAAGATGCCGCGGTTGGTGCGGGGCAGCAGACCGTAGTGGATGGTCAGCTCGTCGGAGAGGTAGCGCCCCTCCGCGACCTTGATCGGATCCACCTCGCCGATCAGGTCGGCGATCGTGATGTCGGGGGTGGCGAGCTTCTCGCCGTATCGCCGGTCACGCGGGATCCACGCGATCGTGGCGCGGTCGCCCTGCTCGCCGACGCGCTGGCGGCACGCCGTGCAGATCGGCGCGAACGGCTCGTCGCTGATCTCGCAGCCGGCCAGCGCGGGCATCTCGTCATCCAGAAGGCCGATCAACAGTCGCGCCATGCGAGTCTTGGCCTGGCCGCGCTCGCCCAGGAAGACGATGTCCTGCCCGCTCAGCACCGCGTTCTCGATCTGGGGCACGACGGTCTGCTCGTAGCCCACGATGCCCGAGAAGAGGCCCTCGCCGCGGCGGATCCGGGCGATCAGGTTCTCGCGCAGCTCCTGCTTGACGGTCTTGGGGGTGTATCCGCTGTCGCGCAGCTCCCGAATCGTGCTCGGCTTCGCCATGAGGGCTCCCTTCGATGTCGTGCGCTCACTATGCGGCGGCTCCCGCCCGCTGTCAATCTGACGCCGGGCGGACGGGCGGCTCGGGACGCCTTGACATGGGCCGGCCCTGCGCCCAGGGTGCGCCCATACGTGTTCGTCGGCCTGCTCCTGATCCTCGTGCCGCTGGCCGCCGGTCTCGTGCCCGCCGACGGCTGGCTCATCAGTCCCTCCGAGCCGATCGGCGACGATGAACAGGGGGGCCACCCCACCTGGAGCGGGGCGGTGGGCTCCTTCGCCGACGTCGCGGCCGTCGCGTCCCCCGAGCTCCGGCTCGCGCGCCTGTCGCTCGGCGACGATCCCGTCGCGTCTGGCTGGATCGCGCTCACTCAGACCGATCGGGCTCCTCCTCGCGCCTGACCGTCTCGTGCTGCGATCCGGTCATTCGGTGCACACCATTTCATCGCGAGGAGAATCCGACACATGAAGACCGTGCTGATGACGATCGCCGTCCTCGGAGTTGCAGTCAGCCCCGCGCTCGCCAACGAGTGCCCGACCCTGCACAAGCAGGTGATGGCCGCCGCCGACTACCGTCTGGACGACGCGGCCTACAGGGCCCGGCAGATGGCCGCCGAGGGCGAGGCGCTGCACAAGGCGGGCAAGCACAACGAGTCCGTCGCCAAGTACGACGAGGCGGCCAAGGCCCTGGGGATCACGCTGACCCACAAGCACTAGACCCCACCGATCAGGACGCGCTCCGGGGGCCGGCCGGCTCCCGGGGCGCCGGCCGCGGCGGGAGCAGGTAGCCGATCAGCAGCACGTTCAGGTTGAGCAGGAGCAGCTTGTTCCACGCCACGGACGCGGCGAGCGCCCGCGCCGGATCGCCCAGCTCGTCGCGGAAGATGGCGGCGAGCGCGGTCTGGGTGAGGCTCATCGCGGCCACCATGAACTGCGGCGGGATCTTGCCCCCTGGTCCGTGGTCCCGGTGGCTGTGGGCGATGCCGATCGAGAGCAAGTAGTAGGCGTAGTCGTGGGTGAGCGCGGCCTCGGCGGTCTCCTTCAGCCAGCGCGCGAGGCTGTGCTTGCGCCGCTCGATGCGCGTACGGTCGGGGGCGCCGTCGGCCCCCAGGAAGAAGCGCTCGGTGGCCGGGAAGCGGAGGAAGTGCTCGTAGAGCGCGCCGGTGAGCGCCTCCTCGTGCTTGAGAATCGCGGGCGCGCTGGAACGAATCGCCGCCGCGTCCGCCTCGTCGAGGCCGACGAACTCGGCCAGCTCCCGTACGTACCGCTCCAGATCCGCACCCGGGGGAACGCGCTCCTCGTCGTCTGCGCTCATGGTCACTCTCCTGTCCGCGTGCGATAATACCGCCCATGCGTGCCCCCATGCGTTCAACCGTTGCGGGCCTGATGCTGGCGGGGGTGCTCGGATTCGCCCTCGGCGCCTGCTCCTCGACCTCGTCGAGCTTTCCGTACAGACCCGAGGTGCAGCCGCCCGGCGCGACGATCGCGGCGGCCTACACGATCGTGGCCGACCGCCTGCGCGTGGAGATCGAGGGGGGCGGGCGCCGGCTCGAGCGGGCCCAGGTCATCAAGGCGGACGGGGCCATCCTGGAGGCGCAGACCATCGAGTACATCCCGGCCCCCGGCGGCGGCGGGACCCCCGTCGGGCTCAACTTCGGTATCGGCGGCTTCAGCAGCACCGGTGGCGGCAGCGGCGTCGGCAGCGGCGTCGGTGTCTCCACCGGGGGCCTCGTGGGCGGCGGCTCCGGCGCGATCGCGTCGAGCATCGCGTCGTTCCCGCTCGCGCAGGTGGGGCCGAGCCCCTGGCGCGTTCGGGTCAAGCTTCAGGGAACGGACGCGGCCGACGTCCTGGTGGGCGAGCGGTCCGGCCCTCCCGTGCCGCCGCCTCCCCCCGGCACTCCCCCATCCCCGCCTCCGGCTTCTCGCTAGCGCCGACGCCGCGACGGCGGGGACGGGCGCGCATCTGCCGCCGGCCCGGTAGTCGGTCGCCGCTCCTCCATCTCCTCGAGCGTGCGCGGCCAGTCCTGCCGCAGCAGGCGCGAGAGCGCCCGATCGGCGAGGAGCCGGCCTCCGGTCTGACAGCGCGCGCAGTAGTTGGTCTCGTTGTCCGCGTGCACGATGCGCTGCACCGGCGCCCCGCAGTCAGGGCACGGCTTGCCGTAGCGGCCGTGCACCGCCATGTCCGGTCGGAAAGCGGTCACGCCCTCCGGGAAGCCGCCGCCCGCGTCGCGCCGAAGCCGCTCCACCCAGTCGGCGAGCGTCCCCCGCGCTGCCTCGAAGAGCCGCGCGTACTCCGCCTCCGAGAGCGCGCGCGTCATCCGCACCGGCGAGAGGCGCGCGCGGTGGAGGATCTCGTCGGAGTACGCGTTGCCCACGCCGCTCAGGATGCGCGGGTCGGTGAGCGCCCGCTTGAGCGTGTGGGACTCGCGGCTGAGCGCGGCGCGGAAGGCGGCGAGGTCGGCGTCGAAGAGCTCGAGGCCGCCCGGGTCGTGCGTGGCCAGGGCGGCCTCGCCCCGCACCAGGTGGATGGCGGCGCGTCGCTTGGAGCCCGCCTCGGTGAGGGTGAGCGTCCCGGTCGAGAAGTCGATCGCGGCGAGCCCGATCTTTCCGGGCAGCCTGGCTCCGGCTTCTTTCCAGTGCAGACGGCCTGCGATCATCAGGTGGACCACCACGAAACACTCCCTCTCGAGGACGATCACGATTCGCTTGCCGACACGGCGTAGCCGGGTCACGGTCTGACCGACCAGGTCCGCGGGGGACGGGTCCACCGAGCGCAGCACGAAGGGATTGGCCAGGCGCAGACCCTCGAGTCGCGCGCCGCGGATGCGCGCGTCGAGGGCCTCGAGGTAGACGGTAACGTCGGGGAGCTCGGGCATGACCGGTGACGCGCCAGTGTAGGGACCGGCGCGCGACCGCGCAAGCCGGGCCCTGTGATACGGTGCGGAGCATGCGGCTCACCCCTCCCGCCGCCAAGCGGGTGCCCAGGACCGACGTCGTCCACGGTGACGTCCGCCACGACGACTACCACTGGATGCGGCAGAAGGACGACCCCGAGGTCACCGCCTACCTGACCGCGGAAAACGCCTACACCGACGCCGTGATGAAGCCCACCCTGGCCTTCCAGGAAGGCCTCTACGCCGAGATGCTGGCGCGCATCAAGGAAGACGACCAGACCGTGCCCTACCGGCGGGGCGGCTTCTTCTACTATTCGCGAACCGAGAAGGGCAAGCAGTACCCGATCCTGTGCCGGAAGGCGGGTAGCCTGGCGGCGCCGGAGCAGGTGATGCTCGACCTGAACCGGCTCGCGGAGGGCCACCCGTTCCTGGCCCTGGGCGCGGCCAGCGTGAGCGACGACGGTCGCCGGCTCGCCTACACGACGGACCTGACCGGGTTCCGCGAGTACACCCTGCACGTGAAGGACCTCGAGACCGGCGCGCTGCTGCCCGATCAGGTCGAGAAGGTGGGTGCGGTGGCGTGGGCCGCGGACAACGAGACCCTGTTCTACGTCACCGAGGACGAGGCCAAGCGGCCCTACCGGCTCCATCGCCATCGTCTGGGCGCGGCGGGGGCCGATCTTCTCCTCGAGGAGCCCGACGCGCTCTTTCGCCTGCACGTCGGCCGCTCGCGCAGCCTGGCCTACCTGTTCCTGATCGCGGGCAGCTTCACCACCACCGAGGTGCGCTACTGCCCGGCGACCGATCCGGAGGCCGCGTGGCGCACCATCCTGGCGCGCGAGAAGGACCACGAGTACCAGGTGGACCACGGCCGCGGGCCCGAGGGCGACGTCTTCTACATCCGCACCAACGGCGGCAAGCGTCGGAATTTCCGCCTGGTCGTCGCCCCCGTCGACGATCCGCGTCCCGATCGCTGGCGCGAGCTGATTCCCCACCGCGACGACGTGATGCTCGAGGACGTGGAGGTCTTCGCGCAGCACTACGTCGTCCAGGAGCGGGAGGACGGGCTCATCCGCCTGCGCATCACCGATGCGCGGGCGGGCACGCACCACCACGTGCAGTTCCCCGAGCCCACGTACGATCTGGACTCGGACGCCAACGCGGAGTTCGAGACGGGCGCCTATCGTCTCCGGTACCAGTCGCTGATCACGCCGGCCTCGGTGTTCGACTACGAGATCGCGGGGCGGCGCCTGCTGCTCCTGAAGCAGGCGCCGGTCCTGGGCGGCTACGATCCCGCGCAGTACCGATCCGAGCGCATCCACGCGACCGCCTCCGACGGCACGCGAATCCCGATCTCGCTGGTGCGGCACGCGGAGACCCGGACGGACGGCTCGAGCCCGATGCTGCTGGCCGGCTACGGAGCCTACGGCTTCCCGTACCCGGCCGGCTTCTCCTCGAACCGCCTCAGCCTGCTCGACCGCGGCCTGACCGTGGCCATCGCGCACATCCGGGGCGGGGGCGAGATGGGCAAGCGGTGGCACGACGAAGGCCGCATGATGAACAAGCGCAACACCTTCACCGACTTCATCGCGGCGGCCGACTTCCTGGCCAAGAGCGGGTACACCGCGCCCGACCGCCTGATCATCGAGGGCGGCAGCGCGGGCGGCCTCCTGATGGGCGCGGTGCTCAACCTGCGCCCCGATTGCGCGAGCGCGGCCATCCTGCGGGTGCCGTTCGTGGACGTGATCAACACGATGCTGGACGAGTCGCTGCCGCTGACGGTGGGCGAGTTCGAGGAGTGGGGCAACCCCAAGGTGCGCGAGCAGTACGACTACATGAAGGCGTATTGCCCGTACACGAATCTCGACGCGCGACCCTATCCGGCGCTGCTCGTGAAGACATCGCTGAACGACAGCCAGGTGATGTACTGGGAGCCGGCCAAGTACGTGGCCCGGATGCGCGCGATCGGCCGCGCGGTCGTGCCCCCGCTCTTCAAGGTCAACATGGCGGCCGGGCACGGCGGCGCCTCCGGCCGCTACGACTATCTCCGGGAGATCGCCTTCGACTACGCTTTCATCCTGACGCACCTCGCCCGGTTCCTGTCGAAGGGCCCGCTCCCGCCTCCCCCCGACCTCTCCGCCGGGAGTGCCTGAGGACGACGTCCACGGCGGCACTCGCCCCCGCCCTTCTCGGCTATCTCCGCTCGATCCTGCCCGCGGCGGCCGTTGCCTACGCCGACCCGCCGACCGCGCTCAGCGGCGGCTACGACACTCGCATTTTCGCGTTCCGCCTGGGAGGCGCGCCCGCGGCCTGGTCCGGGCCGCTCATCCTGCGTCTGATGAGTCCGACCCAGGATCCGGTCCGCGCGCTGAAGGAGCGCGCCACCCAGAACGCGCTGGCCGCGCTCGGGTATCCCGTCCCGCGCGTGCTCGCCGCCTGCGCCGACCCGGGCCCCCTCGGCGCCGGGTTCCTCGTGATGGAGCGCGCGGCTGGACGTCCTCTGCTCGAGGCCCGGCCCTGGGCGGTGAGCCGCACGCTCGCCGACGCGCACGGCCGTCTGCACGCCCTGGATGCCGAGCCGCTGCTGCGTGCGCTCGACGACGACGCTCGCGCGGCGGGCGGCGGCCTGGATCGGCACGCGGTCGCGTTCGAGAGCCACCTGGCCAGGCTCGGCGAGCGCATCTGAACCTGCTCGTCGCGAGCGGCGGGGTCACCGCGGTGCTGGACTGGCCCAACGTGCTGGTCGCCGAGCCCGAGTGCGATGTGGCGGCCACGCTCGTCATCCTCCGGCTCACGCCGATCGGGCTGTTCCCGGTGCCGGCCCTGACGCGTCCGCTCCTCGCCGGGCTGCGATCGGTCATGACCGCGCGCTACCTCTCGCGCTACCGTCGCGCGCGCCCGCTCGACGCGCCGCGCCTGCCCTACCACGAGGCGGCTGGCTGCATGCGCGGTCTGCTGCGAACGGCGGAAGCCCGGCTGGGCGGCGCCCGCAATCCCCTCGACGCCTCGTCGTTCGGCGAGTGCCTCGCGGCCCGCTTCACGCGGATCACCGGCGTGCCGGTGACGCTGCCGCCGCGGCCCCGATGACCGTGCTACCATTTCCCGCGGTGGCCGACCCCCTCGCTCCGGAGGCCTCATGAACGCGACCGATCTCGCCTACACGCCCGCGACCGAGCTGATTCCGCGCATCCGCTCCAAGGCCCTGTCGCCGGTGGAGCTGACGCGCGCGGTATTGGAGCGCATCGAGCAGGTGAACGCGAAGATCAACGCGTTCTGCACCGTGACCGCGGAGGCGGCGCTGGCCGCCGCGAGCTCCGCCGAGGACGCGGTGATGAAGGGCGGGCGGCTCGGACCACTCCACGGGGTGCCGGTCTCGATCAAGGACCTGGCGCTGGTGCAGGGCGTCCCCGCGAAGTTCGGGTCCTACGTGTTCGAGAAGCGAGTCGGGGAAGTCGACGCCCCCTTCGTGCGCCGCCTGAAGGAAGCGGGCGCCATCATCGTGGGCAAGACCACCACGCCCGAGTTCGGCTGGAAGGCCCTCGGGGACAGCCCGCTCACCGGCATCACCCGCAATCCGTGGAACCTCGGCATGACGTCGGGCGGGTCGAGCGCGGGCGCGGGCGCCGCGGCGGCCGCCGGGCTGGGCCCGCTCCATCAGGGCTCGGACGGCGCCGGCTCCATCCGCGTGCCGTCGGCCTTCTGCGGCATCTACGGGCTCAAGCCCACCTTCGGGCGCGTGCCGATGTGGCCGATCTCCAACACGGACTCCGTCTCCCATACCGGGCCGATGACCCGCACGGTCGCCGACGCTGCCCTCATGCTCGGGGTGATGGCGGGTCCCGACGACTGGGACCGCCAGTCGCTCGACGCGCCGCCCGCCGACTACGTGGGCCGACTCCGCGATGGAGTCCGTGGCCTGCGCGTCGGCTGGAGCCCCGATCTCGGCTGCCTGCGCGTGGATCCGGAGATCGGCGAGGTCGCGAGGCGCGCGGCCCAGGTCTTCCAGGAGATGGGCTGCGCGGTGGAAGAGGCGAAGGTCAGCCTGCCGGACACCCGCGAGATGATCCATCTCATGTGGAACGCGCACTACGCGGGCAACTTCGCCCAGCTCCTCGACTCGTTCCGCGACCGGATGGACCCGGGGCTGGTCGCGGCCATCGAGGACGGGCGCCGCTACAGCGCGGAGGCCTACGTGGCGATGCGCGGGCGCAAGCACGGCTATTGCGACGCGGTCCGCAGCCTCTTCGACACCTACGATCTCCTGATGACCCCGACGGTCTCGGTGGCGGCGTTCGAGGTCGGCCGGCTCAACCCGGCGCACTACCCGCAGCACGCGTGGGACTGGTTTCCGTGGGCCGGCTTCAGCTACCCGTTCAACTTCACGGGCCAGCCCGCCGCCACCGTGCCGGCCGGCTTCACGCCGTCGGGCATGCCGGTGGGACTGCAGATCGTCGGCCGGCGTCTCGCCGACCTCCAGGTGCTGCAGGCCTCCGCCGCCTTCGAGCAGGCCCGGCC
>DATIWG010000097.1:0-5960 GCA_035519555.1 Nitrosotalea sp. | reverse complement strand
CGGCGGCCCTCGCCGAGCAGGTCGAGCGGGACGGCGGCACGGTGCTGGCCATCTACCGCGAGCCGGTGGGCGACCACTGGCAGGTGTTCTGCCTGCTGCCGATGGACAAGGTGGAGCCCACCCCGTACCAGCGCGACCTCTCGCCCACTCACGTCAAGCGGCTGCAGGACGTGATCAAGAAGATCGATCGCTTCGTGGACCCGGTGACGATGATGTCGCCCGGACCCGGCCGCTATTGGACGCCCAACGGCAACCATCGGCGCGCGGTGCTCGCCAAGCTCAAGGCCAAGTTCATCCCGGCCATCCTGGTGCCCGAGCCGGAGGTGGCCTACGAGATCCTCGCGCTCAACACCGAGAAGGCCCACAATCTCAAGGAGAAGTCCCTCGAGGTGATCCGGATGTATCGCGGCCTCGTCGAGGAGCAGCCGGAGTCGGGTGAGGAGGACTACGCGTTCCAGTTCGAGTCCGCCCACTTCATCACCCTCGGTCTGCTCTACGAGCAGAACAAGCGCTTCGCGGGAGGTGCGTTCGCACCGATCCTGCGCCGGGTGGACAAGTTCCTGAAGGGCCGCTTCCCCAAGACGCTCGACGAGCGCGAGGAGCGGGCCGGCCTCGTGCGCGCGGCCGACGAGGCGCTCGGTGTGGTGGTGGCGAAGGTCAGGAAACGCGGGATCAACCATCCGTACGTGAAGAACTTCGTCCTGTCGCGCACCACTCCGCTCACGCGCCAGCGCAAGACCCTGCCGGGGTTCGAGCAGACCTTCAAGAAGCTGGTCGACAACCTCGAAGCGTTCGACGTCTCGAAGGTGCGCTACGAGGACGTCCAGCGCTCCGCCGTGATGGCGGCGCCCGCCGCGGGTTAGCCGGATGGCTCGGCCCGCCCGCCTGTCCGATGCCGAGGTCTCGCGGCGTCTCTCCGGCCTGTCCGGGTGGGCGATGAAGGACGGCAAGCTCCACCGGGAGCTCACCTTCCGCGACTTCGGCGAGGCCTTCGCGTTCATGGGAGAGGTCGCGCGCGAGGCGGAGGCGCTCGATCACCACCCGGAGTGGTTCAACGTCTACAACCGCGTGGTGATCGATCTCACCACCCACGACGCGTCCGGCGTCACCACGCTCGACTTCGAGCTCGCGCGGCGGGCCGAGGATCTGGCCGCCCGCCGCGCCCGGGGCGGAACGTGAGCGGCGAGGTCGCGATCGTCACGGGGGGCACCGGCGCGCTCGGCCAGGCGATCAGCACCGCTCTGCTCGAGGCCGGCACAATCGTCGCGATTCCCTACGCGGTGCCGGAGGAGCGGGCCGCCCTCGAGAGCCGCCTCACGCCCGACCAGCGGGCGCGAATCCACGCCCTACCCGCCGACGTCACCGACGAGGCGGCGGTCGTGAAGTTCGTGCAGACGGCGCGAGACCGGTTCGGACGGGTGGACGCGCTGGTCAACGTGGTGGGCGGCTTCGCGGGCGGCGATCTCGTCTCGACCCCGCTCGGGGAGTGGGAGCGAATGATGAAGCTCAACCTCACCTCCGTCGTGATCACCTGCCGCGCGGTGCTGCCCGGCATGATCGCGGCCAGGTCGGGGCGCATCGTCAACATCGCGTCGCGCGCGGTCGTGCCGCCGCAGGGTGGCTTCATCGCCTACACCGTGTCCAAGGCCGCGGTGATCACGCTCACCCAGGCTCTGGCCCAGGAGGTCAAGCCGCACCAGGTCACGGTCAACGCGGTTCTGCCCAGCACGATGGACACGCCGGCCAATCGCCGCGCCATGCCCGACGCCGACCGCTCGGGCTGGGTCCGCACTCAGGACGTCGCCAGCGTCGTGGCCTTCCTGCTGTCCGACCGCGCGGCCGCCGTCTCCGGCGCTGCCATCCCGGTCTGAGCGGGAGATCCGCCATCGAACGATTCGATCTCGTGGTCATCGGCGGCGGCACCGCCGGCATCAGTGCCGCGAAGACGGCGGCCGACATGGGCGCCCGCGTGGCCCTCGCCGACCGGGGCCCCCTCGGCGGGCTTTCCATCAACCGTGGGTGCCTTCCCAAGAAGGCGCTCGTGACCGCGGGCCGCCTGCACCGGCTGGTCCGGGAGTCGGCGGGTTACGTCACGCGCCCCGGTGTCGCCACGCTCGACTGGGAGGCGGTGATGCAGCGGCAGAACGAGGTGGTCGACTCGCTCCGCCCTCCCGTGGGCGATCTGGAGAAGCGCGGTATCCGGGTGGCGATCGGGGTGGCCCGCTTCACCGACCCGCACATCGTGGAGGTGAACGGCACCCCGCTCGGGACCGAGCGCTTCGTCATCGCGGCGGGCTCCGAGCCCGAGATCCCGGATCTGCCGGGCCGCGAGCTGCTCGTCACCTCCGACCAGCTCCTGTTCGCGCCCACGTTCCCGACCTCGCTGACCTTCATCGGCGCCGGCCCGGTCGCGCTGGAGCTCGCGGGCGCCTTCGCGGACTTCGGGTCGCGCGTCACCGTGCTCGCCCGCGACGCCGAGATCCTCCCCACCGTGGACCCTGACGTCGCGCGCTATCTGAGAAAGATCATGGAGTCGCGCGGGGTCACGTTCCGGCTACACACCACCGTGACGCGCCTCGCCCCGAGCGCAGACGAGGTGCGCATCGAATTCGACAGCGCGGGCATGGCCAACGCGATGACGAGCCGGCAGGTGTGTGCGGCGGTGGGCCGGCGCTTCCACCCGCGCTCGATCGGCGCCTCCCGGATCGGGCTCGAGATGGGCCGGCTCGGCCTCCGCACGACCCCCTACCTGGCCACGTCGGTCCCGCACATCTACGCGGCGGGCGACGCTGCCGGCAACCGGCAGCTCGCGCCGGTGGCCGCGCACGAGGGCCGGATCGCGGCGGTGAACGCGCTCCGAGGCGACAAGGAGCGCGCCGACGAGGCGGTGATCCCCCAGGTCCTGTCCACCACGCCCGAGGTGGGGCTGGTGGGGCTCGCGTACGGCGAGGCGCCCGCGCACGGGGTCCATCCCGCGGTGGCGCGCCACGACGCGCGCGGCAGCAGCAACAGCGTCGCCACCGGCGAGGAGGGCGGCTACTTCAAGCTGGTCTTCGACCAGGACACTCAGCGGCTCGTCGGAGCCCAGATGGTCTCGCCGGCCGCCAGCGAGCTGATCCAGTTCTGCGCCCTGGCCGTCCGGTCGCGGGTGCCCGCCTCGCTGGTGGCAGCGCAGCTCGCGGTGCACCCGAGCCACGGCGAGCGCCTCATCCGGGCCTTCGGGCCCGAGCCGCACACGGTCACGCGACCCCTCGAGGGTGCCGGCGTAGTAGAATCGCGCCCGTGATCGCACCCCTAAGGCGGACGGCCGCGCTCTGGCTCGCGGCGGTCCTGCTGCTCGCCGGCTGCGCCGGCTCCGGCTCACGCTCCGGCGTGCCGTCGCGTGCGGGCGCCGCGGAAGCCGACCTGCCCGCGCCGAGCCGGCAGACGCTGCGCAACGGGATGCGCCTGATCGTGCAGGAGCATCGCGCCTCCGACATCGTGGCCATCTACCTCTTCGTCGGCACCGGCTCGCGCTACGAGGCGCCCGACCAGCTCGGCTACGCCCACTTCCAGGAACACATGCTCTTCAAGGGCACCGACAAGTTCGGGCCCGGCTACATCGACCGGACCGTGGAGGGCGTGGGCGGACGATCGAACGCGGTGACCTCGTTCGACTACACGACCTTCTACTTGATCCTGCCCACCGACGCGACCGCGACCGGCGTCGAGCTGCTCGCCGACATGGCCTTCCGATCCGCCTTCGCTCCGGCCGAGGTGGCCCGCGAGCGGGAAGTGATCTTCGAGGAGGCGCGCATCGAGCAGGACAACCCGCGCACGGCCATCGTGCGCCAGCTCTACGCGCTGGTCTTCGCGGGCCACCCATACGGCCGGCCGGTGCTCGGGACCCGCGAGACCATGAGCGCGGCGACCCAGGAGCGGCTCCGGGCCTTCAACCGGCGATGGTACGTGCCCGACAACATGACCCTCGTGGTGGCCGGGCCGGTCGATCCGGGGGCGATACGGGCCATCGCGGAGCGTACCTTCGGGCGCATGCCGGCCACCGGTTACAAGAGCCCACCGCTGATCGCCCCCCGGTCGCTCCGCGGCGCCGTCCGTCGCACGGTGGAACGCGACGAGCAGCAGGCCCACCTGGCCTTCGGCTGGCAGGCCCCTCGCTCCGACGACTCGGCCGGCGACGCGGTCGACCTGCTCACCACCATCCTGGCCGGGACCGAGAGCTCACGCCTGGCCCAGCGGCTGCGCGACCGGGAGCGCCTCGTCTCGAGCGTGACCATGAGCTACGCCGCGCTGATGGAGGGCGGCATCGTGTCCCTGCGGGCCGAGCTCGAGGCCAAGGACCTCGCGCGGGTGGAGGCGATCATCATGGAGGAGATCGCGCGGATCCAGGAGACCGGGCCCACCGAGGAGGAGCGGCGGCTCGCGCTGACCAAGTTCGAAGCCCAGCACGCCTTCGACACCGAGACCTCCGAAGGGCTCGCCTACGCCTACGGCCTCGCCGAGACGACCTGGAACCTGGAGGCGGAGCTGCGCTACGTGGAGCGGCTCCGCCGCGTGAGCCGCGAGCAGATCCGCGACGCGGCCCGACGCTACCTCTCCCGCACCGACTACGCGCGCCTGTCCTTCGTGCCGAAGGCGACCCGCTGATGCGTCGCCGCGCCGCTGTCTCGACCCTGCTCGCGGGCCTGCTGGTCGCGCTGCTGGTCGGATCCGGCTCGGCTCCCGCCACGGCCCAGAGCCCGACGGTCAGCCGGACCCGGCTGCCCAACGGCCTCACGGTGCTGGTCCGCGAGAACCCCACCGCTCCGGTGGTCGGCATCTCCTTGATGGTGAGGATGGGCACCCGCTGGGAGACCATGGACAACGCGGGCATCTCCAACCTGGTGCAGCTCCTGGTGGTGCGCGGGACCCCGACGCGCAACGGCGGTCAGATCGTCGAGGCGGCCGACGCCATGGGCGGGAGCATCGAGGCGGTGGGCGACGTCGACGCCTCTGAGATCGCGGCCACCGCGCTCTCGCGCCACTGGGTCGAGATGCTCGATCTCGTCGCCGACGTCGCGCTGCGGCCCACGATGCCCGACGGCGTGGTCGGCGCCGTGCGCGACTTCCTCCTCCGCCAGGTGCGCAACCGCGGCGAGAAGCCCTACGACGTGGCCCTCGATACGCTGACCGCGCGGACGTTCGGCCGCAACCCCTACGCCTGGGATCCCATCGGGCTCAAGGACAGCCTCGAGCGGATCGACCGCGAGGCGCTGCTCGCCCACTACAAGCGTCACTACGTCCCGGGTGGGATCGTGCTGGCGGTGAGCGGCCGCGTGAAGACGACCGAGGTCGTCGCGCAGGCGACTCGTCTCTTCGGCCAGATGCCCGCCGGTCCGGTGCCGGCCGCCTCGCCGCCGGCCCCGCCCGCCCCCGCGCCGTGGCGTGAGGTCAGGATCGTACCGGGGGCGCAGGCCCAGATCCTCATGGGCGCGCTCGCGCCCCCACTCACCGATCCGGACTACCCGGCCGTGAAGGTGCTGAGCACGGTGCTGGGCGGCGGCATGGCGGGTCGCTTCTTCTCGGAGCTGCGGGACAAGGAGGGGCTCGCCTACACCACCGGCACCCGGTATCCGGCGCGCGTGGACACCAGCTATTTCCTGGCCCAGCTCGGCACCGCGCCCGAGAACACCGCCCGCGCGGAGGCCGCGCTCCAGCAGCAGCTCGAGCGGGTGCGGCGGGAGCGCGTGACCGACAGCGAGCTGCGGGTGGCCAAGGCCTACCTGCTCGGGAACCTCGCGATGGATCGCCGGACGAATGCCCGGCAGGCGTGGTATCTCGCAGCCTACGAGGAAGCCGGAGTGGGGTACGAGTTCCTGGATCGCTACGTCGCGGCGGTGCGGGCGGTCACCCCGGCCGACGTGCAGCGGGTGGCGCAGCGCTACCTGGCGGTGGTCCGGACCGTCGTCGTCCAGCCCACC
>DATIWG010000096.1:0-87229 GCA_035519555.1 Nitrosotalea sp. | reverse complement strand
GGTGGAGCATTTCCTGCGGAAGTTCGCGGGGGCACACCACAAGCGGGTGCCGCGGCTGACGCCGCAGGCGCTGGAGCTGCTGGTGGGGGCCGAGTGGCCGGGGAACATCCGGCAGCTGGAGAACTGCATCGAGCAGGCGGTGGTCTTGAGCGAGCACGACACCATCGACGTTGACGTGCTCCCGATCAACGAGGGCGCGGGCAAGCGCGCGGGCGAGATCCAGAAGCCCGGGCTACCGTCGGGCCTCACCCTGCGAGACCTGGAGCAGCAGTACATTCTCCAGACGCTCGGCAGCGTGGGTGGCAACCGCACACAGGCCGCGCGTCTGCTGGGCATCAGCCTCCGCTGCCTGCAGTACAAGCTCAAGGCGTACCGTCACGCGGAGAACATGGCGCGACCCGATGGGAGCGCGGCCGAGTCGTCGCGTATCGTTCCGCCCGGCGGCGCGCGCCGGCCCGTCTCGTCACTCAATGACGTGCTCTCCCTCGGCGATCGTCGCCACATGCTGATGTCCTGACCGCGTCGGCGGCCCTGCGGGCCGCCGCGCAGTTCTTGTATCGGGCGCCGCCCCCGGGTATCCTCGGCGGCTGTGACCTCAGCCCATCTCGACGACGGTGAGGCCTTCGCGCGTCGTCACGTCCGCCACAACGTCGTGGCCCTCGCCGCCGACTTCGGGCTTTTCTTGGTCGGTCTCTCGTTCGCGTCGCAGAGCACGATCCTGCCCGCCTTCGCCGCGCATCTCGGCGCCTCGAACCTGGTGATCGGCGCGATCCCGGCCCTGATGACGCTCGGCTGGAATCTACCCTCGCTGTTCGCGGCCGGCTACACCGAATCGCTCGCGCACAAGCTCCCGTTCGTGCTGCGCTACACCATCTGGGAGCGCGTGCCCTTGCTCTTGCTGGCCGCGGTCGCCTTCTTCGTGGCTCGCCCGGCTCCTGACGTCGCGCTGGCGCTGATGCTCGTCATGCTGCTGCTGATGACGAGCGCCGGTGGCCTGCTGATGCCGGCCTGGATGGACATCGTGGGCCGGACCATCCCGACGACCCTGCGCGGCCGGTTCTTCGCGCTCTCGAGCCTGCTCGGGGGCGCGGGGGGTCTGCTCGGCAGTGTGCTGACCGCGTGGGTGCTGGCTCGAATGGCCGCCCCTGGCGGCTACGCGGTCTGCTTCCTCGTGTCGGCGCTGTTCATGGGGGTCTCGTACGTGGCCCTGTCGCTGGTGCGGGAGCCGCCGGCCGCCGCGGTGCCCGCGGCGCCTCCGCTCGGCGCCTACCTCCGTCGCGTTCGCCGCGTCCTGCGAGACGATCGCAACCTGTTCTGGTTCCTCCTTGCCCGCGGGTTGAGCTTCGTCGGGATGATGGCGGCGGGCTTCTACACGGTGCATGCGCTGCGCTCCTACGCGGCGCCCGACTGGGCGGTGGGCGTGTTCACCACCGCCCTGCTCGCGGGCCAGATGGCCGGTAACCTGGTGCTGGGCGTGGTGGCCGATCGCGTGGGCCATCTGGTGCCGCTCAGCATCGGGCTGGGGGCCCTGCTGCTCGCCAACTTGGTGGCGCTGGGGGCTCCCTCGCTCGAGGTGTTCCTGGTGGTCTTCGTCCTGCACGGCGTGCAGCTCGCGGCCATCAGCGTCTCGGGACTGAACGTGCTCCTCGAGTTCGCCCCGGGGCCGGCAGCGCGGCCCACCTACGTGGGGCTGGGCACCACCCTACTCACCCCGGTGGCCTTCGGGGCTCCGCTGGTCGCGGGACTGATGGCGGATGCCTTCGGCTTCCGGGCCGTGTTCGCGACCGCCGCGCTCGGGGCCGCCGGCGCGATGGCCCTCCTGCTGGTCCGAGTCCAGGAGCCTCGCCGCCGTCCCTCTCGGGTCTCGTGACCGAGCCCTGGGCCCCCGTGCACTTTCCGTAGTATTTTCGGCGGAACGGGAACCCGGAGATACCCTGGAGAGTTTGATGGCACGACGTGAGATGCGGTCCGCCCTCCATCTATCGGCAGGGGCGCTGTTCGTGATGCTGGCGATGGCCCCGCCGGTGGCGGCCCAGAGCCGGGATGAGATCACCCGCGGCAAGTACATCTTCGGCGCGGCCGCGGGCTGCGGCTGCCATACCGTGCCGAAGCAGCCGCTCAACGCGGGTGGCCGCAAGTACGACGGACCATTCGGCACCGTGTATTCGTCGAACATCACCCCTGACCCGACCACCGGGATCGGCAAGTGGACCGACGAGCAGATCATCACCGCCATCCGGGCAGGCCGGCGACCCAACGGTGAGCGACTCATCCCGGTGCATCCCTACACGGTGTTCAATGGCATGGCCGAGCAGGACCTGAAGGACGTGGTCGCGTACCTGCGGTCGGTCCCGCCGGTGAACAGGCCCACTCCGGCCAAGAAGATCTCGGTGCCGATGTTCGAGAGAGTGTTCCTGCCCGCGTGGCTGGCCACCTTCGCAGCCCGCGAGAATCCGCCGGTGGCGGCGGCGAGCTCGGGTATTCCGCGCGGCGAATATCTGACGCGCGCGGTGTCCCACTGCGGCGAGTGTCACACGCCCCGGACCATGACCATGGCGGTGGACAACACGCGGTTTCTCGCCGGCAACCCGAAGGGAAAGGGGCCGGACGGGTCCGCGGTCCCGAACATCACTCCGGATCGCGAGACGGGTGCCGGCAGCTGGAGCGAAGAGCAGATCGCCGACTATCTCGAGACTGGGAACAAGCCCGACGGGGATGTGGCGGGCGGGCTGATGATGGAGGTCATCCAGGGCTCGTCTGCCGGCTACAAGGACCTGACCAAGGCCGACCGCCAGGCGATCGCGAAGTACCTCAAGTCGATCCCGCCCATCAAGAACAAGATCGACTAGGGCCAAACATTCACCAACCGGCCGGCGCCGCCCCGCGGCTCGGGCCACCCCAGGAGGGAAGATGAACGCACGATTCAGACTCGGCGCCAGCGTGATCGTCATCGGCGGACTGGCCATCGGCATCGCGGCCGGCTGCGCGGACAAGTCGATGTCGAAGACAGGCAGCGGGGATGTGGTGGCGGATCGGCAGCGTCTGATGAAGCTGCAGGGCGCCAGCTGGGCAGACATCCAGGCCAAGGCGAAAGCCGGCAACGTCGAAGGGATCGCCGTGAACGCGGAGACACTTGCCCTGACCGCTCAGCAGATTCCGGCCCTCTTCCCGGAGGGCTCGCTCACCGACAAGTCCAAGGCCAAGCCCGAGATATGGCAGAAGTGGCCCGAGTTCCAGGCCGCTGCCAAGAACCTCGAGACGCAGGCCGAGAAGCTGCGCGACGCGGCCCGCGCCAAGAACGCGCAGCTCACGCAGGACCTCGTGAAGGACTTCGGCCGGAACGCCTGCGGCACCTGCCACACGCCGTTCCGCCAGCCCCCGCCGCAGCAGCCGCGGTCGTAGCGCTTCACTCCGCACCTTCCGTCGGGGCCGGCGCCGCCCGGGAGCAAGGGCGGCCCGGCCCCGTCGTTTGTCTGCACAGACTCGCGGTAGCGACGGGGCGCCACTTCCACGGGGCTCGTCGTCGACGACGAGCCCGATATCGTCCATTGGCTCGAGCACGTCCTCCGTCATCTCGGCTACATCTCGGCTACGAGAGGTCGTCTCTCGGCCGGCTCTGCGGCGGGCTACCTAGCGCGGGGTGATGAGCGTGGGGTAGCCGCGGGCGGCCAGCGGCTGGGCGGCGGCGCGGGCCTGTGCGGGAGTCGGGTAGGAGCCGAGATGGACGCGGTAGAGGGTCTGGTCGGCGACGATCGCCTCGGTGACGGCGGCGTCGCCACCGACCGCGTCACGGAGGGCCTCGGCGCGAGGGCGGCTCGTGAACGAGCCGAGCTGGATCGTGAAGCTGCCCGGGCTCGGCGTCCCGGCCCTGGTGGCCGGCAACGAGATGACGCGCAGGCGAACCGGGATCACCCCGGCGCCGACCGCGCCGAGCTGCCGGGCCGCCGCATAGGAGACGTCGAGGATTCGGCCCTCCACGAACGGCCCGCGGTCGTTGACGCGCACCTCGACGGTCTGGCTCGTGTCCCGATTGGTCACCAGCAGGCGGGTGCCGAAGGGCAGCGTCCTGTGCGCGGCCGTGAGCTGGTTCATGTCGTAGATCTCCCCGCTGGCCGTGCGGCGGCCGTGGTGGGGGGCACCGTACCAGGAGGCGAACCCCGCTTCCTCGATCCCGGTGGAGGGTGGGACCGGTGGGGTCGTCATGACCGCGCGCGAGCAGCCGGCCAAGAGCGCCAGCGCCGACAGGGCCGCCAGGGAGAGGAAGCGGGAGGCTGGCATCGCTCCTCCTATCCTGCCATCCGGGACCCGGATGGACCAGGGGGACCGGGGGGTGTCCACCATCGCCGCCAGACCTCTTGTCTTGACCGGACTTTCCTGGTACTCAAGTAGCCCACCGTGGTCGGGTCCAAGCCCCTCGAGGGCGAGGAGGACACCGCATGGCGAAGACCATCCAGGCTACCGTGATCGTCCACTTCATCCCCGGAACCGCGCGCGGCGCGGCCCGCGCCTGACCCGTGCGGCTCAAGCGCGAGGACGTGGAGCGGATGATGGAGGGACGCCCGGCGGGGAGCACGCTGGAGGAGGCCCTCGAGGTGTTCGAGGTGTTCGCGAGCGGCAGTCTCGCCGACGAGATCTACGTGCTCGACGACGTCTCGGGCAAGCGCATCGCCATCGCCCCGGCCGCGTTGAAGGCGAAGTACCGGAAGGAGTGACACGCCATGCCCATCGTCACGATTTCTCACGAGATCGGCGCGGGTGGACCGGAGATCGGGCAGCAGCTCGCCGACCGTCTGGGCTACCGGTACGTGGACCACGAGCTCATCTCCGCCGCGGCCCAGCGCTACGGGCTCCTGGAGGAGAAGCTCTCCCATCTCGACGAGTCCAAGCCCTCGCTCTTCGAGCGCTTCGACGTGGAGACCCGACGCTACATCACGGTCATCCAGACCGCGCTGTACGACTTCGCGGAGCACGACAACGCGGTGCTCATGGGCCGTGGCGGACAGTGGCTGCTGCGCGGCATTCCCCACGTTCTCCGCGTGCGGGTCATGGCGCCGTTCGACGTGCGGGTCAAGCGGCTGAGCAAGAAGCTGGCCGGGCCGATGGGCGAGCAGACGAATCCCCGCACGGTCACCGAGCTGGTTCGGCGTGATGACGCCGAGAAGGCCGGGCGCATGCGCTACCTCTACGAGGTGGGCATCACCGATCCCGCGCTCTACGACCTCGTCATCAACACCGAGAAGCTGTCGGTCGCGGCGGCGGTCGGGCTGATCGGGGGAGTTGTGGGACAGGCGGAGCTGGCGACGACGCCGACGAGCAGCCAGCTCGTCGCCGACCGCTCGCTCGCCTCGCGCGTGCAGGTGGCGCTGGCCACCCATCCCGAGACGCGCCGGTACCGCATCACGGTGGAGGCCCGAGCCGGCGTCGTCACGCTCGAGGGCACCGCGGCCATGGACGAGGCGACGGACGTGGCGCGTGGGGCCGATGGGGTGCGAGAGGTGAAGGTGCGGCAGATGGATGTGCCGCCGATTCCCCCCTTCGTCGCCTAGCGCGTCAGGGTTTCGTCGGAGCCGGGGCGCCGCCGCGCCGGCCGGTGTCCTCCGGTACCTCGGCGATGGTGACCGCCACGTCCATCTTCTGCTTCTTGCGAACGATCTGGAGGGTGACGCTCCGGCCGACCCGGGTCTCCGCCACCAGCCGCTGCACATGGCGGTAGTCCTCCACCGGGATCTTGTCGTAGGCCACGATGACGTCACCCTGCTGCAGACCGGCCTGGGCCGCCGGGCTGCCGGTCATGGTCGAGCCGACCACCGCGCCGCTGGTCCCGTCGATCCCGAGGCTCTGGGCGAGGTCGGTGGAGAGCGGCTGCAGGGCGACCCCGAGCCAACCCCGGACCACCTTGCCCTTGTCGACCAGCTGGTCGACGACCCGCTTGACCATGTTGATGGGGATCGCGAAGCCGATGCCCTGGCCGGCGGCCACGATGGCAGTGTTGATGCCGATCACCTGCCCCTTGAGGTTCACGAGGGGCCCTCCGGAGTTGCCGGGGTTGATCGATGCGTCAGTCTGGATGAAGTTCTCGTAGGTCGCGATGCCCACGTCCGACCGCCCAGTCGCGCTGATCACGCCCACCGTGACGGTCTGGTCCAGGCCGAAGGGATTGCCGATGGCGATGGCCCACTCGCCGACCCTCAGGGCGTCGGAGTTGCCCAGGCTCGCCACCGTGAGGTCATGGTCAGGCTGGAACTTGACCACGGCCAGGTCCGTTTTCGGGTCGGTCCCCAGGATCTGTCCGCGGTATTCTCGTTTGTCGGAGAGCCGGATGAGGATCTCGTCGGCACCTTTGACGACGTGAAAATTGGTGAGGACCAGCCCCCGCTTGTCGATGATGACGCCGGACCCGAGGCCGGGTCGGCGGAACTCGGAGCGCGAGTCGGGCCCCTCGGAGCCGAAGAACTGATTGAAGAAGTCACGAAAGAACGGGTCATCGTTGCCCTGGGGCAGGTTGGGGCCGCGCGGGGTCTTTGCGCGCTGGATCGTGCCGAGGTGGACGACCGCCGGCCTCACCTGCTGCGCGACGTCGACGAATCCCGACTGGAGCGACTCGGCGAGCGCGACGCCCGTTGCGGCCTGCGGGGTGGAGGGCGCGGCGGCGCGGCTGCGCCCGATGTTGTCCCGCAGGAGGTATCCACCGCCCGCCGCGGCCAGCAGCAACGCGGCGACCACCAGGATCATTACCGGCCGGCGGCTCATGTATGTACTCTACCAGGGCGGCCCCGCAACGCCGGGCGCCGGGGCGACCGGATGATAGCGACGGCCATCCTCGAAAGTCAAGGAAGCCAGTGAGATACCGACACGTCTGGCCCGGATTTCTCCTCCTGGTGGCCCTCGGGCTTCTGCTCCTGGGGCTTCTGCGATGGGGCGATCACTTCCTGTCCCCCGGCCCCACCGGTGGCATCCATCGGCTGCTGCAGCTGTGGGCCGCGTCCCGTCCGGCCGACGAGTCGGCGGCCGCTCCGCCGGTCGCCGTGCCGCCACCCGTTTCGGACGGGTCCGCGAGCCCGCCGGGGACCCCACCCGCGGTGGCCGCTCCCTCGGCCCCGGCACCTGAGGCCACGCTGCCGGCTCCATCACCACCGGTTGCCGCGGCGCCTCCCGCCCCCGCATCGCCCGCGCCGGCGTCACCCACGACCGCGCCCACGCCCCCGGACGTCAAGGCGCCCCCGGTGGAGGGTGCCGACGAGCCACGTGTTGCTGCCCCGGCCCCCGCCGCCGCTCCGACGCCACCGCCGGTTCGCTACGCGCTCGCGCTCGGCACCTTCGCGGTCGCGGAGGACGCCGAGCGGGTCGAGGCCAAGCTGAACCAGGCCGGCTTCTCCACCGTGCGCTTCCGTCAGCAGGCTCCCGCGAAGCTGTTCTCGGTGCACGTCACCGCGCTCAAGGATCCGGAGGAAGGCCAGGCCACCGTCGAGCGTCTGCAGAAGGACGGCTATCCGCCGAGCGTGCTGCTGGTCGGGCGCAGCGGCGTGACGGTCCGCGTGGGTAGCGCCACGCCGCTGCGCACGGCCGTGCAGCTCGCCGAGAAGCTGCGCGGTGGAGGCTACGACGCGCGCGTGGTCACCGAGGCCACGCGCGCGGGGCAGGTGAGCCTGCGGCACGGCAACTTCGCCTCGCGTGGTGAAGCGGAGGAGGTCAGCCGCGAGATCGCTCGCCTCGGCGTGCCGAACGAGGTGATCCAGGTCCGCTGACGCGCGGGAAGTTTGACCGCTAAATAGCCCTGAGAGTAGTATCGCGACATGCCCGCCAAGAAGATCCTCGTGGTGGACGACGAGCCGGAAGTGCGCAAGCTCATGGAGCACTTCCTGACCGATCGAGGATACGAGGTGCGCCTGGCCGAGAACGGCCGCAAGGGGCTGGCCGAAGTCGACACCTTCAAGCCGGACGTGGTGCTGCTGGACATGCACATGCCCGAGATGGACGGCCTCGAGACCCTCAAGCAGCTTGCCGCGCGCGCGCCCGGGCTTCCGGTCATCATGGTCACGGTCAACGAGGACGTGCAGACGACCTCGCGGCTCCTGCAGCTCGGAGCCGCCGACTACGTTCCGAAGCCGTTCAACCTCGACTACCTCGAGCAGGCGATCAACATCCAGCTGTCCGTGACGCGCGACTAGCTCTCCCTCGCTCCTTTCCCGCCACCCCGGCGCGCTGACCTCGACCCGCGGCTCGTCCACTCTCGACTGATCGACCGGGCGTCGGTTGAAACGGGGGCGAGCGGGGCGTTGGGTCCGCGTTCGGTGGGGGCTAGGGGCGGGTGATGAGGGTGTCGATGGCGGCGCGGGCGGGGGCCGCGAGCTCGACGAAGCGGAGCCCCGCGGTGTCCTTGCGGGCCCACATCACCTCGGCGCGGTCGATCGTCACGTCCAGCGCCGGGGTGCCGATGGTGAGCTCCAGCGTCAGCAGCTCGCCTCGCTCGAGCCGCCGGGGGACGGCCCGGACGGCGACGCCGGTACGCGACAGGTCACTCACCTCGGCGACGACGGTCAGCTCGCCGTCGGAGATCGAGACGCGGCCTTCCATGGGGCGGCGCAGGTCGCGGCGCGGCTCTCCGGAGATGATCGCGTAGATCTTCACCGGGATCGCCTTGCCCTTGACCGTGACCTCGCCCAGGTCGCGCGCGCCGAAGTGGTCGCGCACCTCCGCGTAGGTGGCCTCGCTGATGATGATCGGTACGCTGAATTCCTTGGTCAGCCCCTCGAGCCGTGAGCCCAGGTTGATGGTGTCGCCGATGGCGGTGTACTCGAGCCGCTGCTCGGAGCCGATGGTGCCCACCACCGCATCGCCGGTGTGAATGCCCACGCCGCAGGCCAGCGTGCCGCCATGGCGCGCCGCGAAGCGCTCGGCCAGCGGCTGCAGGCGCTCCTGGAACTCCAGCGCGGTGCGCACTGCGCGCAGCGCGTGATCGGGCGCCTCGAACGGCACGTTGTAGAGGGCCATGATGGCGTCACCGATGTACTTGTCGACGGTGCCGCCGTGATTGAACACCGCCTGCGTCATGACCGTGAGGTACTCGCGCAGGAACGTGACGACCTCCTCCGGCTGCATCTTCTCCGACATCGAGGTGAAGCCCCGGATGTCCGAGAAGAGCACGGTCATGCGACGCCGGTTGGCCGCGAGCTTGGCGTCGTCCTTGTGACGGACGATCTCCGCCACCACGTCGGGCGAGAAGAAGCGTGAGAGGCGCCGCTTCTCCCGCTGCTCCTGGGTGAAGTTCTTGGCCACCGTTCCCGCGTAGGTGACGAGCAGGGCCAGCGGCACCGGCACCACCTCGACCCAGTAGCGGCCCCACGCGAAGGCCCCCTGGCTGGCCCCGAGATACGCGGTCACCCCGCCGGCCACGATCCCGAAGGCGGCCAGCGGGCGCAGCGCGGTGGCGGTCCATGCCGCGAGGGCGCCCGCGACCACGGCGAGCCCCGGGACCAGCAGGCGCGGGGCCCGGCGCAGCGGGATGCCCGTGAGCAGGGTCTCGAGCGTCTGAGCGTGGATCTCCACGCCGGCCATGCCGGACTGGGCGGCGAACGGGGTCGGGAAGATGTCGTGCAGCGTGGGCGTGGTGGCGCCGACCAGAACGATCTTGCCCGCGAAGACCTCGGGCGGGATCTCGCCGGTGACGACGCGGTGGTAGGCGACCATGGGGAACGTGTCCGGGCCGCCGCGGAAATTGATCAGCACCTCGCGGCCCGACGGCGGCGGAGCCTTGACGAGGCCCGCCTTCTCGGCCAGGCGGTAGATCAGGAGGTCGAAGCCCGGCCACTCGCGATCCTGGAACTCGTGCTTGAGCGTGGCCCGGCGCACGAAGGCGTCGACGTCGGATTCGTAGGCAGCCGAGCCGAAGACGGCCTGGCCGCGCACCGCCGGGATGGGTGGGTTCAGCGCCTGTTTGACGAAGGAAGCGTCGCCGACCGTGGTCAGCGCCGCGGCCAGCACGATCCGATCCCGCACCCGGTCCACCGCCGCGCCCAGGGCCGCGTCGTCGGCCGGCCCCCGGGAGGACGGCTCCGTGAACAGGATGTCCATGCCGATGACGGCCGGGCCGCCCCGCGCGACGATGTCGAGGAACTTGGCGTGGACGGCGCGTGGCCACGGCCAGGCCAGGTCGAGCCCGTCGAAGGAGTCCTCATCGATGGAGACCACCACGATGGGGGACTCGGGTGGGCGTGGGCCGCGCAGGGTGAACTGCGCGTCGAGGGCCTTGAGCTCGGCGACCTCGAAGAAGCGGAAGGGGTTGGCGGTGGCCAGGGCCACGACGGCCAGGCCGACCAGGCTTCCGGCGAGGAGCACGCGCCAGGAGGCGGCGAGGGATCGCACCGAGCCCAGCCTAGCACAACGGAAGTTGCCGCCGCTGCGGGGAAACGTCTACACTGAAACTATGCGCGTGCGCCCGCTGCTCCTTGTGTGTTTCTGGGCGGCCGTCTTCATCTGGGTGGGCTACAACGGCATGCAGACCGTGTCGTCGTACTTCCAGGCGAACGACGTGGCGGAGACCGCGTTTCGCGACGCGGCGGAGAAGCAGCGGGCCAGGAACCCGGGCGAGCTCTTCTCCTCGGACTTCATCGCCGACTTCCGGACCGGCATCGTGGTCGGCACGCGGCGGGCCGGGCTCGAGCTGGATCCCCAGAGTCTGAAGGTCTCCGCCGAGGGCGGCCTGGTCCGCGCGACGCTCAGCTTGACCTATCGGACCTGGCCGCTGACGATCTGGGGCTACAGCACCGCGGTCCCGGTCCCGATCTGGCTGGGCCGGAGCTTCGACCCTCAGCTCGGCACCCGCCGGATCTTCTGACGCGGGCGCGCGCATGGCCGAGCGCATCGTCATCACGGAGGACGACGAGGACCTCGCCTTCGTGCTCCGCGAGGCGCTGCGCCGGCAGCGCTACGACGTCGACGTCTCGCCCACCGCGGGCGGCCTCCTCGATCGACTCAAGGCGACTCCGTACGACCTGATCCTCCTCGACGTCCGGCTGCCGGACATGGACGGTCTCGACGCGATCCCGAAGTGCCGGGAGCTGGCGCCGGACACGCCGATCATCGTGATGACCGCGCACGGCACTCGCGAGACCGCGATGGACGCGATCACGCGCGGGGCCTACGACTTCTTCACCAAGCCGCTGAAGATGGACGAGTTCCAGGTCGTGGTCTCGCGCGCGCTCGATCGGCGCCACCTGCAGAAGCAGGTCAAGGCGCTACGGGACAGCCAGCCGAGCGGGCTGGAGGGCCTGATCGGCCAGAGCGAGGCGCTCAAGCGCGTGGTGGAGATGGCCCATCGCGCGGCCCCCACGGACCTGACCGTGCTGATCCAGGGCGAGAGCGGCACCGGCAAGGAGGTGCTGGCCCGCGCGATCCACCGCCTGAGCGCGCGGAAGGACGGGCCCTTCGTACCGGTCAACTGCGCCGCGATCCCGGAAGGCCTGCTCGAGTCCGAGCTCTTCGGCCACGAGCGGGGCGCGTTCACCGGCGCGGTGCGCGCCCGCCCGGGACGCTTCGAGCTGGCCAAGGAGGGCACGCTGTTCCTGGACGAGATCGGGGACATGCCGCTGACGATGCAGGCCAAGATCCTGCGCGTGCTGCAGGAGCGCGAGTTCGAGCGGGTGGGCGGCACGCGCACGATCACCGTGGACGTGCGGGTGATCGCGGCCACCCACCGCGACCTCGATGCGGCGGTGGGGCAGGAGACGTTCCGTCAGGATCTGTTCTACCGGCTCCAGGGCGTGGGCATACACCTGCCGCCCCTGCGCGAGCGCATCGACGATCTGCCGCTGCTGGCCACCCACCTCCTCGCTCGGGCGGCCCAGCGCCTCAATCGCACGCCCGCCACCATCTCGCCGGAGGCGCTGCGCTGCCTGTGGACCTACGCGTGGCCGGGCAACGTGCGCGAGCTCCAGCACGTGCTCGAGGGCGCGATGGTGCTCTCCGACGGCGTGATCGGTCCCGAGCACCTGCCGCCCGCGATCCAGCGCGCGGCTCAGGCGCGGCCCGCCGCCGAGACCGCGCCCGTCCCGACCCTGACCGGATCGCTCGACGAGGCCCTCGAGGGATGGGAGCGCCGGATGATCCTCGATGCCCTGCAGCGGACGCACGGAGTCCAGGCCCGCGCGGCCACGGTCCTGGGCATTTCGGAGCGGAGCCTCTGGTACCGGATCAAGAAGCTGGGCATCCAGGTCCGCGCGCCGGACGACGAGCCGCCGCCCGCCTGAGCCCGTTCCCTTTGCGGAGTGCCTCGTGTATGGTCAGGGCATGAGCGTCAGGAAGGCGGTGTTTCCCGCGGCCGGACTCGGCACGCGCTTCCTGCCCGCCACCAAGGCGCAGCCGAAGGAGATGCTGCCGCTGGTGGACAAGCCCACCATCCAGTACGTGGTGGAGGAGGCCGTCGCCTCCGGGCTCGAGGAGATCATCCTCGTGACCGGGCGCAACAAGCGCGCGATCGAGGACCACTTCGACGCGTCCTTCGAGCTCGAGTACTACCTGCAGGACCGCGGGAAGATGGAAGAGCTGACCCAGATCAAGACCATCTCCGAGCTGGCGTCCGTGTCCTACGTGCGCCAGAAGGAGCCGCTCGGCCTCGGCCACGCCATCCTCTGCGCTCGCCCGCTCGTGGGCGACGAGCCGTTCGGCGTCTTCCTGGGCGACGACATCATCGTCTCGCGCGTGCCGTGCATGCGGCAGCTCCTCGACGTGTTCGAGCGCCACGGCGGGCCCGTCCTGGCCGTCATGCGCATGCCGCGCGCGGAGATCGGGCGCTACGGCGTCATCGCCGCGCGCGGCCTCGGCGCCAACGTCTACGAGGTCTTGGACCTCGTGGAGAAGCCGGATCCGCGCGACGCGCCGTCGGATCTCGCCATCATCGGCCGGTACGTGCTCACCCCCGATCTCTTTCCGATCCTCGAGGAGACCATGCCGGACTCACGGGGCGAGATCCAGCTCACCAACGCCCTGCGCGTCCTCCGCGGGCGGCGGCCCATCTACGCCGTCGAGTTCGAGGGCAAGCGCCACGACACGGGCGAGAAGCTCGGCTTCCTCAAGGCCACGGTGGAGTTTGCGCTGGCCCGGCCCGACCTGTCGGACGCCTTTCGTGAGTACCTGAAGGAGCTGCGCCTGTAGTTCTGACGGCAAAACTCGTTGTAGGGCGCTACCTTGGACGCCGCCGCGGTGTCGCCATTGATTGACTTCCCCCGGGCTTTCTGGGACAATCCGTGCACTTTATTTCCGGGCCGGGAGGTGTCGGCACCCCTATGAAGAGCCAGCCCAAGCGCGCCTTCCACATCGCTTCCGAGCCCGAGATCAAAGCGGGCGAAGTCTCCGACGTCTACTTCGATCGCACCGTCGAGATCCTCCACGCCAAGGGCCTCAACAAGCGGGTCAAGGCCGAGATCCGGCTCAAGAGCTTCCCGCAGCCCGACTGGACCTTCGGCGTGCTGGCCGGCATCGAGGAGGCGGCGGCGCTGCTCGAGGGCCTCCCGGTCGACGCCTCGGCCATGGACGAGGGGACGCTGTTCGGCCCCGAGGATACGGTGCTCGTCATCGAAGGCATCTACCCCGAGTGGGCCAAGTACGAGACGGCGCTGCTCGGCTTCCTCTGTCAGGCCTCCGGCATCGCCACCAAGGCCGCCCGCTGCAAGCGCGCCGCGGGCGAGCGTCAGGTCATCTCGTTCGGCGCGCGACGCATGCACCCGGCATTGGCCCCGATGATCGAGCGCAATGCGTTCGTGGGCGGCTGCGACGGCGTTGCGGTCACCAAGTCCGCCGAGCTGATCGACGCCGATCCGACCGGCACGATCCCGCACGCGCTCGTGCTGCTCTTCGGCGACACGGTGGAGGCGCTGAAGGCTTTCCACGAGGTGATCGATCCCAAAGTGCGGCGGGTCGCCCTCATCGACACCCTCCAGGACGAGAAGTTCGAGGCGATCCGCGTCGCCCGCGCCCTCGGCCGCGACCTGTACGCGGTGCGCCTCGACACCCCGTCGTCGCGCCGGGGCGACTTCTACAAGATCCTCGAGGAAGTGCGCTGGGAGCTCGACCTGCGCGGGTTCGAGCACGTGAAGATCCTCGCCTCCGGCGGCATCGACGAGTACGAGATCCTCAAGCTGAACCCGCTCGTGGACGGCTACGGGGTCGGCACCTCGATCGCCAACGCGCCCGTCCTCTCCTTCGCGCTCGACATCATGGAGATCGAGGGCGAGCCGATGGCCAAGCGCGGCAAACGCTCGGGCGCCAAACAGGTCTGGCGCTTCCCGGGCACGCTCCAGAACGTGGTGTTGCCCGCTTCCGCGCCCGCGCCGGTCGGCCCCGACGGGCGCCCCGCGGAGGCACTGCTCAAGCCGCTCATCGCGGGCGGGCGCCTGGTGCGCGACCTGCCGCCGCCGCGCATGCTGCGCGAGTACGTGATGGAGCAGATGGCGCGCATCGACATCACGCCGGAGCGGGGGCGCGGGCTGCGCGGCGACTACTAGCCGCATGGGCGTCCTGGATGAGATCGTTGCCCACAAGCGCTCCGAGCTGGCCGCGGACAAGGCCGAGCGCCCGCTGGCGGCGCTGGTGGCGGCCTGCCGCGGGCTCGCCCCCGCCCGGGATTTCGCGGCGGCCCTCCGACCCCCCGCCGCGGAACGGGTGCGCCTGATCGCGGAGGTCAAGCGCGGCTCACCCTCCCGGGGACTCTTTCGCGCCGATCTCGATCCGGTGGCTCAGGCGACGATCTACGCCGGGGCCGGGGCGGCCGCGGTCTCGGTGCTGACCGACGCGAAGTACTTCCACGGCAGCCTCGACGATCTGATCGCGGTGCGCGCGGCGGTGCCGGTGCCGGTGCTCCGCAAGGAGTTCATCGTCGACGAGTACCAGCTCTGGGAGGCGCGCGCGGCGGGGGCCGACGCGGCCCTGCTGATCGTGGCCGCCCTCGACGACGAGGCGCTGCGCGATCTGCTCGCGGCCGCCAAGGGGGTGGGGCTCGCCCCCCTGGTCGAGGTGCACACCGCGGCCGAGCTCGACCGCGCGCTGCGGGTGGATCCGCCGGTGATCGGTGTCAACAACCGGGATCTGCAGACCCTCCGGACGAGCCTCGAGCCATCGCTCGCCCTGCTGCCCCAGATCCCGCCGGGGCACCTGGCGGTGAGCGAGAGCGGCCTCGCGAGCGGCACGGACGTGGCCCGGGTGGTGGCCGCGGGGGCCCACGCGGTGCTGGTCGGGGAGACGCTCCTCCGGGCCGACGACGTCACGGCCAAGGTGCGCGAGCTGTCGCTACGATGAAGATCAAGATCTGCGGCATCACCAATGCGGACGACGCGCGGCTCTGCGTGGAGGCCGGCGCCGACGCCCTCGGCTTCATCTTCGTCGAGGGGACGCCGCGCTACGTGACCCCGGACGCGGCGGCCCGCATCGTCGCGACCCTGCCGCCCTTCGTGACCCCGGTTGGCGTGTTCTGGGATCACGCCCCCGGCCACGTCAAGGCGGTGGCCGAGCAGTGCCGACTCGGCGCCCTGCAGTTCCACGGCGACGAGTCGCCCGAGGACCTGCAGGAGTACCGACTGCCCGTGATCAAGACGCTCAAGGTGGCGGGAGTGGAGGACCTCGCCCGCATGGCCGGCTATCGGGTCGCCGCGTTCCTGCTCGACTCCCCGTCGCGGTGGAGCGAGGGCGAGACGCGCCCGCCGATCCCCTGGGACGTGGCCGCGGAGGCGGCCCGCCGCTACCCGGTGCTGCTCTCGGCGGGCCTGACGCCCGAGAATGTCGCGGGAGCGGTGCGTCGCGTGCGACCCTATGGCGTGGACGTGAACTCCGGAGTCGAGGCCCACCCGGGTCGCAAGGACGAGACGCGCGTGCGGCGCTTCGTGGCCGCGGCGCGGGCGGCGGAGGCGACGGTGTGAGCCGGGCGCGCGTGCGGCCCGCGTCGCTCCCGGACGCGAGCGGTCACTTCGGCCGCTTCGGCGGCCGCTTCGTGCCCGAGACCCTCATGCAGCCGCTGGTGGATCTGGAGGCGGCCTATCGGGCGGCGCGGGCGGACGCGGGCTTCCGCCGGCGGCTGAACGGGCTGCTGGCCTCCTACGCGGGCCGGCCCACCCCGCTCTACTTCGCCGAGCGCCTCACCCGGCACGTGGGCGGCGCGCGCATCTATCTCAAGCGAGAGGATCTCTGCCACACCGGCGCCCACAAGATCAACAACGTGCTCGGGCAGGCCCTGCTCGCCCAGCGCATGGGCAAGTCCCGGGTGATCGCGGAGACCGGCGCGGGCCAGCACGGGGTGGCCTCGGCCACCGCGGCGGCTCTGCTGGGCCTTCAGTGCGAGGTGTACATGGGGAGCGTGGACGTCGAGCGGCAGGCACTCAACGTCTTCCGCATGCGGCTCCTCGGCGCCCGCGTGATCCCCGTGGAGAGCGGTTCCAAGACCCTCAAGGACGCGGTCAACGAGGCGCTGCGCGACTGGGTGACCAACGTGCGCACCACCTACTATCTCCTCGGGTCGGTGATGGGCCCGCACCCGTATCCGATGATGGTGCGGGACTTCCAGCGGGTGATCGGCGAGGAGACGCGCCGCCAGTCCCGCAAGCTGACCGGGCGGCTGCCGGATCTGGTGGTGGCCTGTGTGGGCGGCGGCTCGAACGCGATCGGGCTCTTCTGGGCCTTCATCGACGACCGCCGCGTGCGCATCGTGGGCGTCGAGCCGGGCGGCCACGGCATCAAGAGCGGCAAGCACGGCGCCTCGCTCGGCTCCGGGGCGGTCGGCGTGCTGCACGGAAGCATGAGCTACGTGCTGCAGAACGATGACGGGCAGGTGGCGGAGGCGCACTCGATCTCGGCCGGCCTGGACTACCCGGGCGTCGGGCCCGAGCACTCCTACTACAAGGACGCGGGGCGCTTCGAGTACGTCTCGGTGACCGACCAAGAGGCCCTGGAGGGCTTCCAGGCCCTGACCCGGCTCGAGGGCATCATGCCCGCGCTCGAATCCTCGCACGCGGTCGCGTACGCGATGCGGGCAGCCGCGCGCATGAAGAAATCGCAGATCGTGGTCATCGGGCTCTCCGGGCGGGGCGACAAGGACGTGCATACGGTGGGGCAGGCCCTCGGCGATCAGCCGGCGAACGGCCACGGCGGCAACGGTCACGGCAGCAGCTACCGCCCGGGTGGGCGGCCGTGAGCACGCCCGCGCCGGTCCGGCGCACGCCCTCCCGCCTCGACGCGGCATTCGCCGCCCTCCGCGCGCGCCGCGAGCGCGCGCTGGTGCCCTACTTCACGGCCGGCGACCCATCCCTCGCGATGACCCGGAAGCTGGTGATGGAGGCGGCCCGGCGCGGGGCCGACGTCATCGAGCTGGGCATCCCCTTCTCGGATCCGCTCGCGGACGGGCCCGTGATCCAGCGGGCCACCCAGCGCGCGCTCGCCGCGGGAGTGACGCTGCCGCGGGTGCTCGAGATGGTGAGGGAGATGCGGGGGGAGGTCTCGGTGCCGCTCGTCTTCCTGACCTACTACAACCCGATCCTCGCCTTCGGCCTCAAGGCCTTCTGCCGGACCGCGGTCGAGGCGGGCATCGACGGCGTCATCGTCGCCGACCTCCCACCGGAGGAGTCGGAGCCGCTGCGCGCCGAGGCCGCGCCGGCCGGCCTCGACCTCATCCATCTCGTCGCGCCGACGTCCACGAGCGAGCGCATGCGCAAGATCGCCCGCGCGAGTCAGGGCTTCATCTACATGGTCTCGCTGACCGGGATCACCGGGGAGCGTGCGGCGCTGGCCCCCGAGCTCTCCCAGCAGCTGCGTGCCCTGCGGGCGATCACCACCAAGCCGGTCTGCGTCGGCTTCGGCATCTCCACGCCGGCCCAGGCGACGGAGGTCGGGCGGGTCGCCGACGGGGTCATCGTAGGCTCGGCCATCGTGCGGCTCATCGAGCAGCACGGGGGCTCCCCCGAGCTGCTCGCGCGTGTCGGCGACTTCATCGCCGCCCTGAAGGCCCCCCTGAAGGCCGCGCCGTGAGTGCCCTCGCGGCCCGTCCGCGGCTGGGGCAGTGCGGGGGCCATTTCCGGGCCCCCGCATTGAACAGAGCCGCGGACCCGAGTGTCCGCCCCCAGCGGGCGGCCCACGCATGAGATAGTCAGACAATGGCTGCGTGGTTCTGGAAGAAGAAGGACGAGGACGGCGAGCCGCGGAAGAAGGTGGTGATCGCCGAGGGCCTGTGGGTCAAGTGCGACTCCTGCAAGGAGATCGTCTACCGGGCCGAGGTCGATCGCGCCGGCCGCGTCTGTCCCAAGTGCGGCTACCCGTTCCGGATCTCGGCGCGCGAGCGCATCGCGTCGCTGACCGACGAGGGCTCGTTCGAGGAGCGGGAGTCCGGGCTCCGGTCGAAGGACCCGCTCTCGTTCAAGGACACCAAGCGCTACACCGACCGTCTCAAGGCCGCCCGTGGCAAGACCGACACCGGTGAGGCGGTGGTCACCGGAACCGCGCGTATCGGCGGGTATCCGGTCGCCCTCGCCGTCTTCGAGTTCGCATTCCTCGGCGGCAGCATGGCCTCCGTGGTCGGAGAGAAGCTCACCCGCACGATCGAGCTCGCGCTCCAGAAGCGCATGCCGCTGCTGATCGTCTCCGCCTCGGGCGGCGCCCGCATGCAGGAAGGCATCCTCTCCCTCATGCAGATGGCCAAGACGTCGGCCGCGCTGCAGCGTCTCGACGCCGAGCGCGTGCCCTACATCTCGCTGCTCACGGATCCCACCACCGGTGGCGTGACCGCCAGCTTCGCGATGCTCGGCGACCTCATCCTGGCCGAGCCGCGGGCCCTCATCGGCTTCGCGGGCCCGCGGGTCATCGCGGAGACGATCCGGCAGCCGCTTCCCGAGGGGTTCCAGCGCTCTGAGTTCCTGCTCGAGCACGGCCAGATCGACCTGGTCGTGGAGCGGCGGGAGCTGCGGGCCACCCTCCGACGCATCCTCGCGTTCTTCGGCGGTCGCACTCCCGCGCCCGCTCCATGACGTATGCCGAGGCCGTGAACCGCATCCTCGCGCTGCGCGGCGGGGAGCGGGCGGGCATGCGCCCCGGCCTCGAGCGCATCGAGGCGCTGCTCGACGCGATCGGCCGTCCCGAGCGGTCCTTCACGATCGCCCAGGTGGCCGGCACCAACGGCAAGGGTTCGATCTCGGCCATGCTGGCCGCCATCCTCCAGGCTTCCGGCCGCCGGGTGGGCCTCTACACCTCTCCGCACCTGCGTCACTACCGCGAGCGCATTCGAGTCGACGGCCGGCCGATCTCGGAGGCTGACTTCGTGGACGGGGTCGAGGCGCTTGGCACCTTGATCGCGCGGCTCGACGCGACCGTGTTCGAGGCGGGCACCGCACTGGCGCTCGATCACTTCTGCCGCGAGCGGGTCGACGTCGCGGTCCTGGAGGTGGGCCTCGGCGGCCGGCTCGATGCGACCTCGGTGGGAACGCCGCGCGTCGCCGTGATCGGGCCGATCGACTACGATCACCAGCACGAGCTCGGTGACACCCTGACCCTGATCGCGGCCGAGAAGGCCGCTATCATCCGCGGCGGGGTGGCCTTCTCGGCCCGGCAGGATCCCGAGGCGGAGGCGGTGCTCGAGCGTCGCGCCGCCCTCGTGGGCGTCCCGCTCCTGCGCGAGGGCCGGGAGCTGCACGTCACCCCGCTCGGCTTCTCGCTGGAGGCGCAGCGGCTCGATCTGGCCGGGCCCGGCTGGCGCATGTCCGACGTCGCCTGCGCCCTGCTGGGCGTCTACCAGCCCGGCAACGCGCTGCTCGCGGCGGCGGCGGCGCGCGCGCTCGATGCGGGGGAGCCCGCCATCCGGGCGGGCCTCGGCGGCGCCCGGTGGCCGGGCCGCTTCCAGATCTTTCGCCGCGATCCGCTCACCATCCTCGACGGCGCGCACAACCCGGCGGGGGCCCGTGCGCTCGCCGCGTCGCTTCGGGCTTACTTCCCGGGGCGCCCCGTCACGTTCGTGATCGGGATCCTCGCCGACAAGGACGCGGGTGGAATCCTGGCCGCGCTGCGCCCCCTCGCCGCGCGCATCGTACTCACCGCGGCCGCGAATCCACGGGCCGCGGCGCCGGAGGTGCTGCAGGCCCTGCTGCCCGGCATGCGCGTGGACATCGCCCGCTCGCCGCGGGAGGCGCTGGCGATGGCCCGGCCCGAGGAGCCCGACGGGCTCGTGTGCGTGGCGGGCTCGCTCTCCCTGATCGGGGACGTCCTGGCCGCCTCGGGCGACGGACAGGATGTCCTTTTCAGGGCGGGGGCCCGCTGCTAGCATGGGGCCTCATGCCGCCCTGGCCTCCGGTTCGCTCGATACGCGGCTGTAGGGAGCGCCCACACCTCCCTCGATCGGTCTTACTCGCGGCGGTGGTGGTGACGGGGTGGCTCATCGCCCCGCCGGCGTGGGCGCAGTCGGGCGGGGTCACCGTCCGCGCCGGAGGCGAGGAGGCCACCGTGGTGGCCGATCAGCTCCAGCAGGTGGGTGGCTCGTCCGATCTGCTCATCGCGGTGGGCAACGTGGAGATCACGCGGGGCCAGAGCCGGCTGCTCGCCGACCGCGTGGAGCTGAACCGCGACACCGGCCAGGCGGTCGCTCAGGGCAAGGTGGTCTTCTACGATGGTCCCGATCGGCTCGTCGGCGACCGGGTCGACTTCAACCTCAAGACCGGCACCGGCGTCGTCTACAACGGCTCCGCGGTGACGGCGCCGTACTATCACCTATCCGCGGAGCGGATGGATCGCACCGGCGACAGCGTCTACGAGATGCGCCATGGCGTCTTCACGACCTGTGAGGGCGAGGACCCGCCCTGGTCCTTCCGCTTCGGCTCGGGCACCGTCGATCTCGACGACATCGTGTACGGGCAGAACGCCTCGTTCTGGGTCAAGAGCGTGCCCGTGCTGCCGTGGGTGCCCTTCTTCGCGGCCGCGCTGCGCCGCGAGCGGCAATCGGGCTTCCTGTTTCCCGAATACGGCCAGTCCTCGCGCAAGGGCTTCTTCACCCGCATCCCGTACTACTGGGCGATCGACGATAGCCAGGATCTCACGGCGACGCTCGACACCTTCACGAGGCGCGGGATCGGCCTCGATCTCGACTACCGCTACGTCATCTCCCGCGAGCAGCGCGGCGAGGCGGCCGGCTTCGGGGTGAACGAGTTCCTGCGCGGCGGCGACCCGAAGATCCCCGAGAACCGGGGATGGGCGACGCTCCGGCACGAATGGCAGATCAACCCACAGCTGTCCTTCAAGGTCAACGCCAACGTCACCAGCGACGACCTGATCTTCCGCGACTACGGTAGCCGGCTCGTCGACCGCGCCAACCAGCGGGCCGAGACCAACGTCTTCTTGACCCAGCGCTGGGACGCGTGGAGCCTGGTCGGCAACGTCAAGTGGTACCAGGATTTGACCACTGGCGCGCCGGTCGAGCTCCAGCGCATCCCCGACATCCAGCTCACGGGCATCCGTCAGCCGCTCCCCGGCCTTCCCGGCGTGCTCTACGAGGCCAACGCGAGCTTCGTCAACTTCTTCCGCTATCTCGGCCCCGAAGGGGTCCGGGCCGACCTGCACCCGCGCCTCCTGATGCCGATCCCGGTGGGGGGCTTCTTCACGGTCACCCCCTTCGGAGGCGGGCGGCTCACCTACTACGATCAGCGCCTTGTCGGCGAGCACGTCTCGATCGCGAGCGGGCAGACGGTGGAGGACTCCGTCAGCGATTCGCGGGTCCGGCGCCAGGTGGAATGGGGGGTCGAGGCCGAGAGCCGCATCTCCCGCGTCTTCACCACCGACGGCAGCGGAAGCGTGGCCGCCTACCAGCACGTCATCGAGCCGCGAATGAAGATCATCGAGATCCGCGGTTTCGACCAGAAGGCCTACCCGGTCTACGACCCGGGGTTCAGCACCGCCACCGGGGTCGACCCCGGCTACGAGCGGCGCACCGGCATCGACCAGCTCGGGAAGGCCAACGAGATCACCTACTACCTCACCAACAGCCTGAACGCCAAGACGGTGTCCGGGGCCAACGAGCAGCCGATCCGGTGGGAGGTGGCGCGTTTCATCCTGAGCCAGACGTTCAACATGAATCCGAACAGCGAGCCCTTCAAGGACCTCTACGGCGACCTTTCGATCAAGCCGAACGAAAGGATCGGCTTCCACGCCGATGCCCGGTACAATGTGTACAACCTCGGGTGGCGAGAGGTGAACGCGGACATCCGACTGAACTATCCGCGATTCGTCATCGCGGTGGGCCCGCGGTTCAACGAGCAGGGCAACACCCGTTACCTGCGCGCGGAGACGTGGGTGCAGTTGCTGAACAACGTCGACGTCCGCGGAGCCTCCTCCTGGGACGTGCTGTCGGGGGATGCCATCGAGAACAGAGTCGGCATCAACTGGCGCTTCAGCTGCTGGGCCATCACGGCGGAATACGTGCGGCGGCACAACGACGAGAACGATTTCCGGATCTCCATCAACCTCCTGGGGTTGGGCCAGTTGGGCACCTCGGCGCGCACGGGCTTCTGATGATCCCGCAGATCGATCTCAAGCGGCAGCACGAAGCTCTGCGCTCCGAGCTGATGGACGCGGCCGCGCGCGTCATCGACTCCTGCCGCTTCATCCTGGGCCCGGAGGGCCAGACCCTCGAGCGCGAGCTGGCCGCGGTGTGCGGCGCGCGGCACGGGCTGGGGACCGGCTCCGGGACCGACGCGCTGCTGATCGCGCTCAAGGCGGTCGGGGTCAAGCCGGGCGACGAGGTGATCACCTCTGCGTTCTCCTTCGTGGCGTCGGGGACCACCATCCTCATGGCGGGGGCCACTCCGGTCTTCGTGGACATCGACCCCGTCACGTTCAATGTCGATCCGGCCCGAGTGGAGCAGGCGATCAGCGCGCGGACGCGCGCCATCGTGCCGGTGCACCTCTACGGCCAGACCGCGGCCATGGACACCCTGTGCGAGCTGGCCCGCGTGCGCGGGCTGGCCGTCGTGGCCGACGCCGCGCAGGCGGTGGGCGCCTCCTACGCGGGCCGGCCGGTGGCCGAGTGGGGCGACGCGGCGATCCTGTCGTTCTATCCGACCAAGAACCTGGGCGCCTGCGGCGACGCCGGGATGGTGCTGACCACCCGCGACGACGTGGCCGACCGCGTGCGGTTGCTCCGCGATCACGGGCAGCCGCGCCGCTACACCCACGTCGAGCTGGGCGGCTCGAGCCGCCTCGACGAGCTGCAGGCCGCGCTGCTGCGCGTGAAGGCGCGACGTCTCCCCGAGTGGAACGCGCGACGGCGCGCGATCGCCCGCCACTACACGGACGCGCTGGCCGGCCTACCCCTCGGCCTGCCGGTGGAGCGGCCGCCCGCGCGCCACATCTATCACCAGTACACGGTGCGGTCGGGCAAGCGCGACGCCCTCGCGGCCGCGCTCGGCAACCTCGGGATCGGGACCGCCATCCACTATCCGAGCACGATTCCGGCCCAGCCCGTCTTCTCGTATCCGAACGCGGATCGCGAGTTCCCGGTGGCCACCCAGGCCGCGGCCGAGGTGCTGAGCCTGCCGTGCTTCCCCGAGCTCACCGACGGCGAGGTCGATCAGGTGGTCGAGGCGGTGAAGCGGGCCGTCGCCGAGGTGATGTGAGATGACCGCGCTGGGCGTGCTCGGCGCGCGCCTCGAGGAGCGGCTGCAGCGTCGCCCCGCGACGGTGGGCGTGGTCCGCCTGGGCTCCGTGGGCCGGCCGCGGGCGGTGGCCTTCGCGCGGGCCGGATTCGGCGGGACTCAGGGGCGCGTCTGACCTGCGCCGCTGACGAGGCCGCCGCGCCATGAGCCTCGGGATGGCCGTGCTCCTCTCCCTGCGTCCTCGCCAGTGGGTCAAGAACCTCTTCGTCTTCGCCGGACTCATCTTCTCGCAGAGCCTGTTCACCCCGCTGGTCTGGCCCGCGCTGGCCGCCTTCGCCGTCTTCTGCGCGCTGTCCGGGGCGATCTACGTCTTCAACGACGTGGCCGACGTCGAGAAGGACCGGCTGCACCCCGTCAAGCGCAAGCGCCCGATTGCGAGCGGCGCGCTGTCGGTCCCCGCGGGACTGGCCCTCGGTGTCGTCCTGGTGCTGGGCAGCCTCGTGGCGGCGTACGCGCTCTCGCTGCGCTTCGGTCTCGTGGCCACCGCATACGCCGCGCTCCTCACCGCCTACTCGGTCTGGCTCAAGCACCTGGTGATCCTCGACGTGCTCACGGTGGCCGCGGGCTTCGTGCTGCGCGCGGTGGCGGGCGCGGCCGCCATCGCAGTCGAGATCTCGGGCTGGCTCGTGATCTGCACGATTCTCGTGGCGCTGTTCCTGGCCCTGGGGAAGCGGCGCCACGAGTATCGGACCTTGAAGGGCGACGCGGCCGCGCACCGGCCCATCCTCGCCGAGTACAGCGAGAGCTTTCTCGACCAGATGGTGGCGGTGGTAACCGCCTCCACCGTCACCGCCTACGCGCTCTACACCATGTCGCCCGAGACGGTGGCCAAGTTCCACACGCGCTGGCTGCCGGTGACCCTGCCGTTCGTGCTCTACGGCGTCTTCCGCTACCTGTACCTGCTCTACCGGCGTGAGCTGGGCGGCAACCCGTCCGACCTCCTGCTCAACGATCGCGCCCTGCTGCTGAACACCGCGCTCTGGATGGTCGCGCTCCTCGTGATCATCTACGGTCCGGTGTGGGGCCCGGTGTGGCTGACCCGATGGCTCGACTGATTCCGGCCGCGTCGGCGGCGCTGGAGCCGGTCGCGGGATGGGGCCGCCACCCGATCGTGCCCGGGCGGGTGGAGCGACCGGAGCACCTGGCCCTGCGCGCGGGCGTCGAGCCCCTCGTGCCCCGCGGGCTCGGGCGCGCCTACGGAGACGCGGCGGTGCCCGCGGCGCCGGGTGGCCACGTGCTGGAGACCACGCGCGCCGATCGGATCCGCGACTTCGATCCGGTCACCGGCCGCCTGCGCTGCGAGGCCGGCCTGAGCCTCGCCGAGATCCTGCGGGTGTTCGTGCCGCGCGGGTGGTTCCCGCCGGTGACGCCGGGCACCAAGTTCGTCACGGTCGGCGCGTGCGTGGCCTGCGACGTGCACGGCAAGAACCATCACCGCGACGGCTCTTTCGGCAGCTTCGTCGATCGCATCGTGCTGCTCACCGCCGACGGCCGTCTCGTGGAGTGCGGACCCGACCGCGAGCGCGAGCTGTTCCTGGCCACCGTCGGCGGCATGGGGCTCACCGGCCTGATCGTGGAGGTCACGCTGCGGCTGCGCCGGGTGGAGACGCCGTGGATCGTGCTCGAGACCCAGGGGATGGGGAGCCTCGAGTCGATGCTGGAGGGCCTGCGACTCAGCGCGGCCCACTGGCCCTACACGGTGGGCTGGATCGACTGCCTCGCGCAGGGGCGCGACGTCGGACGTGGCATCCTCATGCGGGGCCGTCACGCCACCCAGGTCGAGGCGGGGACCCGTCGGGTCCGGCGCGCGCCCCGGCTGCGCGTGCCGTTCGACGCGCCGGAGTGGCTGCTGAACCCGCTGTTCATGCGCTGGTTCAACCGGCTCTACGCCTGGAGCCACGGCCGGACGCTGAGGCGCCGCATCGTCTCCTACGACGCCTTCTTCTACCCGCTCGACGCGGTCTCTCAGTGGAATCGCCTGTACGGCCGTCGCGGCTTCCTCCAGTACCAGTGCGTGGTGCCCCACGCGGCGGGTCCGGCCCCGGTGACCGCGCTGCTCGAGCGGCTCGCGGCGGCGGGCGCCGCGTCCTTCCTCGCCGTGATCAAGGACTGCGGCCCCGCCTCCGACGCGTACCTGTCCTTCCCGCTGGAGGGCATCACGCTGGCGCTGGACCTACCGTACCGGGGCGCGGTCACCGAGGCGCTGCTCCACGACATGAACGCCATCGTGATCGATCACGGCGGCCGTGTGTACCTGGCCAAGGACGCGGTGACGCGGGCCGGGGATTTCGCCCGCATGATGCCGCGCCTACCGGAGTGGCGGGCGGTCCGCGACCGCTGGGATCCGGGCCGGCGCTTCCGCTCCGCTCTCTCGGTGCGCCTCTTCGGAGATCCCGTGTGAAGGTGGCGTTCGTGGGCGCGACCCGCGGCATGGGCCGCGCCCTCGCCCGCCGCCTCGCCGAGCGCGGCGACGCGATCTTCTTGCTCGGCCGCGACGCGGACGAGATGCAGCTCTCCGCGCGGGATCTCGAGGCGCGCGGCGCGCCCGTGCCGGTGGGCCAGGCCTCGCTCGACCTCTCGCGCCCCGACGGCTTCGGCGAGGCCCTCGATGCGGCCGATCGCGCGCTCTCGCGGATCGATGCGCTCGTGGTGACGGGCGGGCTGTTCGCGGGGCAGGACGAGCTCGCGGCGGATCTCGCGCGCCTCGGCGCCCTGCTGCACGCCAACTTCACCGGCACCGTGCTCCTGTGCCAGCAGGCGGCCGACCGGCTCGCCGCGCGGGGCGGCGGACTGATCTGCGCCTTCAGCAGCGTGGCGGGCGACCGCGCGCGGCGGAGCAACTATCTCTACGGCGCGTCGAAGGCCGGGCTGTCCGTCTTTCTCGACGGGCTGGATCTCGCCTATCGCGACCGCGGCGTGCGCGTACTCTGCGTCAAGCCCGGCTTCGTGAAGACCGCGATGACGGCGGGGCTGCCGGTGCCTCCCTTCGCGGGCGAGCCGGATGCGGTGGCGCGCGACGTGGTCGCGGCCATGGACGCGGGCCGCCACGTCGTCTACGCGCCGCCCGTGTGGCGGTGGATCATGCTGGTCATCCGCGCGCTGCCGCGGGTTGTCATGCGGCGCGTGCGCTTCTGAGCGAAGGGGAGCATATGCCGAAGATCTGGCGGGTTTACAGTGGTGCCGACGGGCAATCCCACGTCGAGGAAGTGCCGCTGGCCATGAAGCCGTTCACGGATACCGAGGGCGCCCACGGGGAGGGCACCACGCTGCAGGCCGCCGCCGGCATCGTGTTCCGGGTCTCGCCGCCCGGCTACGTGCTCGACTGGCACTGCGCGCCGCGCCGGCAGTACTCGATCACGCTCGCGGGCGAGGCGGAGATCCAGGTCGGCGACGGCACCGTGGTGCGCGTGGGACCCGGCGACGTGCTGCTGGCCGAGGATCTCACCGGCCAGGGTCACGTCACCCGCTCGATCGGTGCCCGCCCCCGCTTCTACGCGATCGTGCCCCTGACCTAGCGCGAGTGCGCTAGGCTCCGGCCGGCTCGGCCGGCGCCACCGGCACGCCGCGCACGCCGGACTTCTCCAGTGACCGGGCCACGAATCCGGACGCCTTCATCTCCTCGATGAACGCCTTGGCGTAGGCGAGGCCCGCGTCGCGCCCCCGGGGCAGGCCCATGGCCTGCTCGATCACCATGAAGCGGTCCTCGAGTACCCGCGAGCCGGGCAGCTTGGCCTGATCCATCAGGAGCAGCTGCCGCACGCCCGCGATCACGTCGGCCTTTCCCGCCTGCAGGAGGCCGAGCCCGGCGCTGTTGCCGGCACCACGGACCAGCGTGGCATTCTTGATGTTGCGGCTCAGGAAGTGATCGTAGGCGCTCTTCTCGGAGACCGCGATGCGCATCCCCTTGCGGTCGATGTCGGCCACGCGGGTGTCGGAGGAGCCGGCGGGCACCAGGTAGGTGCCCTCGATCAGCAGGTGCGGGGCGGTGAAGCCGATCTCGCCGGCCCGTCCCGCCTCGCGGGCGAGGAAGGCCACGTCCCACGCGCCGGAAGCCAGCGCGTCGGTCATCTGCCCGGCCGAGGAGTACTGGACCAGCTCGACCGGCACGTCAAGCCGGCGGCCCAGCTCGTGAGCCAGGTCCACCGCCACGCCCTTCACCTCGCCGGTCGTCGGGTTCTTCTGGGCGAGGACGAGATTGCCGTGGTTGATGCCGACCCGCATCTTGCCGGTCGGGGCGAAGTCGGAGCGGACAGCCGGGGAGATTGGTGCCATGGTCGTGCAGGCTCCTAGCAGGAAGAAGGTGGCGACAGATGCCGCGACATGAGGTCTCAGATCACGCACTGCCCATCCCGGGCCGCGACGCGCCCGCCGCTCACCACGAGCGAGCGGGGCGGCCGCATCGCCACGAGCTCGCCGAGCGTCTCGCCCGGGAGGACGACGAAGTCGGCGCGGCAGCCGACCTCGAGGCCGTACCCGTCGAGGCCCAGCACGGTGGCGTAGCTCCGGGTGGTGATGTCGAGCGCATCGTGCAGGAGGGCGTCGGTGCGGAAGCCGTGGCGGAAGGCGAGGAGCATCGCGCGTTCCAGCATGTCCGCGTTGCCGAGGGGCGTCCACGCATCCCGTACCCCGTCGGAGCCGGCCCCGACGGTGACGCCGGCCTCGCGGAGGCGACGCACCGGGGGCGTCGGCCGGTCGCCCGGCACCGCGGTCACGATCGCGATGCGGTACTCCCGCAGCAGATCCACGAGGCGGCCGACCTCGCGATCGTCCACCATGCCCAGGCAGAAGGCGTGGCTGATCGCGACCCGGCCGCCGAGGCCGAGCGTGCGGGTGCGCTCCGCGATCATGCGGATCTGCTCGACGCCCTCCTCGCCCGGGTCGTGGAGGTGGATGTCCACCCCGGCCCCGTGTCGGCCCGCGATGCCGAAGATCACGTCGAGCTGGCCCTTGGCGTCCTGGTCGATGCCGCTGGGGTCGACGCCCCCGATCAGCCCGGCGCCGTCCTTGACCGCCTGCTCCAGGAGCTGGGCGGTGCCCGGCCGCGTGACCACGCCGCTCTGGGGAAACGCGACCACCTGGATCGAGACGAGGTCGCGAAGCCGGCTACGCGCCGCCATGACGCCCTCGAAGTTCCGGAGCCCGATCTCGGTGTCGACGTCCACGTGGCTCCGCATGTGGACGGTGCCCCGGCTCAGGGCCTGACGGGCCAGGCGCTCGGCCTGCACGTCGGCCGGCAGCGCGAGCCGGCGCCGCAAGCGTCGCTCGTTCTCGATGCGCTCGAGGGTTGTCGGTCCCGCCTCGTGGGCGCGCCACGGAAGACCCCAGAAGGTCTTGTCGAGGTGCATGTGCGCGTCCACGAAGGCGGGCAGCAGGACGCCCTGTCGCCCATCCTCGACGGTGGCGCCCGGCGGCGGCGTGATCCCGGGCGCGACGCGCTCGATGACGCCGTCGCGGGTCAGCACGTCGACGGCGGCGCCCGCCATCGGTCGCACGTTCCGCAGCAGGAGCGCAGGCATGACCGGGCGAGTGTACGGCCGTCTCACGACCGCTTCAAGCCCGCGCGGGCCGGCTCACGACGCGGTCGACTTCTGGTAGTCTAGGGCGGTCATGGATCTCGAGGGGCGCGTCGCGCTGGTCGCCGGCGGCACGGGTCTGCTCGGGCTCGCGATCGCCCGGGCCCTCGCGAAGGGCGGCGCCGACGTGGCGATCACCTACCTCGAGCGCCAGGACGCGGCGAAGGAGACGTGCGCGGCGGTCGAGGGGCTCGGGCGCCGGGCGTGGAGCGTCGCGCTCGACCAGACCGACGCGGCCGCGATCCCGAAGGCGGTCGAGGCGGTGAGGGGCCGGTTCGGCCGGCTCGACGCCCTCGTCAACAACGCGGCCTGGAACATCGCGATCCCGTTCCCCGATCTCGAGGCGCTCGACGCCGCGGTCTGGGATCGGCTCTTCGCGACCAACCTACGCGGGCCCTATCTGCTGGCGCGCGCGGCCGCCCCGCACCTCAAGGCGAGCGGTTCCGGGCGCATCGTGAACATCGCTTCGGTGGCGGGCCTGAACCCGGGCGGCAGCAGCATCGCCTACGCCACCAGCAAGGCCGGCCTCATCCACCTCACGCGGTGCCTGGCGGTGGCGCTGGCCCCCGAGGTCACCGTGAACTGCGTGGCCCCCGGCCTGATGGAAGGGACGCGGATGACCTCCCGGCTACGCCCGGAGACCGCCGAGGGGGCGCGGCAGCGCTCCGTGCTCAAGCGCGCGGCCAGCGTGGAGGACGTGGCCGACCAGGTCGTGACGTTCTGCCGGTCGGACAGCGTCACCGGCCAGGTGCTGAACATCGACGCGGGCGTCTTTTTCCACTAGCCCGCGGCCTTCTCGATCCTCGCCCAGGTGTCACGCAGCCCCACGCTGCGGTTGAACACGGGGCGGCCGGGCCGGTGATCCTTCCAGTCCGCCACGAAGTAACCGACGCGCTCGAACTGGACGTGGTCCTCGGGCGCGGCTCCCGCCAGCGCAGGCTCCACCTTCGCCCCTCGCACCACCTCGAGCGATGCCGGGTTCAGCACCTGGCGGAGCTCGTCGGCCTCGTCCGGCTTCGGCACCGTGAAGAGCGTGTCGTAGAGGCGGACCTCGGCCTCGACCGCGTGCGCCGCGGAGACCCAGTGGATCGTCGACTTGATCTTGCGGCCGCGGACCTCGCCCCCGCGTGTCTCCGGATCGTAGGTGCAGCGCACCTCGGTGACCTCACCGGTGGCCGGGTCCTTCGTCACCCCGGTGCACTTCACCGCGTAGGCCGCGCGCAGGCGCACCTCCACGCCCGGGGAGAGGCGGAAGTACTTGGGCGGGGGCGTCTCGCGGAAGTCGTCCTGCTCGATCCACAGCACGCGGGAGAACGGGACTTTACGCGTGCCGGCTCCCGGGTCCTCGGGATTGTTGGTGGCCTCCATCTCCTCGGTCTGGCCGTCGGGATAGTTCTCGACGACCAGGCGCAGCGGCCGCAGCACCGCCATGCGCCGGAGCGCGCGCCGGTTCAGATCCTCGCGCAGGCAGTGCTCGAGCAGCGCCATCTCCACCAGGTTGGCCGCCTTGGTCACCCCGATGCGCTCGCAGAAGTCGCGGAGGGATTCGGGGGTGTAGCCGCGGCGCCGCAGCCCGGCCAGGGTCGGCATGCGCGGGTCGTCCCACCCCTCGACGAGCCGGTCCTGCACGAGGGTGAGTAGCCTGCGCTTGGACATCACGGTGTGGCTCAGGCTGAGGCGCGCGAACTCGATCTGCCGCGGGTGATAGACGCCGAGCGCGTCGAGGTACCAGTCGTAGAGGGGGCGGTGATCCTCGTACTCGAGCGTGCACAGCGAGTGGGTGACGGCCTCGATCGAATCGGACTGGCCGTGCGCCCAGTCGTACATCGGATAGATGCACCACGCGTCGCCGGTCCGGTGGTGCGCGGTCTTGCGGATGCGGTACATGACCGGATCGCGCAGGTTGAGGTTCGGATGGGCCATGTCGATCCGGGCCCGCAGCACCTTGGTCCCGTCCTCGAACTCGCCCGCGCGCATCCGCCGGAACAGGTCGAGGTTCTCCTCGACCGGGCGCCCGCGCCACCGGCTCTCCCGTCCCGGCTCGGTGAGGCTGCCGCGGTGCGCGCGGATCTCGTCGGCGGAGAGGTCGTCCACGTAGGCCTTCCCGGCGCGAATGAGCTGCTCGGCCCACTCGTACAGGCGCCCGAAGTAGTCGCTCGCGTAGTAGAGGTGGTCGCCCCAGTCGAAGCCGAGCCAGCGGACGTCCCGGGTGATGGCGTCGACGTACTCCTGGCTCTCCTTGGTCGGGTTGGTGTCGTCGAAGCGGAGGTGGCATCGGCCCCCGAGCTCGGCGGCGAGGCCGAAGTCGAGGCAGATGGCCTTGGCGTGGCCGATGTGCAGGTAACCGTTGGGCTCGGGAGGGAACCGGGTGACGATCGGACGGGAAAAGCGCCCGGTCTCGAGGTCCTCCAGGACGGCGTCCCGGACGAAGTTGGAGGGCTTGGCGGGCTCGGTCATGGCCCTGATCCTACCATCGGCTATACAATATGGTCCTCATGCCCGAGCCGGTGCGCGTTCGCTTTCCCCCCAGCCCCACGGGTCACCTCCACGTAGGAGGAGCCCGGACCGCGCTCTTCAACTGGCTCTTCGCCCGGCACCACCGCGGCACCTACGTGCTCCGGATCGAGGACACCGACCGCTCCCGCTCCACCGAGGAGTACACCGAGTCGCTGCTCGAGGCGCTCCGATGGCTGGGGCTCGACTGGGACGAGGGCCCGCCGACCCCCGGGTACCGCCAGACCGAGCGCTTCGACATCTACCGCGCGCACGCCGAGCGCCTGATCGCGGAGGGCCGGGCCTATCGCTGCCGCTGCACGCCGGAGACGCTCGAGGCGCTGCGGAAGGCCGCGGAGGCCCGCAAGGAGACCTTCCGGTATCCCGGCACCTGCCGGGACGCGAACGTGCCCGCCTCGGAGCCCCACGCGCTGCGGCTGGCGATCCCCCGCGACGGCGAGACCGTGGTGGACGACGTGATCCGCGGGCGCGTGACGGTCAGCCACGCCGAGCTGGACGACTGGATCCTCGTCCGCACCGACGGCACGCCCACGTACAACTTCTGCGTGGTGGTGGACGACGTGACGATGAAAATCACCCACGTCATCCGCGGCAACGACCACCTCTCGAACACCCCGAAGCAGGTCCTGTGCTATCAGGCGCTCGGCTACCCGCTGCCCGTCTTCGCCCACATCCCGATGATCCTGGCCGCGGACAAGACGCGGCTCTCCAAGCGGCACGGGGCCACTTCCGTGCTGGCGTTCCGCGACATGGGCCTCCTGCCGGAGGCCATGCTGAACTACCTGGCGCGCCTGGGCTGGTCGCACGGGGATCAAGAAATCTTCTCTCGAGAAGACCTGGTCCAGCACTTCGATCTGGCCCACGTGGGCGCGGCCGACGCGGTCTTCGACCTCGAGAAGTTCAAGTGGGTGAACCACCAGTGGATCAAGGCGCTGCCCGCGGAGCGCCTCGCGCGCGAGCTCGGGCCCTTCCTGGAGCGCGCGGGGCTGCCCGTCCCGGGCGACCTGGCCTGGCTCGCCCGGGTGGTGGAGACGCTCAAGGAGCGGGCGCGCACGCTGGTCGAGATGGCCGAGCAAGCCGCGTTCTACCTGATGCCGCCGAGCGTCTACGATCCGGCGGCCACCGCCAAGTTCTGGAAGGAGCAGGCGGCGGAGCGTTACGCCCTGCTGACCAGGCGGCTCGAGGCCCAGGCGGCGATGGACCCCGCGGCGCTGGAGGCCCTCTACCGCTTCCTCGCCGCCGACCTGGGGCTCAAGCTGGTGGACCTGGCGCAGCTCACGCGCATCGCGGTCACGGGCAAGGCCGCGAGCCCGCCGATCTTCGAGGTGGTCAGCATCCTCGGCAAGGCCGAGACGGTGGCGCGGCTCAAGGCGGCCGCGGCCGCGGCGGAGGCCGGCCGGTGAGGCGGCTGCTGCTCGCGCGTCACGGCCAATCGGTCTCCAACGCGGTCCGGCGCTTCCAGGGCGCCCAGGACGTGGCGCTCTCGCCGCTGGGGATCCGTCAGGCCGAGGCCCTGCGTCTCGCGGTCGGGCGTCGACCCATCGCCCACGTCTACGCGAGCCCCCTCGAGCGCGCTCGCCATACCGCCGAGATCGCGGTGGACGGGCTCGGGCTGCCGATGACGGTGGTGGACGACCTCCGCGAGCTGTCGCTCGGCGAATGGGAAGGCTGCACGGTCGAGGAGATCCGCACGCGCCCGGGCGACCCGTACACGCAGTGGGTGCGCGACCCGGTGCTCTGCCTGCCGCCGGGGGGCGAGCCCCTGGGCGACGTGCAGGCCCGCGTGCTGCGCGCGATCGACGAGATCGGCCGCGCTCACCCCAACGGCGACGACATCCTCATCGTCTCGCACGGCGGCGTCATCAGCGCGCTGCTGGCCCACTGGTTCGGCCTGCCCCTGTCGTCGATCTGGCGGATCGCCGTCGCCAACTGCTCGCTCTCCGAGATCTCGCCCCCGCGCGTGGTGTCGGTGAACGAGACCGGTCATCTGCGCGACATCGACGTGGCCGTCGCCGAGCCGCTGAGTCCCTGACGTGACGCTGCTGGCGCTCTTCGGCGGCCTAGCCCTGCTGCTCTACGGCATGCAGCTCATCGGCGAAGGCCTGCAGCGCGCCGCGGGCGGTCACCTGCGCCACCTGCTCACCCGCATGACGGGCACGCGCATGGCCGCGGTGGCCTCGGGTGCCCTGGTGACGTCGATCATCCAGTCCTCGTCGGCCACCACCCTGATGCTGATCGGCTTCGTGTCGGCCGGCCTGCTCACGTTCCCGCAGTCGCTCGGGGTGATCCTGGGTGCCGACATCGGCACCACTGTGACCGTGCAGCTGCTGGCCTTCAAGGTCCAAGAGCTCTCGCTGCTACTCGTCGGGCTCGGCTTCACGATGGCCTTCTTCGGGCGACGCGGCCTGGTCAAGAGCCTGGGGCAGGTGGTACTCGGCTTCGGCTTCATCTTCCTCGGCATGAAGGTGATGAACGACGGCCTCGCGCCCCTGGTCGACAACGAGCTCACCCGCCAGGTGCTGGTAGCCCTCGCCGGTAACCCGTTCCTGGGCCTGCTAGTGGGGGCGGTCCTCAGCGCGGGCATGGCCTCCTCGGCCGCCACCATCGGGCTGACGCTGTCGCTCGCCCACCAGGGACTGCTCCCGCTCGTGGCCGCCGTTCCGGTCGTGCTCGGGGCCAACATCGGCACCTGCGCGACCGCGCTCGCCGCGAGCATGCGGTCGTCCTCGGACGCCCGGCGGGTGGCCCTCGCCCACATCGCGTTCAAGGTGCTGGGGGTGGCGTTGGTCTTCCCGTTCATCACCCCGCTCACGAGCCTGGTCGGTCTCACCGCGGCGGACCCGGCCCGGCAGATCGCCAACGCCCACACGCTCTTCAACGTGGCCATCAGCGCGCTGTTCCTGCCCTTCGCCCCCTGGGCGGCCCGGGTCATCACCGCGCTGGTGCCGGAGGAGGAGCGGGGGGACAATCCCTACCGGACGCGGTACCTCGACGACCGCTACCTGGACCAGCCCGCGCTGGCCATCGGGCAGGCGACCCGGGAGGCGCTGCGCATGGGCGACGTCGCCCAGGGTATGCTACGCGACGCGATGGTGGTGCTGCGGAGCGACAACCAGGAGCTCCTGGAGGACGTGGAGCGACGCGACGACCAGCTCGACTACCTCGAACGCGAGATCAAGCTGTTCATCACCCGGCTCGGGCGAGAGACGATGAGCTCCGACATGGCCCACAAGGAGATCGCGCTGATCTCGTTCATCGGCAACCTCGAGAATATCGGCGACATCATCGACAAGAACTTGATGGAGCTCGCGCGCAAGAAGCTCTACCAGGGCCGCCGCTTCTCGGAGACCGGAGAGACCGAGCTGATCGAGTTCCACGGCATGGTCTCGAAGAACCTCGAGCGCGCCATCGCCGGGTTCGCGGCGAACGACCGGAGCCTGGCCCAGGAGGTGCTGGACCAGCGGCCGGTGGTGCGGCAGCGCGAGCGGGAGCTGCGGGACTCGCACCTGGCCCGGCTGCGCCGCGGCCTCGCCGAATCGCTCGAGACCTCGGAGATCCACCTGGACGTGCTGACCAACCTCAAGCGGATCTCCTCGCACATCACCGCGCTCGTCTTCCCGATTCTCGAAGAGGAGCCCTAGCATGGCCACCCCGCTCCGGATTCTGGTCATCGCCTCCGAGGTCGCGCCCTTCGCCAAGACGGGCGGGCTCGCGGACGTGGCGGGGGCGCTGCCGCGAGCTCTGGCCGGCCTCGGCCACGACGTCCGCATCATGATGCCGAAGTACCGCGGCGCCGAGGTCCACGCCACCGACACGCGCCTCGTCGTGCCCAGCGTCCGGGTCCCGCTCGCCGATCGATCGGCCGAGGGCGCGCTGATCGAGGCGCACGGCCCCTCGGGGGTGCCGGTGTACCTGCTCGAGCACGAGCACTACTACAACCGCGACAGCCTCTACGGCACCGCGGACGGCGACTACTGGGACAATTGTGAGCGCTTCGTGTTCTTCTGCCGCGCGGCCCTGGAGAGCCTGACCCGCCTCGCGGCGGCCGGCCCGGGCGTGCGCTGGCAGCCGCAGGTCATCCACGCCAACGACTGGCAGACCGGCCTGCTCCCGGTGTACCTCCGTACCCTCTACCGAGATCACCCGATGGTGGGCAGCCTGGCCAGTGTGTTCACCATCCACAACCTCGCCTACCAGGGCGTGTTCTGGCACTACGATATGCCGATGACCGGGCTCGGCTGGGACCTCTTCACGCCGGCCGGGATCGAGTTCTACGGCAACCTGAACTTCCTGAAGGGCGCGCTGATCTTCTCCGATCTCCTCACCACGGTGAGCCGCACCTACGCGCGCGAGATTCGCACGCCCGCCTTCGGCTGCGGGCTCGAGGGGGTGCTGGAGGACCGCAGCCAGGAACTGCACGGCGTGGTCAACGGCATCGACTACGACGTGTGGAACCCGCAGAAGGACGCGGCCATCGCGCATCCCTACTCGGCCGAGGACCCGGAGCCCAAGGCGGTCTGTCGCGAGACGCTGCGTCGGGAGTTCGGTCTCGAGGACGCGGCCGGGCCCCTGATCGGGATGGTGGCCCGCCTCATCGAGCAGAAAGGCGTGGACCTGGTGCTGGAGGCGTTGCCTGGGATCCTGGCCGAGGGCTGCCAGCTCGTGGTGCTGGGCTCCGGGGATGCCGGGCTCGAGGACGGCTTCCGCGACGCGGCGGCCGCGCACCCGGGACAGGTCGCGGTGCGCATCGGCTTCGACGACGACGCCTCGCGGCGCATCTACGCGGGCAGCGATGCGTTCCTCATGCCCTCGCGGTTCGAGCCGTGCGGCCTGGGCCAGCTCATCGCGCTCCGCTACGGAGGCGCGCCCATCGTGCGGCGCACCGGCGGGCTCGCCGATACCGTCACCGAGTTCGATCCGGCCCGGCGCACCGGCACCGGCTTCGTGTTCGACGCCTTCACCGCCGAGGCCTTGCTCGGCGCCGTGCACCGGGCCGCCTCCACGTACCGGCAGCCATCGGCCTGGAAGGCGCTGGTCCGCAATGCCATGGCCGAGGATTTCTCGTGGGACACCTCGGCGCGGGAATACGTCACCCTCTATCGCAAGGCGCTGAAGGCGCGGAGCGGCAGCTCGCCACGGAGGCCGGGATGAAGAAGATCGAGGCGGTGATCAAGCCGTTCAAGCTCGACGACGTCAAGGAAGCGTTGAACGAGCTCGGAGTGGTCGGGATGACCGTCACCGAGGTGCGCGGCTTCGGCCGGCAGAAGGGTCACACCGAGCTTTACCGAGGGTCCGAGTACACGATCGACTTCCTGCCCAAGGTGAAGGTCGAGGTCGTGGTGCCCGACAATCTCGTGGACAAGGTTGTCTCGGTCATCTGCCAGTCGGCCAAGACCGGCTCCATCGGCGATGGCAAGGTCTTCGTGCTGTCGATGAGCGAGGCCATCCGCATCCGCACCGGCGAGAAGGGCGAGGCCGCGATCTAGGGCGAGGGCCGTCGATCCCTGGCAATCTACCGCTGGCAATCTACGGCTTAAGTCTTCAAGGCTCTGTTCAATGCGGGGGCCCGGAAATGGCCCCCGCACTCCCCCAAATGGCGGACAACCGGTGAGAGATCTGCTGGCGGCGGCGCCTGATGACCGGGGCGCGATCCGCGAGCTCCTCCGGGTCGGGTTCGCGGATCCGGCGGCGGCGCTCCGCAATCTGCACGCGTTGACCCCGACGCCGCGCGAGGCGGCGCTGCTCGCGCCGGCGCTGCCGCGCCTGCTCGGAGACCTGGCCGCCGCCCCCGATCCGGACATGGCGCTGAACAACCTCGAGCGCCTGGCCGCCCAGGGCGAGCACGCCGCCTTCCTTCGCCTGGTCACCGCCCACCCGGGCGCCATCCACCTGCTCGCCCAGCTCGGTGGCACGAGCCAGTTCCTCGCCGATACCCTTCGGCGCTACCCCACGCTGCTGCCCTGGCTGCTCGAGCCGCGCACGATGCGGCAGTGGCTGGCCGACGAGATGGCCGCGGACCTCGCCGCGAGCCTGCGGGCCTTCGATCGGCCGGAGGCGCGCCTGAACGCGCTGCGCCGCTTCAAGTACCGCCAGCTCCTGCGCATCGGCTGCCGCGACATCCTGGGCGACGCCGATCTCACCGTCACCACCGAGGAGCTCTCACACCTGGCCGACGTCTGCCTGGCCGCGTCCTGGGACTGGACGCGGGAGCGGCTCGAGCGGCTATACGGCGCGCCGGTCGGCGCCGACGGCGGCCCCACCGGCCTTGCCGTCATCGGGATGGGCAAGCTCGGGGGCGAGGAGCTCAACTACTCCTCGGACATCGATCCGATCTTCGTCTACGGCGAGGACGGCGAGACCGCGGGCGGCGAGGCGGGGCGCATCGCCAACGGTGAGTTCTTCGCGCAGGCGGTCCGGGGCATCGTGGAGACGCTCGAGTCCGTCACCGAGGAGGGCCACGTCTTCCGCGTCGACCTGCGCCTGCGCCCCGAGGGCCGCTCGGGCGCGCTGATCCTGTCGGTCGACGGTTACCGCGCGTACTTCGCCGACCGCGCCGCGCTGTGGGAGCGCCAGGCCCTGATCAAGGCGCGCGCGGCCGCGGGCGACCCGGCGGTGGCGGCCCGCTTCTTCGAGGCGGTCCGCCAGTTCGTGTACCGCCCGGGTCTCGATCCCGCGATCGTGCGCGAGGTCCGCGAGATGAAGACGCAGATCGACCGCTCGCTGCGGGGCAAGGACGCCGAGCATCGCAACGTCAAGCTCGGTCGCGGCGGCATCCGCGAGGTCGAGTTCCTGGTCCAGGCCCTCCAGCTGCTCTACGGCGGCGACGATCCCTGGCTGCGGGAGCGCAATAGCCTGCGCGCGATCTTCCGCCTGACCGAGCGGGGCTATCTGCCGCCGGCCCTCGGTCGCCAGCTCGGCGACGCGCTGGTCTACCTGCGGACCGTGGAGCACCGGCTGCAGATCCTCCACGAGTTCCAGACCCACACGCTGCCCGAGGAGCCGCGCGCGCTTGGCCTGCTCGCGCGCCGGATGGGCATCGCGCGGCCCCCCGCGGCGGCGGCGCGCCGGTTCCTGGCCGACCATCGGCGCGTCACCGCGCTCGTGCACCGGGCCTTCCGCGAGTTCTTCGCGGCGCCACCCGCCGCGGCCGCGCGGCCGGTGCGCATCCCGAGCTACACCGCGCTCAAGGCCACCGGCTTCACGGACCCGGATCGCGCGCGCCAGAACCTGCGGCTGATCCTGGAGGGCCGCCCGCTGATCCCGTATCCGGCCGCGGCGGGCCGCGCGATCGCGCGGCTCTTCCCGGTGCTGCTGGACGGGCTCTGGCAGAGCCCGGATCCCGACGAGGCCCTGAGTCAGGTCGAGCGCTTCGTGGCGGCGGCGGGCCCACGCACCGCGTACCTCGAGCTGCTGGCGGACCGGCCGGAGCTGCTCACCAACCTGGTCCGGCTCTGCGCGCGGGGTGAGCTGCTCACCGAGCTGCTCATGTCCCAGCCGGAGCTGCTCAACGGGCTGGCGAGCCCGGAGACCTTCGCGGCCCACCTTCGCCGGCGCGAGTTCCGGGTCGAGCTCGCGGAGGTGCTCGCGCCCCGGCTCGACCCGGCCGAGCGGAAGGACCGGCTGCGCCGGCTGAAACAGGCGCACGAGCTCGGCATCATCTGGCGCATGCTGCTCGGGGTGACCGACGCCGAGCGCTTCTCCCTCGAGATGACCGCGCTCGCCGAGGCCGCGCTGGCGGTGGCCTGGACGCTCGCTCTCGAGGAGACCGCGGAGTCCTACGGGGTCCCGCGCGATGCGGCGGGACGCCTGGTACCCGCCGCCATCATCGGCCTCGGCAAGTTCGGCGGCCGCGAGCTCACCACCGGCTCCGATCTCGACCTGTTCGTGATCTACGGCGGGGTCGGCGTCACCGACGGGGCCGAGCGCGTGGAGGCGCACGTCTTCTACGACCGCGCGGTGGAGTCGCTCACCGGCTGGCTGGGCGACATCACCGCGGCCGGCATCGCCTTTCCGGTGGACCTCCGCCTCCGGCCGGGCTCCAAGGGCAGCGGCTTCGCCTCGAGCGACGACGCGCTCGAGCGCTACTACCGCGAGTGGGCGGATCCATGGGAGCGCCAGACGCTCACGCGCGCTCGCCTGGTGGGAGGCGACCCCACCCTCGGCCGGGCGGTGCGGCGCCGGATCCGCGGGCTGCTCTACGGCCCCGAGGCGCTGCCGCCCGATCTCAAGGAGATGCGCCTGCTCCGCGAGCGCATGGAGAGGGAGCTCGGCAAGGAGACGCCCGGGCGCCTGCACGCCAAGTTCGGACGCGGGGGCCTGGTCGACATCGAGTTCATCACCCAGGCGCTGCAGATGCTGCACGGGAGGCGGCACCCGGGGATCCGGCGCGCGAGCACGCTGCCCGCCATCCGGGAAATCGCGGCGGCCTCGCTGCTGACCGCCGCCGAGTGCGAGACGCTGGCCGATCAGTACCGGTTCCTGCGCCGCGTCTCCCTCGGCCTGCGCCTCTTCGGTACCCGGCCGTCGGACACGCTCGAGGTGGCGGGGCCGAATCCGGCCCGGCTCGCCAAGACGCTGGACTACCCCTCGCGCAAGGCGTTTCTGGATGATTACCGGCGCCGGACCACCTGGGTGCGCGCCGTTTTCGATCGCGTCGTCCCGTCCTGATGCGCGCGCTCTTCGATCGTGGTTCCCGCCTGAGCCCCCGCCTAGCACGCGCCGGCGTCGCGCGTGATGCGCGCGCCGAGCGCGAGGAGGCGCTCGTCGATTCGCTCGTAGCCGCGGTCCACCTGGTGCGCGTTCATGATCACCGACGTCCCGCGGGCGCAGAGCGCGGCCCCGATGAGCGCCATGCCGGCGCGGATGTCGGGGGAGACGATCGGGGCGCCCCGCAGCTCGCTGGGGCCGACCACCACCGCCCGGTGGGGATCGCACAGCACGATCCGCGCCCCCATCGCGATGAGGCTGTCCACGAAGAAGAGCCGGCTCTCGAACAGCTTCTCGTGGATGAGCACGGTCCCGCGGCTCTGGGTGGCGAGCACCAGCGCGAGCGACGTGAGGTCGGCGGGGAAGCCGGGCCAGGGGGCGTCGTCCACCTTGGGGATGGCGCCGTCGGCGTCGGCGGCCACCCGGAGCTCTTGCGGGCCGGGGACGACGAGCGTCGTGCCCTCGACCGAGGTCTCGACGCCGAGACGCTGGTACGCGAGCCGAATCATCCGCAGGTCGTCGGGCACCACGTCGCGGATGCGGAGCTCGCCGCCGGTCATCGCGGCCAGGGCCACGAAGGAGCCGATCTCGATGTGGTCGGGACCCAGGCGGTGCCGGCCCGGGGCGAGCTCGGGCACGCCCTCGATGCGCAGCTGGTTGGTGCCGATCCCGCTGATCCGGGCGCCCAGGGCATTGAGGAACCGGCACAGCCCCTGGACGTGGGGCTCGCTGGCCGCGTTCAGGATGCGGGTCGTTCCGTCGCCCAGGGTGGCCGCCATCACCGCGTTCTCGGTCGCGGTCACGCTCATCTCGTCGAGGAAGATCTCGGCACCCCGGAAGCGGCCGTCGAGCGTCAGGTGGAGCGCGGGGCCGGCCTCGACCCGGGCGCCCAGCCCGGTCAGGGCGAGCAGGTGGGTGTCGAGCCGCCGCCGGCCGATCCGGTCGCCCCCGGGTGGGGGAAGGACGGCCCGGCCGGTCCGCGCGAGCAGTCCGGGCGCCAGCAGCACCGAGCCGCGGAGCCGCGACATGACCGCCGGATCGGGATCGTGGCCCGTCAAGCGGCTCGCGTCCAGGCGCGCCGTGCCGTGACCGTCGAGCGCGACCTGCACCCCTAGATGGCGCAGCCCTTCGAGGAGCGCAGCCACGTCCCGGATGCGCGGCACGTTGTCGACGACCACCTCGCCCTTCACGAGCAGGCAGGCCGCGAGCACCGGCAGGGCCTCGTTCTTGTTTCCGGCCGGCGTCACCACCCCGCGCAGCGGGTGGCCGCCCTCCACCAGGAATCGATCTCCCGTCACCGCTACTCTCCTCACCGTGTGATCGCGATCCCGCTGCGCCAAACGTAGACGGCGCCCCCGACCTCTGTCGAGGAAAACGTTGCGCCCCCCGGTGTATGATCGCGTCGTGCCCGCATGACCGAACGGCTCTTCGTCCTCGATGGACCCGGTTTCCTTTTTCGCGCTTACCACGCGCTGCCCTTTCTCTCTACCTCGCGGGGGGTGCCTAGCCACGCCGTGTTCGGCATGTCCACGATGCTCTGGAAGCTCCTGCGGGAGGACACGCCGGACTACTTCGCGGTCGCCTGGGATCCGCCCGGCAAGACGTTCCGCGAGGATCGGTTCGCCAGCTACAAGGAGACGCGGGCTCCGACCCCGGACGATCTCCGTAGCCAGATCCCCTACGTGAAGACGCTCTTCGACGCGCTCCAGGTGCCGGTGCTGGAGGTGCCGGGCTTCGAGGCCGACGACGTGCTGGGAACGATCGTGGAGCAGGTGCGCGACCTGCAGCTCGAGGTGGTCCTGGTGACCTCCGACAAGGACATGCTCCAGCTCGTGAGCCCGCGCGTGCGCGTGTTCTCGACCACCGGGCGGGGCGGCGACCGGGTGGTCTACGACGAGGCGGCGGTCAAGGCCAAGTGGGGCGTCGAGCCCGCCCAGATCCCGGACATCCTGGCCTTGATGGGCGACTCCATCGACAACATCCCCGGCGTGCCCGGGGTGGGCGAGAAGACCGCGGCCAAGCTGATCGGCCAGTTCGGTGGCGTGGAGCGTCTGTACGAGAACCTGTCGCTCGTGCCCGGCAAGCTCCGGGAGACGCTCGCGGCCAACCGCAAGCAAGCCCTGCTCTCGCGCGAGCTGGCGACCGTGAGCACCCGGGTGCCGATCACGCTGGACCTCGAGGCGTTCCGGCGCCGGGAGCCCGACTGGGCGAAGCTGCGCGCGCTGTGGACCGAGATGGAGTTCTACACGTTGCTGCGCCAGCTTCCCGCGCAGCCGGCGCCGGAGGTCGGTGGCGGCGACGTTCCGACGCTCGCCGACGGGGAGGGTCTCGCCCGCTATCTGGCCTCGATCCCGGCGGGCGAGCCGCTCGCGGTGGAGTGGGTGGGGGAGGCTACGCCGCCCGATCCGCCGCTTTCCACGATCGGGCTGTATCACGCGGCTGCGGGAGCGGCTCTATTGGTATGCGGGGGCCCGACCTCAGATCCGCTCGCCTCGCCTTCGGCTGCGGCTCGCCAAGCGGCCCCCGCACTCCCCCGGTCCGCGGACGATCGTTTTCGGTGGATCGTGGAGGGCTTGCAGGGGCGGACGCTGATCGGCCACGACGTGAAGCCGCTCATCGAGTGGTGGCTGGCCCGCGGCGGCGCGCTGCCCGCGCACGAGGACACCGCGGTCGCGGCCTACCTGCTCAATCCTGCGCGCACCAACTACAAGCTCGAGGAAGTGTGCGCCGAGCTCCTCGGGGAAGGTCCGGGCATCGCGCGGCCGGGGACTCGGGCGCGCTGGGTCGGCGATCTCTGGGCGATGGCCCCGCGCGCGCTCGCGGAGGTCGGGCTCAAGGGCCTCTACGAGGACGTCGAGCGGCCGCTGATCGCGGTGCTGGCCGAGATGGAGCGCCACGGCATCCGGGTGGACCAGGCGCGGCTGGGCGAGTTCTCGCGCGAGCTGGAGGTGCATCTCGAGCGGACCACTCGCGAGATATACGGCCTGGCGGGGGAAGAGTTCAACATCGGCTCCCCGAAGCAGCTCGCCTACATCCTGTTCGAGAAGCTCAAGCTGCCGCCGGTGAAGCGGACCAAGACCGGCTACTCGACCGACGCCGACGTGCTCGAGCAGCTCGCCCTCGGCCACGAGCTGCCCGCGCGCATCATCGAGCACCGCACGCTGGCCAAGCTCAAGTCCACCTACGCCGACGCGCTGCCCACCCTGGTGAATTCCGTCACCGATCGCATCCACACCTCGTTCAACCAGCTCGTGGCCGCGACCGGACGCTTGAGCTCTTCGGCGCCGAACTTGCAGAACATTCCGGTGCGGACCGAGCTGGGCCGCCGCATCCGTGCCGCCTTCGTGCCCGAGCCCGGCTGGCGCTTCGTGGCCGCCGACTACTCGCAGATCGAGCTGCGCATCCTGGCCCACGTCTCCGGCGAGGAGAGCTTGGTCGAGGCGTTCCGGCGCGGTGAGGACATCCATGCGCGGACCGCCTCGGAGGTCTTCGGCGTCGCCCTGGATGCGGTGACCCCCGAGCAGCGCGACATCGCCAAGACCACGAACTTCTCGGTGATCTACGGGGTGACCGCCTTCGGTCTCTCCCGGGGCCTCGACATCTCGACCAAGCAGGCCCAGGAGTTCCTCGACCGCTTCTTCGCGCGGCATCCCAAGGTGAAGACCTATCTGGCGCGCACCGTCGCGGAGGCCCGCGAGCGGGGCTTCGTCACCACGCTGCTGGGTCGGCGGCGGTATCTGCCCGAGCTCCGCAGCGGCAACCCCAATCTGCGAGGGTTCGGCGAGCGCATGGCCACCAACGCCCCGATCCAGGGCACCGCCGCGGACCTCGTGAAGATCGCGATGGTCCGCATGGCCGAGCAGCTGCGGGCCCACCGCCTGCAGAGCCGCATGCTGCTGCAGGTGCACGACGAGCTCCTGTTCGAGGCGCCGGCGGCGGAAGTCGACCGGCTCCGCGCGGTCGCCACCTCCGTCATGGAGTCGGCCCTCGCGCTCGATGTGCCGCTGAAGGTCGACGTCAAGGTGGGCGACGACTGGGCGGCGGTATGAGGCGCTTCCTGCTCGTCGGCCTCACCGGGGGCATCGCCACCGGCAAGAGCACCGTCAACGCGCTGCTCGCGGGGCCGAGCGTGCGGGTGGTCGACGCCGACGCCCTGGCCCGAGAGGTGGTGGAGCCGGGCACGCCGGCCTACGCGCAGGTCGTGGCGGAGTTCGGCCGAGAGGTGCTCCGACCCGACGGGCGTCTGGACCGCGCCCGGCTGGGCGAGATCGTGTTTCCCGACGCGGCCAAGCGGAAGCGCCTGGAGGCGATCACCCACCCCGCGATCCGCAGGCGCTTCGAGCAGATCATGGCCGACCTCGAGCGGGTCGGCTTCGACGGTCTCTTGATCTGGGACGCGGCCCTGCTCGTCGAGTCCGGCGGCACCAAGAACATGGACCGGGTGGTGGTGGTGACCACCGACCCGGCCACCCAGCTTCGTCGGCTGGTGGAGCGCGACGGCTGCACCGAGGAAGTGGCGCGGGCCCGCATCGCGAGCCAGATGCCGCTGGCGATCAAGGCGCGCTACGCCGACTACGTGATCGACAATTCGGGCACGCGCGAGCAGACCGAGGTCCGCGTGCGCGAAGTCTACCGCTCCCTCCTCCAGGACCTGCGCGCGCGCCAGGCGCGCCCGCGGTGAGCCCACGGCGGAACGCGCGCGCCACCGCGCGCGTGCCGATCCGGCGTCCGGCCAGCCGCGGGCGCACCCGGGCCCTGGGCCAGCACTTTCTCCGCGATCGGTCCGTCGTCGACCGCATCCTGGCGCTGGTGCGGCCGGTCGCGCACGATCTGGTCGTCGAGATCGGACCCGGTCGCGGCGCGCTGACCGAGGCGCTGGCCTCGCGCGCCGGCCGCGTCCTCGCCCTCGAGATCGACGCCGAGCTGGCGGCGGCCCTGCAGGGTCGGTTCGCGCGGTCGTCCCACGTCGAGATCCGCCAGGCCGACGCCCGCCGGTTCGAGGCGGCGGGCCTGCGCGCACTCGTGCCCGATCCGGGTGGCCGCGTGCTCGTGGTCGGCAACCTGCCGTACAGCGTGGGCAAGCCGATCCTGGCGGCCCTGGTCGCGAGCGGGCCCCTGATCGACGAGATGGCGCTGATGCTCCAGAAGGAGGTCGCCCAACGAGTCGCTGCGGCCCCGGGCGGCAAGACCTACGGCGCACTGTCAGTGCTGACCCAGGCCGCCGCCGCGGTGGAGCTGGCCTTCTCGGTGCCCCCGGGCGCTTTCAGCCCGCCGCCCCAGGTGGACTCCGCGGTGATCCACCTGAAGCCCCACCGCGAGCCGCCGGTCCCGATCCCCGATCCCGCCCGATTCGGGGCGGTGGTCCGCGCCGCCTTCAGCCAGCGGCGGAAGAGCCTGGCCAATGCGCTGGCCGCGGGACTGGCCATCTCGGCCGAGCGAGCCCGGCGTCTGGCGGAGGACGCCGGCATCGATCCCGGCCGGCGCGCCGAGACTCTGTCGCTGGCCGAGTTCGCCCGGCTCGCCTCCAGCCCCGACCCTTCGGAGCTGCGCTAGAGCCTCCCCGTTCCTTGGGCTGGCCCGGGCCCGATGGTAGGATGAAAAAGCCGCCGTGAACACCACTTACAGGCCAGAGCCCCTTCCCATCGATGTGCCCACCGAGCCCGCGGTGCGCCTCGTTCCCCTGGGGGGCCTGGGGGAGATCGGCCTCAACATGATGCTCGTGGAGAGCGGGCCCGACATCGTGGCGGTGGACTGCGGCCTGCTCTTCCCGGATGACGAGATGCCGGGCGTGGACTTCGCCATCCCGGACTTCACGTACCTGCGGGAGCACCGCGAGGCGTTCCGCGCGGTGGTGCTCACGCACGGTCACGAGGACCACATCGGCGCGCTCTCGTACCTGCTGCGCGAGCTCCCGGTTCCGGTCTACGGCACGCCGCTCACGCTCGCGATCGCCCGGCACCGCCTGGCCGAGAACGGACTGCTCGAGCAGGCCGACATGCGTCCGTACGCGCCGGGAGATCGCATCGTCATCGGCGGATTCACGGTGGAGCCGATCCGGGTGACCCACTCGATCGCCGACGGCATCGGGCTGGCCATCGAGACGCCGATCGGCACCGTGGTCCACACCGGCGACTTCAAGCTCGACCCGCGTCCGGTGGACCGCCAGCAGCCGGACTACTCGCGCTTCGCCGCGCTCGGCGAGCGGGGCGTGCTCGCGCTCTGCTCGGACTCGACCAACGTGGGCCGGCCCGGGCGCACCGGCTCCGAGACCGAGGTCGGCCAGGCCCTGGGCGGGCGCTTCGCGGAAGCCTCCGGCCGCATCATCGTGGCCACGTTCGCCTCGCACATCCACCGGATCCAGCAGGTGCTGGACCTCGCGGCCCGGTCCGATCGACGCGTCGCCCTGCTCGGGCGCAGCATGGTTGCCAACGTCGCGGTGGCCGCCGAGCTCGGCTACCTCCGGATCCCGGAGGGCTCGATCATGCCGCTGGAGGACCTGGCCGAGCTGCCCGCGCAGCGCCAGGTGATCCTCTCGACCGGCAGCCAGGGCGAGCCCAACTCGGCGCTCTCCCTGATCGCGGCGGGCGAGCACAAGTACGTGCAGGCGGGTCCGGGCGACCTCGTGATCTTCTCGTCGCGCGTGATTCCGGGCAACGAGCGCGTGCTCGGCCGCGTGATCAACTCGCTCCTGCGCCGGGGGGCGGAGGTCCTGTGGGAGGACGTCGCGTTCGTCCACGTCTCGGGCCACGCGAGCCAGGAGGACCTCAAGGAGATGCTCGCGCTCACCCGGCCGCGCTACTTCATGCCGGTGCACGGCGAGTACCGCCACCTGCTGCAGCACGCGCGGCTGGCCGAGGGCGTGGGCATCCCGAAGGATCGCATCTTCCTGATCGAGGATGGTCTCGGCCTCGAGGTCACCGCGTCGGGCGCGCGCGTGCTCGGCCCGTACCCGGCGGGGCCGGTGCTGGTGGACGGCAAGGGTGTGGGCGACGTGGGCAGCGTGGTGCTCCGCGACCGCCAGCTGCTGGCCGAGGCGGGGATGGTCGTGATCGCGCTCACCATCGACCGCATCACGGGGTCGATCGTGGCGGGACCCGAGATCGCCTCGCGCGGGTTCGTCTACATGAAGGAAGCCGACGCGCTGATGGACGAGGTGAAGGGAGCGGTGCGGGATGCCCTGGCCTCCCGGCAGGAGCCCGAGGTCTTCGACCGCGAGCTGGTGGGCGCCATGGTGCGCAGTGCGGTGCGCCGGTTCATCAACCAGCGGTTCCAGCGCAAGCCGGTGGTGCTGCCCGTGATCCTGGAGGTGTGATGCCCGAGAAGGTGACGATCGAGAAGATGCTGCCGGACAAGACGCCGGACCAGAACGGTCACGGCCCGCGTGATGTCCCCCGCGACGGCGCGGCGCGGCGTCGGCCGGCGGCGCGCAAGCCCAAGGGAGAGCCCGGCCGCTGGGTGCGCGAGGCCAAGGGCATCCTGGCCCTGGCCCTCGCCGGCTTCGGCTTCGTGGCGCTGTATGCCTACGATCCGACGCTGCATCCGCTCGACCAGTCCAGCCCGGTGGGGCCGGTCGGAGGCTGGCTCGGCTGGGCTTCGTTCCACGCCTTTGGATACGGCGGCTATCTGTTCCCGGTGCTCCTCGCCCTCTACGGAGTCTCGGCGTTCGTGCGTCCACGCGTCGCCCACGGCTGGCAGGCCGGCGTGGGGCTCGCGATCCTGCTCGTCAGCGCCACCGGCATCCTGGCCCGCGCCTCGGACACGCTCGGCCAGTATCGCCTGCACAAGGGCGGGCTCGTGGGCTGGGCGGTGTCGGAGGCGCTGCGGCTCTCGATCGGCACCGTGGGCACGTGGATTATCCTCCTGGCCCTGATTCCGCTCGGGGTGCTGTTCGTCACCCGCATCCCGTACGGTGTGCTCTCGCGCATGCTCCGGGCCCGCTTCGGGCGCGCACGCGGGCCGGAGGTCCGGAAGGGCCGCAGCCAGTCCGCGGCCCCGGCCGACCTGCCCCTGATGGCCGCGGTGCCGCCGGGCGGCTGGCCGGCCACCGAGGCGGAAGTGCCGCCCAAGCTCGTGGTGAAGGAGCCGCCCCGGGCCAAGTCCGGCCTCGCCGAGAAGGGTCTCGCCTGGCAGGAGACGTTCGATTTCGGCAAGGGCGGCGCGGAGGCGTTCAAGCTGCCCGCGGTCGGCCTGCTGGCCGCGCCGCCCGCCTCGTCGCTCTCGCGCACGCGCGAGGAGCTCGAGACCAACGCGCAGACGCTCAAGAAGAAGCTCCACGACTTCGGGGTGGACGGCCACATCGTGCAGGCCAGCCCGGGGCCGGTCATCACGTCGTACGAGTTCGAGCCGGCGTCGGGGGTGAAGGTGAGCCAGGTCGTGAACCTGGCCGACGACCTCGCCCTCGCCATGAAGGTGGCGGCGGTCCGGATCATCGGGCCGATCCCGGGACGCGGCACCGTCGCGGTCGAGGTGCCGAACCCGGAGACGACCACGGTGTACCTGCGCGAGATCCTGGTGAGCCAGGAGTTCGTCACGACCAAGGGGCGCCTGCCCCTGGCTCTCGGCAAGGACACCACCGGCAACTCGGTGATCGCGGACCTGGCGTCGATGCCGCACCTGCTCATCGCCGGCTCCACCGGCAGCGGCAAGTCGGTCGGGCTCAACACCATGATTTGCTCGCTGCTCTACAAGGCCACCCCCGCCGACGTCCGGTTCCTGCTGATCGACCCCAAGCGCCTCGAGCTCGGCGTGTACGAGAAGATCCCGCACCTGCTCGCCCCCGTCGTGACCGACGCCAAGGAGGCGTCGGCGCGGCTCAAGTGGATCGTGGGCAAGATGGACGCCCGCTACAAGCAGCTGCAGGCCAAGGCGGTGCGCAACATCGAGGGGTACAACAAGGAAGTGCCGCCCGAGGAGCGGCTGCCGTACTGGGTGGTGGTGGTCGACGAGCTCGCCGACCTCATGATGGTCTCGGCGGGCGAGGTGCAGAACTCGCTGATCCGCCTGGCCCAGATCGCCCGCGCGGTGGGGATTCATCTGATCATCGCGACGCAGCGGCCCTCGGTCGACGTGGTGACCGGCCTCATCAAGGCCAACTTCCCGACCCGCATCGCCTTCCAGGTGGCCTCGAAGGTGGACTCCCGGACGGTCCTCGACGCCAACGGGGCCGAGCAGCTCCTGGGCCGCGGCGACATGATCTTCGTGCCGCCGGGGGCGAGCCGTCAGATGCGGGTGCACGGCTCGTGGGTCTCCGACAAGGAAGTGAAGGCCATCTGCGAGTTCCTGCGCACGCAGGGCTCGGCGGTCTACGAGCACGTGGAGCTGCCATCGGAGGAGGCCGCCGGGGGCGGGGGCGGAGAAGATCGCGACGACATCTACTGGGACGCGGTCAATCTCGTCATCGCGCAGCGGGCCGCGTCGATCTCGTTCCTGCAGCGGCGCCTGGGCCTGGGCTACCCCAAGGCGGCGCGCTTCATCGACATGATGGAGCAGGATCGCATCATCGGGCCGGGGCAGGGCGCCAAGCCGCGCGAGATCCTCGTCGGCCCCGAATACCTCCAGAAACGGGGTAAGTAGTAGCCGTGCGAGCTGCCGCCGAAGGCGAGGCGAGCAAGATGACGCCGTGCGAGCTGCCGCCGAAGGCGAGGCGAGCAAGATGAGCAGAGGAGCGCGTCGGCTCGTCCTGCCAGACGTCTATCTGCTGGTTCCGTTGATGCTCCTGGTCCTCCTCCCGTCGCCCGCGCCCGCCCAGACCCTCGACGAGGTGGTCAACGGCGTGGAGTCCACCTACGGTAAGATCGTCGACCTGCGCGCGGAGTTCACCCAGACCGCCCGCAACCGAAGCCTGGGCCAGGACATCAAGGCGGAGGGCATCGTGCTGCTGAAGAAGGGCGGCAAGATGCGCTGGGACTACAAGAGCCCGGCGCCCCAGCAGATCGTCTCCGACGGCACCTCGCTCTGGGTCTATACGCCGGAGCTCAACCAGGTGAACAAGGGCAATGCGCCCATGGCGCTGGCCGGCCCCGCGGGCAGCTTCCTGTCCGGTCTCGGCAAGATCCGCGAGGAGTTCACGGTACGCTTCCTGAATCCGGCGAGCCCCCGTGACGGCACCGGCCGTCCCGTCCTCGACCTCACCCCCAAGCAGCCCACGCCGCTCCTCACGCGCCTGGTGATCACGGTGGATCCCAAGGACTACGTCGTCCGCCAGGCCGTGCTCTATGACCAGTTCCAGAACACCGTGACCATGACCTTCAACAAGGTCGCCATCAACCCGGGGCTGAGCGACACCCTGTTCGTCTTCACGCCGCCCAAGGACGCGGCGGTGGTGCCGCTCGATCCGCGCTAGCGAGGCTTCCACGCCATGGCCGCCGAGAACAGCTTCGACATCGCCTGCAAGATCGACATGCAAGAGGTCACCAACGCCATCGACCAGGCCCGGCGCGAGATCACGACGCGCTACGACCTGAAGGGCGGCAAGAACGAGATCACCCCCGAGAAGATGGACATCCTGATCTCCTCGAGCGACGACATGAAGCTCAAGGCCGTGCTCGACATCCTCGAGTCCAAGCTCCACCGCCGCGGGATCGACCTCAAGGCCCTCACCATCAACGACCCGGAGCCGGCGGGCGGCGGCCTGGTCCGCCAGAAGATCACGCTCCAGGACGGCGTGCCGATGGAGAAGGCCAAGGAGATCGTCCGGCTGATCAAGGACTCCAAGATCCGAGTCCAGGCCTCCATCCAGGAGAAGCAGGTCCGGGTCAGCGGCAAGAACCGCGACGACCTGCAGGCGGTCATCGCGATGCTGAAAGCCAAGGACCTGGGCATCGCGCTCCAGTTCACGAACTACCGCTCCACGTAACTTTTCGAAATTTGGGCCGAAATTTGGGGCCGTCGTATCGGGCGGCCGGTCCTAGATCCAATCCCGCCTCCCGCCCGTAGAGAGCAGGTGAGCCCGGTGATCCGGGTGAATGCTCTCTACGAAAGGACGGGAACGCCATGAAGCGAATCTTCACGCTCGTGCTACTCGCAGCCGCCGTCGTCCTGCCGGCGGTGACGTTCGCCATGAACGAGCCGATGGTGGGCGGTCAGGCCATGTTGCCCAGCAAGGACATCGTGGACAACGCGGTGAACTCGGCGGACCACACCACGCTGGTCGCCGCGGTCAAGGCGGCCGGCCTGGTGGACACGCTCAAGGGCGCGGGGCCGTTCACGGTTTTCGCGCCAACCAACGCCGCGTTCTCCGTGCTCCCCGCGGGCACCGTCGACACCCTGCTGAAGCCCGAGAACCGAGCCGGGCTCAGCAAGGTGCTGACGTACCACGTGGTGCCGGGCAAGCTGGACGCGGCTGCCCTACAGATGGCGATCAAGGCCGGCAACGGTACCGCCTCGCTCAAGACCGCGAGCGGCGGCACGCTCCGGGTCATGATGAACGGCGACCGCAACATCGTGCTCAGGGACGAGAAGGGAACGGTGGCCAGTATCTCGACCTACGACGTCTACCAGTCGAACGGGGTGATCCACGTGATCGACCGGGTGGTGCTCCCGAACTAGCGCCGGGGGTCGCGGGGGCGCTCCGCCCCCGCGACTACTGGTTGACGACCGGATTCCGCCGCACGGTCGGCACCCCGATCTTGATGAACGGGTGCGCCTCCGCGGCGTGGCAGGAGGTGCAGGCCGCGCGCAGCGTCTCGATGCGCTGCTTGAACAGCGCCGAGTCCTTGGCCTTGATGGCCTCGACGACCTGGGGCAGCGCGGTCTTGAGGAAGATCGCCTCGGCGCTCTTGCGGTACTGCGGGCGCCGCTCGAGGCCGGCCGCGATGGCGTTGCTCATCTCGTGGGCCATGTGAGCCGCGTAGTCCCAGTTGCCGTCGATGCCGCCGAAGTACATCTCGGTGTAGCGATACGCCACCTCGGCCATCGTGGTCTCGAAGCCGCGGAACTGTCGCTCGACGGCCGCCGCCCGGGCATCCGGCGAGAGGCGGACGTACCAGCCCCCCTTGTCGTCGGCCTGAGGAGAAGACATGTGGCTGTGGGTCTGCGCGCGCACCGCCTCCCAGCCCGCGACGGCGCCGAGGCCCAGCAGGGCGGCGGCCACCGCGATCACCAGGAGGGAGCGGATCTGAGCATCGAGTCGTGTCATGGGCGTTGTCCTTTTACCGTGAAGGTGAGGCGGCTGTCGACGATGTGGCCGTCCACCGACAGCACACGGTACTTGACTGTGTACTGGCCCGCGGCGCGTGTGTTGAGGGACACGGACAGGCGTCGCGGATCGTCCGGCCCGACCACTGCGTCCTTCCCGTCGACCTGCCGGCCCGCCTCGTTCCAGACCGAGACCGTGCTGTAGGCCGCCTCGAGCCGCTCGTTGAACCAGAGATCCACGCGCTCCGGGGCCTGACCGAGCACCGCGCGGTGGGCCGGCGCCGAGCGCACCAGCACCGCGTGCGCGTCTGCCGGGCCGGCCGCGGGCGTGCCACCCAGGAGCGCCACCGCCAGCGCCGCGGCGGCCCAGCGCGTGGCGCGGCGGGCCGGGCGCGGCCGCGGCGTCACTTCTGGGCGGGCGCCGGCCCGGTCACCGTGAACAGCACCGTGCCCTCGGTCACGTGCCCGTCGGCGGCCATCACCTTCCAGCGCGCCTGGTAGGGGCCCGGCTCGAGGGGAGGTAGCGCGTAGATGAGCGTGTCGATCGCGGTGTCCGCCTCCTGGCGCATGAGCGCGACGGACCGCTTGCGCGGGCCGCCCACGAGCTGCACCAGACAGAGCGGCTTCTCGATCCGGCTGTTGAAGCGCAGGAGCAGTCGCTTCGGCGCAGGCACCAAGTCGCCGTGTCGCGGCTCTGACTCGAGGATGATGGCGTGCGCCTGCGCGGGCGGGAACCCGGTCGAGCATGCCCAGATGATACCCGCGGCCGACAGCAGCGCGAGCCGGAACCGGAGGCCGCTCATCGGGCCCTGGGGATGCGGACCGGCTGCACGACGGTCTTGAGGAAGGGGAACTGCTCCTCGTGCCAGGCCACCAGGAACGAGCCGTCCGCGGCGAAGGCCACGTCGGGCTGATACGCCTTGATCGTCCCGGAGAGCACGTGAATCGGGCTCAGCGTACGCCCCGCGTCCACGCTGTAGCGCAGCAGGATGCGGCGGCGCACCGCGGTGGACTCCTCCCACACCACCACCGCGCGGCCCGCCGGATCCACCGCCATGCGCGCGTTGTCCGGGATGGAGGTGGCCGAGGTGTGCAGCCGCTTGGGTGGGCCGAACCGGCGGCCGTCCGCCGAGACCGCGAAGCGCAGGTCGGGCCGGATGTCGCTGCCCTCGGTGTACCAGCTCATGTACACGCGCCCCTTGGCGTCGAGCCCGACCGCACCGCCCCGATGGGGACAGGCGTTGATCTTCCAGTGATCGGCGCTCACCAGCGTGGGATCGCCGAACGACCGGCCTCCGTCGCGCGACATGGCCAGCACCATGTCGCGGATGTCGCCCGGAAACACTCGCCGCCAGGTCAGGGCCACCGTGTCGCCGGCTCCCGCGGCCGCGTCGATCCGGCAACACACGCAGGTATCCTCGCCCACCTTGCGGGTGCTCTCGACCCGGGTCCCGCGCTCGATCACGCGCGCCACCCAGGTAGCGGGGTCCCGACGACCCTCGTGACCGTCGATCCAGGAGACCAGTACGGTCCCGTCCGGCGCCACCGCGAGCCCGTCGAAGGAATGCGAGATCGGCCGGTCCTCGTTCACGCGAAGCGGGACCCCGAAGGTCGTGCCCCCATCGAGGGAGCGCGAGAGCTGCAGGTCGGACGCGAACAAGGTGCCCTCCGGCTTGGGCTTCTCCGACGACCAGGAGAGGTAGACCTCGCCGCCGGGCGCGACGGCCAGGCGCGGAGGATGATGCAGCGCCTCCACCGCGAGCCCGTCCGGATTCACCCGGACCGGGGTCGTGGCCTCCCCGATGCGCAGGAGGTAGAGGTGGTTGGCGTGTCCTTCCTGCGCGGCCCACGCGAGGAGCGGGCGGCCGTCGGCCATCGCGCCCACCGCGGCGCCGGACACGTGAAACTCGTGTCCCCGGCTCACGTGCTGGTACTCGAGCCGCGGGCCGAGGGAGAGGTCGGCGGCGTAGGCGGCGGTGGCGGCGCCCAGCCCGAGGACCACCAAGCCAAGCATCCGAGCGAGCGTCATTTCCATCTCCACGCGACCGAGCCGTAGAAGCCACGGCCGTCGCCCGGGTAGAAGTAGTTCCGGTTGGCGTCGTCGACCGCCACCGCGGAGACGAAGCTCTTGTCCCCGAGGTTCCGGCCCTCGAAGAATATCCCGAGGTTCCAGGGCTTGTACTCGTAACCCATCTTGACGTTGACCAGAGTATAGGACGGCGTGCGGGTGGTATTCGCGCTGTCGACGTAGTAGCCCTGGGGAACGATCTCCACGCCCGGGGCGATCCAGAAGCCCGACGCGTGATCGTAGCGCATCTCGGTGTTGATAAAGTGCACGGGCGCGCCGGGCAGGTCGTTGTTGTTGAACACGGGATCATTGACGAAGACGAAGCGCGACCACGTGTAGGCCACCCGGGCGCGGAGGGTATCGCCCATGCGGCCGAGCCCGAGCCGCATCGCGATGTCCCTCAGGAGCAGGACATCCGCGCCCACCTCGACCCCGGTGTGGCGCGAGCGATCGATGTTCTGGTAGCGCGGGATGGTGAACGGCGCGCCGGGGAAGGGCTGGACGTTGACGTTCTGGATCTCGTCCCACAGCTCGATGTCGTAGACGGAGACGTCCCAGGCGAACCGCTCGCCCCAGCGCCCGCGCGTGCCCACTTCGAACTGCCACGACGTCTGCGCGTCGAGCTGGGACAGGTTGCCGCCGATCTGACCAGGCGCGGTCAGCTCGAGGATCAGGGGCGGCTCGTAGGCGCGGCTGGCATTGCCGAAGACCTGGATGGTGGGCTGGGCCTGCCAGACGAAGCCGACCTTGGGGGACGCGCCGAAGAAGCTCGTGGAATCCGACTGGTTTCCGTCGAACAGGTAGCGGTCGCGCACCTGATCGTCCGTCACCTGCAGCCGCCCGCCGGTCACGAGCGACACGGTGGGCACCACGTCGTGCTGGTTCTCGGCGTAGATCCCGAAGGTGTTCGTGATGTTGACCTGGTTCTTGATCATCGAGCCGCGGTTGCCGTTGACGTTCTGGAACTGGGCGTCGTTCTGGTTGGTGCCGAAGAACTGGAAGCCCGCGGTGAAGCGATTGCCTCGCCCGAAGAGGGGCGCGGCCAGGAGGTAGCGCAGCTCGGTGCTGTAGCTGTACGTCGTCTGGTCGATGACCGCGAACGACAGCGGGTGGTCCAGGTCCTGGTAGTTGAGCTGGGTCGACCACTCGAAGGCCTGATCCTGGCCGATCGGCGTGCGGAAGGTGACGGCGCCCCGCGTGTAGTCGTAGTTGCGCGCCTCCTTCGCGAAGCGGGTCGCGGGGTTCTGCTGCTGCGGGTTCTGCTGGAACTGCTGCGGGGTCAGCGCACCGGGCAGCTGCTCGTTGTTGTGCACGTAGCCGAGGTCGAAGCGGAGCGTGGCCCCGTTGGAGAACCGGTAGCCGACGTTGCCGTAGGCCCGGTACCTGGTCTGCTCGGCGTGATCCCGGTACCCCTGCAGCTCCATGTCACTGAAGCTCGCGTACAGGTCCAGGGGGCCGTACACCTGCCCGCTGCCCACGTAGCCCTTGAAGAACCCGTATGACCCGCCCTCGACGCGGCTCTCGAAGAGGCCGGCGTCGTAGCCGGTCTTGGTCACGAGGTTGATGGCGCCGCCCAGGGTGTTGCCGCCGAAGCGGAGCGCGTTGGCGCCCTTGAACACCTCGATGTACTTGGTGGCCTGGAGCTCGAGCGACTCGAAGTCGGCGAAGCCGTCGGCGTTGCCGTACGGGAAGCCGTCGATCAGCACGTTGATGCCGCGCAGGTGGAAGTTGTTGCGCAGGCTCGAGCCCCGGATGGAGAACTGACTCTCGTCCGCGGCGCCGAAGCGCGGCCGGATGAGCACGCCGGGCACGAAGTCGAGCACGTCCTTGAGGTTGGCGGCGCGCGAGTCCTGGATGGCCTTCTGCGGGACGATCTCGACGCCGCCCGGCGTGCGGTCGATCTCCTGGCGAGCCTGCTCCTCGGTGCGGGTGCGGTCGGGCAGCAGGGTGCTGGATTCGACGACGACCGGCTCGAGCTTGGGCGGCGCCGGCTGGCTCTGGGCGTACGCCGTGACCGCCGCGACGAGAACGGCGGCCGACGCGACCAGCGGGAGGAGCACTGGGATGGCCATGGGTTGTCCTATCTCCTTGCCTCGAGGTGAGGTCATCTGAGTCGAAACTCGACCGGGAGCAGTACCCACATCGCGACCGGATCGTTGCCTCGGCGCGCCGGCTCGAACCGCCAGGCCCGGACCGCGTCGCGGGCCGCCTGATCGAGATCGGGGTGGCCCGCGGACTGCTCGATCAGGACGTCGCCGATCCGCCCGTCCGCCAAGACGTGAATGCGGAGCAGGGTCGTGCCCTGGATGCCCTGTCGCCGCGGGGCCGCCGGGTAGCTCGGCCGCACCTGGTAGCCACCCCGCGGGCGCGCGTACTGCGTGACGCCCTCGGGGATGGCGGTCGATGGGCTGGCGGAGGCCGTGACGGGCGCAGTGGACACGGCGGGGCCGTCGGGCGCGGCCAAGGGCACGATGCTGGTGGCCGGAGGGCCGGGCGCGGCCTCGCTCGTCGGCGCCGGCAGAGTTGCCACGGGCGAAGGGTCGATCGCGGCCGGTACCGGAGTCGGCGCGACGGGTGACGGAGCGGGCTCCTCCACTTTGACGGCAGGCGGCACCTCTGACGGCCGCGAGGGCTCGATCAGGCGCGGTGGCCGGATGCGCTGGCGGGGCGGTGGGGCGGGCCGCGCCGCGGGCGCAGGCCTAGGCTCCTCCGGGGCATCGAGCGTGACCAGCTGCACCGGCAGCACGGGAGGGCGAACCGCGACGGCCACGGGAACCCGGTGCTGGCCGAGGACGAGCATCGCCACCAGCCCCAGATGAATGAGGCACGACAGCGCGATCGTCGTCCCTCGTGAACAAAGCACCTCGCTCAACAAAAACTCCCCCCTTGCGCCAGAGTGGGCCCACGACACCTGCGGAACCCGCCCGCGCCGGCTGCATCGGCAACGGCGGGTGCGGGGCGGACTGCGGGAGGGCTAGGCGGTGGGGAAGGGCGGGGCTCGGCCCTGGTCGGGCTCGAGGAGGCGGGTCGGAGGTGGTGCGAGATCAGGCTCGGCGGCGCGCTCGCTCGGAATCAGGATGGCGGACGTCTCGAGGACGCCGTCGACCGAGATCGCCGACAGATTCGCGGCGGCCGCCGCGATGGTGCATTCGTTGCGTTGCTTCGCATCGAAGCCGTGATGAACCGAGTGCAGCGCGTTCTCGAACGCGAACAGCGTCAGCAACACCACCAGCGCCAGCACCAGCGCGCGCCGGGGCCGACGCCGGGCACCCGCGAGGCCCAGCGCAAGGCTCAGAAGGAGCGCGCCCGCCAAAGGCCACGACGGGTCACCGGGCGACGCGAGGCTGCCTGGATCGACGGCAACCGCGGGCAGCGCGGGTGGGAGATCCGGTGCGGGCAGGGCCGGCGCGACGATGTTTTGGACGGTGTGGGCCGAGGCCGGAACGGCGGCCGCCAAGACGGCGAGCAGTGCCAGCGACACCACCAACATGGCAACCACTCGAGAGCGTGACATGGGCGCGAGGATAACCAATCAACCGTCCATGGTCAATCACGGTTCCCGGGCACGGACTTGCCCGCGGCCCCCTTGCTGCCGCATGATCAGGCCCGCATCTCGATCTCACGCCGGCCAGGCCAAGGGAGAGACTCCGTCGATGAGCCGCAAGAAGGCCGTGCGAGCGACCTCCACGCGCTTCACCGTCTCGCTCCCGGATCCGCTCATGCGGGTGCTGGATCGGCTGCGCACCGATCGCCGCTACGGCAACCGGAGTGAGTTCGTGCGGGATCTCCTCCGCGCCGAGCTGGTCAAGGAGGAGTGGGCGGACCAGGAGGGGGAGACGGTGGGCGTCCTGGTGCTCGTGTACGACCACGACACGCGCGCCCTGGCCGACAAGCTCACCGACATCCAGCACGAGCACGAGGGGCTGATCACCGCGGCCCTCCACGTGCACCTGGACGCCCACACGTGTCTCGAGGCCATTCCCCTCCGGGGCCCCGCGCGCGACATCCGGCGCGTCGCCAACCGGCTACTGTCCATCAAGGGGGTGCGCTACGGGCAGCTCGTCCCCGCCACCGGCAAGCGCTTGCTGTGAGGCGCCCGGGCTCCGACTCGTTGACGGCACCGGAGGGGCTGTGGGATCATAAGTTCCCTTCATGAAAGTCCATTTCACAACCCTCGGCTGCCCGAAGAACCAGGTCGACTCCGAGCTGATGCTGGGGATGCTGACCCAGGCCGGCCACGAGATCGCGGAAGCGGCGGAGTCGGCCGACTGCCTGGTGGTCAACACCTGCGCCTTCATCGACCGGGCGCGCGAGGAGTCGGTCAACACGATTCTCGAGCTGGCCCAGCTCAAGGAGCGCGGGCGCGCGCGGGCCCTGATCGTCACCGGCTGCCTCACCCAGCGGTACGGCGGTGAGATCAGCGAAGAGATTCCGGAGATCAACGCGATCCTCGGGACCTCCGAGCTGCACCGCATCGTGGAGCTCGTGAACCAGGCCGACGGCCGCCAGGCCTGGGTGAGCGAGGCTCCGCCCGGCTATCTGTACAACGCCCAGACTCCTCGGCTGCTCACGGCGCGGGTGCCGTACGCCTACGTCAAGATCGCGGAGGGCTGCGACATGGGCTGCACGTTCTGTGCGATCCCGCAGTTCCGCGGCAAGCACCGGAGCCGCCCGCTGCCGGACATCGTGGCGGAGGTCGAGCGGCTCGCGGGCCGGGGCATCCAGGAAGCCATCCTCGTCTCACAGGACACGCTGGCGTACGGGCGCGACCTGTCCGGCAACGGCGACATCGGCGACCTCCTGCTGGCGCTCTCCGACACCAGGATGCCGTGGATCCGCCCGATGTACCTCCATCCCGCTCACGTCACGGAGCGCCTGATCGAGAAGTGGCGGCGCGCGCGGGTGGTGCCGTACCTGGACATGCCGGTGCAGCACGGCGACGACGCCATCCTGCGTGCGATGCGGCGCGGCGTCACCGCCCAGCGGATGAAGGACATCGTGGCCCGGCTGCGCGATGCGCTGCCCGGCGTGACCCTGCGCACCACCGTGCTGGTCGGCTTCCCCGGCGAGACCGAGGGCGCGTTCCAGAATCTGCTCGGTTTCGTGGAGGAGGTGGGCTTCGACCGTCTCGGCGTCTTCACCTACTCGGTGGAGGACGGCACCCCGGCCGCGGGCTTGCCCGATCCGGTGCCCGCCGAGGCGATGGCCGAGCGCGCGCAACAGGTGCAGGACCTCCAGGACCGGCTGGCCTGGCCGCGCCAGAAGGCGCTCTACGGCACGCGGCAGACCGTGCTCGTGGACGGGCCGAGCCCGGACTCGGCGTTCCCCTTCGAGGGCCGCACCGCGGGGCAGGCGCCCGAGATCGACGGCGTGGTGCTGTTGCGCGACGCGCGGCTGACCCCGGGGCGCTTCGCGGAGGTCTCGATCGTCGAGGTTGACGGTTACGAGCTCGTCGGGGAATAGGCCACTCGGTCGGCTGGACCGCCTGGCCTTCATGCTGGCCAGCCTCTTCGGCGCCGGCTACTCGCCGGTCGCGTCGGGGACGGTCGGCAGCTTCGTCACCCTCGTCGCCATCTGGCTCCTTCCCTGGACGACCTTCGGGCTCGTGGTCGCGCTGGTCGCGGTCACGCTCGTCGGCCTCTGGGCGGGCTCGCGCGTGGAGCGCGTGCTCGGCCGCAAGGATCCGGGGCTGATCGTGATCGACGAGGTCGCGGGGATGCTGCTCTCGGTCATCGGGCTGCCGCGGTCCATCCCGGTGCTCGTGACCGCGTTCCTGCTCTTCCGCCTGTTCGACATCTGGAAGCCCTTCCCGGCCCGAGAGAGCCAGGCCCTCACCGGCGGGATGGGCGTCATGGTGGACGACCTCATCGCCGGCCTCTACACGCTGATCCTCATCATGGGCGCGCGCGCGCTCTTCGGCGTTCCCGCGTGAGCCACCCCCCGTGAACCAGGCCTGGATCGTCACGGTGGGCGCGGCCCAGCTGGGCGCGGCCGACGACCCCGCCGGCCTCATGGTGGCGCGCGCGCTCCTCGCCGAAGGTGTCCCGGTGGCCTCCCGCCAGGTCGTGGACGAGGACGAGATCGCGGTGGAGGAGGCGCTGCGCGGCGCGGTGGAGGCCGCCTCGCTGGTGGTGGTGCTCGCGGAGCCCGGCGGCTCGAGCGGCGAGGTGGTGCGGCGCGCGCTGTCGCGGCTCGGTGGCGCCCGCCTCGTGCTCAACGACAAGCTGCTGGCGCTGCTGGAGGAGGACTTCGCCCGGCGCGGGCAGGCCATGCCTCGGCGGCTCGATCGGCTGGCGCTGCTGCCACAGGGCGCGACGCTCTGGCCGGCGGCTGGCGAGCCCGCCTGGGTCCTCGAGATCAGTCGCGCCGCGGTCGTGGTGCTGCCCGCCGGCTCCGCCGCGCTCGGTCCGCTCGTGGACGGGCAGCTCCGCCCGCTGGCCCGGCAGCGGCTCGGCGCGGGCGAGTGCACCGTGCTCCGCACGCTGCACACCACGGGTCTCTCGCCCGCGGACGTCGAGGAGCGGCTCGGGCGCTGGCTGGGGGCGGACTCGGCGGTGGCCGTCGCCTGCGTGCCCGTCGACGGCGACGTCTGGGTGCAGCTACGCGCGCGGGCGGCCTCGCGCAGCGCTGCGGAGGCGGCGCTCGACCCGGTGGAGCGGGAGGTTCGCGAGGCGCTGGGGCCCGACTGCTGGGGGCGGGACGAGGACACCATGGAGGTCGTGGTGGGCCGGCTGCTCCTGGAGCGGCATCTCACCGTGTCCATGGCCGAGTCGTGCACCGGCGGGCTCGTCGCCCACCGCCTCACGAACATCGCGGGCTCGTCCCGCTACGTCGAGCGCGGCGTCGTCGTGTACTCGAACGAGGCCAAGCAGCAGCTCCTCGGCGTGCCGGAGGCCATGCTGCGCGCGCACGGCGCGGTGAGCGCGCCGGTCGCGGAGGCGATGGTCGCCGGCATCTGCCGCATCTCGGGCTCTGGGTGTGGGATCGCGGTGACCGGTATCGCGGGCCCGGACGGGGGCACGCCCACCAAGCCGGTCGGGACCGTGTTCATCGCGGCCGCGGTGCCGGGGCCCGCCGGGCCGCGCATCCAGGTGCGCCGCTTCCGGTTTCCGGGCGGGCGAGAGGCGGTCAAGTGGCAGTCTTCCCAGGCCGCGCTCGACATGCTGCGCCGGGCGCTGTCGTCGCCGGCGTGATCCGCTCGTTCGTCGCGATCCTCCTGCCCGACGCCCTGCGCGACACCATCGCGGCCACCATCGAGCGGCTCCGGCCCCTGTGCGCGGCGGTGGCCTGGGTGCCGGCCCAGAATCTCCACGTGACCCTGCAGTTCCTCGGCGGCCAGACCGAGGAGCGCCTGGTCGCGGCGGATGCCGCGCTCGAGGCCGCGGTGGCGCACTGCGCGCCGCTCGACGTCACCCTGCACGGCATCGGCGCGTTCCCCGGCCTCGAGCGCCCGCGCATCCTCTGGATCGGCATGGCCCAGGGCGCGCTCGAGGCGCGCGCCCTGCAGGCTCGCGTGGCCGACGCGCTCGCGGACCACGGGTTTCCGAAGGAGGAGCGCGCGTGGCATCCGCACATCACGATCGGGCGCGTCTTCGACGAGCGGCGCTGGCGCCGCGAGGCGGGTCCGCCGCTGCGGAGCGCGCTTGCGCAGGCCGCGGCCACGCGATTCGGCACGCTGCGCGTGACCGAGGTGGCCCTGATGCGGAGCGATCTCGCCCCGTCGGGGGCGCGCTACACGGTCCGGCGCGTCGCCGCCCTGTCGACGACGTGATACGTGGGGGTGTATCCGGGTCGTCGGTCTTGACAGCGTCGTGCACGCCGTACGACAGTGCTGAGGAACCGAGTGGGCTGCTCGGAGGTTCGAGCGTGCCCGCGTCCTGCCGTCCCACGGGTCCGTGAGGACCCCATTCACTCGCGGGTGAGGAGACAAGCATGGCTGATGTGAAGAGCGACCGCCGCCAGGCCCTGGACCTGGCCATTGCCTCGATCGATCGCCAGTTCGGCAAGGGCGCCATCATGCGCCTGGGCCAGGGCGGGGTGATGGACGAGATCTCGGTGATTCCCACCGGCGCGCTCCAGCTCGACGTGGCGCTGGGTATCGGGGGCATCCCTCGCGGTCGAGTCACCGAGATCTACGGACCGGAGTCCTCCGGCAAGACCACGCTGGCTCTGCACATCATCTCGGAAGCGCAGCGCCTTGGAGGCACCGCCGCGTTCATCGACGCCGAGCACGCGCTCGATCCCAAGTACGCCAAGAACCTCGGGGTCAATACGGACGAGCTCCTGATCTCGCAGCCCGACACCGGCGAGCAGGCGCTGGAGATCGCGGAGACGCTGGTCCGCTCCAACGCGGTGGACGTCATCGTGATCGACTCGGTGGCGGCCCTGGTGCCCCGCGCGGAGCTGGACGGCGACATGGGCGACTCGCTGCCGGGGCTCCAGGCGCGCCTCATGTCGCAGGCCCTGCGCAAGCTCACCGCGGCGATCTCGCGCTCCGGCGGGGCGGTGATCTTCATCAACCAGATCCGCGAGAAGATCGGGGTCATGTTCGGCTGCTTCTCCTACACCACCCGGGTCACCCTGGCGGATGGGCGGAGTGAGAAGATCGGCAAGCTCGTCAACCAGCAGATGCCTGTCGAGGTCCTCTCGTACGATCCGGAGACCGGACGCATCGAGCCGCGTCGAGTCATGAGCTGGTTCGACAACGGTCGTGCCGAGCGCTTCCTGCAGTTCGAGGTGGAAGGCGGTCGCTCCGGCCGTCGGCGCTTCGCGGCGACCGAGAATCACATCGTCTTCACGCCGGGCGGGCCGGTGCCGGCGGGCCAGCTCCAGGCGGGCAGCGAGGTGCTCGTTTCGGTCAAGGACTACCTCCTGACCCAGGATCAGTGGCAGGTGGTGATCGGCGGCAGCTTCGGTGATGGCTCTCTCCGGAAAGTCAGCACCCATATGGCGCGCTTCCGGGTGGGTCACGGCGTCGACCAGAAGGACTATCTGCAGTGGAAGCACGACATGCTCGAGCCGTTCTCGGGAGCGATCAAGAGGACCGGCAATGGATTCGGATTCGACACGGTGGCGATGCCGGCCATCGCCGACCTGCTCGGTGGCTATTACGGGGCCGATCGCGAGCGCGTCGCGATGGGGCCTGTCCTGGATCGCCTCGATGCCCGCGGGCTGGCCGTCTGGTACGGCGACGATGGTTCCTTCATGGGCTCATACGCCCGCTGGGGCAAGGGCAAGGCGGTGCTGTACAACAAGTCGCTGACCGGCGCCTGCCGAGCGAGGGTCGTGGCGGCCATGGAGCGGCTCGGCATCGGCCGGCCGCGGGACGACGGTCGCGGCTTCTGGTTCAGCGCCGACCAGACCGAGCGGCTCCACGCGGTGATCGCCCCCTATCTTCACCCGTCGGTGGACTACAAACTGCATCCCAGCCAGCGGGGTCGCTTCACCTGGCAGCCCGATTCACGCGCCGTTGGCGACTTCAAGGAAGGCCGGGAGACGCTCCGGGCCGTGCCGGCTCGCGTCCTCAAGAGGTACGTCAAGCCGCGCACTCGCTCGATGCACCGGTACGACATCGAGGTCGAGGGCAACCATACCTATCTGGTCGACGGGGTGGTGGTCCACAACTCTCCCGAGACCACCACCGGCGGCCGGGCGCTGAAGTTCTACTCCTCCATCCGGCTCGACATCCGCCGGCAGGACACCATCAAGAACGGCACCGAGGCCATCGGGGTGCGGACGAAGGTCAAAGTGGTGAAGAACAAGCTTTCTCCGCCCTTCCGTGAGGCCGAATTCGACGTCATTTACGGCGAGGGGATCTCCAAGGAAGGGTCGGTCCTGGACCTGGCCGCGGAGCACAATGTTGTCGAAAAATCCGGTACTTGGTACACCTATAAGAGTGAGCGGATCGGGCAGGGGCGGGAGAACGCCAAGCGGTACCTGAAGGACAATCCCAAGGTCTTGGCCGACCTCGAGGTGAAAGTCCGTGGTGCCCTGGGCCTCAAGCCGGTAGAGGGGGCGCCCCAGCCGGCCCCGGAGAAGGCGGCCAAGTAGGAGCGAGCACACGATGGAACTTCAGCAGCTGCTGTCCGAGACCGCGCAGCGCAAGGCTTCGGACCTGCACTTGAAGGCAGGATCGAAGCCGATCCTCCGAATTCACGGCCATCTCGAGGTGCAGGACGACCTGCCTCTGGTCACCCGCGAGTTCATCGACAAGACGGCCGAGAGCCTGCTGGGCGAGCGTCGGCTCAACATGCTGATGGAGGGCCGCGAGATGGACCTGGGCTACATGCTGCCCGGGATCGGCCGCTTCCGCTGCAACCTCTTCCTGGCCATGGGCGAGGTGCGAGGCGTCTTCCGGCACGTGCCCGAGCGCATCCCCGCCTTCCAGGAGCTGCACCTGCCGAAGGTACTCGAGCGCCTCTCGATGGAGCGCCGCGGAATGATCCTGGTCACCGGCATCACGGGATCCGGCAAGTCCACCAGCCTCGCGTCCATGATCGATTTCATGAATCGCAGCCGGAACGACCACATCGTCACGATCGAGGACCCGATCGAGTTCGTGCACCAGGACAAGAAGTGCGTGATGAGCCAGCGGGAGATCGGTCACGACTCGGTGAACTTCGCCCAGGCTCTGCGCGCTGCCCTCCGTGAAGACCCCGACATCATGCTGGTCGGCGAGTTGCGCGACGTGGAGACGATGGAAGTCGGTCTTCACGCGGCGGAGACCGGCCACCTGGTGCTCTCGACGCTCCACACCCTGAACGCGGCGGAGACCATCAACCGGATGATCTCCATGTTCCCCCCGCACCAGGAGGATCAGATCCGGGGCCAGCTCGCCTCCGTCATCCAGGGCATTGTCTCGCAGCGCCTCGTGGTGCGCGCCGACGGCCGGGGCCGCGTGCCCGCGGTCGAGATCATGATCGCCACCGGCCTCATCCGCGACTGCATCCGGGAAGCGGAGAAGACCCCCCAGATCCCGAGCGTGATCGCGGCCGGCACTGCCCAGTACGGGATGCAGACCTTCGACCAGTCGCTGCTGCAGCTCTATCGCGAGGAGCTGGTCACGTACGAAACCGCGCGCGACGCGGCCACCAACCCGGACGACTTCGACCTGAAGGTGAAGGGCATCTTCTCGACCGGTGAGATGACCTGGGAGCACCCGGGTGGCAGCAGCACCGCATCCACCCACACGCCCCCGGCCCAGCCGGCCAGCCTCACCGGCGGCGCCGCGTCGGCTGCTCCGGCTGCGCGGAGCCCCTTCGTCAAACGGGCCTAGCCGAGTGCCGGCGCGCCGGACCCGCCGTTCCGGGGAGCCGCGCCCGAAGCCGACGCTCACCGAGAAGGCCGCCAAGCTGGCGGCCTTCGATCTTCTGGCCCGCAAATCCTGGAGCGGCCGCGAGCTCACCCGCCGCCTCCGCCGTCGCGGGGCGCCTGCCGAGGTCGCCCAGGCGGTGGTGGCCGAGCTCACCGGGCGCGGGTACGTCGATGATCAGGCCTTCGCCCGGTGGTGGGCCGAGGCGCGAGCTCGCGGCCGCCGGATCGGCAGCCGCCGCCTCCGGCAGGAGCTGGCCGCCAAGGGCATTCCTCGCGAGATGGTGGAGGCCGCGATCGTGGCGGCCTTCGAAGAGATCGGCGAGTCCGAGCGGGCGCTCGAGGCCGCGCGGCGCCGCCTGCCGGCCCTGCTTCGCGGCCGCCAGGCCGCCCGGGCCGCCACCCGACTCACCGACTACCTGTTGAGGCGCGGCTACCCGGCCTCCGCGGTCCGCCACGCCGTCTCCGCCTTGCTCGTCGACCGCGGGGGCGACCTCCCCGCCACCGAGGAGGACGGCGGCGTATAATATCGCTCCTATGACCGGGGGCGAGATCAGAGCGCGATTCCTCGAGTACTTCCGGCGCCGCGGCCACACCGTGGTGCGGTCGTCGCCCCTGGTCCCCGCCCAGGACCCCACGCTGCTCTTCACGAACGCGGGCATGGTCCAGTTCAAGTCGGTCTTTCTGGGAGAGGAGACGCGCGAATACGTGCGGGCGACCACGGCCCAGAAGTGCGTCCGCGCGGGAGGCAAGCACAACGATCTGGAGAACGTGGGCCGCACCGCCCGGCACCACACCTTCTTCGAGATGCTCGGGAACTTCTCCTTCGGCGACTACTTCAAGGAAGACGCGATCCGGTTCTGCTGGGAGCTCCTGACGGTGGAGTTCGGGCTGCCCAAGGACCGGCTCAAGGCCACCGTCTTCATCGACGACGACGATGCCTTCGCGCTCTGGAAGCGGGTGGCGGGCCTGACCGAGGACCGGATCCTCCGCCTCGGCGAGAAGGACAACTTCTGGGCGATGGGCGACACCGGTCCCTGCGGGCCCTGCTCGGAGGTGCACTTCCACCAGGGTGACCACCTGCCGTGCGCGGAGGAGGCGGCCGGAGGGGCCTGCCTGGGGCCGGCGTGCGACTGCGACCGGTGGCTCGAGATCTGGAACCTCGTGTTCATGCAGTACAACCGCGATGCGAGCGGGAGGATGACGCCGCTGCCCAAGCCGTCGATCGACACCGGCATGGGGCTCGAGCGGGTCGCGGCGGTGCTCCAGGGCCAGCAGTCCAACTACGACACCGACCTGCTCCGGCCCCTCATCACGCGCGTCGAGGAGCTTTCCGGCAAGGCCTACGGGGGCGACGAGGAGGCGGACGTGTCGATGCGGGTGATCGCGGACCACGCCCGCGCCGCCACCTTCCTGATCACGGACGGGGTCACCCCGTCGAACGAGTGGCGCGGCTACGTGCTGCGGCGGATCATGCGCCGGGCCATGCGGCACGGCCGGATGCTGGGGCTCGAGGCGCCCTTCCTGTGGGACGTGACCGGCCGCGTGATCGCGGTGATGGGCGATGCCTACCCGGAGATCCGGGACGCGCAGGCGCGCGTGGCCGAGACGGTGCGCCAGGAAGAGGAGCGCTTCGCGGAGACGCTCGACCTCGGCATGGCCAAGATCCGCGAGTACCTGGAGGCGCACCAGCGCGACGTCCCCAAGAACGTGGACGGTCGCTTCCTGTTCACGCTCTACGACACCCACGGCTTCCCGTCGGATCTGGCCCAGGAGGTCTTCGAGGACGCGGGCTGGCGGGTCACGCCCGAGACCCAGCGGACCTTCGACGCCGAGATGGAAGCGCAGCGGGAGCGCGCCCGCGCGGGGGCGTCGTTCGGAGGAGGCGAGAGCGGCGATCCGAGCGTGGCGATCTACCAGCGGCTCTCGAGCGAGCTCGTCAAGCCGCAGTTCGTCGGCTATGGATCGCTCGCCGCGCCCGCGCGCATCCTCGCGATGGTGGCCGACGGGCAGCGACGCCGCGAGGCGCGGCAGGGCGAGACGGTGGAGATCATCCTGGACCGCACGCCCGCCTACGCGGAGTCGGGCGGCCAGCAGGGCGACACCGGCTCGGTGGTCGGCCGCGAGGGCCAGGGGCAGATCCAGGACACCTACTACCGCGGCAGCCAGCTCATCGTGCACCGGGTGGCGGTGACCCGGGGACAGCTGCGCGAAGGCGAGGAGGTCGCGGTCAGCGTGGAGTCGCGCCGCCGGCAGGGGTTGCGGCAGCACCACACCGGCACCCACCTGCTGCACGCCGCGCTCCGCAAGGTGCTGGGCACCCACGTGGCGCAGGCGGGCTCGCTAGTCGCGCCCGATCACCTGCGCTTCGACTTCTCCCACGGCGCGTCGATGAAGGACAGCGAGGTGGAGACCGTCGAGAGCCTCGTCAACGAGCAGGTCCAGGCCAACGTCGTGGTGAGCCCGGCCGAGATGGACCTGCAGGAGGCGCTGCGGAGCGGGGCGATGGCCCTGTTCGGCGAGAAGTACGGCGACCGCGTGCGCGTGATCCGCATCGGTGACTTCTCCACCGAGCTGTGCGGCGGCACCCACCTCGACGCCACCGGCCAGATCGGGCTCTTCAAGGTGACCGCCGAGGGCGCGGTGGCCTCCGGCGTGCGGCGCATCGAGGCGGTCACCGGCGAGCCCGCGCTCGCGCACGTGGGACGCGAGGAGGCGGCGCTCCGCGAGTCGGCCGGCCTGCTCAAGATCCCGCCGCTCGAGCTGCCCCGTCGTCTCGCCGCGCTGCTGGAGGACCAGAAGCGCCTCGAGAAGCAGCTCGCCCAGCTCGAGACCAAGCTGGCGCGGAGCCAGGCCCACGACCTCGCGGCCGCCGCGAAGCAGGTGGCGGGCGTACCGGTGCTGGTCACGCGCCTCGACGGGCTCGACCCGGACGGCCTGCGCGCGGTCGTGGACACGCTGCGCGACCGCTTGCCGACGGGGATCATCCTGCTCGGCAGCGCGACGGACGGCAAGGTGAGCCTGGTCGCCGCGGTGTCGAAGGACCTGACGAAGCGCTTCCCGGCCGGCCGCCTCGTGCAGGAGATCGCCAAGATGGTCGGCGGGGGCGGCGGTGGCCGTCCCGACCTGGCCCAGGCCGGAGGCAAGGACGCAGCGAAGCTCGATGACGCCCTGGCCTCGGTACCCGGCTGGGTGGAGCGGATGGCCCAGGGTTAGCCGGGGGCCGTCACGGGGCCTCGGGTCCCCGCCCCCCAGGGGAGGTCGAGGCCCCAACGGAGGTCAAGGATGTCCGAGCGCGGCGGCACGATCCTCGTGGTGGACGACGAGGCCAGGATGGCCCAGCTGCTCTCCGACTACCTGACCGAGCAGGGGTACCGCGTGGTGGTGGCCCACAGCGGCATCGAGGCGCTGGCGAAGCTCGATCTCGAGAAGCCGAGCGTGATCCTCCTCGACGTCCGGATGCCGGGCATGGACGGCGTCGAGGTCCTGCGGCGGATCCGAAGCTTCGATCAGCGGGTGGGGATCCTGATGATCAGCGCCAACGACGACATCGAGCTCGCCAAGCAGACCATCGAGATGGGGGCATTCGACTACACGCTGAAGCCGGTAGACTTCGCCTACCTCGGCCGGGCCGTCGAGAAGATGATGGCGCAGGCGACGGCGGCGCCGACGCCCGCCGTCGAGAGCGCGGGGGCGGCCACCGCGTCGCCCCAGAACCTCCTCTACGACCTCGCCCTGGAGATCTTCCGGGCGGCCCGGGCCTTCTCCCCGATGGCGCGCGAGTCGGTGGGCCGCGATCTCGAGCAGGCCGCGCTGACCGCGATGCAGCGGGGCGCCGGCGGTGAAAAGCACGACGTGATCCGGGCCCTCAACCAGATCCGGACGACGCTGCGCTTCGCCAAGGACCTCGGCGACATCGGGGACGACGACCACCGCCGGCTGGAAGCGAGCGTGGCGCGGGCGCGCCGCTCGATCGGGCTGTCGTGACCCGGCGCCGGGACCACCCGGACGGAGCATCCGGCCGGCGCATCGTGCGCACGATGTGCCCGATGAACTGCCATCCCACCCTCTGCGGCATGCTCGTCACCGTCGAGGACGGGCGGCTTCTCGAGGTCGCGGGCGATCCCGACAATCCGGACAGCCGCGGCTTCCTGTGCGTGCGCGGTCACGCCTCGCGCGAGATCATCGACAACCCGCAGCGGATCCTGCGCCCGCTCGCCCGCGATCGTCGAGATCAGGCCTTCCGGGAGGTCGCCTGGGACGAGGCGCTCGACCGTATCGCGGCGGGCGCGCAGGCGGTGGGGCGCGAGGCGGTCGGGCTCTGGTCCGGGCACGGCTTCTTCGCCAGCAACTACGGCACGCGGGTCAACTCGGAGCTGCTGCGGCGCTTCGCCAACCTCTGGGGCTGCCAGTGGTGGGCGCCGACCATGATCTGCTGGGGACTCGGCGGGTTCGGGATCGGGCTCACCGGCCCGCTCGAGACCAACACCAAGGAGGACATGGGCGCCCACGCCGACCTCATCCTCCTGTGGGGCGCCAACCTCGCGAGCCAGCCGAATACCGGACGGCATCTGGTGAACGCGCGCCGACGCGGCGCCCACGTGGTCACCATCGACGTACGACGGACCGAGGCGGCGGCCCAGTCGGACGAGGTGCTGATCCTGCGGCCGGGCAGCGACGCGGCGCTCGCGCTGGGGCTGATGCACGTGCTGATCGCCGAGGGCCTCTGCGATCGGCAGTTCGTGGCGGACCACACCGTCGGGTTCGACGCCCTCGCGGCCCACGTTCGCCGGTACACGCCGGAGTGGGCCGCCGCGGAGACCGGTCTCGCCGCGGCCGCGATCGTGGCGCTGGCCCGGCGCTACGCGGCGACGCGGCCGGCCATGATCGTCCTCGGCGGCAGCAGCATGCACAAGGGCGTCAACGGCTGGCAGGGCGCGCGCGCGGTGTCGTGCCTGCCCGCGCTCACCGGCAACCTCGGCATTCCCGGCGGCGGCCTCGGCCCGCGGCACGGCAGCAAGGGCCACGGCCACGGCCTCACCGACATCTCGGAGCCCGCGCGCCGGCCGCCCGGTCGCTACGTCCCGAACCAGATGTCGCGGGTCACCGAGGCGCTCGAGGACGGCACCGTGCGGGCGCTCCTGCTCTTCGGCACCGACATGCTCTCGTCGTACGCGGATACGGGCCGCCTCGAGCGGGCGCTCGCACGGCAGGACCTGATCGTCAGCTACGATCTCTTCTGGAACGACACCGCGCGCCGCTTCGCCGACGTCGTGCTGCCCGGCACCGCGTGGGTCGAGGAGATCGGCTGCAAGGCCACCAATACCCATCTCTACCTGATGGAGCCCGCGCTGCCGCCGGCCGGAGAAGCGCGCACCGGCGCCTGGGTCCTGCGCGCTCTCGCGGACCGTTTGGGGATCGCCGACTTCTACCCTTGGGCGGGCCCGGAGGGCCCGCTGGATGCCATCCTGGATCACCCCGCTACCGGCCACGCCACCGTGGCCGCGCTGCGCGCGGAGAACGGCCGGCGGGCTCTGCGGGTCTCGCCCGTCGGGCACCCGGATCTCGCCTTTCCGACGCCGTCCGGCAAGGTGGAGTTCTACTCGGCGCGCGCGGAGAGCCTCGGGCTGTCCCCGCTGCCGGTGCACGAGCCGCCGCCGGCCTCGCGCTTCCCGCTGTCGCTGCGCCAGGGCCGCACCCTCGGCCACTTCCACGGCTTCTACGACCACGGGCGCGCGCTGCCGTCGCTGGCCGCGCTGGAGAGCGGGCCCGCGCTCTGGATCTCGCCCGCCGACGCGGCCGCGCGCGGCGTCGCCGACGGCGCCGACATCCGCGTGTACAACGAGCGCGGCGAGCTGCGCGCGCGGGCCCTCGTCACCGATCGCGTGCCCGCGCGCACCGTGTGGATGCGCGACGGCTGGGACGGGCTCAACCGGCTGACCGCGGGGGAGTCGTGCATTCCCGACGCGGCGGTGGACGTGTTCGGGTTCTCGGCGGGCCAGGCCGCCTTCGACGCAGCGGTGGAGGTCGCGCCTGTCTGAGCGTCCCCGCGCGGTGCTGCTCGACTTCGGCGGAACCCTCGACGCCGACGGGCTGGCGTGGAAGGAGCGATTCTACCGGCTCTGGCGCGACGAGGCGGCGGCGGAGAGCCGGGAGGCGTTCGATCCCGTCTTCTACGCGGCGGACGACGCTCTCGTCGGTGCGATCCCGACCACGCTCTCCTTCGAGGAGACGGTGCGGCGCCTCGCGGACGGCATCGCGGCCGCGCTGGCGGTGCGCGACGCGCGCGTCACCGCGCGCGTCGCCGCGCGCTTCCTCGCCGACGCGCATCGCCATCTGCAGCGGAACTACGCGCTGCTCGCGCGGCTCCGCCCTCGCTATCGCCTCGGCATCGTGTCCAACTTCTATGGCAACCTCGAAACGGTGTGCCATAATGTGTCGATTCGGCCCCTGTTCGGCGTCATCGTCGATTCCGAGCGAGTGGGGATCTCCAAGCCCGATCCACGCATCTTCATGAAGGCGCTGGACGGGCTCGGGGTGATGCCAGCGGACGCCGTGTTCGTGGGCGATTCGGCGGCGCGGGACATGGCGGGCGCACGGGCGCTCGGCATGCGTCACATCTGGCTGACCGGAGAGCCGGCGCCGCCCGGCGGGCCGTGCTGCCCGGGCGATGCGATGATCCAGACATTTCAAGATGTGGAGGCGTTGCTGCTTTGATGGGGGGGGCGGTGCGGGGCGGGATCATCGCGGCGGGCGAGGGCAGTCGCCTGCGCCGGGACGGGTTCACCGCGCCCAAGCCGCTGGTGGAGGTGGCCGGCGTGCCCCTCATCGGCGCGGTGCTGCGCAATTTCGAGGCGGCGGGCGTCACCTCGATCACCATCATCGTGAACGAGGACGAGCGGGAGTGCGTCGAGTGGGTACGCGCGCATCGCCCCGCGCTCGACGTCGACTTCATCGTGAAGACCACCGCCTCCTCGCTCGAGAGCTTCCGCGAGGTGACCGGGCGGGGCCCGGCGGGACCGATGCTCGTCTCGACGGTGGACGCGTGGTGCGCGCCCGAAGACTTCGCGAACTTCGCGGCGGAGGCCGCGCGGCGTCCGGACGACGCGACGGTGCTGGCGGTGACGCCGTTCGTCTCCGACGAGAAGCCGCTGTGGGTGACGCTCGGGGCCGACGGGAGGGTGACGGGACTCGGCGACGCGCGGGGCGGCCTCGTGACCGCCGGCGTGTACCGGGTCTCCGACCGGGCGCGGCGGATCGAGCCGATGCCGGCGCTGGGACGTCTCCGCGAGTACCTCGGCTGGCTGCTCACGCAGGGGGAGCCGATGTACGGCGCGATCATCGAGACGGTGGTGGACGTGGACCGGAGAGAAGACGTGGCCAGCGCGGAAGCGCTCGCGGGCAAGCGGGTGGGACGCGCATGAGCCGAGGGGAGGACGTGGGGTGAGCGAGCCGAGATACTGGGGCCTCTTTCGCGAGCGCGAGCACTCGCCGGGGCGCGAGAGCGACGACGCCGAGATCCTGCGCCTGACCGCCAAGCATCTGGAGGGCCGGGGCGCGCAGGTCGAGCTGAAGGCGCCCGAGGAGCTCGGGGCCGGCGAGGAGCCGCCCGACGGCGTGTTCCTGATGTGCGAGCGCATGGAGGCGCTACGGATCCTGCTCGGCTGGCAGGAGCGCGGCGTGCGCCAGGTCAACGCGCCGATGGCGGTGCTCAACACCTATCGGGAGCGGATGATCGCGCAGCTGCGCGAGGCCAACGTCCCGTTCATCGAGAGCCGGATCGTGTCCACCCAGGGCGTGGAGGTGGGCGCGCGCACCCCGCTCTGGGTCAAGCGGCCCGACGTCCACAACACCCAGGAGGGCGACGTGGTCTTCGCGGACAGCGAGCGCGCGGTCGCCTCGGCGCTGGCCGGGCTCGCCGCGCGCGGCATGACGACCGCGGTCCTTCAGCCCCACGTCGCGGGCGACCTGATCAAGTTCTACGGCGTCGGTGGCGGAGGTGGCGCGGACGGCGCCCCCGCGTGGTTCCGCTGGTTCTACCACAAGGATCAGCGCCTGAGCGGGCACCCCTTCGACGAGGCCCGTCTCGCCCGGCTGGTGCGGGGGGCCGCCTCGGCCCTCGGGCTCGAGGTCTACGGCGGTGACGCGATCGCCTCCGCGGACGGCGCGCTCGTGCTCCTCGACCTCAACGCGTGGCCGAGCTTCGCCCTGTATCGCGACGAGGCCGCGCCGGTGATCGCCTCGTACCTGGCCCTGCGCTTCGGGGCTCCCCGGCCGCGGAGGGGCGGGCGATGAGCGCGCCGCGCGAGCCGGGTCCCCGCTCGCGTGAGATCGTGGCGCGCGAGGCGCGCCACATCGCGCCGGGTTACCAGTCGTTCGCTCTCTACTCCGGGCTCGCGATGGCCCGGGGGAGCGGGTCGAAGCTCTACGACGAGGACGGCAACGAGTACATCGACTTCATCGCGGGCATCGCGGTGGGCAGCGTGGGCCACTGCCACCCGCACTACGTCGAGGCGCTCAAGCGTCAGGTGGAGCGGCTCACCTTCGGCAGCTTCACCACCGAGACCCGCGCGCGCTTCCTCGAGCTGATGGCCTCGGTCACGCCGGAAGGGCTCACCCGGATCCAGCTCTTCTCGGGCGGCGCGGAGGCGGTGGAGGCGGCCCTGCGCCTGGCCAAGGCGGCGACCGGGCGGCAAGAGATCATCGGGTTCTGGGGCGGCTTCCACGGCAAGACCGGGGGCGTGCTGGGCCTGCTCGGCAGCGACTTCAAGCATCACCAGGGTCCGTTCCTGCCCGGCCAGTACTCGACGCCCTACGCCGACTGCTACCGCTGCCCGCTCAAGCTGCGCTACCCCGACTGCGGGATCGCGTGCGCGGAGTACGTTCGCGACGTCATCCGCTACCAGACCGCGGGCGAGATCGCCGCGATCATCGTCGAGCCGATCCAGGGCACCGCGGGCAACGTGATCCCGCCCGACGGCTTCCTGCGGGCCATCCAGTCGGTCGCGAAGGATCACGGCGCGCTGTTCTTCGCCGACGAGATGATCACCGGCTTCGGGCGCACCGGGTCCATGTGGGGCACCGATCACGAGCGGATCGTCCCCGACATCATGACGGTGGGCAAGGGCGTGGGGGGCGGCTTTCCACTGTCCGCGGTGGTCTCCACCGACGCCCTCACGGGGGCCAAGCCCTGGTCGAATCCGAGCTTCAGCTCGTCCAGCTACGGCGGCAATCCGCTCGCCTCGGCGGCGGGGCTCGCCGCGCTCGAGATCATCCTGAACGAGGATCTGGTCAAGAACGCGGACCGGGTCGGTGCGGTCATGCTCACCGAGCTGCAGCAGCTGAAGGAGAAGTACCGCACGGTCGGCGAAGTGCGGGGGCGGGGGCTCTTGCTGGGTATCGAGCTGGTCGACGACCGGCAGACCCGCAAGCCGCTGGACCGGGCGATCACCCGGGACCTCTACCAGGAGTGTCTACGGCGCGGCCTCCTCTCGATGACCTACGCGCCCACGGTCCGGATCAACCCGCCGCTGGTCATCAGCGAGGAGACCGCTCGGGCCGGACTGGCCATCCTGGACGAGGCCCTCGGAGCGGTGCTGCGGCGCCATGGGCGGGACTAGGAGGCTGCGGGGCGCCGTCATCGGGCTGGGGAACGTGGCGGTGCACGGCCACCTGCCCGGCTGGCGGGAGCGGGCCGACAGCGTCATCGTGGCCGCCACCGACGCGAGCCCGGGGCGGGAGGCCGCGTGCCGGAGCGCGCTGCCCGAGGCCCGCTGGCACGACTCGGTCGAGTCGCTGCTGGGCTCTGACGATCTCGACTTCGTCGACATCTGCACGCCCCCGTCGAGCCACGCGGCCCTGATCGAGGCCGCGCTCGGCCGCTCGCTCCACGTGCTCTGCGAGAAGCCGCTGGTCGGCTCGCTCGCCGTGCTCGATCGGCTCGTCACGCGCGCGCGGGCCGCCGGCGTGGTCTTCCACACCGTGCACAACTGGCACCACGCGCCGCTGGTGCGCGCCACCGACGCGGCGATCCGCTCGGGCCGCATCGGCGTGGTCCGCGAGGTGGTCTGGCAGACGCTGCGCACGCAGCCGGCGGTGGCCGCCAACGGCGACGGCTGGCGGGTCGACCCGGAGATCGGCGGCGGCGGCGTGCTCACCGACCACGGCTGGCACGTCTCCTACGTGATCCCACGCTGGGTGGGGGCCCGCCCGGAGGCGGTGAGCGCCCGGCTCGAGACGCGCCGGCACCATCGCTTCGCGGTCGAGGACACCGCGACGGTGCACCTGCATTTCGAGGGCGCGGTCGCCGACATCGTGCTGACGTGGGCCGCGGACACGCGGGAGAACCAGGCGAGGGTGATCGGGACCGCGGGACGGATCGAGATCGAGGACGACACCCTGATCATCATGGCGGGTGGCCGCGAGGAGCGGCGGCGATGCCCGCCCCCGCTGTCCGACGGCTCGGCGCACCCGGATTGGTTCACCGCGGTGGCCGACGAGTTCGTCGGCCGCGTGCGGGACGGCGCCGCGCGCGGGTCGAGCGAGAACCTCGACGAGGCGGCGGTCTGCATCGCGGTGGAGCAGGGCGCGCGGGAGTCGAGCCGGGCGGGGGGCGAGCGCCGCCCGCTCCCGGCGGCGCCGGTCGGATCGGCGCGGTGACGACGCTCTCGGCGTCGGCCGCGGTCACGGTGCCGAGCGTGCTGGTCGTGCTCCCGGCACCCCCGGGCCGAGGTGTGCCTCCCGAGACCGTGATCGCCGGGCTGCCGCTGCTCCGCCGCATCGTTCTCGCCGCGATGCGGGCCGGCTTCGAGCGGATCCTCGTGCATCCGCGGGCCTGCCCGGAGGCGCGGCTGCTCGAGGGCACGAGCGCGGCGGTGCTCGACGGCCACCCCGTCACCGCCGCGCTCGAGCGGCTCGTGCTGCTGCCCGTGAACGTGCTGCCGCAGGCGCGCTGGCTGCGCCTGCTCCGCGAGATGCCGCTCGAGCGGGAGACGCTCGCGCTCGACCACTCGATGGTGGCGGCGGTGGAGAGCGCGGTGGGCGGCGAGCTGCTCCGGTCGGCGGGCGAGGGCTGCGCGCCTCACGATCTGGTCGCCTCGCTGTCCCGGCGCCTTGCGCACGTCGCCCAGACCGAGGATCCCGCCGGCCGGTTCGCGCTCGAAGGCGCGGGCGGAGCGAAGGCGGCCGAGGACTGGCTCCTGCGCAGCTTGATCAAGGACACCGAAGGCTTCATGTCCCGGCACGTCGAGCGCCGCGTGTCGCTGGCGCTGACCCGGCGGCTCGTGTCCACCCGGATCACGCCGAACGTGATGACGCTCGTGAGCCTCGCGATGGGCCTGGGCGGGGCGCCCTTCTTCCTGTCCGTCAATCCGCTGCTCCAGGTGGCGGGCAGCCTGCTCTTCCTGACCCACTCCGTCCTCGACGGCTGCGACGGCGAGCTGGCCCGGCTGAAGTTCCTCGAGTCGCGGGTCGGGGCCCGGCTCGACTTCTGGAGCGACAACCTCGTCCACGTCGCGGTCTTCACCTGCATGGCGGTCGGCTGGAGCATGGCCACCGGCGCGCACTGGCCACTGGTGCTCGGCATGCTCGCGGTGGCGGGGACGGCGCTGTCGGCGGTCCTCGTCTCCCAGCAAAGCGGTGTCGCGTCGGCGTCGGGCACCCGGCTGGCCGAGGCGGTGGCCAACCGTGATTTCATCTACCTCGTGATCCTCCTCGCCTGCTTCGGCAAGGCGCACTGGTTCCTGATCCCGGTGGCTCTCGGCACCCCGATCTTCATGATGCTGGTCCGGTGGGGCGCCGGGCGGCGACGGGCCTCGTGACGTGGCCGGCTTTCTCGACGTCCTCCTCCGCGGCCTGATCCTCTCCTCGCAGGCCGTCGCCGTCGGCGGCGTGTGCTTCGTGCTGCTCGTCCTGCGGCCCTGCGGCGCAGGCCCGGACCGCGATCCCGCCGTGCGCTCCCGCTCGCTCCTGCTGATCGCGATCGCCGCGGCCGTCCTCGCGGTCGGCCAGACGGTGGCGCTGGCGAGCGAGCTCTACGTGCTGCTCCACGACGCGGTCTGGCCCCTGCTCGCCGCGGTCGAGACGCTGTACGTCCAGGTGAGCCTCGTCCGCATCGCGGTCGGGATGGCCATCGTGATCTGCGCCCTGGGATTGCGCCGGCGGGGCGACGGAGCGCGCGGTCTCTGGGCCGCGCTGGTGCTGCTCGCGGCCACCGTCGTCGCGGCCGCCCCGTGGACCAGTCACGCCGCGGCCCGCCTCGAATCGCGCGGGATCCTCCTCGTGCTCGACGGGATCCATCAGGTCGCCGCGATGGTGTGGGTCGGCGGCCTCGTCCATCTGATCGCGGCCGCGGTCCGGCGCGAGGGGCGCCCGTGGCCGGTGGCCCTTCTGCGGCGCTTCTCGAATCTCGCGCTCACCTCGGTGGTGGCCCTGGTGGCGGCGGGCGTGGGCCTCACGCTGTACTACGCCGACAGCGTCTCCGCCATCTATGGCACCGCCTACGGCCTGATGGTGATGACCAAGGTCGTGATGCTGGCCGGCCTGGTCACGCTGGGCGCCCTGAACTCCCGCGCGATCCGCCGGATGGACGGGGCGCCTCACGCCGACCAGGCGACCATGCGCCGCTTTGTGGAGGTCGAGGTCGGCCTGGGCCTCACCGTGATGTTCGCGGCGGCCTCGCTCACCTCGTTGCCGCCCGCGGTGGATCTGACCCAGGACCGGGCCACGTTCGCCGAAGTGGTCCAGCGCTTCACGCCCCGGATGCCGAGCCTGCGCTCACCCTCGCTGTCGGAGATGCCGATCGACGATCCCAACGCCCCCCGCAACGACGCCGATCGCGCCTGGTCCGAGTTCAACCACCACGTGTCGGGGTTCCTGGTGCTCACGATGGGCCTGCTCGCCATCTTGCACACCACTGGCCGCGCGCGCTGGGCGCGGCACTGGCCGCTGGTCTTCATGGCCCTGGCCGCGTTCATGATGGTCCGTAACGACCCCGGCGCGTGGCCGCTGGGGCCGGAGGGCTTCTGGGAGGGCTGGCTGGGCGCGACGGTGATGCAGCATCGGATCTTCACGCTGCTGGTCGTCGCGTTCGGCATCTTCGAGTGGATGGTGCGGAGCGGCCGGATGCGCTCAGGCCGGGCTGCGCTGGTCTTCCCGCTGCTCTGCGCGGTCGGCGGCGCGCTGCTCCTCTCGCACTCGCACGCCGCGCAGAACCTCAAGGACGAGTTCCTCCTCGAGGTGACGCACACGCCGCTCGGCGTGCTCGCGATCCTGATCGGCTGGACGCGCTGGCTCGAGCTGCGGCTGCCCGAGGGCGGGCGGCGGGTGCAAGGGTCGGTCTGGGCCATCGGGCTGGCTCTCATCGGCGTGCTGCTGATCTTCTACCGCGAAAGCTAGCGCGCGAGGCCCCGGCCCGGCGTCGTCGCTCACTTGCCCCTGCGGTCGGCGTGTGTGGGTCGGCGGTCGGGGATTTGTCGTAATGCAAGACCTGACCCCGGCGGCGGCGCTCAGGGGGCTTCGAGGAGGAGGCCGGTGAGGTAGCGGGTTTCGGGGACGGTGAGGAGGACAGGGTGGTCGCGGTTCTGGGTGAGGGTGGAGAGGATGCGGGGGCGGACGCCGGCGTCGCCGGCGGCCTGGCGGCAGATGTCCTCGAAGACAGCGGGCGTGACGTGGTGGGAGCAGGAGAAGGTCGCGAGCAGCCCGCCGGGCTCCAGGAGGCGGAGGGCACGCAGGTTGATCTCCTTGTAGCCGCGGGCCGCAGCCTCGACGGCGCTCTTGCTCCGGGTGAACGGAGGCGGGTCCAGGACCACCACGCCGAAGCGCTCGCCGCGTGACTCGAGATCGCGGAGCGCGTCGAAGGCGTTGCCCTCGCGGAGCGTGGCGCGCTCCTCGACCGCGTTGAGGCTCAGATTGCGGCGGGCCAGCGCGAGCGCGTCCGCCGAGGAGTCGACGAGGAGCGCGGCCGACGCGCCACCCAGCAGCGCGTGGCAGGCGAAGGCGCCCGCGTAGCAGAAGGCGTCGAGCACCCGGCGCCCGCGGGCGAGGCCCGCCACGAGCAGACGATTGGCGCGCTGATCGAGATAGAGGCCGGTCTTGTGGCCGGCGCCGAGCGACACCGAGAAGCGCCCCGCGCCCTCCTCCACCGTCAGCTCGGTCTCCCGGCTCTCGCGCACCGGATCGAAGCCCTCGATCCGGGCCGCGGTGGGGTCGTCCAGACGCACGATGTCGTCGCCGGGGAACAGGCGCAGGAGCGCCTCGCGCACCCAGTCGGCGTTGCGCGCCATGCCGAGCGTGAGGCACTGCACGACGCTCACCGGCCCGTACCGGTCGACCACCAGCCCGGGCAGGCCGTCGGCCTCGCTCCAGCAGAGGCGGTAGGCGGCCGACACGAGCCCGGCGTCCTGCCGGTACCGCAGCGCCGCGCCGAGACGCTTGTGGACCAGGGCGACATCGACGGGCTCGTCGACGCGAGTGAGGAGCCGGCAGACCAGGGACGAGCGGGGGCTGTAGAAGCCGCGTCCGAGGAAGCGCCCGGTGGATTCGGTCACCTCGATCGCGGCGCCGGCGGACCAGGTTCCCTTCACGTCGGCGACCTCGCCGCGGTAGATCCACGGATGGCCGGCCCGGATGCGATGCTCGGCACCGCGCTTGAGGATCAGCGTGGCCAGGCGCTATCGCTTTCTCAGGACCACGACCATCAGGAGCGGGTGATGAGCCTCGTCGAGTCGCAGGTGGGGCTTGAAGCCGTAGAACCACTCGATCAGGTCGAAGCCGCCGGCGAGCTGGACCAGGCTCTTCAGCTCCTGCGGGAAGACCATGCGGGAGGCGTGGCGCTGGCGGTAGACGTGCCGGGTGCCGTTCTCGTGGACCTCGAGCTCCATGTCCTCGAAGAACGTCTGCGTGACCGGGTTCAGGTCCTTGAGGGCCTCGAAGGTTGCGCGCACGGTGGCGTTGCCGCGCCGGCGCGTCCAGGACCAGCGGCGGGCCGGATCCGTCCACGAAGAGCACATGTACCGGTCGAAGACGTAGAGGCCGCCCTTCCGGAGCGACCGGGCCACGCAGTGCAGGTGGTCGAGCAGCGCCTCGTTGGTCAGCAGATGGCCCTGCGAGTCCTGCATGCAGATCGCCGCGTCCACCGGCTTCGGCAACCGGTAGCGCGTCATGTCGGCCACGAACAGATCGGGCGTGAACCCGCGGGCGGCCGCCCGCTCGCGCAGGAAGGCGATGTTCTGCGGCGAGAGGTCGAGCCCGGACATCTGGTAGCCGCGCTCGGCCAGCCGGATCAGGTGCGGCCCGGTTCCGCAGGCGATGTCGAGCACGCGGCGGACGGGCCGGCGCGCGTAGCGGCGGAAGCAGTGAACGAGGAAGTTCACCTCCTGCCGCCGGTTCATGTCGAAGGCGATCTCGTAGTAGCGCGGAGCGGAGTACTGGGCGGTCACGGCGCGAACCAGGTCAGGATGGCCTCCCGGAGGATCCACGAGGCGGTGATGCCGGTGCGCCCCGAGGGATCCCAGGCGTGCGCGACCTCCATGAGGTCGGTGCCCACGATACGGCAGGGCTGGAGCAGCCGGACGATCTCGACCAGCTCGGCCGCGGTGATGCCGCAGGGCTCGGGCGCGCCGGTGCCGGGCGCCTCGGAGGGATCGAGCACGTCGACGTCGATGGTGACATAGAGCGGGTGGTCTTGCAGGTCCGGGAGCAGGCTGCGTACCGCTGCGACCGGATGGATCTGGTGGGCCGGGAAGAGGTGCGGGGCCTTCCGCTGGTACTCCTCGCGGGCCCCGGTGCGCATGCCCACCTGGAAGACGCGCTCGGGCGCGACCACGTCCATCACCCGGGCCATGGCCGAGGCGTAGTTGTAGCGCTCGCCGAGGAACTCCTCCCGCAGGTCCGGGTGAGCGTCGAGCTGCAGGATTCGCAGGTCCGGGATCGCCGGAGCGAGGACCTCGATGACCGGCAGCGTGGCGGTGTGATCGCCGCCCAGCATCACCGGCACCAGCCCGGGCCGCCAGAACCCCTGGATCTCGTCCCGAGCCCGGGCCAGCTGCTCCCGGGGCCCGCCGTCGCCCAGCTCGCAGTCGCCGAGATCGGCGATCGAGAGGTCCTCCAGATCGCGCCCGAGGAACGGGGAATAGGTCTCGATGGAGTCCGAGGCCAGCCGGAGCTCGCGGGGGCCGTGGTCGGCCCCGCGGCGCAGGTTGACGCGGCCTTCGAACGGGATGCCGAAGAGGGCGATCCGGGCCTCCTGGAGGGAGGCCCGACAGGCGATGAAGCGGGGCTCAGCCGCGATCAAGAGCCCACGCCCGCCCGGGCGCTAGACGAGGTCGTCCTCGGAGAGGAGCGTCACGGCGGCCAGCGCGCAGCCCGTCCGCTCGACCCGGTGCTCGGCCGCGAAGACCTGCATGTCCCGGATCCGCTCGCCCCGGACCCGGAAGGCCTCCTCGAGCATCTGGACGATCATCCGCTCGGCTTCCTCGCGCGTGGCCTTGTCGTGGAATTCCATGATCACGCCATTCTTGGCGGGATCCGCGGGCCGCGCCCAGCCGACGGCGGCCGCCACGACCTCGCCCGGGACCTCGCTCGTCATGGCCGCGTAGGCGGTCGGCACGAGCGCACCCGGCTTGATCGCCGGCAGCGGCACCAGCTCGACGCCGGGCGGCAGGATGCTCGAAACCTTGATGAGGTTGATGTTGCCGATGCCCGCCGCCAGCAGCGCATTGTCGAACGCGTTGAGTGTGGTCGAGCCTTCGGCACTACCGGCGGTACCTGCCGCCTTGGTCACCGGTGCGAAATGCATTCACTCCTCCTCGTCGCGTTCACTGCAAATACATCGTGAATTTCCCGCTCATCGTAGCGGCTGGGCCGACGAACGCAAGAGAAAAGTTGTAAGCGGGAGGCGCTCGGCGGCCCCGCGGAGCCTTCGCACGGCGGCTCTGGCGGCTCTGAGAGCGCTCGTGGCGGCTCCCAACGCGGCCGGAAAACTGCATTTTTTTCTTGCAATGGAAAAAAAATGGCCCCACAGTGCAGAAAAATCCGGCGGCTAGAGAAAAATTCGCCGGAGAGAAGCACGACAACACGGGAGGAGGGAAGAGTGCAAGCACTGGGGCGTCACCTGCTGCTCGAGTTGTTCGACTGCGACGCGGAGGCCATCAACAGTCTGGACACCGTGAAGGCGTCCATGGTGGAAGCGGCCAAGCGGGCTCAGGCCACCATCGTCGACGTCGTCTTTCACGAGTTCAACCCGTTCGGCATCAGCGGAGTCGTCGTCATCGCCGAGTCGCACCTGGCGATCCACACGTGGCCGGAATACCGCTACGCCGCGGTCGACGTGTTCTCGTGCGGCGACGTGCTCCAGCCTCAGGTGGCGGCCGACTACCTCGTGGAGCAGTTCGGGGCGACCCGGACTTCCGTGGTAGAGCTCCAGCGCGGCATCTTCGTGAACCACGGCCGGCCGCTCCTGCACAAGCCGGCCGGGGCCCCCGTCGTCACCACTCGCGGCTGATCGGCCGATGGCGACACCTCAGTACAAGTGGTTCTTCGAGACCACCACGCCGGTCGAGGGGCACATGCACGCCATCGCCCGGACGATCATCACCCGCCAGACGAAGTTCCAGTTCATGGAGATCATGGACACCCACTCGTACGGCAAGTGTCTGGTGCTGGACGGACGGATCCAGTCCAGTCAGGCCGACGAGTTCATCTACCACGAGACCCTGGTGCATCCGGGCCTGCTGGCCCACCCCCGGCCCCAGCGGGCCATGGTCATCGGCGGGGGCGAGGGAGCCACGGTCCGGGAGATCCTCAGGTACAAGACGATCACCGACTGCCTGATGGTCGACATCGACGGCGAGGTGGTCGAGGAGTGCAAGAAGCACCTGCCCGAGATGCACCAGGGGGCCTTCGACGACCCCCGGACGCGGCTCCTCCACGAGGACGCCCGGGCCTACCTGGAGAAGACCACCGACCGCTTCGACCTGATCGTCGTCGACTTGGTGGAGCCACTCGAGGAGGGGCCGGCGTGCCTGCTCTTCACCAAGGAGTTCTACACGCTGATCCGTGACCGCCTGACCGAGCACGGGGTCATGACCATGCAGGCGGGCATGACCAAGGTCAACGAGGTCTTCTTCTACGGGGCGGTGAACCGCACGCTCCAGGAGGTCTTCCCGGTCGTGGCGCCGTACCAGAGCTTCATCTCCTGCTTCGGGACCCCCTGGGGCTTCATCCTGGCCTCCAAGGGCACCGACCCCCGGAAGCAGTCGGCGGCCGACGTCGACCGGCTGATCGCCGAGCGGCTGGACCCCAAGCAGCTCGGCTACTGGGACGGGCACGCGCACCTGCACTCGTTCAACCTCCCCAAGTTCCTGCGCGTGTCGATCGAGAAGAACGACCGGGTCATCACCGACAAGAACCCCCTGATCGTTACCTGACCCACTCCCTGAGCACGCCGGTCCTCGTCCTGGCCTCGGCCTCTCCGCGGCGTCGGGAGCTGCTGGGGCGGCTCGGTATCCCGTTCCAGGTACTCGCCAGCCACATCCCCGAGGAGCACCCTCCTCTCTCGCCGGCCGAGGCCATCGCCGCCGTCGCGCTGGCCAAGGCGCTCGCCGTCGCCGCGGAGCTCGGCCGGGCCGGCCGGGCGCCGGCCGTCATCCTGGCCGCCGATACCGAGGTGGTCCTGGGTGGCCGCCTGCTCGGCAAGCCGCGGGACCCGGCCGACGCCGCCCGGATGCTTCGTGAGCTCCGGGGCCGCGAGCACGAGGTCATCACCGGCCTCGCCGTGGTCGAGGTGGAGGCCCTCGGCGTGACGCCCCGACAGGAGACGACGTCGGTGACGAGCCGGGTACGGATGGCCGACTACGACGAGGCGGCGATCGAGGCCTACGTCGCGACCGGCGAGCCGCTCGACAAGGCCGGCGGCTACGCGGTGCAAGGCCTCGGCGGGCGGCTGGTGGCGGCGGTGGACGGCTGCTTCACGAACGTGGTGGGCCTGCCGCTCACCACCACGCGGGCGCTGCTCGAGCGCCGCGGCCTGCGCTAGCCTAGCGCGGCTCGGGCGTCGCCGGCTCCTGCAGCAGGAGTTGCTCGGACGACCTCGGCATCTTCACCTTCACCGGCAGCGGCCCACGGCCCCGGATCAGGTCGAGGCTGTGCTCGAGCGCCTCGACGCTCACGCGGCCGCCGGGCAGGAAGAGCTCGCGGGCGCTCTGGAGCCGCAGGACAAAGTCGGCCGGCGCGCCGACCACCGCGGCGGGCAGCCGGGCGGCGAGCGAGTCCGGCTCCGCCGTGAGCACGCGCGCCAGCGCGGCCTGCAGCGCGGCGCCGAGCCCTCGCAGGGTCGCCGCGTCCAGCGCGGCGCCGGCCCGCGCGAACAGGGCCGCGTTGACGGTCGGGCCGCCCAGCCATGCGGCCGCGTCCTTGGCGGTGCGCAGGTCCACCGCGATGACGGCCACCCCGTCCTGGACCAGCTTCGTCACGTACGGCTCGCTCAGCATCGCGGCCGCCACCTCGCCGCCCGCGAGCGCCCGGGCCGCGCCGCGCTCGCCCAGGCTTCGCATGGTCACCCGGCTCGGCAGCACGTCGGCCTGGGCGAGCAGGAAGGCGAGCGCCTGGTCCTCCGGGGTGCCGGGCGCGGGCACGGCCACGGTCTGGCCGATGAGGTCTCCGGGGGAGCGGATGGTTTCCACCCTCGACGGGTTCACCAGGAGCGCGACCGGCGTCGCGGCGGTGAATCCCCAGACGAGTCCCGGCGGGCGGCCGTCCACGGTGCCGAGCCGCAGCGCCGATTCGAGCGAGGTGGCCGCGAGCTGCACCTGGCCCGCGGCCAGCGCCTCCGCCGCTCCGGAATCGGAGCGGAACGACCGCAGCGTGACGTCGAGCCGCTGGGCGGCGAAGAGCCCCTCGGCCTGCGCCACGTGCAGCGGCAGATACTCGGGCGACGTCGCCGGGCCGGCAACCGCGATGGTGAGCGAGGCCTGCAGCAGCACGAGCCAGGCGATCATCGGCTCATCGCGGCGCGCCCGCGACCTCGATGAGCACGCGCACGATCCGATCCGCCGCGTCGGGCTGCGCGAGGCTCCGCGCGCGCTCGCCCATCGCGGTCAGGGCCGCCGGGTCCGCCAGGAGGCGCACCACCGCGTCGATGAGCCCATCCGGGGTCAGCGAGACCTGAGGGAAGACCACGGCGCCTCCCGTGGCCTCCACGAGCCGTGCGTTGGCCGTCTGCTCGTCTCCGCTGGTGCCGGGCAGCGGCACGTACAGGGCCGGGAGGCCGAGCTGGCAGCACTCGTTGACGGTGCCGGCACCGCTGCGTCCGATCACGAGCGCGGCCGCCGCGTAGACATCGCGCAGCTCGGGGCCCACGTACGGGTGCAGCGCGTACCGGTGCCGCAGCGCCTCGGGCAGCTCCCGCGCGCGCTCCGCGAGCCAGGCGCGGTCGCCGGTCGCCTTGTTGTCGCCGCACTGGTGGATGATCTGGCAGATCTCCAGGAGCCGGGGCAGCGCCAGGCCGACGTCGCGATTGAGGCGGTGAGAGCCGAGGGCGCCGCCGGTCACGTACACGATCGGCGCCGCGGGATCGAGCTCGAACCGGCGGCAGGCCTCGGCGCGGCTGCCCCCGCGCAGCTCGGGCCGCAGCGGGTTGCCGGTCAGCACGGTTCGCTCACGAGGAAACTCGTCGCCGCTCATCGGGAAGGTCAGCGCGATCCGCCGCGCGAAGCGACCGGCCACCCGGTTGGCGAGCCCGGGCACGCTGGTCTGCTCGTGGATGACGAGGGGGATACCGAGCGCGCGCGCCGCCAGCGCGGGCGGCAGGGCCACGAAGCCGCCGGTGGCGAAGACCAGCGAGGGCCGGAGGCGTCTGAGCAGGCGCCAGGCCTGGGCCAGGCCGGCGGGTGCGCGCACCGCCAGGTCCGGCACGTTCTGCCAGTCCCAGTAGCGGCGGAGCTTGCCCACCGGGATCGTGTGGAACGGCAGGCCCGCCTCGGGCACCCGGCGAGCTTCGATGCCCTGTCGGCTGCCGATCCAGTGGACCTCGGCGCCGGTTTCGCGGAGACGGGCCGCGACCGCGAGGCCCGGGCTCGTGTGGCCCCCGGTGCCGCCTCCCGCGATGACTACTCGCATCACGCGACGGGCGTGCGGCCGGTACGGGGCCGGTTGTCCGCCGACTGGGGGAGTGCGGGGCTGCGGTCGGTACGGGGCCGGTTGTCCGCCGACTGGGGGAGTGCGGGGCTGCGGTCGGTACGGGGCCGGTTGTCCGCCGACTGGGGGAG